>NZ_CAWUIC010000009.1:0-148490 GCF_963922255.1 uncultured Flavobacterium sp. | reverse complement strand
TTTGTTCCATTGCATTCCACAAAACCACTCGAACTGACGGTAGGGGATAACGTTTATCTTTAAAAGCACATTCCTCTTTTTCTACGTCAGTTCGAGTGATTTTTAGGCATGAAAACGCTAGTTTTTATGGCTAAAAATTGTATCGAGAACCGTTGTAATGAAAATGATTTAGTGAGTTTTTAGAAACACAGATTAGAGAAATTTTTTTATGATCTTTTTAATTTGTAACCCACAACATACAACTCAAAACAGACAACCGACAACTTACAACTAAAATACAACCCTGTGACCTAATCTAAAGAGCTTCTAGTGAGTTCCCTCCAATGTCGGGATGACAAGTTTGAAAAAGTGGTTTACGAACTTTGCGTAAAACTTTGCGAACTTTGCGGTTAAGTCTTAGCACAAAGTACCTCAAATAGGGGCACGATGTTGCTCAAAGTTTTTTAGGAACACAGATTTGAGAAATTTTTTGTAATCCTTATAATTTATTTAGTTCTTAACCGACAACTTACAATACAAAACAGACAACGGACAACGGACAACCGACAACCAAAAAACAACAACCCACTTACTAATAAAAAGAACAATTATTTCCAGCAGCTTTTTTAAGTTGGTCAATTTCCTTGACAATTATAGGGTGTGAAAAAGCCTTAACATGATTTTTGTGATGGAAATCAGAACCTACAAAATCTATCATTCCTTTTTTTAATAATTCATTAGCAATTTTGGCGACTTCTCTACCATAATAACCAGTTGCAGAAAGCAAATTCATTTGAAAGTAACAACCTGCTTTTTTTAATTTGGTATAATTAGAAAAATCTGCGTGGTAAAAAACATATCTTTCTGGGTGCGCAAGAACAGGTATGTAGCCTGCTACTTGAAGATTGAAAATATAATCGTAAAGTTGAATAGGAGGATTTATGTATGACATTTCAACTAGAACAAAATTATCTTTGATGGTCAGTAAATTTCCTTCTTCAAATAACTTTACAAAATGATCGTCTAAAATATATTCTGAAGCGGCTTTTAAAGCTACTTTGTCTGCTAAAGCAGTTAAGTTTTCTTTGGTAAAAGCTAAAGCTTGTGAAATAGTTGCTGGAGTATTATTCCAAATGTTTTCAATAGTATGAGGAGAAGTGATGACTTTTGTAAAACCAAAATTCACCATGCTGTCCAATAAAAATTTAGTGTCTTCTAAGGTTTTTGCACCATCATCAATTCCGGGTAATACATGGGAATGTATGTCTACATAATTGGTAGGTATTAAATCACGTAAGTATTGTTTTTTCTTGAAAATTGAAATCACTTTTTTATTTTTTACAAAAGTAATTGTTATTATTGAAATGATAACACGGATTAATAATTAAAAAGTTTGTTCCACAGTTCAATTTAGTTTAATTTTGAAAAGAATTAATTTAAAATTATTTTTCTATGGATTCGACTAATCCAGAAAAATCTTCTTGGGATACAATTATTGAACCAAAGAGTTCTATTTTTTCAATAAACTTCAAAGAATTATGGCAATACCGAGATTTGTTAGTTTTATTTGTTAGAAGAGATTTTGTAACCGTTTACAAACAAACGATCTTAGGACCACTATGGTTTTTTATACAACCTATATTAACTACAATTACGTTTACGATTATTTTTGGAAATGTTGCTCAACTATCAACTGATGGGGCGCCTAAACTTGTTTTCTATATGGCAGGAATTACGCTTTGGAATTATTTTTCAACCTGTTTAACAAGTGTTTCAAGTGTTTTCAATGCTAACGCATCCATTTTTGGAAAAGTATATTTTCCACGTTTGATTATGCCCCTAACAATAGTTATTTCAAATTTAATGAAGTTTGGAGTACAGTTTTTGTTATTTGTATTATTTGTAATTTATTTTTACAATCAGAATCAAATTCATCCCAACATTTGGATGGCAGCAACCCCAATAATAATCATTTTAATGGCATTAATTTCAATGGGAATAGGCTTAATTTTATCTTCTATGACCACAAAATACAAAGATTTAAATCAGTTGATAGGATTTGGTGTACAATTATTCATGTATGCTACTCCAGTGATCTATCCAAGTTCATCTGTTCCAAAAAATTATTTATGGATTGTAGAGCTTAATCCATTGGTAGGATTATTTGATTTTATGCGATATGCTTATTTAGGAGTAGGAAATTTTACGGCTACCAGTTTAGTATATCCGTCACTGTTTTCAATAGGTATTTTAGCTATTGGAATAATTGTTTTTAATAAGACACAGAAAACATTCATGGATACGGTTTAACCCCGTAGAGACAAGTCGAGACTTGTCAAAAAAAAATAAAAAACCAAGAGAAACATCCAAAATAATAAAAATGTCTCAAGTAGTAATAAAAGCAGAAAACATATCCAAACAATACCGTCTTGGACTCGTAGGAACGGGAACTGTGAAAGACGATATGAAACGTTGGTGGTATAATTTGCGAGGCAAAGAAGATCCCTTTTTAAAAATTGGAGAAGCCAATGATAGAAGCAGCAAAGGCGAAAGTGATTACGTATGGAGTTTACGAGATATCAATTTTGAAATTAACCAAGGCGATTCTGTTGGGATTATTGGACGTAATGGTGCTGGAAAATCTACTTTATTAAAAATATTAAGCCAAGTAACACAACCTACAACGGGTAAAATTTATACCAAAGGGCGCATTGCCTCTTTACTTGAAGTAGGAACGGGTTTTCATCCTGAAATGACAGGTAGAGAGAATATTTATTTAAACGGTGCAATTCTGGGAATGCGTAAACATGAAATTAAGCGAAAGTTTGATGAGATTGTTGCCTTTTCGGGAGTAGAACGTTATATAGACACTCCAGTTAAACGCTATTCTTCAGGAATGTATGTTCGTTTAGCTTTTGCTGTTGCCGCTCATTTAGAATCCGAAATTTTAATTGTCGATGAGGTGTTAGCAGTAGGTGATGCCGAGTTTCAAAAGAAGTGTTTGGGAAAGATGAATGATGTGAGTAAAGGAGAAGGTAGAACGGTTTTGTTTGTGAGTCATAATATTGCGTCTATTCAGCAACTTTGTAATAAAGGATTACTTTTACAAAATGGCACATTGATTCAAAAAGGTACTATTTCAGATGTTATTGATACTTATATATCTTCAGCTGAGAGACAAAATAGTAGTTATGACAATAGATATGGTAATAAAAGAGTAGAGTTTTTAGAATTTCAAATATGTGATGAAACAGGTAATCATAAAACTGAATTTTTTATGGGTGAAGATATTTGTATTAAGCTAAAAGTTAAATTTAATGAAAACATAAAATACGCTGATATAGGTATAAACATAAAAAACAACATAGAGGAATTAATAACGCACGTAACAAATTTAGACCAAGAATTTCGAATTTCAGGAAATAAAAATGAAATTCAGGAATTCGTCGTTCAATTGGAAAAAATATTTTTTTCTCCAAATAGTTACAAAATTGATCTTGGTCTAGTTTCTGGAAATGAATATTATGATTTAATTGAAGGAACATTAGCATTTAACTTAATTGAAAGTAAAGAGATAAGGAGGGGTAAATTCCCAAGTCATGTAAAAATATTTACAAAGTCAAATTGGAATAGAATTTTTTAAAAATTAATAAAGAGTATAATGAAAATAGTACAAATTGGAACTTGCGTTGGAAATGACGATTTGACAGAAATAACCCAAATGAATGATCCTGAACTTTTAGTTTTGGTAGAACCAATGTCAATACACAATAATAAAATAAAAGAATGTTACTCTAAAAATAGTAATGTAGTTATAGAAAACATTGCTATAACAACAAGCGACCAAGAGGAAATGGTTTTTTATTACCACAAAGAAGACGGTCCAAAGTATGAAGTAGCTACATCTGACATTAATCATATTTTGAAACATGGTTATGATAGAGATGGTGTTGTAGAATTAAAAGTTAAGTGTGTTAAAATAAATGATTTATTTGACAAATATAATTTAATAAATATCGATATTTTGTTTATAGATGCAGAGGGATTGGATGATCAAATTATAAGATCTATTGATTTTTTAAAATATAACATCAATAAAATTTATTTTGAAAACTTACATTTAAAAGACGAAAATATTTATAAATTCCTTTCGAAATTAGGTTATAAAATTACAAAAAAAATGGGGCATAACGACTGGACTTCATTAGCAGAAAAAAGTACTAAAAAGAAAAAACGATTTTTCTTTTTTAACTAAACCGAGACAATCTGTTACTGTTTTGCTAACAATCTATTCTTTAGGTTAAATAGAAGTATAAATAGAGTTAAAAGTTCAAATTATCCTAAAAAAAAGAAGATATGATTAAAGTTGGTTATTTAATTTCGTATGATTATAAAATGATATTCTCATCAATGAGTTTATTATATAATCATGTGGATGAAATTTATTTAGCTATTGATAAAAAGAGATTAACATGGAGTGGAAATTTATTTGAATTACCCCAGTCCTTTTTTGAAGATATACAGCGTTTTGATACTAAAAAAAAGATTAAACTTTATTTTGATCATTTTTATCAAGCCCACCTAACGCCTATTGAGTGTGATACGCGTGAGAGAACAATGCTCGCCAAAAAAATGGGCAAAGGCTGGTTGCTGCAAATCGATGTAGATGAATACATATACAATTTTGAAATACTAGCCAAATATTTAAGAAGAAAATGGTATTTACTAGTGTTCCCTAAATGGACTCCGGTAGTCTTTAGAGCCAATTGGATAACATTATATAAACAACTAGAAGATGGTTTCCTTTTCATAAAGAATAATGAAACCTTTCCACTGCTTACAAATAGACCTTCCTATGAATATTGCAGAGAAAACACCAAAATAACCAATTATCAAACCAATTTACAAGTTATCCATCAATCTTGGGCAAGAACAGAAGAAGAAGTGGAAACAAAACTGAAAAATTGGAGCCATAGAAAAGACTTTAATACAGCTGATTACATACAGTTTTGGAAAAGTCTAAATTCAGAAAACTACAAATCATTTATAGATTTTCACCCAATATATCCAAAAGACTGGAACAAATTACATTTTATTGAAGCAAATAATATCGAGACTTTCATTAACGCCTATGCTAAAGAAAACAAACAGGAATTAAGGAATATTCCAGTAAAAACCTTTGCCAAAAAACTAGCAAAAAAGATCTTAAAAAGGTTGGGATGGTAGCAATAATTATTCCATATTTTAAAATAACTTTTTTTGAAAAAACCTTAGAGTCTTTAGCTCTCCAGACAGATAAACGATTTAAGGTCTATATCGGAGATGATTGTAGTCCAGAAAACCCAACAAAAATCTTAGAGATTTATAAAGATAAATTGGATTGTACCTATCATAGGTTTCATGATAATTTAGGAGGAATAAATCTTGTAGACCAATGGAAAAGATGTATAGAGCTGTCACAAAACGAGGAATGGCTTATGCTGCTCGGAGATGATGACTTCTTAGACACTAATGCAATAGAAGAGTTTTATAACTACATCATTAAAAATAAAACAATTGAAATTGATTTAGTAAGGTTTAAATTAAAAATCATAAATCATTTAGGAAGTGTAGAAGAAAATAATTTTGAATACAATAGCATTGAAAATAGTGAACGCCTACTACAAAGAATGCTTGCTAAAGAGGAAACCATAACAGCAAGTGAATTTATTTTTAGCAGAACGGTGTACGAAGCTAACGGAGGATTTATAAATTATCCACTAGCATGGTTTTCAGATTATGCAACTTGGTTGCAATTCGGACTAAAATCTAACATACATAATATTGAAAATGCAGCTGTATATTGGAGACTTAGTGGAATAAATATTTCATCGCAATTCAAATCAGTAAAACAAATACGACTAAAACTAAAGAGTCTATTTCTTTTTATCCACTATCTCGATACTAATTTTAAAGTAAATAAGGCCATAAAAGAGAAGTACATCTTGGAACATATGAATTATTTATTTTTTGAAATTAAATTTGTAGACATAATAAAACTAGTGGTTCCAGAAAGCATTAAATTTGGATGTAAATTCGGACCCATAATAACTAAATTTATGTTGCAAAGAACACAGAAATTGATCCTAAAAAAAATAAGTGCCTAATGAAAGTGTTCATCCCGCATAAAAAAGATAGAAATATATACTTTGACGAAATAATCAACAGGGCTAACTGCGAATTTTCATTTGGATATTTTAAGGACTATGATGCTTCTTTTTCAATAGTGAATATCCAATTTCCTGAGGCAATTTTTGATTTAGCAATTCCTTCTAAGGAACAGTTAATAGAATTGGAAAATGCAATAATACAATGGAGAAAAAATTCCAAGTTAGTAGTAACACTCAATGATGATAAATCGCATTATGACGAAGAAAACAAATATGGTGATTTGTTTAAATTAATTAATAAGTATGCAGATGGTGTAATTCATTTAGGACAATATTCAGTAGATTCTTATAAAAAAGATTTCCCATCGAATTGTAAACATAAAGTTGTTTTTCATCCTCTTTATGAAAGCTTAAATACTAATACCAGTAAAGAAAATATTGAAGAAAAAATTAAACTTGATTTTAACGAAAAATATGTGGTGTCCGTAATTGGAGCTATACGTTCATTGGAAGAGGTGAAATTAATGCTAAAAATGTTTAAAGCTTTGCCTCAAAAAAACAAGTTGCTTATCGTTCCAAATATGTTTAATTTTAAAGAAATACCTAAATTTGTACCTTACAGGTTTAGAAAAATATACAACTATTGGGTAGAAAAAAGATACTGTTACCCGTTAAAAAACGAGCAATATTTTTTTGGATACAACTTTATTGAGTACGATCTTATGGTAGATTTAGTAAAAAAAGCATCTTTATTAATGATTCCTAGAAAAAGAAATCTAAATTCAGGAAATTTATATTTAGGAATAACTTTTGACAAGGCTATGATCATACCCAAAATTGGAAACTTAACTGAGACGGCTAACCTTTTAGGACTTCCCGTTATAGACTTAGAACAACATAATTTTAAAAAAAATATAAAACAAATACTTAAAATCAACGAAAAAATAGACTTTTCAAGCGACAAGTATCAAGAAGGTAAAAAAAGGTTTTCTCCCAACGAAATTGCAAACCAGTACGAATCATTTTTTAAAGAACTAATAAAAAAGAAGTAAATGGATTTTTTAGTTTCAATTATTATTCCCTGTTTTAACCAAGAAAAGTTCATAGAACAAGCCTTGCAATCTGTATTGAATCAAACTTATGACAATTGGGAGTGTGTAATAGTAGACGATGGAAGTACCGATAATTCAGCAGCTATTTGTAAAGATATAGCAGCCAAAAATCCAAAAATTAAGTATATCTATAAGAAAAACGAAGGGGTCAGCAAGGCTAGAAATGTAGGCTTGGACAACGCAAAAGGACAATTTGTCCAATTTTTAGATGCTGACGATTTGTTAGAAATAAAAAAAATAGAACGCTCCTTACAAGAAATTAAAAAGGATGCAGACCTGCAAATGGTAGTAACAAATTTTAAGATGATATCTTCAGATGGCAAAGAAGTATTTCCTCCTTTTTGCGAAATAAAAGAGGATTCTTTAACCTTTGAAAATTTCTTATACAATTTCTTTTCAATCCAATTACAATGTGGATTATTTAAAAAAAACCTCTTTGAGTCTTTAAGATTTCCTGAAAGTTTGTCAGCTCAAGAAGATTGGATTGTTTGGATTTCACTTTTAAAAGAGAAACCAAAATATAGTTTTGTAGATTTACCTTTGGCTTTTTATAGAATGAATCCTTTAGGTAGAATGAATACATTGGGAGCAGGTGATAATCAAATCAAAGTTTTATTGTGTCTAAAGCAAATTTTGTCTTACGAACAATACTATAAGTACACGGTAAATTATTTCACCAAAACTTATCATTCACAACAAATACTCACTGCAAACATTGCTAAATTAAAAAAATCAGAGGAATATAAATTAGGGACTTTATTAAAAAACATAACAAAAAAAATAGGCTTACTAAACCTGTTGAAACGTTTTTTCAAAAAAAATAAAGTATAAAAAAAATGCAGGTAGCAATATACAATAAAAGAGTAACATTATGATTTCAATTGTCATATGCTCAAGGAATGAAACTTTATTCAATAAGTTGAAGGAGAGTATAAAAAATACTATAGGTAGAATTGAACATGAGATTATTAGAATAGATAATTTGATGTTAAACGAATCCATAACAAAGATTTACAACAAAGGCATAGCTATGGCAAAATACGAATGTTTACTGTTTGTTCATGAAGATGTTGTTTTTCATACATATAATTGGGGTAGTATTTTAACATCTATATTCAATCAAAATCCAAATGTCGGATTAATTGGAATTGCTGGAACAAAATATAAAAGTAAATATCCAAGTGCATTTTGGCATACAGATCAAAAAATGCTTCATTTTAATTTAATTCAGCACTATAATAAAAAAAGTCCCAAACATTTTAAAATTGGATTTAAAAATTCAAATTTAGTGAAAGTAGTAGCAATTGATGGTGTTTTTTTAGCACTTAGAAAAAGCACCAATGTAACATTTAATGAAGAAATAAAAGGATTTCATTGTTATGACTTAGGAATAAGTATAGATATCCTAGAAAATAATTATGATGTTGTAGTAACAGACCAACTATTAATTGAACATTTTTCAATAGGAAATACAAATTTAGATTTTGTGAAAGGAGTAATTATGTTTCACGAATTATATAAAAATAAGCTTCCAAAATTCATAAACAGTAAAAAAACTTCGTTAGAAACAGTAGCTTTAAAAAGATTTTTAGAAATATGTTTAGAAAATAGATATATTCCCTACAAATTGTGGTTTTTTTACTTGTCAAGAAAGCCATTTACAAGACTAAATTACAATCTTTTAAAGCTACTAATATATAAAATTAGAACATAATAAATGCCACAAGTTTCCATAATAATACCTAGTTATAATCACAGTCATTTTTTAAAAAAAAGGCTAAAAACTATTGCTAACCAAACTTTTAAAGATTGGGAGGCAATTATTATTGACGACAAATCTACAGATGATAGTGTTGAGGTTATCTCAAAATTTTTAGAGGAAAACCCAGATTTTAATGTTAAACACTTTATAATAAATGAGACCAATTCGGGCAGTGGTTATAATTCTTGGCAAAAAGGAATTGAATTAGCAGAAACCCAATTTATATGGATAGCCGAAACCGATGATTATTCAGATAGTAATTTTTTGGAGCAATTGGTATTAATATTGGATAAGAACAAAAATTGTTCATTTGCTTTTTGCACAAGTAATTATGTTGAAGACGATAAAACTATTTATAATTCTACTAGAAGAACTAAAAACTTAAAAGTAGATAAAGGATGTTTTAAAATTATGGATAATAAAGTATTGTTAAATAAAATGCCTTTTGATACATATATAACAAACGGAAGTTCAGTAGTTTTTAGAAAGCCAACAAATATAATTTCAGACGAAATTTTTAATAACAGATTATCTTCTGATTTATTTTTATGGTCTTATTTAGTTCAAGATAAAAAATTTGCTTTTTGCAATCAAAACCTAAATTATTTTAGAAGACACGAGGGCTCAATTTCAACATTTTTACAAAAAAATAAATTAGAATCTTCATATCACGAAAAAGCAAAATACTTAAACTATTTTTCACAAACTTATAAATACAAACAATTTATTGACCACTACATAAAATATTATATTTGGACTCACAAAAAAGATTTTTTAAACACTTCTAGTATTCTAAAAATAAAAGTAGATAAGAATTTAAAAGTTTTGTATTTTTACAAATTAAGCAAATTTACTATTCACAAGCTTTTAAAAAAATGCAAAATCCGTTAGTTTCTGTTATTATAACTACTTACAATAGAGAGAAATTTCTAAACAAAGCTATTGAAAGTGTTGTTAACCAAACCTATAACAGGATAGAAATACTTGTAATTGATGACGGTTCGCACATCAATTATGCAGAGTCAATTTGCAGCAAATATGCAAATTGTTTGTATGTATACAAAAATAATGGAGGCTTATCATCGGCCAGAAATTATGGTATTACGAAATCTAAAGGAGATTTTATTGCATTCTTAGATGATGATGACTTTTGGGAAGTTTTTAAAATTGAAAAACAAATCAAAATTCTTTTAGAAAATAAAAATATAGATTGTGTGCATTCAGCTGCTGCAGTAGTGGATAAAAATAATAACCTAACAGGAGAAATAATAGGGGCTTCAAAAAATAAAGCACACAAGCGATCGGGCTATGTTTTTTGGAACGCACTAGGGGTTTGGGTGGTAAAATCACCAACACCTTTAATTAGAAGATCTGTTTTTAGATCCGATCTAATGTTTGACGAAACCATCAAAGTAGGGGAGGATATAGATTTTTACCAAAGAATGTTTTACAGGCATAAAGTTATTTATGTTCAAGAGCCACTAGCGTTTTACAGAGAGTATTCGAATGAAGGTAGATTGTCAAAACAGCTGGAGAAGTACATAGGTGTAGAGAAGAAAATGTACAATAATTTTATAAAAATGGGTATTGTTAACCCACTGATAAAGCATAGAATAAAAGTGTGTTTAGCAAAAAGTGCTGTTCTTAAATGGAAAGAGTTGTATGGTTATAGTGAACTAAATATTAGTTTTTTCAAACTTTATTTACATCCATTAAGTTTTATAAATAAATATTCAAAATGCGAGTAGGTATAAATCCAGAAAAAGAAAAGTCTAAAAAATTAAAGTATAAGCTTTTCAGGATAATAATTCCACTTTATATACCAGAAAACGAAGCTGCTTATTTTAATAATGCGTTACAAGTTTTTCAAAAATGTATGTATTCTCTTTTTGAAACAATAGATGAAGAGAAAACAAATATAACTATTATTAATAATAATTGTAAAAAAGACGTAACAGATTATGTAAATGATTTGTTATCGGAAAAACGTATAGATCGACATGTTCATTGTAAAGAAAATTATGGTAAAATATACACGGTTATTCAAGAAGCTAGAGGATGTTATGAAAAATACATTGCAATAGTGGATTCAGATGTTTTCTTCTTTACAGGCTGGCAAGTTGAAGTTTTAAAAGTTTTTGAGAATTTTAAAAATGTAGGAGTGGTAGGTTTAACACCGGATGTGAATACAGCTTTTTATTGTAATTCGTCTCTTTTTTTTAAAGAATGGCTATTTGTTAAAAAAGGAAAAATCGTTGATAACAAAGAATTAGAATTATTTGAAGAAGGTATTAATAAAAAAGATTTTTTCATAACAATAAATAAAAATTGGAAGAATTCACAATTTTATCTTGAAAAAAATAATGTTAAAGCGATTGTAGGAGCAGGTCACTTTGCGTCTGTTTATAAAAAAGAAGTTTTCAAACACCTTACTTTTAAAAAACCTATTTATGTTTTTCCAGGTGGTGAACTTAATTTTTTAGATAAACCATTAGATAAACAAGGATATTATCGACTCTCTTTAATAAAAGCATTTGCGTATCACATGGGAAATACCATTCCAGAATGGTTGTTAGAAAAAAAATTAAAAAAAAATATTCTAAATTTAAGACATCATAATGAAGGAAAGAAATCCGATTTGAATTTTTACTACTTTTTTAAAAGTCTCTTTTTGAGAATCTTAAGAAGATTTAAATTTTACAAATAAATGGTAAATAAAAATTTAGTTTCAATTGTTATAGCAACATTTAATCGAGCAGATTTAATTGGAGAAACACTTGACAGCGTAATCAATCAAACCTATTCTGACTGGGAATGTATTGTTGTAGATGATGGTTCGTCAGATAAGACTGAAGAAGTTGTTGGGAAATTTATTGAAGTAGATAAAAGAATTAGTTTTTATAAAAGACCAAAGAGCCTACCTAAAGGACCTAACTCAAGTAGGAATTATGGAATTGATAAATCAAAAGGGAACTATATTCTTTCACTTGATTCAGATGATTGGTTGCTATCAAATCATTTAGAAATGAAGATGAAAGTAATTAATGCTGCTCCACATGCAGTTGGTGTTTTGTCTAAAACTATAATGGTTGATAATAACAAAAAAGAGATTAAAAGAGAAACTAGGACTTTATTAACTGATAATTTATTAGAAGATTTTATTTCTTTGAAAATATCTTGGTACATGCATGATATTATTTGGAAAAGATCTTTTCTCGAAGGGAAAATGCTCTTTAATGAGAAGTTATTGAAAATGTTAGATCGAGATTTTCATATTCGAAGACTTGCAGAAGAACCTAAATTAGTTTTAGTGGATGAGTATTTGGCATTATACAGAATTCACGAAAACTCAAATTCTTCTAACTCAGATTATACAGTTGCTGAATCAAGACATAATGCTATCATTAATATTTTAGATGCTTTAAATAAAAAAGAGAAGTTGTCAAATAATATAAAATTTTACTTATTTAAGCATCAGGTGCAAAATTTAGTAGTGTTATATAGGCATCCGAAATGTATTTTATTATATTTTAAGTTGATTACTAAAACATTTAATTTTAAGACAGAATATTTTAAATGGGTATTTAAGTTAGTATTTGCTTATATTTCATTTAAATTAACACATCGTGGATTAAGATTTGTACAATAATTATAGGATGAAAAGAATATTTAAAAATATATTATTTAAGATTTTAAATACTCCTGAAAAGGTTAATACTTCGATTTTTTCTGGTCTTTCTAGAGGAATTCAGAATGTTATGTTTGAAGGAAATAATGCTGTGCCTGATGGTTGTAATTTTTCAGGAAAAGTTTCAGTAGGGTATGCTACAACATTAGGTTATAATAATTTCATACATGGAGATGTAAAAATAGGAAAATATTGTCAATTAGGTGTGGGAGTTGCTGTTTTTACAAAAAATCACCCTACAAATTATATGTCAACATACATCAACAAAAATTTATTCAATGGTGAGTTAAAACAGTTAAGGAAAGAAAGTGAAGTTGTAATTGGGCATGATGTTTGGATTGGACATAATGTAATTATTGTCGGTAATGTAAATATTGGAAATGGAGCTATTCTAGCAGCAGGTAGCGTTGTAACTAAAGATGTTGCACCTTATTCAATTGTGGCTGGTGTACCTGCTAAAGAGCTAAGAAAGCGATATGCAGATTCAATAATTAAAGAAATTGAAACCTTAAAATGGTGGGATAAATCAGAAAAAGAGTTAGAAAAAATAAAGCCATTGTTTTTTAAAGATTTCACAAATAAAACAAGTATTTATGAGTAAAACGATAGCCATAATTCCAGCAAGAGGTGGATCCAAACGCTTACCTAAAAAAAATATAAAATTATTAGGCGAAATTCCTCTGATAGCTCATAGTATTTTATACGCACAAAAGCATGATTTTATAAACCATGTCTATGTTTCAACAGATAATATAGAAATTAAAGAAATAGCATTAGAATATGGTGCAAAAGTAATCGATAGACCAGAAATACTTTCAGGAGATTTAGTGCCAACCGTTTCGGCTTTAAAACATGTTTTAGAAACCATAGATGAGGATGTTGAAAATGTGGTTTTATTGCAAGCAACAAATCCATTAAGACCAATAGAATTATTAGAAAATGCTTTTCAAATATTTCAAGAAAAAAAGTACGAAAGCTTATTTACAGTTTCGCAAAATCATCATAAATTAGGTAAAATCAACAACAATAAATTCCAGCCATTCAATTATGAAATCGGACAAAGAAGTCAAGATTTAGAACCTTTGTATTACGAAAACGGATTATTATATATCACAAAAGCTAAATTAATTCTAAATGATGTCATAATAAGTAAAAACGCCTATCCCTATCAAATAAATCATATTTTTGCAACAATTGATATTGATACTCAAGAAGATTTTGAATATGCTGAATATTTGGTTGGAAAACACACCCCCAACACCTCTCAAGAGGGGAGCACCTTCTAAGAACTTTTATTTTTTATTTTTCATAAGTTTATTTAAAAAAGTATTGTCACTAAACATGATAGAACAAGTTCCCTCCTTGAGGAGGGCTAGGGAGGTGTCAAAGTTCATGCTTGTTATTTAAATATAAGAAAACACAACCCAACTCCTATCAGGGACAAGTTGCTAAAAATCAAATAATGAATTAATATCATATTCAAACCAAAGATATTAGAACAAGTTCCCTCCTTGAGGAGGGCTAGGGAGGTGTAAAACTCTAAAACAATTTATTTAAAGCTATATGAAAAGAAAAATTATACCCTATAACCCTAAACTCAAAGAATTTGCAAGAGAATTGAGAAATAACTCAACCAAATCAGAAATAATTCTTTGGCAAAAACTTAAAAGAGATCAAATGTATGGGTATGACTTTCACAGGCAAAAACCAATTGATAATTACATTTTAGACTTCTTTTGTTATGAGTTAATGTTAGGAATTGAAGTTGATGGATATTCTCACGAATTTTTAGAGATTTATCAAAAAGATCAAATAAAAGAAAAAAGAATGAACGAATTAGGAATTACAATATTGAGATTCTCAGATTATCAAGTTTTAAAAGATACCGAAAACGTAGTTAGAGCTGTAGAGTATTATATAACAGAATACGGAAAACACACCCCCAACCCCTCTCAAGAGGGGAGCTTTTAAAGATAATATAAAGAATCAACATCACATAACGACCAAACATGTTAGAAAAAGCTCCCTCCTCGAGGAGGGCTAGGGAGGTGTCAACTCACAACGTCATAAATCTTATAATTCCAACTAAACATGTTAGAAGGAGTTCCCTCCTTGAGGAGGGTTAGGGAGGTGTAAAATTATGAATTCGCTTTTAAATTTTTTATAATGTCACTATATTTGAAAAACTAATCACTTAAAAAAATGAATCCCTACATAGAAATCGCAGGAAGAAAAATTGGACAAGATTTTTCACCTTTAGTTATCGCAGAAATCGGTATTAATCACGAAGGCTCTTTACAAGTAGCCAAAGAAATGGTAGACGCAGCTCATAGAGCAGGAGTTGAGGTAGTCAAGCATCAAACCCATATTGTAGCAGACGAAATGAGTGGTGCGGCTAAAAAAGTCATTCCAGGAAATGCTGATATTTCCATTTATGAAATTATGGAACGGTGTGCCTTAAACGAAGAAGAGGAGCTAGAATTAAAAAAATATGTTGAAAGTAAAGGCATGATTTTTATTTCAACACCTTTTTCAAGAGCTGCAGCAGAAAGATTAAAGAAATTTGACATTCCTGCTTACAAAATTGGCTCAGGAGAATGTAATAATTACCCTTTATTAGAACATATTGCTTCTTTTGGAAAACCAGTTATTTTAAGTACGGGCATGAATACTATTGAGAGTATTCAGAAAGCAGTAGCTATTTTTGATAAACATCATATACCAGTTGCCTTATTACACACAACAAATTTATATCCAACACCAATTCATTTAGTGCGTTTTGGAGCAATGATGGAAATGCATCAAGCTTTTCCAGATAAGGTTTTCGGTCTTTCTGACCATACTTTGAATAACAATGCCTGTTTAGGAGCGGTTGCATTGGGTGCTTCTATTTTAGAACGACATTTTACCGATCACATGAACAGAACAGGACCAGATATTGTATGCAGTATGGATGAACTAGCGTGTAAAGAATTAATTATCAATAGTGCTGAAATGGCTCAAATGCGTGGAGGTACAAAAAAACCTGCAGATGAAGAACAAGTTACCATCGATTTTGCTTTTGCCACGGTTTGTGCAATCAAATCCATCGGTAAAGGAGAAATTTTGACCAAAGAGAATATTTGGGTCAAAAGACCAGGAACTGGAAAAATATTGGCAGAAGACTTCAACTCGTTATTAGGAAAAAAAGCAACAAGAGATATTGAAAACGATGAACAATTAGATTTTTCAGATTTTGAGTAATAACGTAACCTCTCAAAATATTAAAAAAATCTAACAATTCTAACTAAATATGTTAGAAGGAGTTCCCTCCTCGAGGAGGGCTAGGGAGGTGTCAACTCGTAACTTCATAAAACCCTATAATTACCAACTAAACATGTTAGAAGGAGTTCCCTCCTTGAGGAGGGCTAGGGAGGTGTCAAAGTTCATGTTAATTATTTAAATATAAGAAAACACAACCCAACTCCTATAAGAGACAAGTTTCTAAAAATCAAATAATGAATTAATATCATATTCAAACCAAACATCATAGAACAAGTTCCCTCCTTGAGGAAGGCTAGGAAGGTGTCAGCTCGCAACATCATAAATCTTTATAATTCCAACTAAACGTGTTAGAAGGAGTTCCCTCCTTGAGGAGGGCTAGGGAGGTGTAAAACTCTAAAACAATTTATTTAAAGCTATATGAAAAGAAAAATTATACCCTATAACCCTAAACTCAAAGAATTTGCAAGAGAATTGAGAAATAACTCAACCAAATCAGAAATAATTCTTTGGCAAAAACTTAAAAGAGATCAAATGTATGGGTATGACTTTCACAGGCAAAAACCAATTGATAATTACATTTTAGACTTCTTTTGTTATGAGTTAATGTTAGGAATTGAAGTTGATGGATATTCTCACGAATTTTTAGAGATTTATCAAAAAGATCAAATAAAAGAAAAAAGAATGAACGAATTAGGAATTACAATATTGAGATTCTCAGATTATCAAGTTTTAAAAGATACCGAAAACGTAGTTAGAGCTGTAGAGTATTATATAACAGAATACGGAAAACACACCCCCAACCCCTCTCAAGAGGGGAGCTTTTAAAGATAATATAAAGAATCAACATCATATAACGACCAAACATCTTAGAACAAGTTCCCTCTTTGAGTAAGGCTAGGAAGGTGTCAACTCGCTACAACATAAATCTTTATAATTCCAATTAAACATGTTAGAAGGAGTTCCCTCCTTGAGGAGGGCTAGGGAGGTGTACCTCAAAATAGTAATAAATCTAATAATTCCGATAAAAGAGTTAGAACAAGTTACCCCTCGATTAGGGTTAGGGAGGTGTCAAATTTAATTATATATTTGCAAAGCTATAGCCACTGTTAAATGTCAAAAAAAATCTTATTCCTAACCGGAACCCGTGCCGATTTTGGTAAAATAAAATCATTACTCCAAATTTTGGAAGAACATGCTGATTTTAACCCTTTTGTATTCGTAACAGGAATGCATTTGCAAAAAAAATACGGTTACACTTTATTAGAGGTAGAAAGATGTGGGTTTTCTAATGTTCATACTTTTGAAAATCATACACACGAAACTACAATGGATTTAACTTTAGCTAAAACCATTGAAGGTTTATCAACTTTTGTAAAAGAATGCAATCCCGATATGATAGTGATTCATGGAGATAGAGTGGAAGCTTTAGCAGGAGCAATTGTAGGGTCTTTAAACAATATATTAGTAGCACATATTGAAGGGGGAGAAGTTTCAGGAACTATTGATGAACTAATAAGACATTCAACCAGTAAAATGAGTCACGTGCACTTTGTGTCAAACAAACAAGCCAAAAAACGGTTAATACAAATGGGGGAGTTAAAAGAATCAGTTTTTGTAATAGGTTCACCAGATGTAGATATTATGTTTTCGGATAATTTACCGAATTTAGAAGAAGTTAAAAAATACTATCAAATTCCTTATAAACAATATGCAGTGGTTATGTTTCATCCTGTAACTACGGAAGTAAAACAAATGAAAGCATATGCAGATAATTTTGTGTCTGCTTTATTGAAAGATCAGCACAACTATGTAGTCGTTTATCCAAACAACGATTCAGGAAGTAGTATTATTCTAGAATCTTATGAAAAATTAAAAGAGAATCATCGATTCAAAATTTTTCCCTCATTGCGTTTTGAATACTTTTTGACTTTATTAAAAAATGCAAAATTTATTATTGGTAATAGTAGTGCCGGAATAAGAGAAGCACCATATTATGGTATTCCTATTATAAATATTGGAACGAGACAACAAAATCGTGCCTTAGATGATGCTATAGTCAATGTTGATTATACTAAAGAGTCTATTTTAGATGCATTGCAACGTATTGATAAAGTTAATTGTCAAAAAACAATGTCAACTTTTGGTGATGGAAACAGTTCAGCACTGTTTTTAAAATCTCTTTTAAATGAAGATATTTGGCAACTGAATCACCAAAAACAATTTAGAGATATATAATGAATAACAAAATTCTTCTTCTTTTTCCTGATGGTGTAGGTGTCAGAAATTATCTGTATTCAGAGGTCTTTGATAGTAGTAAAGAAGATTTAGTACTTTTCCATAGTTTTGATGATAAAACAGCTAAAGAAATTGTAGAAATAACCTCTATTGAACAAGCTTATAAAATTCCAAAATACAATGAAACTGTCAAAGAAAAATTTCTTCGTGAGTTAATTTGTTTAGCTAGATTAAATAATAATACTAAAATTACTCAAAACAAATCGCTTTTAACAAATTGGAAAACCAATCATAATAATTTAAAAAATAAAATATTTTACAAACTTGTTGAACTGTCGTCTAAATTCATTTCAAATTATAGACAAATTGAATATTTAGAAAACAAGTATCAAAAACAAATACGTAAAACATCTTATTATAAAGAAGTTAAGGCAATTTTAGAGAAAATAAATCCAACTTTACTTTTTTGTTCCCATCAAAGAGGGGTAGTATGTCCAACAATTTTTGCTGCGGCAACAGATATAAATATAAAGACTTCAACGGTTATATATTCTTGGGATAATTTACCTAAAGCCCGTTTAGCACTAAGAGCGGATAATTATTTGGTGTGGTCAAATTATATGAAAGAAGAAATGAATTTGTATTATCCAGAAATTAATCAAAACAAAGTGATTGTTACGGGTACACCTCAATTTGAATGCTACCACAATGAAACAAACATTATTCCAAGAGAAGAATTTTATAATAGATACAAACTAGACATTTCAAAGAAAATTATATGTTTTTCTGGGGATGATGTCTTAACCTCACCCGATGATCCAAAATACTTAAACGATCTTGCAGAAGAATTGATAATCAATAATTTAGATAAAGAATACCAAATACTTTTAAGAAGATGCCCTGTGGATGTCTCTGGTAGATATGACGTAGTAGTAAGTAAGTTTCCTAATTTAATTAAACAAGCACCACCCATTTGGAACTTCGAAAAGGGAAGCAGTTGGACAACAATTTACCCTTTAAAAGAGGATGTAAAATTATTAGTATCTACAGCTTTTTATTGTGATGTTGTTGTAAATGTAGGCTCTACAATGGCTTTTGATTTTGCTATGTTTCAAAAACCTTGTATTTTTATAAATTATGATCAAAAGGAAAAAGAAAACCCCAATTGGTCAGTGAATACAATCTATCAGTTTCAACATTTTAGAAGTATGCCAAATACAAAGGTAGTATTGTGGTGGAACAATAAAACAATGATTTCTGAATTACTAAAAAAAGAATTTAATTTACAAGCCATGAATTCTTGGAAAGAAACTATTTTGTCAAACAATAAGTATGTTTCTAAACAAATTAGAAAATTTTTAAATTTATCTTAAATGCACATCTGCTTTCTTACCAACGAATATCCTAAAGAAGGCTTCCCGCATGGAGGCTTGGGGAGCTTTGTTAAAACAATGGCAAATGCATTGGTGAAAAACAATATTAAAGTCTCAGTTGTAGGCCTGAATTACACCAATGAATATGCTTTAGATACAGAAAACGAAATCACAATTTACAGATTAAAAAAAAGTAGGATAAAGGGCTTAGCATGGTTTTTTAATGCACAATCCATTTCCAAAAAAATAAAGGAAATCCATAAAAATAATCCAATAGATATTGTTGAATCAGCCGAATTAGGACTAGCTTTTCTTCCTAAAATCAAGGAAATTAAATACACCATTCGTTTACATGGAGGCCATCATTTTTTTGCTGAAAGCGAAAACAGAAACATCAATGGGTGGAAAGGATTTCAAGAAAAACGTTCTTTCTCAAAAGCAGATGCTTTTATTGCCGTGTCAAAATACGTTAAGGAACATACGTCAAAATTTTTGAGCTATCACAACAAGAAAGTTGAGGTGATTTACAACCCCATAGATGCCAAGTTATTTAGCCCTCTACTAATAGAACCAGAGGATAATAACATAACGTTCATGGGGACGGTTTGCGAAAAAAAAGGGGTTCGTCAATTAATCCAAGCATTTCCTATAATTAAAAAACAATTCCCTAAGGCAGTTTTAAATATTTACGGAAGAGATTGGAAGTATCCCGACGGGAAATCTTACATCGAAAGGCTGAAGGAAATAGAACTCCCTAAAATAAAACCTTTCGATAAAGAGGTCATATTTCACGGAAGAATTGACCTTAAGGAGATACCGCTAAGATACGCAAAAGCCGCAGTATGTGTATTCCCATCTCATATGGAAACCTTAGGCTTAGTAGCTCCAGAGGCCATGGCTATGGAAAAAACTGTAGTTTTCACTAAATTAGGTCCTGGTCCAGAAGTTATAAAGGAGGGTGTAACAGGTTTTCTATGCGATCCTAAAAATCCTGAAGACATCGCAAATAAGATAAAAGAAGTGCTAAGTAATCCAAATAAAGCAAAAGAAATTGGAAGCAAAGCCAGAGAAGCAGTGTTGAACCAGTTCGAAATAAATACAATAGTAAAAGAAAACATAACTTTCTACCAAAACATTTCATAAAAACCACAAAAAACAAACAACTTACAACCAACAACAACAGTTAACTGACAACCGCAACCAAACACATCCAATACAAAAAAAAACGCTCTAAAAAGAGCGTTTTTCTAAGCTATACCACATCCAGCAAATGTAGAACATTAAATTCATCATTACTCAAGGAGTATTGCACACCATTGACCTCTTGAGAAAAGACTATTAATAGTAAATATAACTTAAATCCAGAACCTACTGGAACCGCTGCTGGGGTCAAAGTAATGGTGTGAGCACTCATGTTCAAGGCAATATTTTCAACAGGACTGTATTGGGTGTCATAAGTTTCACTGTTGAAATCCAAAGAAATAAAAGCGGTACTTAATGAAACATGAGTAGCACCTTGGGGGATACTCAAATGATCCAAACCAATGAAATCCGGTATAGTAACAACACCGGTAGTAGTATCCAAAGCATAAGGAGCATGAAACACTGATTGAAATTTTGCATTGCGATTAAAATCAAAACTTTTTAACAAAGCCTTCCCATGTGGGGTCAATAGACCTTCTCTTACAGAGCGATGTCCCCTTGCGGAAACATTGTCAAACTTACTCACCTTACTTAAGACTCCAAACAGTCGACTAGACATACGGTGGTCTTTAGCTTTATGCAACAACACTCCAATAGAAGAACGAAGAAGTCGTGCAGATTGGGCAGTTAAACCAAATTCCGCAATGTTTTCTCTAGTGCGTTCAAAATTCATATCTGTCATAATTCGCTCTCGACTAACTCCTCCCTTCTTGCGAACTAAATACCCATCTTTACTTTTGTAAAAAGTTAATCCATCCAAACTTCCTTTAATTTTTAAAATTGAATCTTGTTTTGCCATAATAATAAAATTTAGAATTGTAAATAAATAGTTTTTGAATCAGACGTCTCAATTCGTTGCCAAAACTAAAACCCTCAAAAATATAAAGCAAAGAACAGGGGCCGTTAACGAACATTTTTACCGTTTTAAACCATGATAAACTACTATAACCCAAAATGCCACAACGCAAAACTTATACTGCATACTTGTCCCATACATACCCCATACATATCCCATACATATCCCATACTAAACGCAACCTCTACGCCTACTAAAAAAATGTATTCTAATTTTTTTATCAACATCTAGTTATTTTTTTTTACGAATAATTTAGTGCAATTTGATGGATTTTAGCGATTGCAATTAGTAGACCAACATGATATTTCATACTATTTCTGTGCATTCTGTTTTGGGTATAAAAAGTTATCAACAGCCTCTAAATTAGTCGTATATGGTTAAATAAAAAAGTTGAATTAATTTAGCGGGGAGTAAAAACCAAAAATCAACTAAATTGTAAATAGTAAAAAATAGAGTACAATGGCAAGATTAATTATTAAACCGAAGGATGTTGAGATTATTTTGAATGTGAGTTCAAGCAACGGCAGAAAAATAATTAGGACAATTAAAAAAGCCTACAACAAAGAAAGACATCAAATAATTACAATTAGTGAATTTTGCAGATACATGGGCTTAGAAGTTAAAGAAGTAAAAGACGAACTAAACGAATTTTATAATAAAAAGTAAAGTCGTTCTTCTAAGCTTAAATTGTATATTTACAACTTTAAATAAAAAAAGAGAATGAATTGTTGGAGTCTTATTGCATCTGATTATAAAAAATATAAAAAATATGGAGGAAATTGTATAACCATCGTTTTTTTTACACAAGGTTTTTGGGCAATTTTCCAATATAGAATTGCCAATAGTGTTTACAAATTAAAAATACCTATCTTAAAACCCTTGTTGCAACTAATTACATTAATTTGGCAAAAAATTATTGAAATTCTTACAGGTATCTCAATACCAGCATCAGTAACAATCGGTGAATCTTTTTATATTGGTCACTTTGGTGGAATTATTTTTAATGCCCAAACTATAATAGGAAATAATTGCAATGTATCTCAAGGGGTAACAATTGGAGTTTCAGGATTAAATAAAAATAGAGGAGTGCCTATAATAGGTGATAATGTTTACATAGGAGTGAATAGTGTAGTCGCTGGAAAAATTACAATTGGCAATAATGTTTTAATAGGTTCGTCTTCATTAATAACATCAAATGTAGAAGATAATAGTGTGATGCTTGGTGTTCCTGCAATTAAAGTTTCTAATCAAGGTTCAAGAGAATATATTTAGAGATGAAAAAATTAGTAGTCATTTCCTCAGCTCCTTTAATCAAAATAGAAAACAAATATTATGCTTATAGCCCTTATGAGAAAGAAATGCAAATTTGGGCAAGACATTCTAAGACTATAACTTTCTGTTGCCCAATTTGGAAAGAAAGTAAAGGTTTACTGAATGCTGAAGTTAGTTTTAAAATAGACAAGATTATTCCATTATACGAGTTTAATTTAAAATCAATTTCAGGTCTATTTAAAAGCTTCTATTTTTCAATTTTAAATTGTATTATAATTTTCAAAGCTATAAAACAAGCAGATCACGTCCATTTGCGTTGTCCAGGAAATATTGGTTTATTGGGTTCAATAGTTCAAATCTTATTTCCAAATAAAAAGAAAACAGTTAAGTATGCCGGAAACTGGGATATAAAAAGCAAACAACCTTGGAGTTACAGATTGCAAAAATGGATAGTAAGTAATACAATATTAACAAAAAACATGCAAGTTTTAGTCTATGGTAAATGGGAAAATCAAACAAAAAACATTAAACCTTTTTTTACGGCAACTTACAGTCAGTCAGAAATTCAGAATGCGGAACCTAGCAATCGCAAATTAGAACCTCAAAACGAAATTAATTTTTTATTTGTGGGTACACTATCACCAGGAAAGCAACCGCTATACGCTTTGCAAGTAGTACATGAATTGATCAAAAATGGATATAATACAACGATTTATTTTTATGGAGAAGGAACACAAAGAGCAGCTCTAGAAGAGTATATACATTCCAATAATTTAGAAAATAAAGCTATTTTAAAAGGAAATCAAACAAAAGAAGAGGTTGAAAAAGCATATAAAGAAAGTCATTTTTTAATTTTACCTTCTAAAAGTGAAGGTTGGCCAAAAGTAGTGGCAGAAGCTATGTTTTGGAAATGCTTACCAATTGCTACAAAAATTTCTTGCGTGCCTTATATGTTAGATTATGGTAATAGAGGGGTTTTGTTAGAGGAGCATTTAGAGAAAGATGTAAAAAATATTCAATACTTAATAGAAGATGAAGTTAAATACCAAACCATGAGTCAAAAAGCCCAAGTTTGGTCAAGAGAATATACTTTGGAATTCTTTGAAGCTGAAATTAAAAAGTTACTTTTGTAAATTCTAAATTCTAAATTCTAAATTCTAAATTCATAAATGAGAATAGTGCAATTGATTGATAGTCTTGAAGCGGGTGGAGCGGAACGAATGGCTGTTACCTATGCAAATGCATTGTCAAATACAATTGAATTTTCAGGTTTAGTAGTAACCAGAAATGAAGGTGCTTTGAAGAATCATCTATATTCAAAAGTTGAGTATTTTTTTATAGAAAAAAAAAGCAATTTTGATTTAAAAGCTTTTCTAAAATTTAGAAATTTTATAATTAAAAATAATGTTCAAATAATTCACGCACATGGATCTTCTTTTTTTTGGGCAACTCTCCTAAAAGTCTCACGTTTTGAAACTAAAATAATTTGGCATGATCATTTTGGAAACAGAATACATTTAAAAAGTAATGCTACAGCTATTTTAAAACTAAGTTCTAAATGGTTTTACAGAATTATTACAGTAAATGAAGAATTAAAGAACTGGGCTGTTTCATATTTAAATTGTAAAAGAGTAAAATATTTACCCAACTTTATTCCTGAATTAGAAAACGATATCGCAAAAGAAACAATTTTAAAGGGAATAGAAGGAAAACGAATTGTTTTTTTAGCAAATTTAAAAGAACCCAAAAACCATTTAAATATTATAAAAGCATTTAAGTCAAAACACGATAATTTCCCTAATTGGACTATGCATTTAATCGGTAAAGATTACGGAGATTTATATTCAAAAGCAATACACGATTTTATAAAAGAATCTAATTTACAAAACACTATTTTTATTTATGATTCTTGTAATGATATTTCTAATATATTAAAACAATCAACTGTTGGGGTTTTAGGTTCAACGTATGAAGGTTTTCCTGTAACACTTTTAGAATATGGTAATGAATCTTTAATTGTAATGTCTACTAATGTTGGAGATTGTTCAACGATAATAAAACATAATGAAAATGGTTTGTTATTTGATCCATTAAATCAAAAAGAGATTGAACACAACTTTGAAACAATCCTAAAAGCAGTAGAAAATAAAGAAGAAAGTATTATAAATTTTGGCAAAAAATTGAATGTAAGTATAAAAAGTAAATATGGTCAAAAAACAATTTTGGAACAGTATTTAATTTTTTTAAAATAAAAGCTTTGAGTGAAGAGACAAATAAATATGGCAAAATTATCCTGTTACATTTAATAGCAGGTGTTTTAATTTTTGTGGTGCCTTTCATTGCAAAATTATATGCTATAGCAATTATACTTGTTGGCTTCAATTACATAATCAAAAACAAGAATCAGAATAATGAAGCCTTATTAGTGGCAGCATACATTGTTGGAGCCGAGGTTTTTTTACGAATGACGCAAGGAAACTTTTTTGAACAATATGCCAAATATGGGGTTATGGGTGCCTTGATAATTGGGATGTATTTTAAGAGTTTTTCTAAGAAAGCCATAATCTATTGGATTTTTATTTTGTTATTAATACCAGGGGTTATTTTATCTTTTTTTACTTTAAATTTTGAAACAGACATACGAAAAGCAATTACTTTTAATATAATAGGTTCAGTTACTTTGTTTGTTTCAGCTTTATATTGCTATAACAGAAGAATTGTATATAAAGATATCCTTAAAATAATAAATTCACTTTCGTATCCATTAGTAGGAATGCTATCTTATATGTTTTTATATACACCAAGTATTAAAGATGTAGTAACTAATACAGAATCAAATTTTCAAACTTCCGGTGGTTATGGACCTAATCAAGTGTCGACAATCTTAGGTTTAGGAATTTTCCTTTTCTTCACTAAATTAATATTAGATACCAAAACAAAACGAAATAAAATTATAGTTTCATTAATTTTATTAGCCATAACTTTTAGAGGCATAGTTACTTTTTCTAGAGGAGGAATTATCACAGGTATTTTTATGATTATAGCTTTAATGACTATTATTATGCTAAATCTCAATACAAAATCTTTTAGTAAAATATTTAAATTTATTAGTGCTATAGCTATAGGTTTTTTGCTAATCTGGATTTATTCCTCAATCCAAACTGGAGGATTGATCGATAAAAGATATGCCAATCAAGATGCAAGAGGAAGAGAAAAAGAGAGTAAATTAACAGGTAGAGAACGATTAATTGAATCAGAATTTGAAATGTTTTATGAAAATCCAATTTTTGGAGTAGGTGTTGGAAAAAACAAAGAATACAGAGAAGAAACAACTGGAATTGAAGCAGCGTCTCACAATGAAATATCAAGATTGTTTGCTGAACATGGTGTTTTTGGAATTTTAGCATTATTAATTTTAATTCTAACACCCTTACTTTTATATACCAATAATAAACATAATTTTTTTGTTTTTTCGTTCTTAATTTTCTGGGCATTAACCATAAACCACGCAGCCATGCGATTGGCAGCACCAGCTTTTATATATGCCTTATCATTACTAAAAGTAACATTTGATGAAGAACCTGCTATACATAGGGAACAAATTACATAAGCATGGGTTTAATAAAACCTCTATTGAAACCTTAGGTGCTTTTTTGGCTGAAGAAGGATATACTACAGTGTATACTTCAAATAAAAAAAATCAAAGTAGTAGGTTGTATGATATGATGATAACAACTTTTTTAAAAGCCAAAAAAGTAGATTATATCTTAATTGACACTTACAGTACTTCCAGTTTTTGGTATGCTTTTTTTTGTAGTCAAATCGCAAGATTGTTTGCAACAAAATACATTCCAATTCTTCACGGTGGAGATTTGCCCAATCGATTAAATAAAAACCCTTATTTATGTAGATTAATCTTCAAATATGCCTATAAAAATGTTGCTCCTTCTCATTATTTACTAGAAAATTTTAGAGAAAAAGGTTTTACCAATATCGTTTTTATTCCTAATTCAATAGCGTTAAAAGAATATGAATTTAAAGAAAGAAAAAACATTCAACCTAAGTTACTTTGGGTACGATCTTTTGCTAAAATTTATAACCCAAAAATGGCTGTTGAAGTTTTTAAACTTTTAAAAGAAAAGCATCCAGAAGCAACGCTTACAATGATTGGGCCCGATAAAGATGGTAGTTTGTTGGAAACTCAAGAATTCGCTAAGGGTTTAAATTTAGAAGTAAATTTCACCGGAAAACTTTCCAGAAAAGAATGGACTGATGTAGCGAGTGAATATGATATTTTCATAAACACGACTCATTTTGACAATACTCCAGTAAGTGTCATGGAAGCTATGGCTTTAGGTTTACCTGTTGTTACCACAAATGTGGGTGGAATTCCCTATTTATTGACCGATAAAGAGAATGCTCTACTGGTTGCAGATAATAAGCCTAAAGAAATGGTTATAGCCATAGAAAGTTTGTTGAAGAATAAGGAGATGGTTCAAAAACTTACTTCCAATGCTAAATTATTGGTTTTTACTATGGATTGGCAAGCGGTTAAGTTAAAATGGAAAGAATTGTTGGTTTGATAATTTGCTATAAAAAAACGAGCTTTGTATAGATTAAGTGCAAATAAATTGGTTAATTTGCATAGGCAATAAAAGAATTAATGAAAACCAAAAAAAAAATACATTTAGAGATTTCGGAAAGAAAGATTCTGCTTCGAATAATTGATGTTGTTTTTGTTTTGTTTGCTCTTTATATTGTGGGTGAGACCTTTAGTTTTTCTTATTTTTATCTCAATACTTCTAATTTTTATTGGACGATCGTTTTAGG
Organism: uncultured Flavobacterium sp.; assembly: GCF_963922255.1. Classification (GTDB taxonomy): domain Bacteria; phylum Bacteroidota; class Bacteroidia; order Flavobacteriales; family Flavobacteriaceae; genus Flavobacterium. Next base: position 120,767 of record NZ_CAWUIC010000009.1, on the reverse strand, counting down.
AGTTTATTTAAGCTTTTTTGGAACTGTTTTTGAATTGTACAATCTACAAGTTGCCAGTACACAATATCCCATGGTGAGAAGTGTGATTTTGACTTCCTCTTCTACCGTTTTGTTTTATTTGTTGACACCTATTTTAACACCAGGATTACCTTCTAATAGAATTCAACTTATTTATTTCTTTTTAGCGGTATTCTTTGCTTTGCTGATTTGGCGTTTTATTTATTTACAATTTTTTGCTTCCAAACGATTTGTAAAAAGAGTCTTATTTGTTTGTGATAGCAAATCTTTAAATAAAATGGTGAAGGATTTGGTGAAGGTAAATCCACATTACGAGGTTTTAGGATTTGTATCATCCTCTATTGAGATGGAAAATAAATCTTCTTATTTTAAAATTCCTTTTGATAAGTTAGAAGACTTTGTTTATAACAATTCTTTAAACGAAATTGTTATAGCCTTTAAACGTAAAGATGAAATTTCAGTAGAGTTATACGAAAAATTATTAGCACTGCTTGAAAATGGTGTAGTCGTACGAGAATATGACCAAGTCTATGAAGCCAGTACAAATAGATTACCGGTTACTTATCTTTCCAAAGATTTCTATAAATATTTCCCTTTTAGTCGAAGTAATCAGAATAAGTTTTATTTAATAGTAACGCGTTTTTTTGATATAGTTTTTTCACTTATAGGAATTTCTATTGGAGTATTGATTTCACCAATAATATTGCTTTTAAATCTTTTGTGGAATAGAGGCTCCTTTTTTTATACGCAAGAAAGAGTTGGAAAAAACAACAAAAACTTCACCATTTATAAGTTACGAACCATGGTAAAAGATGCCGAAAAAAACGGTGCTGTTTTTGCCACTACAAACGACGTAAGAATTACCCCTTTTGGTAAATTTCTTCGCAAAAGTAGGTTGGACGAAGTGCCACAATTCATTAATATCTTGAAAGGAGATATGTCAATTGTAGGGCCAAGACCAGAGCGACCAATATTCGTTAAACAAATTGCAGAACAATTGCCTTTTTATCAAACACGTCATGTGATTAAGCCAGGTTTAACCGGTTGGGCACAAGTAAATCATGCGTACACCGATACTATTGATGATGCTTTGATCAAATTGCAATATGATTTATTCTACATCAAACATCGTAGTGTTTTCCTAGATATCAATGTTTTGATTAAAACTATTGGAACGGTTTTGTTTTATAAAGGGCAGTAGTTAATGATTTCTTTTGTTTACTACTATGAGGTTTTTTATAAAAGTATACACCAAATTATAGTTTAGATAAAAGTTTTTTATTAGGTAACTAATAATCTTCTTACCAAAGCAATATTTGAACTAGATTATTAAATTCTCTTACATCTAATTTTTGTTTGTTATCTGTTTTTTCAGATAAAATATTTTGTAATTTTTCTGTAAATTTTTGATTAAAATAATATTCATCAGGAGTATAAGAATATTTATAATTATTTTTAATATTATTTTTTAATAAATCTAATAATGATTTTGTAAAAGCACCGTTGTTAAATCCATTATACTCATATGCAACATTTTCACCTGTTGAAGCTGATAAAACGGTTATTCCTGTTTTACTTATAAAATTGTCAAAAATTGAATTTACAACAGTTGATATTTTTAAATCATCATTATTTTTTTTGTTGCTTTTTGCAATAGAACCTCTATGTCCTTCTACAGTTTGTTCATAGGTGTATTCATAATTTTCAATATCTAAAGTATTTCCTGCATGACAAGTATCCATAATTAGAAGTTTTTGAATTGCAGGAGATTCATTAAGTAAATCTACTATAGTATTAAAAGAAACTCCTTTATTTTGGGGTTTTTCAAAATTTATGTCATGTGTGGCAAAAAAATAATCTAAATCTTTACTAAGAACACCATGTCCGGCAAGAAACAATATTATTTGATCTTCTGGTTTAGCTTCTTTGAAGAAGTTCTTAATGCTGTTTTTGATAGTTATCGAATTAGCGTCTTCATTGATAATGTAATTAACATATGTGTTTTTAAAAGAAATAGGTTGTTGATTTTGGAGTTTTTCTATTTCTTTTTGTAAATTCATAAAGCTTTCATTGTCAGAAAGATTAGAGTTTTTAGTTGAAAGGTGTTTAATATAGAATGGTTGTCCGAATGAAAAACCAATTAATTGATTATCTTTAAATTCACCTAATATAGTTTCTTTTAATTTTCCTGTTTCTAAATTGAAACTATAAAAATAATCGTTTTCTGCATATTCGGATTGAACAGTATTTAACGTTTTAAAATTCTCATCAAAATACCAATTTTTTGAATGGATAAAGTTTAATAAACTATAGTTGTCTTCTATTATATTTTTGTTAGGAACATAAACATTATTTATAAGATTATAAACAACAAAATTTTCTTCATTGCTTTCAATATCTCTTATTTTAGCAATTAATAATTTTCCATTATCATTTACTTTGAATAATGACATCTCTACATTCTCTTTTATTTCTATTGGATAAGTTTTTTTTATCCATAGCTTATTTTTTTTAGAATATATAGAAATGGAAATTGGTTTATTAGTATTAGTGTATTTGAAATCTTGAAAATCTTCTTTTAAATTTTCACTATCTATAGCTAACCAATCTGTGTTGTTTACGATAAATCCATCAGCTAAAGACATAGGTAATTTTACAGTATTAAGTTTTTCTAGATTAAAATCATAATAATAAATTAGTTCTTGCTCTATTTCATCATTGTCGAAGAAAAAAGTATTAAAATAAAATCCAGATTCATCAGCTTTTGTTCTAAAAGTATAGTATTCATTATCCGAATATAATGGTTCCTCTAAATCTATAATTTTAGATTTTTTAGTTTTAAAATCATAGATTCTAAACTGTCTAACTTCGTTAAAAGTGCTATCGTTGATTATATATTGAAGCCATTTTTTTCCATTTATTGATAGTTGCTTAGAGGAAGAATATTCATTTTTAATAAACTTGTTTCCTACTATAGTATTTAAAATTATAGTGTCATTTTGAACAATAATCTTGAAAGGGAAATTATCGTTTAAATAATTTTCAACTTGTTCTTTTGTAAATTTTCCATATCGCATTGCGAAATCTATAGCGTCTTTATGTGCATAATTTAAGTTGTTGGCTGACTCTTTATAATCTGAAACACCAATTGACAAAACATACAGGTTTCTATCATTAATACTACCATTGAATAGCATTTTTTTTCTAATTGGTAATGAACTTATTTTATTTTTTTGTGCTATAATTTCAACTATATTTTCTTCTTGTGTTAAACTAATTTCTACTTCATATGAACTATTGTTTACTTTTTTAAAGGTTAAGTTTCTTTGTTCAACATTATTAATTTTTATTTTAAAATTGATATTTGAAGTAGAGTTATCAAACATGTCAATTTTAATACGATTCTTAATTTTTGAAGTTTCATAAGTATTAGCTTTTTCAGCTAAATAGAAATCTTTTATATTGAGTTTGTTGTTAAATAAAAACGTATTGTTTTTTTTTCTTAACAATGTAGCTTTTTTTAATACTGTTTCATAATCATTATTAATATCACCAAAATCAGAAAGTATAGAAATAGGATTGTATAAGTTATTACCATGATTTTTAATGGATAAAAACTGGTTGTCTTTTTTTATCAATAAGAAACTATTAAGTTCATCTTTATTGGTATAGTAATATCCTTTAGTATTAAAAATGAGATGTTCTTCATTATCAAAATTAATTATAGTGTTTAACCATTCGTGTTTTTTGATGTCAAATAATCTTATTTTACCATTGAAAAAATTGACTAAAAGTTTAGTTCCTTCTTTATTTAGCGAGATACTTTTTAGTCTTTCATTTTTTAAATCCACAAATTTGTCATTTATAGAAATCTTATAGGGAAACATTTTTACAAAAGTATTTCCAGAAAAAGCAGCGTCAGATACATTATAGTTATTTTTATCTGTAATTATGTATTGATTATTGACAAGCTTTAATCTATAACTAATTTTGTTTTTATTTTCTAAATTGCTGACATCATAATTAAAATCCGGTCCGGAAATTATGAAATCATTTGAGTTAATTGGAATGATATTATCAACATATCCGTCAGTTTTTTCATAAACCACTACATTTTTCTTCCAATCATAAATAAACATGTTTTTATTTGATTTTACACAAATAAATTTTCCATCATTTGAGAATTTAAAATTATCTAAATTGTGAGTTCCATAATATATATAGTTATTATTTATGATATAAGATCCTGTCTTATCAACAACCATTAATTTAGCTTTTTCATCTGAAATAATTTTTTCTTCAATCTCTTGATTTTCAAGTTTTATTCCTATTAAAAAAGCATCTTGATTGCCATTATATGCCAAGTAGGTATAATCTTTTAACGAATTAATTTGTTCTTGAATTTTTTGGACATTTCCATCTTGTAAATTAAAACTATAGAATTGTGCTTTTGAGTAATCTGTTTCGTAAAAAGTGCTACTAGAATTCCATTTGATAGGATTAGTATAGTACCCAAGTTTTCCGTTTTTTTTATCGATAATTTTTGTTAAAGAAGGAACTTCATTCTGTTTTAAAAGTTCATTTTTAACTATTTCAAAATTAAAATCATTTGACAAATAGCCAGATTTAAAGTACTTTATTACTTTGTTATTTTTAATAATTACCCAGTCGTTTTCATAGATAAAATAAGCTTCATTTCCTTCGAAATTTATTGTTTCAATATTTTTCTCTAACCTTTTTTTATCTGTGTCTAAAACAAAAATTTCTGAGTTGTTAAAAAGTGAATATTCAGATGTTTTGAAATTATAAATGCCTATGTCAAAATTTTCATGAAAATTATATTTTTTATTCTTAACATTATTCTCGCTTAAAGAAATTTTATAACGGCCATCAATGTAATCTAGATTGATAAATCTATTTTTGTTTTTATTGCCAAATACTAATACTTTGTCATTATTTTGCGCAATTAATTTTGTGTTTGCAAGATTTGAACAAAAAAGAAATTCCTCTATTTTTTCACTTTTATAATTTGCGGTATTGTATCTTAAAAATCGAATGCCGCATGTAGAGCCAAAAAGAGGTTGGCTCATTTCATAAACCGTGAGAATTAATAAAATAGATTCATTTTCATACAAAATTCCACTTGGGATATAATCATTTTCATAGATTGCAAACTCTTCCTCGTATATTTTTTTGTTAGTTTCAATATCATAGACTTTAAAACTATGAATTATTTCTGTTTCTCCATTTACACCTTTAGCAGGTATTACCATTTCAATTGTAGATATGTTTTTGTTATCTTTTGACAAAGCAGTCTTCAATACTTTATGACCAATAGCTATAGAATTAATTTTTTTAAAAGGTGTTTTGGTATATAAATCAACAAAGTGATTTTTGTTATCGGTTCTTCCTAAAGCTAATAACGAATCAGAATTTATATTTGTTAACCATACACCTTCAATATTTTGAATGATTTTATTAGAAATGAGATCGTAAATGGCTAAGTAAGGTTTGTCATCATTATAAAAAACAGCCAATTGATTATTATTAATTAATCTTATGTTTTTTATAGGAGTACTATTATTAAGATTCAAGGATTTAACAAACTCAAAGTTAATACTATTGTGGATTAGAATTTGTCCATAGGTGTCACAAGAAAAGAGTTCATCAGTTACATCGTTTATAATGACGTCTGTAATCGTTCCTTCATGATACTGTTTGAGTTTTAACTCATAATCTTTTATGTTTTGTGCAAAAGAAATAAATGAAAATAACAGGAAAATATAACTTATGTTTTTACTCATACTATTTTTTTTCGGAATTAGACTAACAAAATAAAGCTACTATTTATATCTATTTAAACAGCTAGCTAACAATTATAAAAAATCTCTTCTCTAAGAGGAGTTTAAAGTTAATTGTTATCAATTTTTATTCCAAGTAATCCTAACTAAAAAAATAAAGTTTGCAATAATAATTGGTAATACAGAAATAAAATAGACTTTATTGAATACTACAAATACATAAATAACTAACATCAACAGAATTAACCATTTTACTCTTTTGGCTTTAATTACATTATTTCTGTTGTGAAAATATAGAAAGACCAAATAAAAAGGATTGAAAAGTAACACATTGTAATTCCAAAGTACTTCTTCGTGGAAAGAATACAGTCCGATAAAAGTAAAGAATAATCCAAGTAATCCTAATAAGATAAAATAAATTGAAGTTACTTTTCTATTGTTTAGTAAAACGATAATTCCAAGCACTACAATTACTAAATAAATAGAATCAAAGAAATTAAAAGGAGCTTTTTCTTGTTGTGCTTCAAAAATGGTGGTTGTTTCTTTTACTAAAGGTTTTTCGTTGTATGTAATAGTTTTCAGCTCTTGCATCAAATCTAAAGGAAGAAACAGTTTAGAAGCCTCTTGATCTACTTTAGTGCCAAAAATAATATTGATGCCTAATTGTTGTAAAAAATGTTCGTTTGCATAAGGAAATAAAACACTTCTATAGGTCTTTTCTTGAGGCTTTTGAAAATCGATGACATTATCACCTAACGCTTCATTGACTTTATCAATAACCATTGTAGTACAATTTTTATCGATAAATTTATAGGTGTAAAAGCGTTCGTCTGATGTTAAAGAGTTATTTATTTCTGTATATAAAGTTCTGATTTTGTCAATGGGTAAATCAAGAACTTGTTCGTAAATACTTCGGTTTTCGTATCTGTAACTGTATTCAAATTCGGCATAAGTATTACTCGTTACAAAATATTGCAAATCACCTTTTACAAAACGCAACATGAAATTTGGAGTATCGAAGTCAAAAGCACCATAGTTGAAAACTACATCAAGATGGTTAGCATTATCTTTAAAACGAATGCCTGTATGCCCATACAAAGCATAAGAAGGAGCAGCAGTTCCAATGGTTATAATAGAAACTTTTGCATTTTCAGAAAGCTGTACACTTTGAGAAAATCCTTGAAAAAAAACAAGTAAAAATAAAAAAGAAAGTAATTTTTTACCCATAACAATTTACTATTTTAACAGATAACAGATAACAGATAACAGATAACAGACAACAGACAACAAAAAAGACTATCTACTAAAAATATCCAAGTCTACTTTCAAAGAAAAAATATTAGAATACAAAGCAGCACTTTGGTCACCTAAATCGGTCAAGGCATAATCCACTTGAATGCCTTTGTATTTAAAACCAACTCCAATATTGGGTTGAAAGCTCAATTTTTTTGAATCATCAATTTGGGTAATTTGTTGAAAGTTACCCACACCAGCTCGTAAGAAAACCAAATCCGTATAACCCCATTCAAAACCTAAGGCAGGATCAATACTCACGGCTTTTGTTGAGATAATATCATTAGTTTGTGCAAATTGCATATTCAGGTTTCCAGCAGCCAAAAGACTCATTTCGTTATGGAATTCAAACTTTTTAGAAAGTCCTAATTGTGCTTTAGGTAACGTAATTTCACTAGTTTCCGGTAACTCTTGATTTTCACCCGGAACAGCATCTTGAATTTTTTGATACTCTTCTTCGTTGATGGTCCAAGTGTTGTATGTAGTTGTAATATCTCTTAGCATCAATCCAATTTTCCATTCATTATCACTTTCAAATTGAATACCTAAATCAAAACCAAATCCCCATGAATTAGCAAAATCTCCAATAATTCTACGAACAACTTTAGCATTTACACCATAATTAAAACCTTCTATAGGTAAAGCTCTAGCATAAGAAACGGTTAAAGCATAATCAGCTGTTGAAAATAAAGAGATTCTATTGTAGTCTATGTTTCCTTGGCTGTCAATTAACTGGGTAGTGTTTAAAATGTCATCCACACCAAAACGAATTAATGAAATTCCGAAAGCACTTCGGTCATCAATAGGCATTCCGAAAGCTGCATAATCATACTGTGCAATATTTGCAAAATAACTAGCATGCATTACAGCTACTTGCTTACCTTCTAATTTCAATAAACCCGCTGGATTCCAATACCCAGAATTTACATCACTCGTACTTGCCACAACTGCATTACTCATCCCCAATGCAGCAGCGTCAACACCTATGCTCAAAAATTCATTTGAATATTTTCGCACAGCTTGACTCCATACCAATACTGGAAGTAATAGGAGGATAATTACAACTAACTTTTTCAATGCAATTGATTTTTTTACAAATATCGAATAAAATTCTTAATTACTAAACTCTAAAAGTATTAACTTATTGTATTACATTTGCTATAAATATGAGTAAACGATTATGGAAATTAAAAAACACCTACCTAATTTTATTACATTACTAAACTTATCGAGTGGTTTATTAGCCGTCATTGCCATTTTTAAAGGCTATTATGACGAAGCTTTTATCTTTGTTTGTTTAGGGATTTTCTTTGATTTTTGGGATGGCTTTTTTGCTAGAAAATTAGGGGTTTCAGGAGAGTTAGGACTTCAATTAGACTCTTTAGCCGATATGGTTACCAGTGGAGTGGTGCCAGGTTTGATGATGTTTCGCTTGATCGAAACCATCCAAATTTCACAACCCCAATATCAAGTAACGGAAGACACCATTTATATGGGAATGATTCCTTATTTTGGTTTTCTCATTACTATTGCTTCAGCGTATCGATTAGCTAAATTCAATATAGATAAACGTCAAATAGATTCATTTATTGGTTTGCCAACTCCAGCAAATGCTCTTTTTATCATGAGTATTCCCATGATTCAATATATAAATGCTTATGAATGGGTAACCAATTTACTGAGCAATCCCTTTGTATTGATGTTTCTAACAATTCTAAGTGCTTATTTTTTGAATGCCAATATTCCCTTGTTTTCGCTCAAACTGAAATCATTTGCATGGAAAGATGCTAAATTGCAGTATTTTTTCATGGGATTTGCAGTACTTTTATTTTTCTTACTTGATTTTATCTCTATTCCAATTATAGTGGTAACTTATGTACTTTTATCAGTACTAATTAATTCAAAATCGAAACCTGCAATTGGCTAAAAAGAGAACAACCACTAAGCGATCTAAAAAAAAGAAAGGAACATCACTACCCAAATTAGTGGTGTTTTCTGTTTTAGCGTTGTTAGTAGTGGTGGTTGCTGTATTTGTATATGAATATAGAGATGGCGTTTTGTATTATTTAGGATATAAATCAAAACATTCCCAAGTTTTATCTCCAAAAGATAGAGAAGTACACGATATTCGAATTTATGAAGTTTTATCAACGTATAAAGAAAAAACTATCGGAATAGATGTCTCTCAATATCAAGGTGTTATTGATTGGTCAGCATTGAAGAAGGTCAACAATGACTTTGTAGTTGATTTTGTAATTATTCGTTCCACAGCAGGAAAAGATAAAGTAGACGAAAAGTTTAAATACAATTGGAAAAATACCAAAGGGAAATACATTCGTGGAGCTTATCATTATTATCGTCCTAATGAAAATTCGTTACTACAAGCAGAAAATTTCATTAAAACGGTTAAGTTGTCTAAAGGAGATTTGCCACCTATTTTAGATATTGAAAAATTACCAGAAACTCAATCCATTGATAGCTTAAAAGTAGGATTAAAACGTTGGTTGACAAAAATTGAAAAACATTATAAAGTAAAACCCATTATTTATTCAGGAGAAAGTTATTATAATGATTTCTTGAAAGAGGAGTTTTTAGCATACACTTTTTGGATTGCCAATTATAACTTTTGGAGAAAAGAAATGGATAAGGATTGGCTTCTATGGCAATTTACAGAAAAAGCACAAGTCAACGGCATTAATGGTTTAGTTGATGTAAACGTTTTTGATGGAATAAAATTGGAACTAATGGATCAATGTGTTAAGTAAGATTTTTGGAACACAGATCTTAGAAATTAGAGAAATTAAAAAAATATTGTAACATCAAAAGCTAAATCGAAACCAATCCTATAACCTATAACCTATAACCTATAACCTATAACCTATAACCAAAAAACTAAAACTCCAACTTCTTCTTACGCAACTCAAAATTCTGTCCTAAATACACTCTCCTAACCATTTCGTCTTCCACTAATTCTTCTGGAATTCCAGCTTTTAGAATTCCTCCTTCAAACATCAAATAGGTTTTATCCGTAATTGCTAAAGTTTCTTGAACGTTGTGATCTGTAATTAAAATTCCGATATTCTTATTTTTTAATTGGGCTACAATTCTTTGAATATCTTCTACCGCAACAGGGTCAACCCCAGCAAAAGGTTCGTCTAAAAGAATGAATTTTGGATCAGTTGCCAAACATCTTGCAATTTCAGTACGACGACGTTCCCCACCAGACAGTAAATCCCCACGATTTGTTCTAATATGTTCCAAAGAAAACTCAGCAATCAACTCTTCCATTTTTGCTACTTGTTCCTCTTTGGTTTTATTGGTTAACTGAAGTACACTTAAAATGTTATCTTCAATACTTAATTTTCTAAAAACAGAAGCTTCTTGAGCCAAGTAACCGATTCCGTTTTGTGCACGTTTGTACATAGGGAAATCCGTAATATCCATATCATCAAGATAGATATTTCCACTATTTGGTTTTACTAAACCTACAATCATATAAAAAGAAGTTGTTTTTCCAGCACCATTGGGACCCAGAAGTCCTACAATTTCACCTTGATTCACTTCTACAGAAATCCCTTTTACAACACTTCTTTTCTTATAGGTTTTGACTAAATTTTCTGCTCTAAGTTTCATATTTAGGTTTTGCGTTTAAAAGGTTATGCGTTTAAAAGGCAATGAGCTACAAATAAACAAATAAACAATTTAAGAGTTAAACGAATTAACAATAATTTATTTTCTAGTCGACATAAAACCGCGACTGTGACTGCACATTATAAACTGATTACTGACCACTTTCTTCCAAAGCTTCCCAAAATTCATAAGCTCTTCTTAAATGAGGAATTACAATGGTTCCACCCACTAAAGTAGCAATTCCCATGGCTTCCATCATTTCTTCTTTGTTGATTCCGTTTTTATAAGCCGTTTCCAAGTGGTATTTGATACAATCATCACAACGCAAAACTGTTGAAGCTACTAAACCTAATAATTCTTTTGTTTTAACATCCAAAGCTCCTTCTGCGTAAGCATTCGTATCTAAATTAAAAATACGTTTTACGATTTTATTATTGTCTGCCAATAATTTTTCATTCATTTTAGAACGATACTCATTAAATTCTTGTACTACATTTGCCATTTCTATACTTGTTTAAGTTCTCTTTTTACTACCACACCACTAATCAAAATACTAATTTCATACAACAACATAATTGGAATAGCTACAATAATTTGGCTAATAATATCAGGAGGTGTAATAATTGCTGAAAGTATAAGTACAATAATTAAGGTGTATTTTCTATATTTTCGAAGAGATTCTGGTGTAACTAATCCTAACTTGGTTAAAAAGTAAATTAAAATAGGTAATTCAAAAATCAATCCACACGCTAGAACAGATGTTTTTATCATTCCAGTGTAGGATTCCAAATTAAATTCGTTGACAATTTCTGGACTGGCTGAAAAAGAACCAAAGAAATAAACCGATAAAGGGGTTATGACAAAGTAGCCAAATAAAACTCCTGCAAAGAATAATAATGAAGAAACTACAATGAAAAGAACAGCATATTTTTTCTCTTTTTCATACAAAGCTGGACTGATAAATTTCCATATTTCCCATAAAATGAAAGGAAATCCAACTATAAATCCAACAGTGATACAAGTCCAAATCATAAACGAAACTTGTCCACCCATATCTGTGTTTTGAATGATGAAAGGCATTTCTGCATTACAAATTCCAGAATCTTCAAATCCAAAAGAATTGGAAATTTTACAAAAAAATTGATAGGTAATAAATTTTGGGTTTTTTGGGCCAAATAATATTTCACTATAAATATAATCGATACAAAAGTAAGAAGCACCTGCAAATACTAAAATAGCAATGGTACTTCGTATCAATAACCATCTTAATTCTTCAAGATGATCTAAAAATGACATTTCTGCAATATTCTTTTTTGCCATTATACAATTCCTTCTTTAAGAATATCGTGTAAGTGAATAATTCCTTTATATTGACCTTCATCAATCACAACTAATTGCGTAATAGCATTGTTTTCCAAAACATTTAAAGCTTCACTCACTAAAATTGAAGATGAAATGTTTTTCGGATCTTTCGTCATAATATCTTTCGCAACTAAGTCGGCAAAAGTATCTCTATCATTCAACATTCTACGAATATCACCATCTGTTATAATGCCAATTACTTGACTGTTTTCTACAACAGCTGTGACACCCAATCGTTTTTCAGAAATTTCCATAATTACTTTCTTGATAGAAGCATCAGGGTTAACTTGTGGTGTATGGGTTGTGTCTAACATGTCTTTTACACGAAGTAATAATTTTTTACCTAATGCACCACCAGGATGATAAATAGCAAAATCTTCACTTTTAAAGTTTCGCATTTCCATCAAACAAACAGCTAACGCATCCCCTAAAACCAATTGAGCCGTGGTTGAATTTGTTGGTGCTAAATTATTTGGACAAGCTTCAGCATCAACATGAGCATGCAAAACATGATGCGATTCTTTACCTAAAAACGAATTTAAGTCGGCTGTCATTCCTATTAAAGTGTTGCCAAAACGTTTTAATAAAGGAACTAAAACTTTTATTTCTGGACTATTTCCGCTTTTAGAAATACATATAATGATATCATCTTTCAATAACATTCCCAAATCACCATGTACCGCTTCTGAGGCATGAAGAAACATTGAAGGAGTTCCTGTTGAATTTAAAGTGGCCACTATTTTTTGAGCAATAATAGCACTTTTGCCTATTCCTGTTATGATTACTCTACCTTTGCAATTAAAAATTTTCTCAACACTTTGAGCAAAATCATCAGTCAAATAATTTACTAATAATGCAATGCTTTCGCTTTCAGCTAGTATCGTTTTTTTTGCGTTAAATAAGATGGTTTCGGTTGTGTTCAAAATTTATTATTTAATTTTTTTTGGTTTTTTAAAGAAAGTTGTATATTTATAATTGCAAATTTAGGCAAAATCATATTAATACGTAAGAAATAGTTAGGTATAAAATTTACTTAATTTTTTTGCGAAAATCAATATGAGTGTCCTTCAAAAAATTAAATGCACATATAAGAATGAAATCAACCGAAATAGATTTGCATAAAGAATTAAAAAAGTATTTTGGATTTAATCAATTTAAAGGATTACAAGAAGGTGTTGTAAAAAGTATTATTACTGGAAACAATACGTTTGTAATAATGCCAACTGGTGGGGGAAAATCGTTATGTTATCAACTGCCTGCTTTGGTTTTAGAAGGAACTGCTATTGTGGTTTCTCCTTTGATTGCGTTGATGAAAAATCAAGTAGATGCCATGCGAAGTATAAGTTCAGAACATGGAATTGCACACGTTTTAAACTCTTCATTGACTAAAACAGAAATCAATCAAGTAAAAAGTGATATACGATCAGGTGTAACCAAATTATTATATGTTGCACCAGAATCTTTAGCTAAAGAAGACTACATTCAGTTTTTCAATGAGGTTCCTGTTTCATTTGTAGCTATTGATGAAGCGCACTGTATTTCGGAATGGGGACACGATTTTAGACCAGAATATAGAAATCTTAGAAATATAATTAAACTTTTAGGAGATATTCCTATCATAGGATTAACAGCAACTGCTACTCCAAAAGTACAAGAAGACATTTTGAAAAATCTTGAAATGTCTAATGCTAATGTTTTTAAAGCGTCATTTAATAGACCTAATCTATTTTATGAAATACGAACAAAAACAAAAAATGTTGAGTCAGACATTATTCGGTTCATCAAACAGCACAAAGGAAAATCAGGTGTAATTTATTGCTTAAGTCGAAAAAAAGTGGAAGAAATTGCACAAGTGCTACAAGTAAACGGAATTTCTGCTGTGCCTTATCATGCTGGTTTAGATGCTAAAACTAGAGCTAAACATCAAGACATGTTTTTGATGGAAGATGTTGAGGTTGTTGTAGCTACCATCGCTTTTGGAATGGGCATTGACAAACCCGATGTTCGATTTGTCATTCACCATGATATTCCGAAATCGTTAGAAAGTTACTACCAAGAAACAGGTCGTGCAGGTCGAGATGGAGGAGAAGGTCATTGTTTGGCTTACTATTCCTACAAAGACATTGAAAAATTAGAAAAATTCATGTCAGGTAAACCTGTTGCCGAACAAGAAGTTGGATTTGCTTTGTTACAAGAAGTTGTAGCTTATGCAGAAACATCCATGAGTCGTAGAAAATTCTTGTTGCATTATTTTGGAGAAGAATTTGACGATGTAAATGGAGAAGGAGCCGATATGGATGATAATGTTCGCAATCCAAAGAAAAAAGTAGAGGCACAAGACCAAGTGGTTATTTTACTAAATATGGTAAAAGATACCAAACAAATATTCAAATCAAAAGAATTGATTTTTGCTTTAGTCGGAAAAGTCAATGCAGTTATTAAAGCCCAAAAAATCGATGCACAATCTTATTTTGGAAAAGGAAAAGCCTTTGATGAAAAATATTGGATGGCATTAATTCGTCAAGTTTTAGTAGATGGATTATTGCATAAAGACATTGAGAGTTATGGAGTTTTAAAACTGAGTTCAAAAGGAGAAGCTTATTTGAAAAAACCAACTTCATTTATGATGTCAGAAGATCATGAATACAATGAAGTTGAAGACGATGCAATTGTAACGGCTTCAAAATCATCAGGAACAGCAGATGAAGCTTTAATGTCTATGTTAAAAGACCTTCGTAAAAAAGAAGCTAAAAAATTAGGTGTTCCACCATTTGTAATTTTTCAAGATCCTTCTTTGGAAGATATGGCTTTAAAATATCCAATTTCTATTGAAGAATTGAGTAATATTCATGGAGTTGGAGAAGGAAAAGCAAAAAAATACGGAAGTCCGTTTGTTTCTTTGATAAACCGATATGTTGAAGACAACGATATTATTCGTCCGGATGATTTAGTAGTGAAATCTACTGGAGCCAATTCAGGTTTAAAGCTTTATATTATTCAGAATGTCGATAGAAAGTTGGCTTTGGATGATATTGCAAAAGCCAAAGGATTATCGATGGATGATTTGCTGAAAGAAATGGAACAAATCGTCTATTCAGGAACCAAATTAAACATAAAATACTGGGTAGATGATATTTTAGATGACGAACAACAAGAGGAAATTCACGAATACTTTATGGAGTCAGAATCTGATAAAATCGATGCAGCCTTAAAAGAATTTGATGGTGATTACGATACCGAAGAATTACGTTTAATGCGAATTAAGTTTATAAGTGAGGTTGCTAATTAGCCTCTAATACTAATCATAAAATAAAAATCCTTGCAATTATATTTCAAGGATTTATTTATTTGGTATAATTTTTAAATAAATAAATCCATATTATTCGAGATAATTTGATGTTGAATCTTGTCAATGCAATAATTACAATTGCAATGATTGTAATTATTCTTAAGTCAAAGTTCTTATCAAAAAAAAGCGAAGCAATTAAGTATGTAATTATTGCTTCAGCAACTCCAATAGCATAACTTACGAACATAGCTCCAAAGAAAAAACCAGGTTCTTTTTCAAATTTAGTCTGACAATGGTTGCATTTTTTATGCATTTTAGGAAAGCTAAAACTAAAGTGAAATAAGTTGTGTTTGAAAATATCACCATTGTGACAATTCGGACATTTGTTTTTTAGAATATTTAAGGTATTGTTAAACATGTTGACTATTTTTATTGCAAAATTATTGTTTTGTATGTTCTTTAAAGTTTAGTATATTCGCTTATTATGGTATAATAAAGACATGGGTTGTGAGTAATGTTTATAAAATAAATAATTTTAAGGAAAATTCATTTCATAGTAATCTCTATGTTAACACTTTTAAAAAACATTTAGAGCAACATAGTTTTATTGAAAGTTTGCATCGTCATGATTTTTATGTTCTGGTTTTGTTTACTAAAGGATCAGGAACACATAAAATAGACTTTGATGCTTTTGAAATTAAAGCAGGAAGTCTGTTTTTAATGCAGCCTGGTCAAATTCATTCTTGGGAACTGTCTTTGGATATTGAAGGATATATTGTTTTTTACTCGCAAGAAATTTATAATCTTCATTTTGGAATGAAAAAAATTGAATCCTATTTGTTTTATCAATCTTCCAAAAATAATCCTGAAATTATTTTGAATGCATTAGATATGAAAAGCATTATTCCTTATTTTGAATTTATGATTGATGAAAATAAAACTAACAAAACACAAAAAAAGGACAAAATTCTAAATCTTTTGGATTGTATACATATTGAAATTTTGAGAATTTATAATCTTACAAACGAGCATAAAACACATGTTTACAATTATAAATTAAAAGAATTTGAACTGTTATTAGAGAAAAATTTTAGAACAGAAAAGGCACCTTCTTTCTATGCTACTAGCATGGCAATTTCACTAAAACATTTGAATAGAATTTCTAAAATAGTTTTAAATAAAACGATAACTGAATTAATAGCCAATCGAGTAATATTGGAAAGTAAGCGTATTTTAGTTGAACAGAAAAAAACAATAGCTCAAGTTGCTAATGAATTAGGTTATGATGATTATTCCTATTTTACAAAATTATTTAAAAAACATACGGGAATAACCCCTAAAGTATTTTTAAATCAAATTAAATAACATATACTTCTCCACGATGAGGTTTCAAAGCATCACGAACTATTATCTTAATAAAGAAAAATGTCCTTTTATAATTTTTCCATTCTCAAATTCTAAGAGATACCAATAATCAGTAGCTGGAAGTGTTTGCCCGTTGTATTTTCCATCCCAACCCTTGTTTTTGGGATTAAATTGATAAAGTAATTTGCCATATCTGTCAAAAATGGTTGTGTTAACAATTCTTCTGCTAGGGTCATAGTTTGTAATTGTCCAATAGTCATTTATTCCGTCTTGATTTGGAGTAAAGAATTTAGGAACTCCCATTACATAAATAGTTTGAAAAGCAACATCACATCCGTTCAAATCTTTTACAAATAGAGTATGAGCACCCACTGAAACATTTGTAAAAAGAGGAGAACTTTGATAATTTGTACCCTCCAAACTATACAGATAATCTCCTAATCCAGAAGCGTGAACATAGATTGTATTGTTATTAGAAAAGTCGTTTATTTCTACAGCATGAATTGTAGCACTATTTGATGCAATTACTTCAATTGTTCTTGTGCTAAAACACCCAGCATTTGATCTTACTTCTACAGTATATGTTCCTGCTGTATCAACAGTAAGGTTGTATTGTGATGCGTTATTAATTAAAGCACCATTCAAATACCAAGTATAGGTATAATTAGAACTATTAGATTCGTCTAACAAACCAGCATTAATATTTTCTGTAAAAATTAGGTTATTGCTGCAAATAATTATTTTAGCTGTATTAATAATTTCAGGCAATTCTTCTACCATTAATGTTATGTGATGACCAAAACCTAAACATTCATTGTTTACTTTATTTTCGACTCTTACATAAATATTTTGAGAATTTGGATAACCAATATTAGCATAATTTGAAGGATTTGTTATGGGATTGGATTCTGTTAAAGCATCTGTGATATTTTTATAGTAATTGATTTCTAATTGTTGTCCAGTTGGATATAAAGCTTCTATTTCTGCTGTGACACTGCTAAAATCAAAATTTGAAATTCCATCAGTTGTTGATCCTGAAGCATTATCATCACATGCTGTAAATAATCTTTGAAATGAAACAGGGATCAGCGTTGTAGAAACATATAAGTTTACTTGAACCACTTTAAAGCATCCATAACTGTTTTCAACTCTCACATAAATGATGTCGTTACTAACGATTTGATTTTCATAGTTAACAAAAGAATTAATTTTATTTGTATTGTTTTGAGCATCAAAATCCGTTTCAAAATAGCTAAAGTCTAAATTAGCAGTTGTTGAGATAAGCGCATTTGCTTCCGTTAAATTGAATGAACTGAAACCATCATTGTCATCATCACATTGACTTAAAATAACAGGATTATTTAATACTGGAAGACTGATAACTTCAATTTGGAATGAAGAAACTACAAAACAATCTGTATTTGAAATGGAAGAAATTTTCACATAAATAGTTTCTGAAGGATTTGTATTTATGTAAGATGATGGAGTTAGTATTTGATTTAAATAGCCACTATCTGAGTAATAATCAACTAAAAAGTCAGAAGTTGATTGTCCGTTTAAGATAGCAGCTTCATTTTGAGTCAAGTCAAAAATAATTTTTCCATCATCATCAGAACCAAAAGAAGTATTGTCACAAGCTTTTAAATCATCAATTGACGTTGGAGCAATTGGTACTTGCGAAATATGAATGTCAAAATTAACAATAGCATTGCAATCTGAATTTGATAAATTACTGACTTCAGCTATAATGTTTTGCGAATTAAAAGCCACTTCATTAACATAATTGCTTGGGTTTTCGATAGGTAGATTAGAGTCATAATCAGCTAGAGAAGCATAATAAAGAACTTGAAATTGACTTGTAGATTGACCATTTAAAACAGTATTATCTTGTTGGGTTAAATCAAAGCTTTCAAAACCATCGCTGTCTGTGTCACATAAAGAAATCGCATTAGGTTGTGTAGCATTAGGAACTTCAGAAATTGTTATCATTTTAGTTTTTGTAACAGTCCCAAAAGGGCTTGAGGCCGTAACAGTAACAGTAAAGTTTCCTAAAGCTGAATAGGTATGTGAAGGATTTAACAAGTTAGATGTTGAGCCATCTCCAAAATCCCAATTTGCACTTGTAGTTGATGAATCGTTTAATTGAAATGAAGTTAGTTCTCCAAGACATTCGTTTTCAACCAATATTAGAGGGTTATATGGAAGGCTTATAGTAAAGACAGGTAATCCAGTTCCGCAAATTTTACCTTCTAAATCTACTGCTTCATTTATAAATTCACTTCCAATCCCTAATAAATTAGGGTTTTTTATAGCACCAATATATTGTTTTCCTGGAATAGCAACATATATTTTTCCATCAGGTCCTAATTGTAATGCTCCAATGTTAATGGATAAATCAGATTCTTCATAAATGGTAATTTTGGAACTACCCATATTAGAGGCATTTAAATCATATTGATAAATTGCTGAATTATCATTTATAAAATTTACACTAATATATAGCATTAAACCATTAGGAGAAAATTCGATTCCATAAGGTTTATAATCAGAAGTGCTTATATTAATGTGATTTGATAAAATTCCTGTTGATTTATCAAAATCAAACATTTCAACATAACTATTAGAAGGAGTGCTCACTGAATGACACATAGCAATCTTTGAACCATCAGGTGAAAATTTCATAGAACCTATTGCGTAAAGATTTCCTATGAATGCTCCAATATTGTTTGTTACGGGTGAAGTGCTTAACCCAGTTGAAGTTAATAAATGACAATAAAAAGTATTTGAAAAAACTCCGTGAGAGACTATCCAGTAATCAACATTGTTAGCATGTTTAACTACTGAAACTTTTTCTGTGGAAGGAGTGTATATTAGCTGGTTTTTTGTTTGAGCAACTGCGCCTAAACCGTTATTTAAGTTTAAATCAACAATAGAATATCTAAATCCATTAGAGCCAGATTGCGCATCTAAAGTAAATATGTAATACAAATGATTAGAGCCAGGAAGCGGAACTATTGTTGCAGAAAGTGTCGTGGAAACGTGTCCCATTAATCCTGTACCATTGGGCATGATGTCATGGTTTTTGTTATAAACGGTTACTCCATTCGTATAAAACAATAATTGTCCACTTGCATCAGATAATGTAGCACAACCTTCTTGAGTAATCATTTCACTATCAGTTAATGCCTGAGGGCTACCATTATTAAATGTGATACCGGCCTTTGAACCAAAATACCAATTATTAGCCTCTCCTTGTGCAAAGACAGAAGCAGATAATATAATAAAGAAAAAAAATATTATTTTATTGCTAGTTTTCAAGGGGTGCTTTTTGGTTTAGATGTTTATTTAAATTTTTTATAAATATATGAAAAATAAACAACTAAATAATTGATAGTAAATTAGTAAACTTCTCCACGATGTGGTTTTAGAGCATCTCGAACAGCAATCATATCTTTTTCTTCTACAACCATAAAGGCTATTGAATGCATTTCGTTTTGAATTTCAAAACCTGTAAAATTTAAAGCTAATTTTTCAGCTTCTATAAATTCTTTCAAATGAATTTCATGATGTTCGGCAGTTTTAGCAGCCACTTCACCTCTAAAATCCCATATCAACTTTATTTTTCGCATACTTAAATTTTCAAAAACTCAAATTTACAAAGTCAAAAATCAAATCACTATTTTTGTAGCATTAATTTTCAATAAACTACTATTTGAAAATCCAAAAACGAAAAAAATGAAATTTACACCACTTTTTCTTTTCTTATTAGTTCAAACGCTTTTTGCACAAGAATTGACTATAGAACAAGCCAATCATTTGGCAACATTACCAATAAAATGCATGCAGCAAGAGTATCCTAATAAGCTAAATCAAATGTTGATTGACGAAACCGAAATTCAATCTCCAAAAGAGTTGCATCCTGCTTTTTATGGTTGTTTTGATTGGCATTCTTCTGTTCATGGACATTGGAGTTTACTTTATTTGTTGAATAATTTTAACGATCTAAATAATAAAGAAGAGATTATTCAGAAACTTAAGATCAATCTTTCTTCGGAAAATATTACACAAGAAATAGCATATTTCAACAAACCACATGAAAAATCTTATGAGCGTACTTATGGATGGAATTGGTTATTAAAATTACAACACGAATTAGAGCTTTCAAAAGAACCATTTGCTAAAGAATTAGCGGACAACCTACTTCCTCTATCTAATTTAATAATTGAAAGATATTTAGATTTTTTGCCTAAGCTGAGATATCCAATTCGTGCAGGAACCCATTCCAATACTGCATTTGGATTATCAAATGCTTGGGATTACGCAGTTTTTACCAAAAACATAGCGTTACAAGAAAGTATTAAAGAAAACGGCAAAAGAATGTTTTTTAATGATGAAAATTGCCCTTTTGCATGGGAGCCAAGTGGAACCGATTTTCTTTCTCCATGTATGGAAGAGTTGGGTTTAATGAGTAAAATATTAGATAAAAAAGAGTTTCTTGCATGGGCGACAAAATTTGCTCCAGTTTTATTTAAAAAATCTTATGATTGGGAAGTTGCACAAGTTTCTGATAGAACAGATGGGCATTTAGTGCATTTAGATGGGTTGAATTTTAGTCGTGCTTGGAATATGTATGCTTTGATTGCACAATATCCAAACGAACTTTCACATCTAATGAAATTGGCAGATACGCATTTGCAATTTTCATTACCTTCTATAGTTGATGGAAATTATGAAGGAGAGCATTGGTTGGCTTCTTTTGCTTTAAGAGCATTTGAAGAAAAAAGTAAAAACAAATAAGTACATTTGTACAAATATTTAAAAATATATAATTTCAAAATCTGACTGTCCACATAATGCCAAAAGAATTCCAATTTCAAGTTGCACCAGAAGTAGCGTCAAATGATAGTTTGTTGCAACAAGCAGTGGCTAAACAATTGCAAATTTCTGTAAAAGATATTCAGAAAGTAATCGTTCAAAAACGTTCCATCGATGCTCGTCAAAAAGCGATTAAATTTAATGTTAAAGGACAAGTTTATTTACAAAATGAATCTTTTGAAGAAGCTGAAATTCAGTTGCCTAATTATCCAAATGTTTCTAACAAGCAAGAAGTTGTTGTTGTAGGTGCAGGTCCAGCTGGTTTGTTTGCAGCTTTGCAATTGATTGAAATTGGGTTAAAACCAATTGTAATTGAAAGAGGAAAAGATGTGCGTGGTAGAAGGAGAGATTTGAGAGCCATAAATGTAGATGGAATTGTAAATGAAGATTCCAATTATTGTTTTGGAGAAGGTGGAGCAGGAACGTATTCTGACGGAAAACTATACACACGTTCTAAAAAACGTGGTGATGTTGACAGAATATTAAAACTTTTGGTAGCTTTTGGAGCAACACCAGAAATTTTAGTTGAAGCACATCCGCACATAGGAACCAATAAATTGCCACAAATCATTCAAGATATTCGTGAAAAAATTATAGCATGTGAAGGACAAGTTTTGTTTGAAAAAAGAGTCACAGATTTCACTATAAAAAACAATGAAATTCAAGGAGTAGTTTTGCATGATGGAACTACAATTGAAACGAATAAAGTCATTTTAGCAACAGGACATTCAGCCAGAGATATTTTTGAATTATTACATCAAAAAGAAATTTTTATTGAAGCGAAGCCTTTTGCATTAGGAGTGAGAGCTGAACATCCGCAAGAGTTGATTGATAAAATTCAATATTCCTGTGATTTTCGTGGTGAATTTTTGCCACCAGCACCTTATTCTATTGTAAAACAAGTGGCAGGTCGAGGCATGTATTCATTTTGCATGTGTCCAGGTGGTGTAATTGCTCCATGTGCTACAAGTCCAGGTGAAGTAGTTACTAACGGATGGTCACCATCCAAAAGAGATCAAGCCACTGCTAATTCAGGAATTGTGGTTGAATTAAAATTAGAAGATTTTCAACCTTATAAAAAATTTGGTGCTTTAGCAGGAATGGAATTTCAAAAAGCTATTGAACAAAAAGCTTGGCAATTGGCTGGAGAAACCCAAAAAGTTCCGGCTCAACGCATGATTGATTTTACACAAAAGAAAGTCTCATCGTCAATACCAAAAACATCTTACGTTCCTGGAACAACTGCAGTAGAACTAGGAGAAGTTTTTCCAAATTTCTTAACGCAAACTATGCGAGAAGGTTTTGCTCATTTTGGAAAATCTATGAAAGGTTATTTTACCAATGAAGCTATTTTGCATGCTCCGGAAAGCAGAACATCTTCACCGGTTCGTATTCCTAGAGACCATCAAACATTGGAACATGTGCAAATTAAAGGACTTTATCCATGTGGAGAGGGAGCAGGTTATGCTGGAGGAATTATTTCGGCAGCTATTGATGGTGAAAAATGTGCTTTAAAAATTGCTGAAACGTTACAGTTATAATTCAACAGCCGTTAAACTTTTACTAAAAAAAAATTCAAGCTTAAAAATGCGACTTTTTTCGTATTTTTGAAGGGAATTAAAAATTATGATTGAAGAAAAAGTAATATTAGTTGATACCAATGATGAACCTTTGGGGTTGATGGAAAAAATGGCTGCGCATGAACAAGCCTTATTGCATCGAGCATTTTCGGTTTTTGTTCTTAATGATAAAAATGAAGTCATGTTACAACAACGTGCATCAAACAAATACCATTCCCCACTTTTGTGGACAAATACCTGTTGTAGTCATCAACGTGCTGGAGAATCAAATATTCAAGCTGGAAAAAGACGTTTGAAAGAGGAAATGGGTTTTGAAACCGAATTGAAAGAACTGTTTCATTTTATCTATAAAGCACCTTTTGATAACGGTTTAACCGAACACGAATTAGATCATGTAATGATTGGTTATTCTAATAAAGCTCCAAAAATTAACAAAGAAGAAGTTGAAAATTGGAAATGGATGAAAATTGAAGATATCAAAAAAGATATGGAAATTCATCCTCAAATTTACACGGTTTGGTTCAAAATCATCTTTGATAAATTCTATCATTATTTAGAAGAGCATAAAATTTAAAACTTCAACAATCAAAAATCATAATGAGAGTAACCGTTTCTAGAAAAGCACATTTTAACGCAGCACATCGATTGTATCGAAAAGATTGGACTATGGAAAAAAACGATGCTGTTTTTGGAAAATGCAACAACCCTAATTTTCA
The DNA here is from genome assembly GCF_963922255.1 of uncultured Flavobacterium sp. Lineage (GTDB taxonomy): Bacteria > Bacteroidota > Bacteroidia > Flavobacteriales > Flavobacteriaceae > Flavobacterium. The sequence continues at coordinate 96,838 of NZ_CAWUIC010000009.1, read as the reverse complement.
CGGACATAATTACGAATTAGTTGTTAGTGTTACAGGAGAAATTGATAATGAAACTGGTTTTGTTGTAGATGTCAAAATACTTTCAGACTTGATTAAAGAACATATTGAAAAAGCATTTGATCATAAAAATTTAAATATTGAAGTGTCAGAATTTCAAGATTTAAATCCAACAGCTGAAAATATTGCTGTTGTAATTTGGAATAAATTGCGACCTCATATTGAATCAAAAAATGATTTAGAAGTTGTTTTGTATGAAACACCACGAAACTTTGTAACCTATAAAGGAAATTAAAATGGGATTAAAAGAAGGAGATATAATTCCAAATTTCAAAGCAAAAACCCAATCTGGTGAAAAATTTGAGTTGTCAAATTATATTGGAAAGCCTTTAGTGATTTACTTTTATCCAAAAGACAACACTCCAGGTTGTACTACACAAGCTTGTAGTTTTAGAGATCAATATCAAGATTTTCAAGATTTAGGTGCAGAAGTAATAGGAATAAGCGGTGATTCTGAAGAATCGCATGAAAAATTTGCCCAAAAGCATAATTTACCATTTATTTTATTGTCAGATGGGAAAAGAAAATTGAGAACATTATTTGGTGTTCCAACGCATTTTTTTGGCTTATTACCAGGTAGGGTTACCTATATTATTGATAAAGAAGGAAAAGTTGTTTCTGTTTTTAATAGTGTAAAAGCAAATATTCATATTGAGCATGCGTTGAAGATTGTCCGTAATATGAAATAGTTAATCCTCATTAATACTTTATTCGTCTATTTAGCCAAGCTATTTGTCGAAGAATATATGACTACTAGGTAAGTTTTATAGATATTTGTATTGAAAATAAAAATCCACATGAAATTTTATCCCTTAACATTTGAACCCATTCTAAAGGAACGTATTTGGGGTGGTACAAAATTAAAAACCTATTTAAACAAACCTACCACTTCTGATTTCACAGGAGAAAGTTGGGAGTTATCAACCGTTCCAAACGACATTAGTATTGTCAAAAATGGTATTTTGAAAGGTAAAAATGTCAATGAGTTAATTGAACTATATCCAACTGAATTTTTAGGTTCAGAAACAATTGCTCGTTTTGGAACTGAATTTCCTTTATTGTTTAAATTTTTAGATGCCAAGCAAGACTTATCCATTCAATTGCATCCTAATGATGAATTAGCTAAAAAACGTCACAATTCTTTTGGGAAAACCGAAATGTGGTATGTAATGCAAGCTGATGAAAACGCTCGTTTGATTGTTGGCTTCAAAGAAAATTCAAATCCTGATGAATATAAAAATGCTTTAAATAATAAGAATTTAGTTTCTATTCTAAATGAAGTTAAAGTTAAGGCAGGTGATGTTTTCTTTTTAGAAACAGGAACAATTCACGCAATTGGAGCTGGAATTGTAATTGCAGAAATACAACAAACAAGTGATGTTACTTATAGGGTTTATGACTTTGACAGAGTAGATGCTAACGGGAATTATAGAGAGTTGCACACAGAACTAGCTTTAGATGCTTTAAATTATAACACTACAGAAGCTCAGGTTTCTTATGATACTACTATAAATTCAAGCAATAAGGTAGTGCATTGCGATTATTTTAAAACAAATATTATTCCATTAGTTGAAAAATATCAATGGAAGAAAACTAAAGAAGCTTTTACGGTTTTAATGTGTACTCAAGGTATGTTTGAAATTGAATTTGATGATAAAATAATTCAGTATAAAATGGGTGATACAGTTTTACTACCTGCTGTTTTAGATAAACTTACCATAACAGGAAATGCTACATTGTTAGAAATTTCTATTTAATTTGCTGTTTGACAAATATATTATGTAATTTTGCATCAAATTTTAAAATAAGAAAAAATGGCAAGCGTTAAAAACTTGAAAAAAGAAATCAACTACGTTTTAGGTGATATTGTAAACATCGTTTACGTTTGGGAAATGACTAATGGTGGAAAACCAACTGAAGAGTCAGATAAATTAATAGATAGTATCTATGAAAAATTTGACGGATTGATGTCTAAAGCTAATGTTAAGAACGTAGAAAACAAAAAAGCACATTTCAAACAAATTCGTTCAGAATACGAAGAAGCTGCAAATCAGTTTGTTGCTCAAGTAAACGAATTAAAATAAAAAAAAAATACAAAAAAAGTGTAATTTTTGTTTGGAAATTAAAAATACAAACCTATATTTGCACTCGAAATTTGAGTTGCCAGCGTAGCTCAGCTGGCTAGAGCAGCTGATTTGTAATCAGCAGGTCGTGGGTTCGAGTCCCTCCGCCGGCTCAAATGTAAAGAGGAAAACGAAAGTTTTCCTCTTTTTTGTTTTTGTGAAGTTTTGATTATTAGCTTTAGCTTTAAAAAATAAAAAAAGCACTTAAACTGAAAATAATTTAAGTGCTTTTCTTTACTGGGATTATTTTTTTAATCTTTAGTTTCTAACTTCTTTCTTTCTTCAATATATAATTTCAACATCTTTCCGTATTTAGATTTTGCAACTTCTGAATTCATTTTTGACCCAATAGTGTCTAAATATCTTATGTTGATATCAGCAATCTCTGAAAGTGCTAAATAAGGGGCGATTTCTTTATCTGCATGAGTAGTTGCAAAATTAGCTATGTATAAATATTTTTTACGAATCAGTTTGCTGTTAACATCCGCAATACTATCAGCGTTTTTATAAGTATTTGAAGAGAAATTTTCCAATTCTTTTTCAACTAGATCCATATTTTTTTCATTGAATTTGCTTTTCATAGTAGAAAATTCAACGTACAAATCATGGTTTTTAGAACCTGTAATTTTTGCATCAGCAAAAAACGATTCTAAAGTTGTTTCAATATTCATTTCACCTGGTTCAGCGAAGAAAGGTAAATTATTGTCAATAGAATTGGTTTGACCTCTATCTAAAAATAAATACAGCATTTCTGGACTCTCAATATTTAAATAAGTATCAAATTTTGAACCTCCTTTTATTATGATACTATCCAAAACAACTAAACTTGAATCTTGTACTTGTTGAATGTATAATTTTCCTTGGCTTAAGCCTTTAATATTTCCGGTTAAATGTAGATTTTTACCTTCATTGTCATTTTTATTACATGAAACAAGACTGATGATAACAAGAGCTAAAGCAATAATTTTTTTTGTCATTTTATGATTTGATTTAATTTTTCAAAAGTACTAGTTTTTTTTGATTTTAAGAGATGAGATTTTTAGACATATTAAGGTATTTATACATTTCCACAAATTCTTTTAACCTACTAAACTCATAACATTTTTAACCTATTTTTAAAATTATTTAGGAGATGCAACTTCCATTAAGTAAGCACAAAATATAGCTCCATAAGTCCCCACAACATATCCAAAAATAGCTAATAGAACTCCAACACTTGCTAATGAAGGATGGAAAGCGGAAGCAACAACTGGTGCAGAAGCCGCTCCACCAACATTAGCTTGACTTCCTACAGCGATAAAGAAATAAGGTGCTCTAATCAGTTTTGCTACTCCAAAAATGATGATGAAATGAATTAACATCCAAACAATTCCGACAACAATTAATCCTGGATTATCCATTACTGATCCTAAATCCATTTTCATTCCTATTGAAGCTACTAAAATATAGATGAATATACTTCCAATTTTTCCTGCTCCAGCTCCATCATAAGATTTTAAAGGTGTGAATGATAATGAAATCCCGATAATAGTAGCAATGGTAATCATCCAAAAGAATTCACCTCCAAAAGTTGAAGCAAAGCTTTTAATATCATTTACGCTTTCAAAATTATTTTTGAAGAATGTACTTAAAACTCCAGCTCCAAAGTGGGACAAGGCAACAGCAAAAAAAGCAATAGCTAGAATAATCATGTAATCGTTTAGAGATGGATTTCGTTTTACACTTTCTTGATAATTAGAAACTTTGTCTTGTAACTCTTGCACAGAAGAATTATCCGCTTTTAACCATTTATTGATGAATTCTTTTTTGCCAATTCCATATAATAAAAACGCCATTCCAAGATTTGCAACTACGATATCAACTAGAACCATAGCTCCATATTTTTGGGAATTATATTTAAAAATTTCCAACATAGCGGCTTGATTGGCTCCACCACCAATCCAACTTCCTGCAATCGTTGAAAGCCCTCTCCAAACTGCATCTGGGCCAGCTCCTCCAACAGTTTCTGGTGAAACGATTGATATTAAAAGAATTGCAATTGGACCACCCAAAACAATCCCAATGGTTCCTGCAAAAAAGATAGCTAAGGCTTTTGGTCCAAGATTTAATAAAGCTTTTAAATCAATGCTTAAAGTCATTAAAACTAAAGCAGCCGGCAATAAATAGCGACTAGCTATAAAATATACATTAGAACTTTTTTCAATTTCTTCACCAGTTTCGTTTATAGTTATCCATTCTGGTGAAATTATATTGAATGAATTTAAAATTGCAGGTAATAAATAGCACATTAAAAGAGCAGGGACAACTCCGTAGAATTTTTTCCAAAACCCTTCTTCTTTGGCAGATGTGTAAAACACCAAACCCAATAAAAGCATTAAAATTCCAAAAACTATAGTGTCATCTGTAAAAAAAGGTGCGTTTCTCATTTGTTTAATTTAAGTCACGAAAATAAACAAAAAATCCTCAAAATACGATGTAAATTGAGGATTTAGTGTGTAAAATAAATTTAGAATTTAGACTCTGAATTGAATTTACAGTGGCAAAAATTGAAGATTAACCTTTTAACCAAGCTTCGCGTAAAGCTTTTTTACTATCATCAGTTGCCATATAACCTTCCTTGATTTCTTTAGGCATAACTATTTTACCTTTGATGTCTATTTCTTTTCCATCACGTTTGATTTTCATTGTAATAGCATCACCATCTTTCCAATTAAAAGCTCCAATGACTGTTTGATTGATGTTTTCTAGGTTTTGTTTTTCTCCGTTTATTTCTAAGATGATATCATTATTTTTTAGTCCTAATTCTTTCATAAATGAATTGATTTCAATTTCTGGCAAAAAGAAAAACTCCTTAGTATCAGGGTTGTATGAAATAATAGGTTGGTTTCCACCTACTAAAAACGGATTTCCTGTAGCTTCCACTTTAGCTTCAGTAACACCCATTTTTGCAAAATAATCTGTGTAAGGAATTGGCGTTTCACCAGCAACATATTTGTTTAAAAAATCACCTACAGAAGGGTACGTCAATTCCGTTATTTTAGCAAACAATTCTTCATCTTTAAAGGCTTTTTTAGTTCCATATTCATTAGATAAATCTTGCATTAATTGTAAAATACCTTTTTGACCATTACTTTTTTCTCTAATTTCAATATCTAAACACATTGCAATTAAAGCTCCTTTTTGATACACATTGATGTATTGATCTTTATAAGGCTCTTCTAAAACGTTTTTACTCATTTTGGTAAAACTCATTTTATCATTCATGTTTGCAGCTTGAGCAATTTTATCAGCCATTCTTTCGTAAAAAGCATCTTCTTCAATTAGCCCTTGATTTACTTGAAATAAGTTGGCAAAGTATTCAGTTACACCTTCATACATCCATAAATGTTCTGACATTTGAGGTTTATTAAAATCAAAATATTGAATCTCGTTTGAGTGAACCGTTAAAGGAGTTACAATGTGAAAAAATTCGTGTGAAACCACATCTTTTAATTGCTCTTGAAGCATTTCTAATCCCATAACTTCTGGCATTACAACTGTTGTAGAAGTTGGGTGTTCTAGAGCTCCAAAACCTTTTGCATCTGTAGGAGACATGCTAGAAAGGTATAATAAGATTGCATATTTTTTTGTTGCGTCAAATTTTCCTAAAAATTTCTTCTGGGCACGCATCATGTTTTCCATATAAGGAGTTATTTCTTTAGCGGTATATTTTCCTGTTGGAGAATATACTGAAATGATGATTTCCATATCATCGACCATGAATGACGTAAAATCAGGTTTAGAATACATGATAGGCATTTCTACTAGTGTTGCATATTTAGAAGCCATGAAAACATCTTTACTGTCTGATGCATCTATATCATTCATTGCAGAAACTCCTAATAAAGTTGTAGGATGATTTACTGTAAGCTTATAAGGTGTTTCTTCTTTAGTGGTAAAGTAACCCACAAAGCCATGTAAATTTAGCATGAAGTTTTTTCCTGCATCAATGTTTGTACCAGCTGGAGAAAATACATCATCACTTTCGCCAAAACCACCACCTTTTTCTATATCATAAGTATCATTTACTAGATAAGTAATCTTATGAAGTTTAGTGGCATTTCCAATGGTGTATGAATTAACATCTAATTTGGCTACTGTTAAAGCATTACCTTTTGCGTCGAAAGCTTTTACGTCTTCAATATATTTTCCATAATCATCATCAGAATAAGTTCCTGGAACAATTTTAGGAATATTGAAAGTTGCTGTTTGAGTTGTAAAAGTTGGTGGCAAAATACTAACTAAAACTTTGTCGTTCTTTACGTTAATTAAGTCAATAGTTACATCTACTTCATTTTGTTTAGCAGTTGTTGTAGAAGCAGTTTTGCAACCGAATAGAAAACTTGCTAAAGCAAGCGTCAAAAATATTTTTTTCATTTTTAGTTAATTATGCAATTAAAAATTATTTGATTGTTTTTGGTTTATGAATATAAGTATGTGTAAGTCTTGAAATGTTACAAGTGGAATAAAAAAAAACGCTTGTGAAACAAGCGTTAAGGTTTAATCAAATTTATTTTTAATATAATATTTAGAATCTAAATCATCATCTTCAATAATGTTAAATTTCATGGGTTTTGGTTTTGGTTTTCCAGCAACAGCTTTCTTCTTCCACAACTCAAAATTTTCTTTGTTGAGTTTTTTACGCATTAATTCATTTACGTCATTTTCAACAATACCAAATTCTTCTTTTATGACTTCATAAGGTTTTTTTTCTTCTTGAGCCATACTAACAATTCTCTCTAAAGTTTCATTGTCTAATTCCGAAATCTTTCTTTTTTTCATTTTTATGAAAATTAATTCACATTTTATTAAAGGTTATCTATTACAATATTAACAAAAAATGTGCTAATTATTAAAAGTACTTTTATTTTTAACATTTTGATAAAGTATTTATAAGATATATCTTGATTATTGAAAATTTTTTAAAGAATTATTCGAAACGTTAAATTTATTCTAGGTTTTTTAGGGCTACTTGCTTTTGGAATTTGATGTTTGTAATGGATTTGACTGCCTTCTTTCATTAAAATTAAACTACCATGTTTTAAAATTAAGTTTTGTTTTGCTTCTTTTTTAAAATTGTGTTTCAATTGAAAAGTTCGTTCTTCACCCAAACTAATAGATGCAATAATAGGATTTCTTCCTAATTCTTTTTCATTATCAGCATGCCATCCGTTGCTGTCTTTTTCGTTTCTATATAAATTAGCCAAAACAGTTGTAAAGTTATGATTGGCTTTCTCTTCTACTAATTCTTTTATATAAATTAATGTGGCATTCCAAGCTTGAGGATACATAATTATATTAGAATATTTATAAGGTTTACCTTCATTACCATACAAAGCAGTTAACCTTGGTTGTAAGTGGTTTTTCCCATAAACTGTAATAATATCTTGCTTCCAAGGAGTATTTTCATATAATAAATTGTATAACTCGTCTGCTTTTTCTTTAGAAAAGAAGTTAGGATAATACTCAAAAATAGCATCTGGTAATTCTAAAATTATTTTTTCTTGTGGAAATAAGTTAAGCATGATTTTATAGATATTGATAAGCCCAATAAATTAATACAAACTGCAAAGGAAGTCTCAAAATCAAAGCCCATTTTGGCATTCCTAAACTTGCTTTTTTATTTTGTAACATATAGATATGTGTGGCAAAAAATCCAATTAATAAAACTATTATTCCAACAGCAGCAATTGGAGCTAATGATTTAAATAAAAACAAAATTCCAAATACAATTTCTAAAAACCCACTTACTTTATTCACTAATGAAGCATTAGGAATATATGGAGGAATTATTTTAAGATATAATTTTGGTACTCTAAAATGATTTATACCAGCAATGATATAAATAACTGCCATAACATATTGATGCCAAGGTAAATTCATGGTTTTTTTACGAATGTAAGAAAATCAATTATTTATTTCCTCTTTTTTTAAATTTTATATTCATAATGACAATTGCCAATACAATTAATATTACTCCTATCCATTGGGAAATAATTACCGTTTCGTTTAAGATAAAATAAGCCATCATTACAGAAACTGGCAATTCTAAAGAAGAAACAATACTACCTAATCCTAAACCAGTATGCGGAAAACCAGAGTTCATTAACATGGGAGGAATAATTGTTCCAAAAAGTGCTAAAACAATTCCCCACTTCATAAAAATTTCAAAGTTGAATGGTGTTGTTTGGGTAAATAAAGCAAATCCAGCTACGATAACTGCACCTCCTAAAAGCATGTATAAACTTCTTTGGGCAGATGAAATTCCTAAAGCCACTTTGTTTGCTGTAAACATTGTTGTTGTAAATGAGCAAGCCGCTAACATACCAAAAACTAAACCTCTCCAATCAATTTCTACTGTTGAGTTTAATAGATTTGTTGCTAATAATGTTCCAAAAAGAACTATTGCAACTGCAATTATTTTTTGCTTTGAAGGTGCTTTTTTATCTAAAAACCATTCCAATAAAACTCCAATCCAAACCGTTTGCATTAAGAGCACAATGGCAATAGAAACATCAATATATTTCACACATAAATAATAGAAAACACTAGTCATTCCTAATGAAGTTCCGGCTAACATTAGTTGAAAAATATTTTTTTTGGATGCTTTAATTACATCAGTTTTAGCTTGTTGTTTTTGAAATAAATTGATGATTAAAATTCCAATGATTCCATATATAAATTGCGCTGAAGTTACTTCTGCAGTAGTAAAATTTTCTTGATAAGCCAGTTTAACGAAAGTCGCTAACATACCATAACTTGTGGCACCTAATCCTACTAAAAAAACTCCTTTTACAATGTTGTTATTCGACATTTTCTAAATTTTAAAAAGCCTGCAAAGATAGGTTTTATAATTTAGTTTTTAGAACAACTCAGTTAAGGAATTGTTTTTTATTCCGATATTTTTCGGATCAAAACTTAATTTATTTTCTAATAACGAACTATAGACACTTCTAAAATCAATTTCGTATTTCAAGTCGCCATTGTCTAAATCTTCTAAATTAGGATTGTTTCCAATTATAGTTCCTTTGTTGTTTCCACCAATAATGAACATTGGCGCTGCTGTTCCATGATCGGTTCCGTTTCCGTTGTCTTTGACTCTTCTACCAAATTCGGAAAAAACTACAATGGTAATGTTTTGCAATAAATTAGCTTCTTTCAAATCTTGATAAAAACTGTAAACAGCATCATTTAATTCGCCTAAAACTCTAGCATGCGAATTGATTTGATTATCATGAGTGTCAAATCCGTTTAAGGAAGTGTAATATACTTTTGAGTTTAAATTGCCTTTAATTAAACGAGCCATCCATTCTAAATTCTTTGATAATCCCGATTTTGGATAAGTAATTTCAGATTTTGAATTTTTTAAAGCTTTCTGAATTTCATCGGAACCTTCAGTAACCGAATGGGCTATTTTTCTAACAAAATCTAACTGTGGATTTTCCGATAATTTTTGAGTTTCCTCTGAATCTTTTCGAACTTTAAAACGATTTGGGTCTTTAACAGTAATAGAATTAGGCTGTTTTCCTTTCAGTGATAAATTATCAATAGCATCCAAATTAATTCCTGCAGTTGGTTGATGTTCGTGGCAATGAATGTCTAAATATCTACCTAACCAACCTTCACTTAAATACTCATTTGTGTTTGAAGCGGTTTGCCAAATTTCTTGACTTCTAAAATGCGATCGATTTGGTTCAGGATAACCTACATTTTGAATTATAGACAAATGTCCGTTTTGTTGAATAGTTGCAAAATCTTTCAACGCAGGATTAAAGCCCATTCCTTTGGTTTTTCCAATGACATTGTCTTTTGCAATTCCAATATTTGGACGCAAATCATAATACAAAGGATTGTCAAACGGAATAAAGGTGTTTAAACCATCATTTCCACCATTTAATTGAATAAAAACCACACATTCTTCACCAGTTATAATTTGATTTGATGTTCCAAAAGCATGTAAAAAATTAGGTAACAATAAAGTTCCACCTGTAAATGTTCCTGTTAAGGATAAAAAATTTCTTCTATTCATTTTCTTCCGTTTTAGGTGTTAAATTAATTGATATTCAGGTGATTTTGTGATGTAATTAAACAATCGTAAAACTGCATTATCAGCACCTTCGCTTTTTAAATCAAAATCATATTTTAAAAGAGCTTCCATATCTTTTTGCATTTCATCACTAACTTCAAAAAGCAATCTATCAGTCAATTCTTTTATAATTGATAGGTTGTTTCCTGTTTTTTTCCAATTTAGTTTCGTGTTTAATTTTTCTAAATCTAATTTTGCATTTGCATTTTGATTTCCAATTTGATTCAATGATTTTCGACTTAAATTCAAACCATTACACCACAAATCAGATAAATTATTTCGATTTAAATAAATTTGAGAACTCAACCAAGAATTTCCTCCATCCCAACCTTTAACATTAGGCTGATTCATTAAATCCATTCCTTGTTGAATTAAAAAAAATGTGATTAAAGTTTTGTTTTCTTGCTCAATATTTAATTCATGCATCAATTGTAAAATATAAGTCAAAGGATCTTTTATTTTAGAACCAGCATTATCTTTTTGATATTCTTCAGTAAATATTTTAGTTAATAAAGGTTGGATTTCGAAGTTGACTTTTTTGAAATAATTTCCGTAATAAGTCACCAAATCTTCCGAAGGATTATCATAAATAAACCATTTTAGAATTTTTCGAGTAATTAAAAAAGCAATGTTTGGTTGCTCAAAAATGATATCAATTAAATCATCAACTTTAAAATTTCCTGTTTTTCCTAAATAGGTAATTGTGTCATTGTCTTGTTGAAATCTTCTGTAAACGGCTCCGTTTTCACCTAAATTTAATCCTGCTAAAGCTTTGGCACCATTCTTAATATCTTCTTCAGTATAATTTCCAATTTCAAGAGTAAAAAGCTCTAATAATTCTCGACTCAAATTTTCGTTTAATTTCCCTTTTTTATTGTCCACATTATCTAAATAACGAACCATTGCGTTGGTTTTGATGATTTCTTTAGTTAACGTTTTAAAGTTTCTAAAAGCGTTATTACGCAATATCATATTATGTTGGTAAATCCAATAATTGACTTTGACTTTTTTAGTTGTAGCAACAAAATGATTGTGCCAAAAACAAACCATTTTTTCCCTTAAAGGAAACTCTTCGTGTTGTATTTTAGCAATCCACCGGTTTTTTAAATCTACGGATTTTTTGACTTGCGATTTTATAATTTCAGTTTGTTCTTCTTGTGAAGCATTTTTGATTTTTTCTCTAGTAGCTTTTAAATCTTCAATAGTTTTGGGTTCGTCTTCTAAAAAATAAGGTAATTTAGAATCATAAGTTGCCTTGAAAGATTGGGTTAAAAATTTTTCTAAACCTAATTTTTCAATATCCAAAGCTTGTTGGTTTGAAAATCCCAAGCGCAACGACCAAAGTGATGCTTTATTCATAAAACTATTTATTAGAATAACGAAAAGTTATACTAATTAGATATAATTTTCTGAAAAAGGTTTAATTTTAAAAAAAAATCCATCACAATTAAGTAATGGATTTTGAGAATTTATAAGTTGAATTTCATTATAAAAAGTTTTTAAAAGGCATTTACAATAGCCAAGAAGTCATCAGCTTTTAAAGCAGCCCCCCCAATTAAACCACCATCTACATCTGGGTTTGAGAAAATCTCTTTTGCATTGTCTGGTTTTACACTTCCACCATACAGAATTGAAACATTTTCAGCTACTTCTTGTCCATATACTTTATCGATTAATGTTCGAATAAATTTATGCATTTCTTGTGCTTGAGCTGGAGAAGCCGTTTCTCCTGTTCCGATGGCCCAAACAGGTTCGTAAGCTAAAACGATTTTAGACCAATCACTTTTTTCTAAATGAAAAAGAGCATCACGCAGTTGATATTCAACTACATTAAAATGATTGTCTATTTGTCTGTCTTTTAATTCTTCACCAAAGCAAAAAATTATACGCATTTCATGTTTCAATGCTGTATCAACTTTAAGTGCTAATAAGGCATCATTTTCATGAAAATAAGCACGTCTTTCACTATGACCAAGAATCACAGTGTTTACACCAATTGATGTCAACATATTTGCCGAAATTTCACCTGTAAAAGCACCACCTTCTGCTTGATGCATGTTTTGAGCTGCAACCGTAATTCCTTTTCCATTTGTAGTTTCAACAGCCGTCAAAAGATTTACAAATGTTGGAGCAACTACTATTTCAGTATTATTTGTAGCTTTTTTTGATATAATTTCTTCAAGAAGAGCAGTTGTTTCTTGATTGTTTTTGTGCATTTTCCAGTTTCCTGCTACTATGTGTTTTCTCATTTTGAAATGGTTATAAGTTTATAAGGTTATAAGGTTAAAAGTGTTGATTGTTAAAAAGTTATCCGAAAATCTATTTTAGTTTCTCCAATGTTTCAATCAACTTCTCATCATCAGCTTCAATTACTTTGAATAAAGCAATTTTTCCTGTTTTATCAACTACCATGTATCTTGGAATCCAATCCAATTTTATAGATTTTCCAAAAACGCCTTTCATTCCGTCAGAAGTTAGATAATGTTCACCTTGTACGTCATATTTTTCAATTCCATTTATCCAAGCGTCAAAGTTTTTATCCATAGAGATGAATAAATAAGTCACATCAGGATATTTTTCTTGTAGAGCTTTTACTTTTGGCATTCCTTTGATACAATCGCTACACCAAGAAGCCCAAACGTCTATTACAATTGTTTTTCCTTCATGTTTTCTTATAATATCTTGAAAAGTTATATCTTGGTTTTCAATACTTTTCATTGTGTTTAGTAACGCTTCTTCTTTAAATTCTGTTTGTTGTGCTTGCGAACAAGAAGCAAAACAAATAGCGATTACAAGTAATGCAAATATTTTTTTCATAATTTATTTTTTAATTTTCGAATACGGAAGTTTCACCATTTTTTCTAATTCTTTACCGTTAAATTGATTGGCATCAATACCATCATACATTTTTATCTTATTTCCATTCCATAAGTATAAAACTCCTGGAGTATTTCTATTATCACCTAATTCATTCCAAAACGGAATAATTTCGATGACTTTATAAGGATAAGTAGCTTCAGCGATTTTAAAAAATTCAGGAATTTTAAAAGCTTCTTCATTCATGAAAATGATTTTTACTTCTGGAAAATTCTTGTCTTTTTTTCGCATAGCTGTTAATTCTTTTGCGGCATGTTGGCAATGATCACAACCTGGTGCAAAAAAAGCAAGTATTTTTTTGTCTTTATCTATATCCGGATAAAATTTGGCATAACCTGATTTTGTTGCTTTCGGTTCATCAACAACTTCTTTTATTTCTTCTGTTTTTTTAACCGAATCTTTCTTTATTTCAGACAAAACTGGATCAGAATTTATAAAAGTAGAATCTATTTCAATTGGAACAATAGCATTAATTTCATCTGTTGTTGGATTTTCAAGTATTGTTTCAACTGGTCGAATTGGAGCCAACATAAACAATCCTAAAATAGAAGCTAAAGTTATTGTAGTTGTAAACCACAAACGATTTTTAATAGTATCTGGAACTTTTAGCATTAATAACCATATCAATAATCCAATAGCAACGATATTTTTTATTATAGCTTCAATTGGAGTCATTGGTAATAAACTACCAAAACAACCACAATTTCCTGAATTTCCTCCGGTTTTAAAAGTTTCATAAGCCAAATGAATGGTAAAAACTGCTAATATTAATATAGAAGCTGGTGTAATTACTTTTCTAATTTTGACAGGCAAGAGAAATAATATTCCTAATGCTAATTCAATTCCGATTAAAAATCTAGAAAAATAAGGAGCTATGTTTTCAGAAAAACCTAATGGATAAAGCTGTTTTACTTCAAAAGTTGAGATTGCAAAATAAGGTGAAGGATAAAGTTTGGCAACAGCTGAAACAATAAAAAGTGCAGCAATTATTATTCTAATTATCCAAGAAAGTGCGTATTTGTTCATAAAAAATTAAATTCCAATTATTAAAAATTCCAAATTCCAACTGTAAAATTAAAGGATTTAAAATTAAATTTTGTTAATAGTATGTTATTGCGTTGTTATTGTAAATCTTTTCCCATTAAAATTAAGGCAAAAATAGAGTAGTTTATCATGTCTTGATAATTGGCATCAATTCCTTCAGAAACTAACGTTTTTCCTTTGTTGTCTTCGATTTGCTTAACGCGAAGTAATTTTTGAAGGATTAAATCGGTTAAACTGCTTACACGCATTTCTCTCCAAGCTTCCCCATAATCGTGGTTTTTGTTTTCCATCAATTCTTTGGTTAAAGCTACTTTTTCATCGTATAATTTCACACCTTCTTCAAAACCTAAATCAGGTTGATCGGCAATTCCTTTGTCGATTTGGATTAAAGCCATGATGCAATAATTGATGATTCCGATAAATTCAGACATTTCATCTTCATCTACTTTTCTGACTTCATTTTCTTGTAAACTTCTAATTCTTTGGGCTTTTATAAAAATTTGGTCAGTAAGTGATGGCAAACGTAAAATTCTCCAAGCACTTCCATAATCTTTCATTTTTTTAGAATATAATTCTCTGCAAATGGCTATAATTGAATCATATTGTTTTGAGGTATTCTTCATTAGAATTGTATCTTTGTGTATAATTTTCAAAAATAGAGAATATTATTTGATTTTTGGATTTTCAGATAACAGATTTTCAGACAAAAGATGAGAAATTTACAACATTCAACAATTAATTGCAAAGGTCAACTTATAGATTTATCGCTGCCTAAAGTAATGGGAATTCTAAATATTACTCCAAATTCATTTTATGATGGTGGAAAATATAAAGATGAATTGCAAATTGTAAATCAGGTTGAAAAAATGTTAAATGATGGAGCTACATTTATTGATGTTGGTGCTTATTCTAGTAAACCAAATGCAGAATTTGTTTCGGAAGAAGAAGAAATTAGTAGATTAATTCCGATTGTTGAATTATTGGTTGAAAAATTCCCTACTATCTTACTTTCTGTGGACACTTTTAGAAGTCAAGTTGCGAAAAAAGCTGTTGAAAATGGAGTTGCTGTTGTAAATGATATTTCAGCAGGAAAGTTAGACGAAAAGATTATTGAAACGGTTGCAAAACTAAATGTTCCTTATATAATGATGCACATGAAAGGCAATCCACAAACTATGCAAAGTCTTGCAAATTATGAAGATGTTGTTAAGGAAATGATTTATTATTTTTCAGAAAGAATTCAGTTAGCAAGAAGTTTTGGTATGAATGACATTATCATTGATCCAGGCTTTGGATTTGCAAAAACATTGGAACAAAATTATGAAGTGCTTCAAAAATTAGAGTTGTTTTCAATGTTAGATTTACCATTATTAGCAGGAATTTCGAGAAAATCTATGATATATAAAACATTAGAAAATACACCTGAAGAAGCTTTAAACGGAACAACCGTTTTAAATACAATAGCTTTACAAAAAGGAGCAAAAATTCTACGCGTTCACGATGTGAAAGAAGCTGTGGAATGTGTTAAATTAATGCAATTATTATAAATTAATCTTTATATTTGATAAAATTATTTGATATGATTTCAAAAGAAAAATTACAAGAAACAGTAAATCAATTGCCAGATTCTATAGATTTGGACGAGTTGATTGAACGTTTGGTGTTTTTAGACAAAATTGAAAAAGGAAATAATCAGTCTTTGTTAGATGATGTTGTTTCTGAAGAAAATTTAGACGAAAATATTGAAAAATGGTTCGAATAAATTGGACTAAACAAGCCGTTTCTGATTTGCAATCCATAGCAGAATACTTTTCAAAAGATTCTAAATTTTATGGCAAAAGAGAAATCCTAAAAATAAGAAACGCAACTACAATATTAAAAACATATCCGCTTTCAGGAAAAATAATATCTGAAATAACAAAATCCGATTTTAGAGAAGTTATTCAAGGAAATTATAGAATAATTTATAAAATTGTTACAAATCAACGTATTGATATAATCACTATTCATCATGCTTCACGAAGTCTTCCAAAAAGAAAAGATATATAAAATTATTGTATTCTTTTCAATATTTATTTTTTTTATCTCTTGTAAAAAACAAGATGTTCAATTGCCAAAATCAAACAAAACGGTTTTAAAAGATATTCAGGATCATTCACCTGTTTATATGTTTTTTAAAGTCACAGAAAAAGACACAATTGTTGATGTAAACCGTCAAAATACTATCAGTACAACCAATTGGGTTTTTAATATTGATAAGCGTTTGCCTTTAAAATTAGTCATTCCAGAAGTGATGAAATTACAAGAGAAGAAGAAAAATTCATCTCATAAAAAAGAAGATGCTATTGACGTTTTTTCTTATGCAGATTCTATTGGAAAGAATTTAGCTTTTTTGCCATTTACAAATGTGACTTATACATATGATGACGAGTTTTCAAAATTTTACATCATTGACAACAGTAAAATATACATAAGTTTTCAAAACTTTAGCATTAATTTTAACAAAGAAAATAAAATTACAGTAGATGGAAATGATGTGAATAGAGACGAGTTTGTAGATTTTATTAAAGACTATGTTCCTTTTGTAAGTCAAGGAAAAATGGCTTTATTACATGTAAATTTTGAGGTGAATTTGACATATGAGCAATACATTCAAAATAAAATCATGTTAAATGAAGTCATATCAGATGATATTGCTTTTTCACCAATTGAATTTATTTATGACACGAAAAAGTTGCCTGAATGTGGTTGTAAGTTATAGTTTCTAATATAACTAATTCTAACTTCTGAATTCTAAATTCTGCCTTCTAACTTCTCTTATTGATGATGATAAGGTTCGTTTTTTAAAATCGTAAAACCACGATAAAGCTGTTCAATTACAAATAAACGTACCATTTGATGAGAGAAAGTCATTTCCGATAAGGAAACTTTTCCATTGGCTTTTTGATACACTTTTTCACTAAAACCGTAAGGGCCACCAATTACAAAAACTAAGGTTTTAATTCCAGCATTCATTTTCTTTTGTAAAAATTCTGAAAATCCAACACTTGAAAAAGTCTTTCCGTTTTCGTCTAGTAAAATTAAGTTGTCAGTTGGAGTTATTTTAGATAAAATCAATTCACCTTCTTTTTCTTTTTGCTGTGATTCTGAAAGGTTTTTGACGTTTTTGATATCAGGAATAATTTCCAAATCAAACTTGATGTAAAACGATAAGCGCTTGGTATATTCTTCAATTAAAGTCTGAAGATTTTTATTATCTGTTTTGCCAATCGCAATTAGTTTGATGTTCATTTTATGATTTTTTTACAAAAGTAATTAAAATAAAATTCTTGGTTTTGAGTTTATCATTTATAACATTCTTCAATGAAAAATATTTTACTTTTTCTTTTTTTAGCTTTAATAAGTTGTAAAGATTCAACTACAACAATATTATTTTCTGATGTAATTCCAGTTGTGGAAATAGCAAAGGATTATTCAAAAATAAATCAAGAAGCTTTGACATATTGTCAAGCAAAGGGTTTTAATGAAGATTATTATTTCTTAGTTGATATGAGTATTCATTCAGGTAAAAATAGGTTTTTTATTTATGATTTTATTGCTGAAAAAATTACAGATAAAAATTTAGTTACTCATGGAAGTTGCGATAAATTTGAAGACAATGAAAGTAAATGGGAAAAAGCAAAATTTAGTAATAAACCAAATAGTCATTGTTCGTCTAAAGGAAAATATAAAATTGGAAAACGCGATTACAGCAGTTGGGGAATCAATGTAAAATATTGGTTACATGGTTTGGAAAACTCAAATAACAACGCAGTTGAAAGAGTAGTGGTACTTCATTCTTGGAAAGCTGTTCAAAACAAAGAAATTTATCCAAAATATTCACCTTTAAGTTGGGGTTGTCCAGCAGTTTCTGATGAGTTTATGAAAGTATTAGATGAAAAATTAAAAGCAACAGACAAACCTGTATTACTTTGGATTTTAGAATAACTTATTTCTTTTTTTCAACAATATCACTCAAATGAACTCGAAGTGCAGTTACAGAAATACTAATTTCCCAAAAAGATAATGCTAAAGAGACTAATAAACACAGTAGACTTGCACCAAAAAGGTAAATTCCAATCATTTGTTGTTCTATAAACAATAAAAGCATAGCAAAAACGGATAGAAATAAGCACATAACTCCAAATAATTGCATGTATCTTATTAAGGTAATTCGAAGATTTAAATTTTTTATCTGAATTAAAATACTTTTTGTGTGTTCTTGGTCATATGTTTTTTTTAAACCTCTAACAATTTGAGCAATAGTTAAAAACCTATTGGTGTAAGCTAGTAAAATTAAAGAAGTTGCAGAGAAAAGTAAAGCTGGTGTTTCTATAGATAAATTCATATTTTAATTTTCAAAATTGATAAAAATTTCTTCGGTATTGAGTCTAACTTTTAACCATTCTTTCATTTTTGTTTTATCAGTAGCGTTGAGTTTTTCAGTCGATTTTACATTTGAAATCCAAACATTTTTTTGAATGGAATCATTAGTTAAAATAGTAGGTTGCAATATTAAACTTTCTACTGAAGGGTGTTGTGCTTTTATTTCTTTATAGACTTGTTTGCTTAAATCTTTTTGCTTGTAAATACTATCTAATTTATAACTTAAAACCTCTATTTGTTTGGCTTTTTCATTCAAAGCACTTGAAAGTAAGTTATCTTGTTCACTATTTTTACTAGTTTCATTTAAATACGAGAATCCTTGTTGGATTTTCAAATTGCAGTCAGCTAAATCATACTTTCCAAGCTTAGAATTTAGATCTAAAATAGCACTATCTTTAATTAATAAGCCACCATAAGTCAAAATGATTTCTTTTGAATTGGCATCAACAACTTTTTTAAGCAAGAAATTATTAGGAAAAACAGCTTCATTTTCTACAAATTGATTAGCTTTTTTTTGAAAATTATTTTGTTTAACAATGTCATATCCAAAATAAATACTTGGCAATAAGGTAACCAAAGCAATTGCCCAAACAATTCGATTTACTCTAGTTTTTTCCTTATCATCAGGATGAACTTTAAAAGGGAATTTTAGCAAACGAGCTGTAATTAAAGTAGCTAATGCAATAAAAACGGTATTAATTAAAAACAAATAAAAAGCTCCTAAGAAATAATCTAATTGCCAAGTTGCCAAACCATAACCAGCCGTACACAAAGGAGGCATTAATGCTGTTGCAATAGCGACACCTGGAATAACATTTCCTTTTAATTTGCTTGAAGTTGCTAAAATTCCGGCTAAACCACCAAAGAAAGCAATTAATACATCATAAATATTAGGTGAAGTTCTAGCTAATATTTCTGAATGTGCATCATTAATTGGAGATACTGCAAAATATATAGTAGAAGTTACTAAACCAACACCAGCTGCAAAAAGATAATTATAACCTGCTTTTTTTAATAAAGTCAAATCATTTATAGCCATTCCTAAACCTAAACCCATAATTGGCCCCATCAATGGTGAAATTAACATGGCTCCAATTACTACAGCAGGAGAATTAACATTCAATCCGAGAGAGGCAATAAAAATGGCAAAAACTAAAACCCAAAGATTGGTTCCTTTAAATTCAACACCATTATAAATAGACTCAATTACATCTCTAAAATTTTCTTTCTCTCTATTGAGTTTAAAATTATCTAGTATATTCATTTGTATTCTTTTCTTAAACGTAAAAGTACATTTTCTTTTTTAATTTTTATATTAAAAAAAATCCGCTATTAAATTAACAGCGGATTTTAATATTTTAATCTTTTTTATGAATTAATCTTTTAAATATTTTTCTAAGAATTGATCTTGTTCCCACAACAAATGAAAGATGTTTTCTTGTGCCACATATCCATGACTTTCTTTAGGTAAAAGCACCATTCTAACTGGAGCACCTAAACCTTTTAAAGCTTGAAAATAACGTTCCGTTTGTAATGTGAAAGTTCCAGGATTATTATCAGCTTCACCATGAACTAATAACATTGGTGTTTTCATTTTCTCAGCATTCATAAAAGGAGACATGGTGTTATAAATATTAGGAACATCCCAATAATTACGTTGTTCACTTTGGAATCCAAAAGGAGTTAAGGTTCTATTGTAAGCACCACTTCTGGCAATTCCACAAGCAAATAAGTTTGAATGTGTCAACAAATTTGCTGTCATAAAAGCACCATAACTATGACCACCAACACCAACTTTTTTTCGGTTAATATATCCTAATTTATCAACAGCATCAATAGCAGCTTCAGCATTTCCAACTAATTGTTGAATAAAACTATCGTTTGGTTCTGTTGTTCCTTCACCAACAATTGGGAAAGCAGCATCGTCCAAAACAGCATAACCACGAGTTACCCAATAAACAAATGAACCATAATAAGGAAATGTAAATTCATTTGGGTTTTGAGTGCTTTGTCCAGCACTGTTTTTGTCTTTGTATTCTCTTGGGTAAGCCCAAATTAATAAGGGTAATTTTTCTTTTTTCTTCATATCATAACCGGCTGGTAAATATAAAGTTCCTGATAAATCTACTCCATCTTTTCTTTTGTAATTGATTACTTCTTTGTACACATTTTTGATACTTTCAAATGGATTTTCAAATTGAGTAATAGGTGTTACTTTTTTGTTTTTCAAATTACGCAAATAATAATTTGGATATTCATTTTTAGACTGAAGCATTATAATTACATCACCTTTTTTAATGTCTTCAATAGCTAATAAATCTTCTTTTTTGTCTTTGTAAGCAGATTGATATAAGCGTTTTGTAGCTAAATTTTTAAGACTAAATTCATCTATGAATGGAAATTGTCCTTCTTTAGTGTAACCATCACCAGTTAAATATAAATTATTGTTCTCTACTAATAAAACATTTTGTCCAAATTCATTTTTATGTGTTTCAAAATTACCAGGGTCAGCATATACATCTTGAGAATTTCTATCAAATATAATTTTAGGTGTTTCTGCAGGATTTGATGGGTCAAAAAGATAGGTTTTTGTATTTCGAGTATCATACCAGCTATCATAAGCTATAGCTATGTTCTTTGTTCCCCATGTTATTCCAGCGTAACGTTGTTTGGTTTTTAGTATTGATGTAGGAGACGAACTAAATGGAGCATCCCAAGAAAAAACTTCATCTCTAAATTCAACCTCTTTAGCTGGGTCACCTTCATCTAATGCTTCTACATATGATAAAGAAGCTGGCAAGTCATTTCTCCAGCCCATACTTCTTTTTCCTTTTCGTGTAGCCATAAAACCTTTTGGTCTAATTTCATCTAAAGGAACCTCATTTACGACTTTAATTAATTTTCCACTTTCATCATAAATAGTTGTAGTTATTGGAAAACGACTTACCGTAACTATATAAGAAAATGGTTTTTCAACTGTGTTTACCATTAAGTAATTTCCATCAGGAGAAAAACTCTCACCAGCATACATTGCAGCTTCTTTAAATAGTGTTTTTGTTCCGTTTAGCGAAACTTTATATAGTTCAGAAGTAATTAAACTCTCAAAATTGGCTTCATCAGTTTTGTTTTTTAACAAATCTTGATACGTTCTGTTTTGCGATTTTGAACCATCACTTGTTGAAACTGTTGGTCCTGTTGGAATATCTTTTAAAGTGTCTATTAAAGCGGGTTTGTTAGCAGGTAAAGTTCTTACTAGTATGTTTTCACTGTCTCTAAACCAACTTGATGGATTTCCAATATTTGCATTAATAATTCCTTCTGTAAGTTTTTTTGCTGAAGCAGAAGCTACATCAATAACCCATAGTTCGACTCCTTTTTGGGTAGTATTAGTGAATGATATTTTCTTATAATTTGGAGACCAAGAAATATTAGCAATTCTTGCGTTTTGTGGTAAGCCAGAAACTTGAGTTAAGTTTTTAGCTGAAAACTTTCTAATTTTTAAGTTGTTGATATAAGTAACTGTACTCGAAATATTTGTTACAGGATTGATTCTCAATCCACCTAATTTCATTTCGTCTTGATTTAGATCTTCAAGATTTTTGTATGTGTTTCGATAGCTAAATAAAATGTATTCTCGGTCTTTATCCATTGAAATTGAGGGGGCTCTTTCGTAATCAGCTAAAGCCAAAATTTCTTTTGGAGGCATTTGATAAGAAATGTTTTCCTGAGAGAAACCTAAGAATCCCGTAAACAGTAATAGGAAGTGTAAAAGTTTTAATTTCATAAATAGATTATTTTGTTTTTGAAGGCTCTAAAATACGGTGATTTTTTATATGAATTACATAAATAAATCTTAAAAATTGAATTAGAATTTTATTAATTTAAAAGTTATGGATGTAAAATCACTAATTAGTTTGATAATTTGATAAATTTGTAATCAAAAAAAATAATCTTGTAAAATATGTATCACTCTAAAATATCAGGTTTAGGCTTTTATGTGCCAGAAAACGTAGTAACAAATGATGATTTGTCAAAAGTAATGGACACAAATGACGAATGGATTCAAGAACGAACAGGAATTCAAGAAAGAAGACACATCATTCGTGGAGAAGACACCACAACTTCAATGGGTGTAAAAGCTGCCGAAATTGCTATTAAACGCTCTGGTGTTGCCAAAGAAGATATTGATTTTGTTGTTTTTGCAACTTTAAGTCCAGATTATTATTTTCCTGGACCTGGAGTTTTGGTTCAAAGAGATTTAGGTTTAAAAACAGTTGGAGCCTTAGATGTTCGTAACCAATGTTCCGGATTTGTTTATGCCATTTCAATAGCTGATCAGTACATTAAAACCGGAATGTATAAAAATATTTTAGTAATTGGTTCAGAATTACATTCTACAGGTTTAGATATGACAACCCGTGGAAGAGGAGTTTCAGTAATTTTTGGTGATGGAGCAGGAGCTGCTGTTTTATCAAGAGAAGAAGATCTATCTAAAGGAATTTTGTCAACTCATTTGCATTCAGAAGGACAACATGCAGAAGAGTTAGCCTTAATTGCACCAGGAATGGGAAAAAGATGGGTGACAGATATCATTGCCGATAACGATCCAGATGACGAAAGTTATTTTCCATATATGAACGGACAATTTGTGTTTAAAAATGCTGTAGTTCGTTTTAGTGAAGTTATAAATGAAGGATTACAAGCTAATAATTTACAAGTTTCAGATATCAATATGTTGGTTCCACATCAAGCAAATTTGAGAATTTCACAATTCATTCAAAGTAAATTTAAGTTGACGGCCGACCAAGTTTATAATAACATCCAAAAATACGGAAATACAACTGCAGCTTCCATTCCAATTGCTTTAACAGAAGCTTGGGAGCAAGGAAAAATAAAAGAAGGAGACTTGGTTGTTTTAGCGGCTTTTGGTAGTGGATTCACTTGGGGAAGTGTGATCATTAGATGGTAAACTTTAGAAAGAAAGTACTAAAAAGGTAAAAGAATAAGGTTTTTAAAACCTCAAAAAATGCGATTCATCCGAATTGCATTTTTTATGCTAAAAAATTTCAAAATCTATGACCTAAATTTACTACATTTGCACCTTTAAAAAACACATTAAATGACTTTACATCAAATTCTTACAGAACAGATCCAAGACGCAATTCGTCAACTTTTCAATTTAGATATTGAAACGATTGAATTTCAAGCGACTAGGAAAGAATTTGAAGGTGATGTAACTATGGTTGTTTTTCCATTCGTGAAAATTTTAAAAGGAAATCCAGTTGAAATAGGAACTAAAATTGGAACGTTTTTGACAGGTAAAAATGACTTTATTAGTCGTTTTAATGTAGTTGGTGGTTTTCTTAATTTGGTAATTTCAGATGATTTTTATGTAAAATTCTTCAATTCCATCAAAAATAATGAAGATTTTGGATTTGTAAAATCAGATGAAAATGCTAAAGCTATTATGGTTGAATATTCTTCACCAAATACAAATAAACCACTTCATTTAGGACATATTCGAAATAATTTATTGGGTTATTCTGTAGCTGAAATTATCAAAGCTTCGGGTAAAAAAGTGTATAAAACCCAAATCATAAACGATAGAGGAATTCACATTTGCAAATCCATGTTGGCTTGGCAAAAATATGGTGAAGGACAAACTCCAGAATCTACAGGTTTAAAAGGAGATAAATTAGTTGGGAATTTCTATGTTGAATTCGATAAGAACTACAAAAAAGAAATTTCGGAATTAATGTCTCAAGGAAAAACAGAAGATGAAGCTAAAAAATTAGCACCTTCAATTATTGAAGCGCAACAAATGTTACAAAAATGGGAAGCTGGTGATGAAGAAGTAGTTTCGCTGTGGGAAAAAATGAACCAATGGGTTTATGATGGTTTTGAGCAAACTTACAAGAATCTTGGTGTCAATTTTGATAGTTATTATTACGAAAGCAATACCTATTTATTAGGAAAAGAAGTTGTTCAATTTGGATTAGAAAAAGGAATTTTTGAAAAAGATCCAGATGGTTCTGTTTGGATTGATTTAACCGAAGATGGTTTGGATAGAAAAATCGTTTTACGTTCTGATGGAACTGCTGTATATATGACACAAGATATTGGAACTGCAATCCAACGTGTAAAAGACAATCCAGATGTTGGAGGAATGGTTTATACGGTTGGAAATGAGCAAGATTATCATTTTAAAGTACTGTTTTTAATCTTAAAAAAATTAGGTTTTGAATGGGCAGAAAGTTTATATCATTTATCGTATGGAATGGTTGAATTGCCTTCTGGAAAAATGAAATCTCGTGAAGGAACAGTGGTAGATGCTGACGATTTAATGGCAGAAATGACTGCAACGGCTCAAAAAATATCAGAAGATTTAGGGAAATTAGACGGTTATTCGGAAGAAGAAAAAGCTAGTTTGTACAAAACTATTGGATTGGGTGCTTTAAAATATTACATGTTAAAAGTTGACCCAAAGAAACAAATGCTATTCAATCCAGAAGAATCAGTTGATTTTGCGGGAAATACGGGACCTTTTATTCAATATACTTACGCTCGTATTCAATCTATTTTACGTAAAGCTGATTTTGATTATTCAAAAGATGTTTCGATTGATTTACACGAAAAAGAAAAAGAATTAATCAAGCAAGTTCAACTATATCCTGATGTTATTCAAAATGCTGCAAGTAATTATAGTCCAGCTTTGATTGCTAATTATACATATGAATTGGTAAAAGAATTTAATTCGTTTTATCAACAAGTATCTATTTTAGGAGAAACAGATTTGGATAAAAAAATATTCAGAGTACAATTGTCAAAAACAGTTGGAAATACTATAAAATCAGCTTTTAAATTATTAGGAATTCAGGTTCCTGAACGAATGTAATTCATTAAATTTCAAGTGGAAACCAATAAAAATTATTTTTTACAAGCTTTTTTGTTGCTGATAATTTCGGCTGGAGCTTTTATAGCTTTTAAAACCATTTTACCCAAAAAGTTAATGGAACAAACGAAGTTAGAATCCAAAAACGTTGTAATTGATAGTTTGTTATTAGATGCTCTTGATGAAGGTAAAAACGAAGAATTTGTTGATGCGAATGACACGTTAATTAAAAAAATAATTACTTATAAACCTAATCCAAAATTAGGAATAAAATATACTTCTGAAAAATTTGATAATTATAAAGGATATCAACATATAATTCCGTTTTATGAAAAATTACAGCAACTAGAAGCTACTAAAACAGGAAGTATTCGAATCGCATATTTTGGAGATTCCATGAACGATGGTGATATGATTGTGCAAGATGTTCGTAAACTTTTTCAAGAGCAATTTGGTGGTCAAGGAGTTGGTTTTGTCAATATTACATCAGAATCTGCAAGTTCAAGAGCAACAATTAAACATGAATTTTCTTCAAATTGGAAAACTCAATCGTATTTAAAAACTAAGAGCCCAACACGTTCTTTTGGAGTAAATGGTCACGTTTTCTTTGCAAATGATACGTTGCATCCAACTTGGGTTAAATTCAAAGCTAACAACTACAAGCATTTAACACAGTTGAATAATCCAACTTTATTTTATGGTAATTCAACCAATAAAGAGGCAATGATTTCTTATGTGGTTGGTAAAGATACGATTTACAAAAAACTAAATGGTGAAAATCAGTTAAACACTTTAAAATTAGCGGATAATTTAAAAAGTGTAAAAGTTAATTTCATTAATGCAGAAAATGTTCCTATTTATGGCTTCAATTTTGATGATGGAAAGGGAGTTCATGTAGATAATTTTTCTAATAGAGGAAATTCGGGTTTGCCTATTTCTATTTTTAATGTTGGCATGATGCAAGAGTTTAACAATAAACTAGATTACGATTTAGTGGTTTTGCATTATGGTACAAACGTATTAAATTATGGATCTTATGATTATTCTTGGTACGAAAAACGAATGACGAAAGTTGTAGCACATATTAAACAATGTTTTCCTGGTGTTGCCGTTTTAGTAATTTCAACAGCTGATAAGTCAACCAAATATGATTTAGAAATGAAAACCGATTCTGCAGTAGTTCCTTTGGCAATGGCTCAAAAAAAATATGCTGTAAAATCGGAAGCAGGTTTCGTAAATTTATATACTTTAATGGGTGGAGATGGTTCAATGGTTAAATGGGTTGAAGCTGTTCCATCGAAAGCCAATAAAGATTATACACATTTTAACTATACAGGTTCTAAGGAAATAGCTAAACTGATTTATAAAGAAATTTATGAAGGCTTTTTGCTTTTTAAAACTTTAAACAAAGGATACATTGTACCCAAAAGAAAAAATGATAGTGTTTACACCAAAATTGATAGTACAAATGAATAAATACCTAGTTTTTATTATGGTGTTGACTTTTCAATTTTGTTTTTCACAAGATGTGGATTCTTTATACACAAAAGTTGATTCTGTAGAAGTTGTATCGGATTCTATTATTTTTCCTGAATATTCCAATCGAATTTTAAACGACAAAGCTATTAGTAAATCGTTACAGATTTTAGAGGCAATTGAAGATAAACAATTCAAAAAATTACGAATTGTACATATTGGAGATTCTCATATTCAAGCTGATATCATGACCAATTATATGCGTCAGAATCTGCAAAACAAATTTGGAAATGCTGGTTTAGGATTTGCTTTTCCTTATAAAATGGCAAAAACCAATGGTTCACTTTTAGCAAAATTGACTTCAGATATTTCATTTGAAAATTATAGAAATATTAAACCTGCTGATACGTTACCTGTTGGATTAAGTGGAATTGCTTTTTATACGAAAGAGAAAGATTTTTCTATTGAATTAAATGTGAAAGATGAATATAAATTCAATTCGATAAAAATTATTACTCCAAACAATCAAAATTCGTTTTTTGTAGCCAGTTCTTTTGAAGAAAAAAGTGAAATTATTCAAACAGAAGTTCCAAAAGAAGTCCCAAAAAAAATCACAGGTTACTCCACTAAAAAAAGTAGTAAAACTATAAATCACAAAATCAAAAAAGGAGAAGTTTTATCTATAATTGCTAAAAAATATGATATAAGTATTTCGGAAATTAAAAAAGCAAACGGTTTAAAATCGGATAAAATTAATTATGGTAAAACATTAAAAATTCCTACTATAATTATAGAACGAATTCCAATTGAAGAGCCAGATACCAATGATATTGCTTCTGTTGAATATGAAATTATTACTAAACAAGTTATAACTAAAAAATTTCAACCTTTAAATCAAATATCATATCCAATGTCGCATGATTACTTTGATTTTACACCAATGGACAAAATTTTTATTGTTCCTAATAATGAATATTCAGAATTTGCTTTAAACGGAATTGCCTTAGAAAATACAAAACCAGGTGTTGTTTATAGTGCGATTGGAGTTAATGGTGCAAAATGTTCAGATTTCAATAAATATGACATGTTTTATCAGCAATTACCTGCTTTAGAACCTAATTTAATTGTTATTTCTTTTGGAACAAATGAAAGTTTTGACAAATTAGACAACGAAACTTTTATGATACGATTGAATGAACTAATTGATAAAATTAGATTGTTTAATTATGATGCTGAAATTTTAGTTACAACACCACAACCTTCTCAATTTGGAAGAAAATATAAAAATCATTTAGTGGAACAATATACTAAAAGTATAATTGATCAAGCAGAAATTAAAAATTATGCAGTTTGGGATATGTATAATGATTTGGGTGGCGCTAAAAATGTGAATTCTAACTATAAAAATGGTTTGATTTCTTCTGATAAAGTGCACTATACTTACAAAGGTTACAAAAAACAAGCAGACGATTTTTTTGAAGCGTTGATGCAATCTTATCAATTTTATAAATCAGCGAAATAATTCTTGAAAACTATTCAAAACATTAACGATTGGATTATTCAAAACATTGGTTTTTTGGATATTGAAACTGTTCAGAGTTGGTTTATTTATAATCCAGAAAGACCTTTGCTTTTTAACAGTGCATTGTTTTTAGGATTCTTTACTGTTTTTTATTTCATTTATATTTTAACGAAAAGAACACATTATTTTAGAATCACCTATGTAGTTTTATTTTCCTTATTTTTCTATTATAAATGCAGTGGAATTTACTTTGGATTGTTGATTTTTTCTTCCATTTTAGACTATAGTTTAGCAAAATTAATTTACGAAGAAAAGAGTAAAGCTTATAGGAAATTTTATTTGATTGTCAGTCTTTTAGTGAATTTAGGATTGTTAGGTTATTTTAAATACACCAACTTTTTTATAGATAATGTAAATACGCTTTTTGATAGAAATTTTGCTTTTTATGAAATTGTTTTGCCTGTTGGAATTTCATTTTATACGTTTCAAACCTTAAGTTATACAATTGATGTTTATCGAAAAGAATTAGAACCAACGAAGAGTTTTATTGACTTTGTCTTTTTCGTTTCTTTCTTTCCACAATTAGTTGCTGGACCAATTGTAAGAGCTAAAGATTTTATTCCACAGATTTATGAAAAATTAAAACTTTCAAAAGAAGAATTTAATACTGCTTTGTTCCTAATTATTGGTGGTTTATTAAAGAAAGCTGTGATTTCAGATTATATTTCTATCAATTTTGTAGACAGAGTTTTTGATGCACCAAACAGTTATTCAGCTTTTGAAAACTTGATGGCTTCTTATGGATATGCCATTCAAATTTATTGTGATTTCTCAGGATATTCAGACATTGCAATTGGTTTAGCATTGTTAATGGGCTTTTGGTTGCCACCGAATTTTAGAACACCCTATCAATCAGGTTCAATTACCGAATTTTGGAGACGTTGGCATATATCGTTATCGTCTTGGTTACGAGATTATTTATACATTTCATTAGGTGGAAACCGTAAAGGAAATTTCAGAACTTACATCAACTTATTCTTAACTATGTTATTAGGTGGATTATGGCATGGAGCAAGTTGGAAATTTGTTTTTTGGGGAGTTTTACACGGAAGTGCTTTAGTGGTAGAAAAGTTTTTTGGTAAATTTATAAAGTTGCCTAAAAATTATTTTGTTCGTTTTATTCAAGTGGTATTAACGTTTCACTTTGTGGTTTTTGCTTGGTTGTTTTTTAGAGCTAAAGATTTTACAACAGCCTTTCAAATTGCCGAGAATATTGGAAACTTAACCTTCGATTTAGAAAAATGGCAAACTATAATTTTAGGTTATAAGAATGTATTTATATTATTAGCTATTGGTTTTGTATGGCACTTTTTACCTATGAAAGTTATTGATGGATTAAGAATAGCTTTCAATAAAACGCCATTGCCTTTAAAAGCAGTTCTTTTCGGATTAATCTTTTGGTTGATTTATGCAACTGCTTCAGCCGGACCGCAACCCTTTATATATTTTCAATTTTAAAAATAAAAAAAATGGCAAGTATAATACTTGCCATTTTTAATTTTATATATTCTGTATTATTTTTTTAAAATGGAATTTAGTACTAAATTTTTGTCTAATTTTTTGGTACAGAAGAACCAATCTTTACAATCTAAGTTTTCAGTATCTTCCATTCTGTCTTGAGCCACTCCGCAAGAACCAGCTGTTGGAACTATTACTTCGTCACCTGGTTGCCAATCGGCTGGACAAGCTACTTGAAATGCATCAGCAGTCTGTAAAGCTAGCAAAGCTCTATATATTTCCTGAAAATTTCTTCCTATACTTAAAGGATAATATAAAATAGTTCTAATTATTCCTGTTGGATCTACAAAGAAAACAGCTCTAACAGCTTGCGTACTACTTTCACCAGGTTGAATCATACCATATTTATTAGATACTTTCATAGAAATATCTTCAATTAAAGGAAATTTGACTTCTATATTTTTCATTCCTTTATATTCAATTTTTTCTTTGATGGTTCTTAACCATGCAATGTGACTATATAGTCCATCGATTGATAAACCTAATAATTCACAATTTGCCTCATTAAATTGTTTTTCCATGTTTGCAAATGTCATAAATTCTGATGTACAAACAGGAGTGAAATCGGCAGGATGACTAAAGAAAATCACCCATTTTCCTTCATAATCTTTAGGGAAATTTATTGGTCCTTGTGTGCTTACAGCTGTAAATTCTGGAGCTTTATCTCCAATTCTCGGCATTGAATTTATTACTTGATCTTCCATAATTATATGTTTTTTAAATTGTTATTATTTCTAATACAAATTTCCTTAAATAAAATACTTAAATATGTTACGCATGTTCTTGTGTATTGTTTTAATTTATTGTAATTTAAAAAACGATAATATTTTGTTATATATGTATAATATTTCTTTATTTCAATCGATTATCGGTGTTTTTATTCGTTTAAAATCTTCTTTAGAACGGTATGGTTTTGATAATCAGATATTAACATTTAATATGCAAAATAGGTTAATAAAAAATTTTTGAAAAAAAGCATTGTCCAAAAAAAAATAATACTTTTGAAAAAAATAAAACTAATTAATTATGAGTACAGATAAAAAAATAACCAAAGTAGGAGGTTCAGATAAACCAAATACATCTAATTCAGATTATACATTTGTTCCTACAGCAGAAAACAAATCTAAAGCCAACCAATTTAGAATGTTTGCAGTCTTATTATGGCTTGGTGCAATTGTAGCACAAGTTTTTGCTATTAGAATGTTCTTAAGCGCTGTGAATTCTGGAGAATCTCCAATTAATGCTTGGGTAATTGGACTTATAGTTTTAGACTTAATTCTTGTTTTTGCAGGTTCAATCTTATGGAAAAAATCAAATAGACTAGATCCACCTTCAGAAAAGAATAAGTTTTTATTTTACGTCCAAAATCAATTAGGAGTAATTATGGCTTTTGTGGCATTTTTACCTTTAATTATTTTTATATTAACTAATAAAAAAGTAGACGGAAAAAGTAAAGCTATTTTAGGAAGTATAGCTGGGATAGCATTAGTAATTGCAGGAATTGGTGGTTTTGAATCCAATATGGCTTCAGTAGAAAAATACACAGAACAAACCAGAAAAGTTGAAGATTTAAATGATGGAAAGAATTATGTTTATTGGACAAAATTCGGAAAAAGTTATCACTTATATAAAGATTGTGGTTATATAAATGGAAAGAATACAGACGAAATATTTGAAGGAACTGTTGCTCAAGCTCACGAAATGAAAAACATAACTGACTTATGCGACAGATGTGAAAATCAAGCTAAAAAAGCTAATGATGAAATAGTTCAGCCAGATTTAGATGCTGAAAAAGCAGCAACTCTTTCTTTAGATTCGATACAATAATTTATATTTAGTATATAAAAAAAAGGGATAATTTTTAAGTTATCCCTTTTTTTTGTTATCATCTTTGAGTTATTAAAAACCATAACTTACATTTACAAACACATTTCTTCCCATTCTTGGTATATTGTTCCAATCGGCAAAAGTTGAATATTGACTATCTAATATGTTTTCAATACCGGCTTTAAGGTTTAATTTGTTTTTATTTAAATCAAAAGTATAGTTTGAGGCAAAGTTCAGAATTGCAAAATCTGCTTTTTTAATTTCACCATATTTTGGGGCATAATTAGATTGAATCAAATTACCTTGAAGCCCTAATTCAGAAGCAAACTTTCTTTTCTTAAATTGTAATTTAGAATTATACGCTAATGGACTAATGAAAGGCAAGTTTTCTTTATCACTTCCTTTTCCGTAGCTGTATGTAAATTGATTTACCCATTTTAAATCATTGGTCAAATAGGTTTCAAAATCAAAAACCGATTTTATTAAAGTAGCGTAATTTAACGCAGAATAAATCTTTACACCACTAGCTCCAATTGTCATAGGAAGTATTGAAGAATCAGGTGTTCCAATAATGTAATTTGAAATATGAAAATAAGAAGTAGTTAACGAAGTTTTAAATTTTGAAGGCTTATAACTGATAGCAAAAGAACCTTCAACTGATTGTTCGTTTTTTAAATCAGGATTCCCAACATAATCATATCTATCAAAACTATTGAATAAATAAAATCCATAAGCTTCAGAAATAGATGGAGCTCTTTCTCCATAAGCTAATCCGAAATTAAAGCCAAAGTTTTCTTTTTTCCAATTGTAATTAGAAGCTAAACTTTTAAGTATTCTACTTTTATCAGCTTCCATCTTTGGATAAAAAATCTGTAAACTTTCTAATCCGAAGGTACTTTTAATTTCATTAAAGTGATTTCCCAAACTTGCTGACACTTTTAAGCTTGAGTTATGATTAAATGCATACGTGTTATCTAAATAAATTCCGTTATAAAAGGTAACAACATCAGGCCAAGTCAACATAAACATTATATTTTCATTTGGGTCACTTGGATACATTGTCATTTCGGCAAGAGAACGATTATAAAACGAATTGAAAGTAGCTAAAAACGAATTTTTTTTCACTTTTCCATTCAAGTTCAAATACATTCCATACGTATCACTCCAACCAGGCATATCCATATGAATAGCAACGTTTGGGCGTTTTGTGTCATCCATTGTATGTGTAATTGTGTTGTAGTATACCTTAGTTTCTAATTTATTTATAATGCTATTTAAAGGTAAATATTCAAACTTTAAAGAAGTAATTAATGCTTCAGCCAAAGAAACATCCATTGGCAACGCTGGATAACCAACATCTGTTGCTTTGTCATAAATTACAGCGCCTTCAATATATTTGTTTTTATTGAA
The DNA here is from genome assembly GCF_963922255.1 of uncultured Flavobacterium sp. Lineage (GTDB taxonomy): Bacteria > Bacteroidota > Bacteroidia > Flavobacteriales > Flavobacteriaceae > Flavobacterium. Next base: position 63,482 of record NZ_CAWUIC010000009.1, on the reverse strand, counting down.
CAAATAACCCGCTGTAGTTGACATGTTTAATTTTTTGAATTGAGAAAATAGAACTTCATTGTTATTGCCAGCTTTGTAATTTTCGGCATTTCTAAACATGATGTTGTTGTCAATAAAAAACGAATTACCTACATAATTTAATGCAGCACCAATAATTTTTTGTTGATTGTTAAACTCGTAACCCGAGTTGATATAACCGTTAATTCCTTTTTTAGCGAATGTACTTTTACTTCTTTTTAAATCTAAAGAACCACCAATTGTTGGACCGTGACAACTTCCACTTTGACCAGAAGAAATTTCAGCTTCAGAAAGATTTGAAACCTCTACATAAGAAGTAATGGGATCCATTTTGTCAGTACAAGCTCCAAAAATTCGCATTCCATCAATTGTGATTACAGTTCGTTCTGTACTCATATTATTGATATTTGGTTCCCAAGCATAACCACCTCTTTTTATCATTTCAACGGTTCCTGCTTGTTGTAGGTATTCGTCGATGGTTGCTAGAGGTTTAAATTGTTTTTGTTCTAATTGTGCTTGTTTACCAATAAGTATAACTTCTTTTAAATCAATTTTTTTTAAGGAATCAACTTCGATTTCTTGGGCAAAAAGAGAGGTCATGCTACTAAATAAAATAGCTATGAAATATAAATTTTTCATTTTTTTGTGATAAATATTTCCTTCCAATTGAAAATCAATTATTATGAGATTTGAAAAAATTAAAAAGGTTAAAAGTTGTTTTTTAACCTTTTTAAAGATATTTTATTAGAATTCCAGTTCCAAATAAATACTACTAGATTCAGTTGTTTCGGTAATAGCTTCTCCTTTTAAAATTTCGTCAAGACTATTTAAAAGTTGCAAATTAATTTTCCAATAACCTGTCATGGTTAACGACAATTTTCCTCTATATAATTTATCAGCTGATTGTGTTAAATCTACATTGTTTGGAGAACCATGATTTCCCATACTTGGCATTCTTGGGTCAATTTTAATTTTGTAATCATCAACCACAGGAAAACTCATCATATTTTCCATTTTGTATAAACCAAATGTTACATCATTGATAGCAACTTTTGGTGTTGTTGGGTTTACCATCGCAATAATATATCGTTTATTATCAGAACCCATAAAAGAAGTTACTCTTTGTTTTGCTGAAGCAGGAACATTTACTACAGCAGTTGCAGTATAAGCAACGTCAGCAATTGTATAATCTACTTGTAAATCCCAATACTCAGTATCATTTTGAGCCATTTGAAAAACGATATATCCATTGTATAATGTTTCTTTTGAAGCTGTTTTTGCAATTTCAGATGTTGGACAAGAATGATTCATCATAGCCATATGCATTACTGGCATCCAAGAAATAGTAGCGTTTTTTTCGTATTCGTTTGTGGTTTTATTTTTAATTCGAAGCGAAATAGCATTATAACCTTGTTCTAAAGTTCCAGTAGAACTATATAATTCGATAACATGTGTATCGTTAGTAATTTCTTGAACTTTATTTAATCCATCAAGTTCTGTAACAATTTGTTCTATTGTAGTATCATCATCATCAGAAGAGCAAGAGGTCATTATTCCTAATAAGAATAGGAAAGTATATTTTAAAATTTTCATTTTGGTTTAATTTATTTTAGACATAAGTTGAATGTATTGGCTATAAAATAACCAATGATTTGATAGAAATATCAATAAATGAGGATGTTTATGCTAAAATAGGAGGATGAAAAATAGAAGTACTATTTAATCGAAAGTATATGCAATTGTATAAAGGTTGAACCTTTTTATCGATATAAATTTTAGGGTTAAAAACAAAAGAAGTAATGTTTTCATAATACAAAATTTCAAAAATTATAGTATTACTTCTTTGTTCATTTGATTTTGAATTGTCTTTTTTAGCTTCATTAGCCAATTCTTTTTTCAAATGACATTTACCATTACATTTTAATGCTGGTTTGTCTATGTTTTCACATAATTGAGTTGAAATATAATCATAGTTAATTATGTAATCAACAACTGGTAAAACCGGCTTGATTAACATAAAAGTAACTACTATGAAGGTTATAATTTTCAATTTTAAAGTATGAAATAAATTACAGGACAAAACTAATACTTGAATTATAAAGCCAATATGATTATAATCATAAAAACCAATATTAATTTCTTCTAATTAGACGTAAAAAAAATAATTTGCTTGCAAAAATAGTTAAATTACAGTTCATAAAGAACTATAAATTTATTTAGTTAAAATAGTTTTTACCTTATGATTTGAATCATAAATGAAATGTTAAATAAATCTGAAATTTGTATCATAAATTAAAAACAAAGTTTATGAACAAATTATCTTTATTAGTAGTAGTATTTGTTTTATTCCTTTCTTGTGGAAAAAGCAAATCAGAATCAGGAGAAGATTTTTCAGCACCAGCAGCGTCTGAAGAATCAGCAGCAACTGACGCTTCTTCTTACGATCCAAACAGAGGAGAAGGAAAACACTCAAGTGTTGAATTAGGAGCAACCTTAGATGGAGCAATGGCTTCAAAAGGAGAAGAAGTATCTGGGGTAAAATGTACTTCATGTCACAAAATGACAGATGAACGTTTAGTTGGACCAGGCTGGAAAGGTGTTACTGAACGCAGAAAACCAGAATGGATTATGAACTTCATCACAAATCCAGATCCAATGATCGACAAAGACCCAGAATTGCAAGCACAATTAGAATTGTGTTTGGTACGTATGCCAAACCAATCATTAAGCGACACTGAAGCTCGTGAGATTTTGGAGTTTATGCGTAAAAATGATGGTGTAAAATAAATAAGTAACTTAAAATCGAAAGTATATGAAAAATAGATTTTTAAAAGCAACTTTTGCTATAGTTTTAGTAGCAGCCTTTTTTGCCTCATGTAAGCCTAAAAATTCAAGTAATGCAGTTAGTGGTGACGCAGCTTCAAAAGTATATGTTGCACCTGGAAAATATGACGAATTTTACAATTTCGTTTCAGGTGGATTTAGTGGACAAATGAGTGTTTACGGATTACCAAGTGGAAGAATGTTAAAAGTAATTCCAGTATTCTCTGTAGATCCAGAAAGTGGATGGGGTTTTAGTGAAGAAACAAAACCAATGTTAAACACTTCTCACGGATTTGTTCCATGGGATGATGCCCATCACCCAGAAATGTCTCAAACAAATGGTGAAGTAGATGGTCGTTGGGTATTTATCAACGGAAACAACACACCGCGTATTGCTCGTGTAGATTTAAAACGTTTTAAAACTGCAGAAATTATTGAGTTACCAAATAGTGCAGGAAATCACTCTTCTCCATTTATTACTGAAAATACAGAGTATGTAGTAGCAGGAACACGTTTTGGTGTACCAGGAGATTATGAAGATGGTGACGTGCCAATTAATACATACAAAGAAAATTACAAAGCTCACATTAGTTTTGTAAAAGTTGGTAAAGAAGGTGAAATGGATATTGCATTCCAATTAAGATTACCAGCAGTAAATTTCGATTTATCACATGCAGGTAAAGGAAAATCTCATGGATGGTTCTTCTTCTCATGCTATAATTCAGAACAGGCTAATACACTTTTAGAAGTAAATGCTTCACAAAAAGATAAAGATTTTATCATGGCTGTTAACTGGAAAAAAGCGGAAGAATATATCAAAGCTGGAAAAGGAAAAAGAGAAAAAGCTAGATATGCTCACAACTATTGGGACGAAAAAACTCATTCTGCAGTTTCAGAAATGAAAGAAGATGTATTAGTTCTTGATGCAATGGCATTAAAAGATATTTGCTATATGATTCCTTGTCCAAAATCTCCTCACGGTTGTGATGTTGATCCTTCAGGTGAATATATTGTAGGTTCAGGAAAATTAGCGGCTTTAATTCCAGTATTTAGTTATACTAAAATGTTAGATGCTATTAGCAAAAAAACATATGAAGGAGATTATAACGGAATTCCAGTTCTTAAATATGATGCAGTTCTTCATGGTGAAGTTCAAAAACCAGGTTTAGGACCATTACATACAGAATTTGACGGAAAAGGAAATGCTTATTCTACAATGTTTGTTTCTTCAGAAATTGTTAAATGGGATATTAAAACCTTAAAAGTTTTAGACAGAGTTCCAACTTATTATTCTGTAGGTCACTTAACAATTCCTGGTGGTGATAGTAGAAAACCATTTGGAAAATATATGGTTGCTTATAACAAAATTACTAAAGATAGATATTTACCAACTGGTCCAGAGTTAACGCAATCAGCTCAATTATATGATATTACTGGTGATAAAATGCAGTTGCTATTAGATTTTCCAACTATTGGTGAACCTCACTATGCACAAGCTGCACCTGCTGATTTAATTCGAAATAACGGACAGTATAAATTCTATAAAATTGAAGAAAATCAACATCCTTATGTAACCAAGGGTGAAAAAGAATCTAAAGTGGTTCGTAACGGAAATGTGGTTCATATTTATATGACTTCAACTCGTTCTCACTTTGCACCAGATAATATTGAAGGAATAAGAGTAGGTGATGAGGTTTATTTCCACATAACTAACTTAGAGCAAGATTGGGATGTGCCTCACGGATTCTCTGTTAAAGGAGCAAAAACAGCTGAATTATTAATAATGCCAGGAGAAACTTCTACTTTAAAATGGATTCCAGAAAGAGTTGGAACATCAGTATTTTATTGTACAGATTTCTGTAGTGCACTTCACCAAGAAATGCAAGGCTATATTAGAGTATCTCCAAAAGGAAGTAATACACCACTTACTTACAGCGTTGGAACAAATATGCCAGCAACAAAATAATTAAAATAAATTAAAATTCTTAAGGGGAACAGTAAAACAGTAGGTTAGCTGTTCCCTTTTTTTAAATCTCAAAGTTATGAACACCTCAAAAATTTCGTTGCTTTCAAAAGTGCTACTTTTGATTGCGAGTGTATTGTTTTTTGTTTCTCTTTTATTTCCCATGTGGCAAATTGAGTTAGAAGCTCCTCAATATCCTGAAGGTTTAGTTTTGAAATTACATGCTCATAAAATTGGTGGTGATGTTGAAATTATCAACGGATTAAATCACTATATTGGTATGGCAACTTTACATACTGAAAACTTTATTGAATTCAAGGTTTTACCTTATATTATGGGTTTCTTTGGAGTATTTGCTTTAGCAGTAATATTTCTAAAAAGCAGAAAAGGAACATTAATATTATTTGGAACATTTGTTTTATTTGTAATTTTAGCTGCTGTAGATTTTTACAGATGGAACTACGAATACGGACATAATTTAGATCCAAATGCAGCTATTATTGTTCCCGGAATGGCTTATCAACCACCATTAATTGGTTACAAACAATTATTGAATTTTGGAGCATATTCTATTCCAGATACTGGAGGTTGGCTATTAATTTTAGCTGGATTATTACTATTTGCAGTAGTATTTAAAGAATTTGATTTAATGAGTAAATTCAAAAAAAAAAATAGTTTAGTTGCCATTTTTATCTTAACTAGTGGATTTATTGTTTCTTGCCAAAATAAAGGGGTAGAACCTATTAAATTAAACGTAGATCAATGTGTTTTTTGTAAAATGAGTATTGCTGATGGAAAATTTGGTTCTGAAATTATTACAAATAAAGGAAGAGTTTATAAGTTTGATGACTTAAGATGTTTAACTAGTTATATTGAAGAAAATAAAACAGAAGTTAAATCTCATTTTGTTAATCAATTTAATGCTGATAATGTATTAATTCCTGCTGAAACGGCTTTCTATTTAAAAGGTGGTGATATTTCAAGTCCAATGCGAGGAAATATAGCTGCATTTTCAACACAAGAAGAAGTAGATATATTCAAAGAAAAATTAAATGCAGAATCCTTAATTTGGGAAGAAATTAGAAAATAAAATCAATGAAATATTTTAGTTATATAGTTTTCTTATTGTTTATTTCAAGTGCAATGCAAGCTCAAAAAATTGAAGTTGGTGCGAATAAAAACATCAAATCTATCAAACAAGCAATAGCATTGGCAAAAGCTGGTGATACAATTCTAATTCACAAAGGAACATACACAGAAGGAAATATAATAATTGATAAAAAAATCGTTCTTTTAGGAAAAGATTATCCTGTTTTAGACGGTCAAAAAAAGTTTGAAATCCTATCCATAAAAGCTGATAGTGTTGTGGTTAAAGGATTGAAAATTATTCGTTCGTCATTTGCTTCAATGGAAGATCCTGCGGCTATTAAAGTCTATAGTCACAACTTCATTCGCATTGAAAATAATATTTTAGACGATAATTTTTTCGGAATTTATATTCAAAACGGAAAAAACTGCATCATTAAAAACAATGTTTTAAAAGCTTACGGAAAAGAAGAACAAAAATTAGGAAACGGAATTCATTGTTGGAAAAGTAATGATATTCAAATAATTGCTAATAAAATTCAAGGTCATCGAGACGGAATTTATTTTGAATTTGTTTACGATTCTATTATTTGGAGAAACATCAGTCAAAACAATATTCGTTATGGTTTGCATTTTATGTTTTCGCATAGCGATTCCTATATTACCAATACTTTTAGAAGTAATGGAGCAGGAGTAGCTGTAATGTATAGCAATGATGTGAAAATGATTAATAATAAATTCGAGGAAAATTGGGGACAATCTGCTTATGGACTTTTATTGAAAGAACTAAATGATGGACATATTTTAGGAAATAAATTCATAAAAAATACGGCAGCCGTTTATATGGAAGGTTCAAACCGAATGAAATTTGAAAACAATTTGTTTCAAGAAAACGGTTGGGCAATGGTTGTTCAAGCAAGTTGTGATGATAATGTAATTGTGAATAATAATTTTTTAGGAAATACATTCGATATGGGAACCAATGGAAGTTTAGTATTGAACAATTTTGATTCTAATTATTGGGATAAATATGAAGGGTATGATTTAGACAAAAATGGTTTTGGTGATGTGCCTTATCATCCATTAAGTTTGTTTGCAGTTTTGGCCGAAAGTAATCCTTCAACAATGTTATTGTATCGAAGTTTTATGATTTCGCTTTTAGATAAATCCGAAAAAGTTTTGCCGAGCATTACACCTGATAATTTTATAGATAACAAGCCTTTAATGAAGTCTTTGCCAATATGATAAAAATAAAAAATATAAATAAAAAGTTTGGGAAATTAGAAGTGCTCAAAAACGTTGACCTTACTTGTAATAAAGGTGAATGTATTGCACTAATTGGACCAAATGGTTGTGGAAAAACAACTTTAATCAAAGCCGTTTTAGGAATGGTTTTACCTGATAATGGTACTATTCATTTCAACGAAAAATCCATTGCCAACGAATATTTGTATCGAAATGATATAGGATATATGCCACAAATTGGTCGTTATCCTGATACAATGACCATCGGACAAATTATTGAAATGATTAAAACCATTAGAAATTCTAATGAGGTTTTAGATGAAGATTTGATAAAAGCCTTTGAATTAGAAAAAATGTTCGATAAACAAATGAGAACTCTTTCTGGTGGAACAACTCAAAAAGTGAGTGCAACAATTGCTTTTTTATTCAATCCAAATGTTTTGATTTTAGATGAACCAACAGCAGGATTAGACCCTTTGGCTTCAGAAATTTTAAAAGAAAAAATCATCAAGGAAAAAGAAAAAGGGAAATTGATATTAATTACTTCACATTTATTGAGTGAATTAGATGATTTAATTACAGAAATTGTTTTTATGCAAGATGGTGAAGTTCATTTTCATAAAAAAGTTGCTAAACTTTTAGAAGAAACAAACGAAACTAAAATTTCAAAAGCAATTGCATCTGTTTTGAAAGCTAAAAAGTAAGAAAAAATTTAATACATAGAATCATAGATTAAATTGCTTCTAAAGAAATTCAATAGTATTTTATTTACACATAGCTATGAAATCTATATAATACAAAGCATCTCAACACAATAAAAGAACTATGTTTCTATGTGTTTAAAAATTTAAAAATAATGAACAGAATCATAAAAATCATATTATCCGATATTTTAAAGAACAAAATTATTTTGGCTTACACTTTAATTTTAGCCATTTTATCATGGAGTTCCTTTACTTTAGAAGACAATTCGTCAAAAGGGTTATTAACTATATTGAATGTAATATTATTTACAGTTCCGTTAGTTTCTATTCTTTTTGCAACCATATATTTATATAATAGTTCCGAATTTATTGAACTTTTATTAAGCCAACCCATTAAAAGGGTAAAAATCTGGATGAGTTTATTCTTCGGATTGTCTTCATCTATGGTAGTTGCCTTTTTTATTGGAGCTGGAATTCCATTATTGATTTATTCACCAAATTCAGTTGGATTTATGATGATATTAATTGGTTGTATTATTTCTGTAGTTTTTGTAGCATTGGCATTTTTGAGTTCAATTTTAACAAGAGACAAAGCCAAAGGAATCGGAATTGCTATTATGACTTGGTTGTATTTTGCTTTGTTATTTGACGGAATGGTTTTATTCTTGTTGTTTCAATTATCAGAATATCCAATAGAAAACGCAATGGTTGGAATTACAGCTTTAAGTCCAATCGATTTAGCTCGAATTCAAATTTTATTACACCTTGATGTTTCAGCGATGATGGGTTACACTGGAGCTATTTTTAAAGACTTTTTTGGAACAACTTCAGGATTAATTGTTTCCTTTTTACTCTTATGTTTATGGGCAATTATTCCTTTTTTCATTTCCTTAAAAAAGTTTAAAAGCAAAGATTTATAATCTTAAATTATTGAGTTATGAAGAAAGATATTCAAAATAGAGAAGACATTATCAAATTAGTGGATGCTTTTTATGAAAAAGTAAAAGCTGATGATACCATAGGATACATTTTTACTGAAGTTGCTCATGTTAATTGGGATTCTCATTTGCCAAGAATGTATGATTTTTGGGAAAACATTCTTTTTTGTACAGGTAATTTTGATGGAAACCCAATGATGACTCACAAAGTATTAAATCAAAAAATTCATATTGATTTTACACACTTTAATCGTTGGAATATATTATTTAATGAAACAGTAAATAGTTTATTCAAAGGAGAAAAAGCAGAAGAAATTAAAAATCGTGCTATGAATATTTCAAAAGCAATGATGGATAAAGTTTAAAGTTAAACTTTTATAAAGCCACCTTTGTTTTCAGTTCTATTTAATGAGTAATTGATAATTAATAATGAGGTTTCAATCAAGTTTTTAAGTTCATAATATTCTTTTGTTATTAATTGATTGTTTTCAATAGCTTCAATTGCTTTTTTCCATTTCAATAATTGAATTTCTGAATGCTGTAAACTTTCGTTGTTCCTAATGATTCCAGCATTTTTTTGCATTAAAACTTGCAACTTTATTCTAGTTTTTGAAATAAATTTAGCATCATTATTTCCTTTGTTTTCATTATTTGGAGTTGTTATTGCAACCGTTTGAATAGTTTTTTCACCTTTCAAATAAGTAAAAATTCTATCCGAAAAAACCAATGCTTCTAAAAGCGAATTTGAAGCTAATCTATTTGCTCCATGTAAACCTGTATAAGAACATTCACCACAAGCAAATAAATTTTCAATAGACGATTTTCCGTTTAAGTCTACTTCAATTCCACCACAAAGATAATGTTGCGCTGGAATTACAGGAATCCAATCTTTTTCTACCTGAATACCAAACTCTTTACAACGTTCATAAATCATAGGAAAATGTTGTTTAAATTCGGTCATGTCTATATGCGTGCAATCTAAATAAACACATTCATTTCCTGAAATTTTTAATTCTTTTTCAATGCTTTGAGAAACAATATCTCTTGAAGCAAGTTCTCCACGTTTATCATATTGCAACATAAATCGATTGCCTTCTTTATTTCGTAAATAAGCTCCAAAACCACGAACAGCTTCAGATATTAGAAAAGTAGTGGACAAATCTTGACTGAATAATGCCGTAGGGTGAAATTGGATAAATTCCATATCTTTTATTGAAGCATTGGCTCTTTTTGCCATTGCAATTCCGTCTCCAGTTGCAATTTCAGGATTTGTGGTATGTCCATAAACCTGACCAATTCCACCAGTTGCTAGTAACGTATAATCAGCTTGAAAAGTAATTAATTCCTTTGTTTTTTCATTTAAAACAGTAGCACCTATACAGGAACTCTTTTTCGTAATTAAGTCTAAAGCAAAATGGAAATCAAAAATTTCTATGTTTTTTAATAAGTGTGCTTTATATAGAATAGCTCTTTCAATTTCAAAACCTGTTTGATCTTTGTGATGTACCACCCGATTTTCAGAATGTCCACCTTCTTTTCCTAAATTAAGATTTCCATCGCTATTTTTGTCAAAATTGGTACCCCAATCCATTAGTTCTTTTATTCTTTTCGGACCTTCATAAACAACCAATTCAACTACTTTTTTATCGCATAAACCATCACCGCAAATTAAAGTGTCCTCAATGTGTTTTTGAAAATTATCTTTAATTTTATTCATAACAACAGCAATGCCACCTTGAGCATATTTGGTGTTTGATTCTGATTCATTAGATTTTGTAATAATCGTTACTTTTTTATCAGGAAAATGAGTTGCAATTTTAATAGCAAAAGTTAATCCAGCAACACCTGAACCTATAACTAAATAATTGGTTTGTATCATTTTAAGATAATTCTAGCATTCGATTAATTGGCATTAAAGCTTTTTCTTGTATATGCAATGGAACTATGATTTCAGGAGTTTCATTTAACAAACAATCATATACTTTTTGTAGCGTATTCATTTTCATAAAAGCACATTCGCTACAAGCACATGTATTATCTTCGTGAGAAGGAGCAGGAATAAGGGTTTTATCAGGAACTTGTTGCTGCATTTTATAAAGAATTCCGGCTTCAGTGGCAACAATAAACTTGTTAGAAGGAGATTTTTTTACATAATTAATCATTCCGGCTGTAGAACCAATATAACTGGCTGTTTTTAAAATATGAGTTTCAGATTCTGGATGTGCTATAATTTCAGCATCAGGATTTTTTTTATATAAATCGATCAATTTTTCTAATGAAAAAGCTTCGTGAACGATACACGAACCATCCCAAAGAACCATATCTCTACCTGTTTGTTCGATAATATATTTGCCCAAATTTTTATCGGGTGCGAAAATAATAGGAGTTTCTAAGGGTACAGAATTTACAATTTTTAGTGCGTTTGATGAGGTACAAACAATATCAGAAAGTGCTTTTATTTCGGCAGAACAATTCACATAAGTTATTACAATATGATCAGGATGTTGTTCTTTAAACTTCTTGAATAAATCGGGTGGACAAGAATCAGCTAACGAACAACCTGCTTTTAAATCGGGCAAAATCACTTTTTTAGTCGGATTCAATATTTTTGCCGTTTCTGCCATAAAATGAACTCCAGCAAACAAAATTATGTCAGCATCAGCTTTTGCCGCAACTTGTGATAACCCCAAACTATCTCCAACATAATCAGCAATTTCCTGAATGGCTTCTTCTTGATAATAGTGAGCTAAAATAACTGCGTTTTTTTCTTTTTTTAGTTGTAGAATTTTTTCTTTTAAATCTTGCATTTTTTCTTTTTTTAATTCCAATCTAATAATCGTTGTTCACCTTCAATTTTTTTAATATCAGTGATGTCTTGCGACATTTCAATAACACCTTTATAATTTTTATCATTATCTCTCACAGCAAAATATCTAATGTATATTAATCGTTCTTTGTAGTTAATCCAAAAGGAAGCCTCATTTTTAGCTCCTTTTTTAAATTCCTCTAAAATCTTCAAAACCGTATCAACACTTTTTGGTGGATGACAAAATTTCACTTCTCTACCAATAATTCCAGCACTTCTTGGAAATACTCTTTCTTCACCACGGTTATAAAAAATTACTTTATCATTTTCATCAACATACGTAAGGTCTAAAGGCAAGGTTCTAAAAAGTAAATTTACTTGTTCAACAGTCATATAACCTTCATCATAATGTGATGCGTCAGGAGATGTAAATCCCATATCACGTTGCGTAAAATCTTCAGATGGATGAATGTATTGATTTTCAGGATAATTTGATGGAGTTGTTGCTAACATCCAACCGATTTCGTCTTCACCTTTTCGCATTTCAATCCAATCTTTTTCTTCCAATAATTCTAATGCATTCGGAAATAAAACAGTTTCTTCAACATTTAGTAACCTAATGAATTCCTTCTAAAAGATATTCAATATTGTTTTTTACTTTCTCAATGTTTTTGTTTTCTAAATCAGCTCTAAGCAGTCTAATTTGTTCTCTAAGTGTATCATGAAATGACCACATTCCTTTTGAAGGACCATTCCAATTGTGTTTTTCTAAATACGGAAAAAATTGATTTTCTTTTCGAACAAATCTTTTTTCAATAGTAGATAAATTATTAAATATATTATAGAATTTTTGATATTCTATTTCAGGATCAGTTTCTATTAATTCGTTAATTAAATTTTGAATAACATTTTTTTCTTCAAGATAAATGCTAATGGGATGTCCTTTTTCTAGTGTTGTATAAGTAGAATCAACCATTATATGTATTTGTTTTAAATGATTTTATTTTGACTGCAAAATAACTTTCAATAAATCTTTTTATCTATGATTTAAGTCATATCTAAAAGGATAGATTATTCATAATATTGTTGAATTGAAAATTTAAATTATATCAATATGAATGTTTTAGAACAACCAACAATAGGCGAATATGTAGCCAAAGATTTCAGAACAGCATCAGTTTTTTCTAAATACGGAATCGATTTTTGTTGTAAAGGAAATAGAACTATCGAAGAAGCTTGTGAAAAAAAAGGAATGGATTTTTCTCAAGTTGAAAATGAAGTTACGCAACTTTTAGAAACAAAATCTGATGGAGCAATTGATTTTAAATCATGGCCAAGTGATTTGTTAATTGATTATATCGAAAAAACACATCATCGTTATGTAGAAGAAAAATCAATTGTTTTAGTCGCTTTTTTAGATAAATTATGTAAAGTTCATGGACACAATCATCCTGAATTATTTGCAATAAAAGAATTATTTGACGGATGTGCAGGAGAATTGGCTCAACACATGAAAAAAGAAGAATTGATTTTGTTTCCCTTCATCAAAAAAATGGAAAATGCCCTTAGAACTGGTGAAGCTATCGAAGAACCTCATTTTGGTACAGTAGAAAATCCAATTGCCATGATGAAACACGAACACGAAAATGAAGGAGATCGTTTTGTTAAAATTGCAGCATTAACTAACAATTACACACCACCAACTGATGCTTGTAACACTTATAAAGTAACGTTTTCTATGCTACAAGAATTTGAACAAGATTTGCACAAACACATTCATTTAGAAAACAACATTTTGTTTCCAAAAGCTCTTGAAATGCATAATCGATTTACAGAATAATCAACAACTACTTACAACACAACTACTATGGAGATTTACGTAATTAAGAGAAATGGAGCTTACAAACCTTTTGAGAGCTATAAAATCAAAGACGCTATTGAAAAAAGTTTTAAAAGCGTAACAGTACCATTTGATGATAGTGTTTATACAATTGTTTTAGATTTTTTAGAACAAAAGGAAGTTTGGTCAGTTGAAGAAATTCAAGATGTCATTGAAAAAACACTCTTTGAGAAAGATTATTTTTCGGTTATGCGTTCTTTTATGTTATTTAGACATACAAGAAAGTTGCAACGCGAACATATTGAAGGTTTAAATGATGATACAACTTACGTTGATAGTACACAAACCATAGAAGAATATATCTTACAAACCGATTGGCGTATTAATGCCAATGCCAATACATCCTATTCAAATGCTGGATTGGTTAACAATGTTGCTGGTAAAATTATAGCCAATTATTGGTTAGATAAAATCTACTCCAAAGAAGAAGGATATGCACATAGAAATGGCGACCTTCATATTCACGATTTAGACTGTTTAACAGGATATTGTGCCGGTTGGAGTTTACGTGTGTTGCTTAATGAGGGATTTAATGGTGTAAGAGGACGAGTTGAAAGTAAACCACCATCCCATTTTAGAGAAGCCTTGGGTCAAATGGCAAATTTTCTTGGAATTTTGCAAAGCGAATGGGCAGGAGCACAAGCTTTCAGTTCGTTTGATACTTATCTAGCTCCTTATGTGTTTAAAGATGATTTAGCTTTTGATGATGTTTTAAAAGCCGTTCGAAGTTTTGTTTACAACTTGAATGTTCCTGCACGTTGGGGACAATCACCATTTACGAACATTACTTTAGACTGGGTTGTTCCTGATGATTTAAAAGTGCAAGTTCCTACTAAAAATGATATTCATTTATTTAGAGGAATTGAAAATGAAAAAATGCTTGAAAGAGCAAAAAGTAGAGGTGTTTCTAATTTAGAAGAAATGCGTTACGAACATTTTCAAAAAGAAATGAACCTAATCAATAAAGCTTATTATACTGTAATGACTGAAGGTGACACAAATGGGCAACCGTTTACTTTTCCTATTCCTACAGTAAATATTACCGAAGATTTTGATTGGGATGGAGAAAATACCGATTTACTTTTCGAAAATACAGCAAAAATAGGGTCTTCCTATTTCCAGAATTTCATAGGAAGTCAATATATTTTAGATGAAAACGGAAATAAAATTGAAAATGAAGAAGCTTATAAGCCTAATGCAGTTAGAAGTATGTGCTGTCGTTTGCAACTCGATTTACGTGAATTATTAAAACGTGGAAACGGACTTTTCGGAAGTGCAGAAATGACAGGAAGTATTGGCGTTGTTACAATTAACATGGCTCGTTTAGGTTATGTATATGCAAATGATAAAGAAGCATTATACGAACAATTAGACAAATTACTAACCAATGCAAAATCTACTTTAGAGAAAAAAAGAGTCTTTATTCAAGAAATGTATGATAGAGGATTGTTTCCATATACCAAAAGATATTTACCGCATTTTAGAAACCATTTTTCTACAATTGGAGTTAACGGAATGAACGAAATGGTTCGTAATTACACGAATGATAAAGAAGATTTAACTTCTACATTTGGACACGAATTCTCGATTGAAATTTTGGATTATATTCGAAATAAAATGAAAGAATATCAAGAAGAAACAGGTAATCTATTTAATTTAGAAGCAACACCTGCGGAAGGAACAACCTATCGTTTTGCTAAAGAAGATTTAAAACGTTACCCATCAATTCTTCAAGCTGGAATAGATGAAAATGTATATTACACTAACAGTTCTCAAATTCCAGTTGATTTTACACAAGATCCATTTGAAGCTTTGATGTTACAAGATGAATTACAATGCAAATACACTGGTGGAACAGTTTTACATTTATACATGAATGAAAGAATTAGTTCTCCTGAAGCTTGTAAAAACTTTGTAAAAACGGTGCTTTCCAATTTTAGATTGCCTTATATAACAGTTACACCCGTTTTTAGTGTTTGTCCAATTCACGGTTATTTGAATGGCGAACATGAATATTGCCCAAAATGTGATGAAAACTTAATAGAAAACCATAAATCCAAACCTCATGAACACAAAAAATAACGAAGTACTAGAACAGAATCAAGAATTAAGAACTAAATGCTTAGTTTATACAAGAGTAATGGGTTATCATAGACCTGTTGAGAGCTTTAATATTGGTAAAAAAGGAGAGCACAAACAACGAGTTCACTTTAAAGAAAACGTGTGTTAGCTAAACCAATTTCTTATATAACACCTTTTACACTTTTAGATTATCCTCATAAATCAGCTTGCATACTTTGGTATGTAGGCTGTAATATGAGATGTTTGTATTGTTATAATCCTGAAATTGTTTTAGGTAAAGGAACTATTTCATTTGTTGAAGTGAAACAATTTCTCCATAAAAGAAAAGGATTGCTCGATGCTGTTGTTTTTAGTGGTGGTGAATGCTTAATTCATAAAAACATTGTCGAACATATAAGAGAGTTAAAAGAATTAGGATTCAAAATAAAAGTGGATACTAATGGTTCAAAACCTTTTGTTTTAAAACAATTATTACAAGAAAATTTGCTTGATTATGTCGCTTTAGATTTTAAATCGGTACCCAAAAAATTTGAAAACATCACAAAATCTAATTTATTTAAACCATTTGAAGAATCTTTTAGACTATTATTGGATAGTACTATTGATTTTGAAATAAGAACTACATATCATTCCGATTTAATTTCAGTTGAAGAAATAAATGAAATGATTGCCTATCTAACAACGAATCGTTACACAGGCAATTATTATATTCAACAGTTTAAAAATGATGTAAAAACTCTGGGAGACATACCTAATTCTTATTTTAAATTAAGTGGAAAATTGAAAAACTCAACTTCAATTCCAGTTATTTTTAGATAGTTTTTAATTCAACTCCAAATTCAATATTATTAATTTCTGTTTTATAGTCTTCTAATTTTTTTAGAATAATTGATTTTTCAGTATTAAAAAAAGTAGCGTTTAAGAACATAGTTTTGTAAAAACTTATTCCTTCATTAATATTATTTCGAAACGAATTCCATTTTTTTAACTGATTAGCAGAAACTTCATCTGTAAAAGTATTTATCTCATTTTTGAAATAATCCACATACATTTTTAGCTCTTTAATAAATAAATTTGGTCTGTCAGTTTCAAACATTACGTTTGTATTTCCATAAATATGTTGCATCATTTCTTTTAAAGAAACTTCTTTATCAAAATAAGCAAGATTTGGACCAGGACAAATAACAATACCTTGTTGTTGTCCTTTTATAGGGATATTATTTTCTAAATAAGAAGCATTGGCTAATCCAACACATAGACAAGCTTTTTCGGTAATTTTTTCATATTTTGAATTGAATTCCGAAGAAGAAATTTCCTCTTTTTGAGCTTCTAATTTTTCTATTTCAAAATCTTGATATTTTTTTGAAGCCGTACAAGTTCCTTTTTTATCATAAGCCTTATTTAAAGCTAAAAACTTTTTAGGACAAGAACTCCCTGCTTTTTTATCATTTATTCTTTTTTGTTTCCAATAATCGTTTGAAACTCCTTTAATTGAATTAAAAGGAACTCCTAGTGGTGAAATAGTACTCAAATAAAAATCATTTTCTTTTGCGTTTGCCATCAGTTTTCGAGTTTCTGTATCTACTGAAGTAGCTTCTGGAACCAAAAGAAAGGGTGAACCCCATCCTATAGAATCTAGCTGAAATTCTTCCAATAAAAAGGCATGTTCTGCTGCTGTTCCTACACCACCTTGAGCTGTAATTTTAATGGGTAATGGTTTCTTTGGAATAGGTAAGTTTTTTATTTCCAATGCTTTAATCATCAAATCATAAGTAGATTGAACTAAATCATTCCTTTTGTCTTTAAACTCTTGAAGAATTGGCCCTAATAAAAAACCATCTGTTGCAAAAGCATGACCACCACAATTTAAACCAGATTCAATTCGATATTCAGAAACCCAAAGTCCTTTTTTGGCTAAAAAATTTCCTTGAATTAAAGCTGAACGATAATCACTCACTTTTAGAATAATTTTCTTTTTTAGACAGGTATTTTCATCAGGAAAAAAATCAGAAAAATTTTCAAAATAGCTGTATAATCTCGGATTCATTCCAGCAGATAAAACTACAGAAGAATTAAGATTACTATTCGCAAACCCTCTTAAAGCAGCATGAGCATCGTTAAATTCAATAGGCAATTGAATATCACCCTCAAAGTTGTCTTTGTTTACTTTTGTCATAATATTGACATCTATTTCACCTAAAGAAATATTTTTTTCAATATAATTCACTAAATTATCTTTCATTGAAAATCCTTCTTCAACAAACTCTTGCAAGCCTTTTTTTAGATCAGATTTGTTAGGTAAAAGTGCAATGTAGTTTTCTAAAGCCGTTTTACTTTCTGTAATTTCGTGTTTAAATTTTTCGAATTTATCGTTTACAATAGTATCCATCAAGTTTAAATAATGCGTAATTCTTTCGGCACGATAATCACTAATTTTTAGAGTGATTTCTTGATAAGGAATGCTGAACTTTTCGCTATAAAAAGCCCTCATTTTTTCGATTAAATCATCATCAGTAATCGATACTGTCGAAGAAATTCCATATTGAGCTACACGGATTGGGCTATCAATAGTGAACGCCAATCCCATAACAGGAATATGAAAAGTATGATTGTTTTTTTTGTTAGACATATATTTTTTTTAAATTGTTTTCGTTTGTTTTCGTTGGTATGTTTTAATTAAATTATAGATAATTATTCCTAATCCTGCGATAATTCCAATTCCAAAAAACACAAAACTAATGTGCAAAACATCCTGTGACTCTTGAAATTTGCTAAATGTTTCGTTTGAATTTCCAAACAACCAAATGCTTTTTTTTAATCCCATTATTAAAAGTGTTATCCAGAATAGAATAAACGAAATATGAAAAAGTTGTATTCCTTTTTTAAGCTTTTTTATAGTGGCTTCTGAAAATGAAAATTCAGTATTAAATATATAAGTTATTGATGAAAATAATATTAAAGTATTTATTCCAATAGTTGTTCCCATTGAATGTGCTACTGTAATATGAGTTCCATGAGTAAATAAATTGATTGATGGAATTGATATTAATAGAGCCAAAATTATATTAAGAAACACCCATAAATCAGCTAAAATCATGAATTTATAAGCAATTGAAAATTTTGTTTTTTTCTCTTGAGACAGATTTTTTTTCCAATCGTATATAATTGAAAATAATATAATCCATTCGGTCATACTAATTATGTAAGCAAAATATCGAATCCATGAAGCTGTGGGAACCATATAAATATGATGAGCCCAACCAAACATTAAATTAGTTAGTCCCAAAAAGTAAAAAAAGAATGCTTTTTTAGAAGTTGCGTAACTATTTTCGCCACTTATTTTTTCCATTACAAAAAGTGCAGTTCCGTATACCAGCATATTCCAAGAACCAACATAAGAACCACCAGATTTCCATTGGATGGCAATGTTTTGAATGAAATTGTCTCTAAAATAGGGTAGTATCCATAAATGAGCTTCGGTAAAATGAAAAATCATCAATATAATTCCGGTTGACCACATGTAGTAATATACAGGCCAACTTTTAAACGTTGAACGCATTGATTTAAAATAATTTATGCCAAATAAAATCCAACCTAAAACTATTGGAAAATAAAAATAACTCGGAAATTCTAAATATTCTTTACCTGCAAAATTTTTAGACGCATATGAAAATGCAATGCCAATTCCGGTTAAAATGAATAGCCAGAAATGCCATTTTATAAGCTTATAATTATAGAATTTTATGGATGAATTTGTAGTGATATAGTAATAAATACCACCAACAGCAGCTAATAAAATCCAAGAAACCACAAATAAAGTATGTAAAGGACGAACAGCATTAAAAGGAAGTGTTTCTTTTATAAAATCTGGAATAATATATTGAAAACCTGCTAGTAAGCCGAAATTCATTCCTAAAAACAAAGAAATTAAGGCTATGATTATAAAATAAAAAAAATACTTATTTTTTGCCATCTTCTAAAGTCTTATTTTTTATGATTACCCAGCCATCCTTATTAATTGTAGCATTTACATCTGGATAATAACCTGTTTGATCAATTTCTTTAAAAAACTGGACTAATAAATCTTTTTCATCTTCCGAAAAATTGAATTTTGGCATTGAATTTATGCCACTATTTACAATGGTTTTTATGTATTCTTCTCCTTTTCCTTCTCTAGAGTATACATTAGTAATGTCGGGACCAAGGTAGCCGCCCAGACCATATATTTGATGGCATGAATTGCAGTTGTTTTTAAGCCAAATATTTTCACCTTTTATTGCGTTTTGTGATAAATGAACAGTATTGTAAGCAGATTTGGAAGTGTAAAGGATGTAGTTGTAAATAGAGAATACTCCAATTAATACAGAAAGAATAATAATAATGTATTTTGAATGATTATACATTGTTAAACCTAATTTTCTACATTTATTATTGCCCTTAGCTCAACTTCACTTTTAATAGAATTTGAAATTAAACAGGCAGCTTCAGATTTTTCTAAAATGCGTTTTGCTTTTTCTATTTTATCTTGATTGTCTATTATCAATTCGGGTGAAAGTATGATTTTAGTCATTAAATACTTACCATCAATTTTTTCTAAAATTCCTTGAGAATTGCATTTGAACGAAATAAAATCAAATTTAGAATATTCTGCAATGGCTAAAAAAGTTGTCATAAAACAACTTACAACAGATGCTGTAAATAAATGTTCTGGTGACCAAATATTTGGCATTCCTTTGTCAAATTCTGGTGGAGTTGCAACTTCAATGTTGATTGGTAATTCTGGAGATGACATTGTTCCTTTTCTGTCACTATTCCATTCTAAATTTACATTGTAAACGTGATTTTCCATTTGTATAAAAATTTAAATGATTTACAAATTGAATGATAATTAAGTGTTTAAATTATGACTTAAATCATATTTTATTTTTTCATGTTAAAATAAAAAAAAGCATAGGTTACGATAGCCTATGCTTTTTTCAATTAAAAAAGAACAATTTTGAATTAATAATTATCTTTTATTTTGGTAATAAAACGTCACCAATTACGTGAATTATTCCGTTTGATGTTGGTATTGAAGCTACAATTTCTGAACCGTTTACTAAAGTTTTTTCACCCTCTTTAGTGATTTTTACTTTTCCACCATAAACCATATCAAATTCTTGTCCATCTTGCATATATTCAGCTTTAAGAATTCCAACGTACGTATGGTAACCTAAAACATTTTCTAAGTCACCTTTTTTCTCTGGTTTTAATAATCCTTCTACTGTTCCAGCTGGTAATTTTTCAAAAGCAGCGTTTGTTGGAGCAAAAACGGTGAATGGTCCAGCATTACTTAACGAAGTTACTAGGCCTGCAGCTTTTACAGCTGTAACTAAAGTTGTGTGATCTTCACTTCCAGAAGCCACCTGAACAATGTTTGGATTAGAAACATCATCTTGAACACCTTCTTGTCCAACGCTTAAATCAACAGAATTTTCTGAAGCCGTAGCTTCTTGTGGAGTTTCATTATTTTCTTTGCAACTTCCTAAAAAGAATAAAGAAGCAATGGCTAAAAATGAGATTGTTTTTTTCATAATGGTTGTACTTTAATATTATACTACAAAGTACCAACATTACTAGATTAAATTTTATGAGTCAAATCATAAAACTATGTTTTTTTTAACTTTTTTTTGGTTTAAATAAAACATTCGGAATGCTCCAAAAAATAATAATATTGCTATTCCAAAAAGCATCTCGTTTGCATAAGGAATTAAAGTATAACTGAAAGAAGCAATTCCTTGAATGGCTAAAACCAATTCATTTAAAAAGATACCAATAATAAACAAACCTAAGGCTTTTTTGATTCTATTATTTTGAATTACTAGTTGATTTGTAAATAAGTAAACCAATAAAAATCCAGAAATTATTGCTAGTAAAACCAAATGTAAATAAGCAATAACTATTGGTCTAAAGCCAAAAGCTAATTTTCCTATCTCTGGGACAGTTGAACCTAATTGTAATAAGAATTTTATAGAAATGCAAACAACTATACTAATGTAAATCCATTTAAAAAAAGGAGCTAAAGAATAATTTTTGATGAAATTTGGAATTATTATTTTGATGAATTTCATCCAAGCAAAAACTTGTAGAATTGCACTTAATATAGCTAATCCATATATCCAAATAGGTAATTTTAACCATAAAACAGATAATAAATAAGCAGGAATGCAACTTATAAAAAACCAAGTAAATATAATTTTATTCGCTTTTTCTAGAACCAAATTTGATATAAGTTGATTTACAAATAAACCCATTATGCCAAACCAAAACCAGCCGTTATATTGAAAATGTAAATAATAATAAATAGATGACAAATAAAAGTCTTGATGTAAACTTTTTGTTGCCATCATATAAGCTAAAGCAAAAGTTCCTAAAGAAGAAATTACATTAAAAAATAAAGCTGCTTTAAACCAGTTTTTTGCTAAAGAATTATTAGAAACTAATTTCAAGTCTTTAAAATATAATATTGCAAACCAAAATGAGACAAAAATAGATAAGGTTGAAAATAAAATGGAAATCAATCCATAACCTTGAAAGATGAAGCTAAAAAGCATGATGTAGGCACAAACCAAATTAGCTATAAAAACCTTTTTGTATTTCTCAAGATTTATGGTAGTATTTTGTTTGGATAGGAAATGAACCATCAAAACAATTAAAGTTTGAGAAACCCAACCTGCAAAGGCAAAATGCGAATGTGAGTGTTGAATGTTTTTTTGATTCAGAAACGGAAACTCGAAGGCAATTTTATAACGCATTAAAAGGCCTAATGATGCGACTAACAATAAATTAAATAAGGAAAATTTAATCCAGTATGAAAAGTTTAATTTCATTAATAAAATAATTTGTGATTATTTATTTCTACCTTATTACATTTTTTCATTTGTGATAAAGTTCTAATTACAGTTTCTACTCTTAAACCTGTAAAATCAGCAATTTCTTGTCTAGTATAAGGAATTTGTGTTTTTTCTGATTCAGCAATTGCATTTTTTTGTTTGAAATCCCTCAAAAAAGCAATGATTCTGTGTTCAGGTTTTTGATTGATTATATTTTTATTGGTTAAAGATTTTCTATAAACACGTAAGGCTAAAAGTTGCATAAAACTTTTGTTAATTTCAGGATATTCATCAATAATTGTCAAAAATTTATCTTTTGAAATCTTTATAATAACACTTTCTTCAGTAGTAATTGCTGAACTGGGATAGATCCCATCAATAAACAAAGGTGGTTCACCAAAACTGCATCCTTTGTCAAAAACACCTTGAGTGAATTCTTTACCATCATCATTTGCACTAAACATTTTAATAGTTCCTTCAACAATTTGATAATAAAACAACGCACTTTCATCTTCATAAAAGATTACTTCATCTTTTTGATACTTTTTAGCTACTGCGCCCCAAGTGAATAAGATATCTACATCTATTTGCATAACACACCTAATTTATACCATACAAAAATGCTAATTATCAGGAAATTAAAATATGATAATTGTCATATTTGTAACATTCGTTACAATTAAAAAGCAATGAAGTACGTAAATTTGTTTTAAATACTATTCTTATGAAAAAGCTACTTTTACTTCTAATTTCAATTTTACTTTTTTCTTGCAATGAAAAGAAAGAAAAGTATAAGCCAATTGAAAGCGAAAAGGTTCAATTAGACACCATTGCTCATGACGGAAAAAAACTAATGGAAACGCATTGTTATTTGTGCCATAGTCCAAGTGCTAAAGAAAATGAAGGTAGAATTGCTCCACCAATGATTGCGATAAAAGCGAGATATTTAATGGATTATGATACTAAAGAAGACTTTGTAAAAGCTATTTCTAATTTTGTGGAAAATCCAACAGAAGATAATACTAAAATGCACGGTGCTGTTAAAAAATTTGGGGTAATGCCCAAACAAGTTTTTCCTGAGAATGCGGTTGCTCAAATTGCCTATTTTATGTTTGATTATCAAATTGAAGAACCCGCTTGGTTCAAAGAACATTGGCAAGGTCATGGAAACGACAATTGGACACAACCAGGAAAAAATGTAATAGTAGCTGAAAAACAAAAATCCTATGAAGAAATCGGATTGGAATATGCCCTTTCAACCAAAAAATTATTAGGTCAAAATTTAATGGGAACCATTCAAAAGAAAGGAACATTAGAAGCCTTAGCATTTTGTAACATTCAAGCGATGCCTTTAACCGATAGCATGTCCGTAAAACATAACACAACAATTAAACGAGTTTCCGACAAAAATAGAAACCCAAACAACAAGGCAAATGCAGAAGAGTTGGTTTACATAGCACAATTCAAAAAAGAGATTGCAGCAAATAAAGAAGCTAAACCTGTAGTTGTAGATAAAGGTGATAAAGTAAAATGGTACTATCCCATTCCAACCAACACAATGTGTCTGCAATGCCACGGAAAACCTGAAAATATCAAGCCAGAAGTTAGAGCTAAAACCTTAAAATTATATCCAAACGATTTAGCAATTGGTTATACAGAAAATGAAGTAAGAGGAATTTGGAGCATAACTTTTAATAAGAAACAATAATGACTAAAAAAGGATACATCATTACCGGAATTGGAATTGCTGTCGGATTAATTGCTGGCTACGCTTATTATTATTTTGTAGGTTGTGCATCAGGAACATGTGCAATAACTTCAAAGCCTTTAAATAGTACTTTGTATGGTGGTTTAATGGGTGGGCTATTATTTAATATATTTGTAAAATCACCTAAAAAATAATATACATTTGTCAAATGAAATTTAAAGTTTACATACTTTTTATCTACTTGATTGCTTTAACGGCATTGCCTTCTGTGCGTGCCATTAAACTTCAATTTGGGAGTAGCTGTGAACAATCATTTGATGATTCTCAAGAAAAAGAATGTGAGCATAGTAAATTTGTAATGGGTTTAAATTTTAGTCCCGTACAGGTGATACATGAAATTCATTATTCACTTAAGACTATAATTTCAGATTTTAAATTGAAAAAAGAAACTTCGTTTTATGAAGCTTTTTTTGTTTCAATTTATCAAACTACCATTTGGCATCCTCCAAAGTTTATGTTGTAATTACGTTTCAATTTTAATGCTGCTTTACTAGCAGTTAACATAACATATAACAAAATGAAAAAGTTTATATTTTTTCTTGTATTGGTTTTAACACAACTAATTCAAGGACAAAACAATTTTCCCTATGATGTAGTTTTGACACCTGTTACTGTTTCAGGGTTACCAGGTTTACATTCATACGCATTTGGACAACACAACGGAAAATGGTTGATAATAGGTGGAAGAAAAGATGGAATGCACGCTCGTCAGCCTTTTAATGCTTTTCCCGGAAGCCAGAATAATACGGATATTTATGTAGTTGATATTGCTTCACAACAAATCTGGTCTGCTTCTGTAACCACTTTAGCAACGGGAATTCAAGAGCAATTACAATCAACTAACATGAATTTTTATCAAGATGGAAATGCACTGTATATAATTGGTGGTTATGCTTTTGCAACTTCGGCCAATGATCATATTACACATGATAAATTAACGTCAATTGATGTTTCAGGTTTGATTACAGCGATTATGACTAATGCTAATATTACAAGTTATTTTAAGCAAATTACCAATGCAAATTTTGCTATTACTGGAGGTCAATTAGGTAAAATCGGTAATGAGTTTTATTTAATTGGTGGTCATCGTTTTGATGGACGATATAATCCTATGAATAATCCAACATTTACTCAAACCTATTCAAATTCAATTAGAAAGTTTGAAATTGATAATTCAGGAACACAATTGTCTATCAGTAATTATTCGACTATTACTGATGCTGTTCATTTACATAGAAGGGATTATAATTTATTACCACAAGTTTTCCCAAATGGTGAATTAGGGTACACTATTTCTTCTGGAGTATTTCAAATTAATGCAGATTTGCCATTTTTATATCCAGTTGATATTAAAACTAGTGGTTATTTTCCACAAACAGGTTTTAATCAATATTTGAGCAATTATCATTCAGGAAAAGCTTGTTTATATGATGCAACTAATAATAATATGCATAATCTGTTTTTTGGTGGAATTAGTCAATACTATTATAATAACGGCACTTTAATTCAAGATGATACAGTTCCTTTTGTAAAAACTATTAGTAGAACGACTAGAACTTCTAACGGCTCTTTAACCGAGTATCAATTGCCAGTTGAAATGCCTAATTTAAAAGGTGCTGGAGCAGAATTTATTCCGAATGAAACTTTGCCTCATTACACAAATGAAGTAATAAAACTTTCTGATATAATGGCAACGGAATTTGTAATTGGTCATCTTTTTGGTGGGATTCAAAGTAGTTCAACTTCTCCATTTACTAATAATCAAACCAGTACTACTAGCGCAGATCCAACAGTTTATGAAGTTAAGTTGGTTTATAATCCAGCCTTAAGTGTTGATAAAATTGATGGAAGAAATCCTTTTACATTTACGGTTTATCCAAATCCTGCTGAAAATGACACTATCAAAGTTGATTTGACAATTCCATATGTAGCCGAATTAGAATATATGATTTCGAGTTTAGATGGAAAAATTTTATCAGAAGGAACAATTGAAGATTTAAAAATAGGAATTAACCAAATGGATTTTAGTTTAGAAGACGCACAAACTAAAACGGTTATTTTAACATTTGTTTTTGACCATAAATTTTACGAATCAAAAAAAATCATAAAAAAATAAAAGAAATAAAAAAGTTAAACAAATATTTATATATTTGTGACTGAAACGATTAAAAATAATTAAAACGATACACATGAAAAAATTAGTAACAATAGTAGCAATTGCTGCATTTATGTTTTCTGTAGACGCTACAGCTCAAACTCAAAAAAAGAAAGAAGCTAAAAAAACTGAAAAAGGAGCATGTTGTTCTTCTGAAAAGAAAGAGGCAACTTCGGCTTCATCTGAGAAAAAAGCATGTGGAACAGAAGCTAAAAGTTCTTGTTGCTCTTCTAAAAAAGTAGAAGCTAAAAAAGAAGATTAATCACAAAATTAAAAGCATTTCTTTATTGAGATGCTTTTTTTTGTATATTTGTTAACCAAATGGTTGAACCGATTAGTTAAAATGGAGAAAACAGAATATAATACAGAAGAAATAATATTGAAAAGTGCGATAACCATTTTTCATAAAAAAGGAATGGCTGGTGCAAGAATGCAAGAAATTGCCGACGAAGCTGGAATTAATAAAGCAATGTTGCATTATTATTTTAGAAGTAAGCAATTGCTTTTTGAAGCCGTTTTTAAAAAAGCATTTATGCAATTGGCACCGCAAATTCATCAAGTGTTAAATTCTCAAGATTCGTTGTTTGATAAAATTGAAAATTTTGCAGGTAAGTATATTTCATTTGTTATGGAAAATAGGTTTTTACCCACATTCATTATTCAAGAATTAAACAATAATCCTGAATTTACGAATCAATTTTTTAGTCAAGCTGAATTTCCTAAACCAACGCATTTTCTATTGCAAATTGAAGAAGAAATCCAAAAGGGAACCTTAAGAAATGTAAATCCAAAACAAGTATTAATTGATATGTTTTCGTTATCTGTTTTTCCATTTGTTGGAGCACCTTTGCTTCAAAAAATAACAAACTCGAATGAAGAAGAATATAACAACTTGTTAATAGAACGTAAAACACACATAGCTTCAATGCTAATAAATAGTATTAAAAAATGAGAAATTTAATTATAATTTTATTCCTGTTTTTTGGATCTTTCCTTCAAGCTCAACAAAATATTACATTGAACGAATGTTATGATTTGGTAGAAAAAAATTATCCATTAGCTAAACAGACTAATTTACTGCAACAAAAATCTGCTTTAGAAATTGATGCATTAAACAAAGCAAAATTGCCCAAAATTGATATTAACGCTCAAGCAACCTATCAATCTGCCGTAACACAATTGCCTATTAGTTTGCCAAACGTAACAATTACACCTTTAAATAAAGATCAATATAGAGCTACTCTAGATGTTAATCAGTTAATTTATAATGGCGGAATGATTGAGGCTAATTCTAAATTAAAAGAAGTTCAAGCGCAAACGGTTCAACAACAAGTTGCGGTTAATTTGTATCAATTAAAATCGAGAATTAATTATTCTTATATGATGATTTTATTGTGGCAAGAACAAAATCGATTGTTGATTTCAAAGAAGAATTCAATTTTAGAAAAAATTAGCGAAGTTAAATCTGGAGTTAGAAATGGAGCTATTTTACCAGCATCAGAGCAAGTTTTAGAAGCTGAATTACTAAAGTTAGAGCAAGCTTTAACCGAAAATTCATTCCAAAGAATAAAGGAACTTCAAAATTTAGCGAGTTTAACATCTACTTCATTTGCTGAAAACACTATTCTAGAACAACCAATTTTAAATTTAGAAACTAACGGAACTAGACCGGAAATACAATTTTTCGAATTGCAACAAACTCAAATTGAGGCTTCTAAAGATGTAATTTCAAAATCAAATTTACCAAAACTAAACGCTTTTGGTCAAGCTGGTTATGGAAATCCTGGTTTGAATATGTTAAATAATTCGTTTGAGAGTTTTTATATAGTTGGTTTAAAATTAAATTGGAATGTGTTCGATTGGAATAAATCAAAAACAGAAAAAGAAGCTTTAGATGTTGCAAAAGAAATTATTTCAACTGAAAAAGAAACTTTTGAAACCAATAATCAAATGCAATTAAATGAGTTAAAATCAGAAATTTTAAAAATGGAAACTATCATTAAAACGGATGTGCAAATCATTCAATTGCGTGAAAAAGTGTTACAGTCGTATGATTCTCAATTGCGAAATGGTGTAATAACTTCTTCAGATTATATAACAGAGTTAAACAATCTTTTTGACGCAAAGACTAATCAAAAAATACATGAAACACAACTTCAATTAGCTAAAATAAATTATCAAACGATTAAAGGACAAAATTAAAATGAAAAATTTACTAACAATATTAATCGCATTAACTTTATTTTCTTGCAACAAGAATGATAATGAAGCAGATGCTTACGGAAATTTTGAAGCAACCGAAGTTACAATTTCAGCCGAAAGCAATGGGAAAATAGAATTTTTAAATCTTGACGAAGGATTGCAACTTGAGAAAGATGCAGTAGTTGGACAAATAGATACAGTTCAATTGTACTTAAACAAGCAACAATTAATAGCTTCAAAAAGCACAATTTATTCTAAATCAGCTAATGTTTTGTCGCAACGAAATGTGTTGAATGAGCAATTAAAAACCACTTTAATAGAGCAAAAACGTATTAAAAATATGTTTGATGAAAATGCAGCAACTAAACGTCAAGTTGATGAAATTACTGGAAAAGTAAAAGTGTTGCAACAACAAATAAATAGTGTAGAAACGCAAAATGCTCCAATTGTAAATGAAGTAAAATCAATTGAAGTTCAAATTGAAAAAATTAACGAACAACTTAAAAAATCAAAAATTATTAATCCTGTAAAAGGTACGGTTTTAGCTCAATATGCTGAACCAAATGAGATAACTGCTTTTGGAAAACCAATATATAAAATTGCTGATTTATCTGAAATGACTTTACGAGTTTATTTTAGTGAAACTCAATTATCATCAATAAAAGTTGGGCAAGAAGTAAATGTTTCAATTGATGAAAATGAAGGGACAAAACCATATAAAGGGAAAATTTCTTGGATTTCATCATCAGCTGAATTCACGCCAAAAATTATCCAAACCAAAGAAGAAAGAGTCAATTTGGTTTACGCAGTAAAAGTAATCGTTAAGAATGATGGCAGTTTGAAAATTGGAATGCCAGCAGAAGTTAAATTATAATTCAATAGCAATAGCAAAAATCAAAAACTATAAATTATGAACAAATTAAAAATTACAACTATTGCAATTTCTACATTTTTTCTTTTTTCGTGCAACGACAAAGCAAAAAATGAAATTACTGAAGTAAATCAAACAATTGAAACTGAAGTTCACAATCATTCAGCTGATGAAGCTATTCAATTAGATGGCGACAAAAAATGGAAAGTGGATGTTGAAATGATGAACCATATTCGCAACATGGAAAAAGATGTAGCTTCTTTTGACAAAGGAACACCCGAAAATTATCAATTATTAGCAGATAATTTAAAGAAAAATCTAGATTTATTAACGTCAAATTGCACCATGAAAGGTCAAGCACATGACGAATTACATAAATGGTTATTGCCATATCTTGATTTAGTTGATGATTTTTCAAAAGATAAATCTGACGAACAATTTACTGAAATTCAAAACTCATTTACAACATTTAATCAATACTTCGAATAATGAATTTACAAGACTTACATACAGAAGGAAAAGCAGTTCAAACGAATGTTTTATTTGAACCATCTCAAAATGTTATTTCCATACAAATTGCAAAAGGAGAACAATTAAAAGAGCATATTACAAAAATTCCAGCTTTACTAGTTTGTGTTTCTGGAGAAGCAATTTTTAGCGATGAAAATGCACAAAAAATCAGTTTAAAATCTGGTGATTATGTAAAAATCGAACCAAACGTAAAACATAGAGTTGATGCAATTGAAATGAGTAATTTCCTTTTAATTAAATAATTCATAACTCACAATTCATAATTAAATAATGAGTATTTCAGTCCAAAATATTTCCAAATCTTACAACAAAATCAAAGCTATTGATTCAATTTCTTTTGAAGTAAATTCTGGAGAATTATTTGGATTAATTGGTCCAGATGGTGCAGGTAAAACGACTATTTTTAGAATTTTAACTACACTTTTAATTGCTGATGAAGGAAAAGCAACGGTAGCAAATTTTGATGTTGTTGAGGATTATAAATCCATAAGAAATTCGGTTGGATATATGCCGGGCAAGTTTTCGTTGTACCAAGATTTAACGGTGGAAGAGAATCTAACTTTTTTTGCGACTATTTTTGGAACAACTATTGAAGAAAACTACGATTTAATCGAAGATATTTACGTTCAAATTGAACCGTTTAAAAAACGTAGAGCAGGAGCTTTATCTGGTGGAATGAAACAAAAATTAGCGTTGTGTTGTGCTTTAATTCATGCTCCAAAAGTCTTGTTTTTAGACGAGCCTACAACAGGAGTTGATCCTGTTTCTCGAAAAGAATTTTGGCAAATGCTAAAACGTTTACAACAAAAAGGAATCACCATTTTAGTTTCCACACCTTATATGGATGAAGCTGCCTTATGTGATAGAATTGCTTTAATTCAAAAAGGTAAAATCTTAAAAATTGATTCACCACAAGCTATAACAGCCAATTATGAAAAAGTAATTTATGATATTCAATCCAAAAACACACACGGATTAATTCACGATTTAAAAAACTATCCAAGTCATTATAGTGTTTATGCTTTTGGAGAATTCATTCATTATATCGATACAAATGCTGATTTCAATCCAAATGATTTAAAGGAATATTTAGAGCATAAGAATCATTTAGAAATTATAATAAAAAAAGCAATCACATCCATTGAAGATGTCTTTATGGATTTGTAATTATGGATAAAGAAAAAATCATACAAGTAGAAAACTTAACCAAACAATTTGGCGATTTTACAGCAGTGAAAGGAATCACTTTTGATGTCTACAAAGGAGAGATTTTTGGTTTTTTGGGAGCAAACGGAGCAGGAAAAACAACTGCAATGAAAATGCTCATTGGAATTTCAAATCCAACTTTGGGTAAAGCAAATGTAGCAGGTTTTGATGTATTGACTCAAGCAGAAATGGTTAAGAAAAGCATTGGTTATATGAGTCAAAAATTTTCTTTGTACGACGATTTAACCATTAAAGAAAATATTACTTTTTTTGGAGGAATTTACGGTTTATCGCGAAAGCTGATTAAAGAAAAAACAATCCAATTAGTTCAAGAATTAGAAATGCAAGACGTTGCTGATAATTTGGTCGGTTCATTACCATTAGGTTGGAAACAAAAATTATCATTTTCAGTTGCTTTATTACACGAACCAAAAATTGTGTTTTTAGATGAACCAACTGGTGGAGTTGACCCAATAACCAGAAGACAGTTTTGGGAAATGATATATACACAAGCGTATAAAGGCACAACCATATTCGTAACCACGCATTACATGGACGAAGCCGAATATTGCGACCGTGTTTCCATAATGGTTGACGGAGTTATTGAAGCACTTGACACGCCCAAAAAATTAAAAGAACAATTCAAAGTAGATTCTATGAATGATGTTTTTTTAAAATTGGCTCGAAATATCGAGTAAACTAATTACTAAAAAATGAAAAGATTCATCGGTTTTGTAAAAAAAGAATTT
This sequence comes from uncultured Flavobacterium sp., assembly GCF_963922255.1. Lineage (GTDB taxonomy): Bacteria > Bacteroidota > Bacteroidia > Flavobacteriales > Flavobacteriaceae > Flavobacterium. Next base: position 31,563 of record NZ_CAWUIC010000009.1, on the reverse strand, counting down.
TATCACATTTTTCGTGATAAACGTTCTATGTTCATACTTTTCGGAATGCCAATTGCACAAATTATGTTGTTTGGTTTCGCTATCACAAACGAAATTAACAACGTAAAAATTGCTATTCTCGATAAATCAAAAGACACCGAAACCCAAAAAATAATTCAAAAAATAAGTAATTCCTCTTATTTTGATATCGAACAAGAAATTACAACCGAAGCACAAATAGAATCTGTTTTCAAGAAAGGAAAAGTTAAAGCCGTTTTGGTTTTTGAAAATGATTTCATCAAGCATTTACAAACCCAAAAAAACGGTAAAGTACAAGTAATTACAGATGCAACCGATCCAAATATGGCTAATACGATATCTAATTATATTACGTCGATTTTACAAAACTTTATTCAAGAAAAAAACAAAAACAATAAGCCAACTTATCAAATTCAAACGCAAACCCAATTGTTTTACAACCCAGAAATGAAAAGTGTTTTTACTTTCGTTCCCGGAGTAATGACGGTAATTTTAATGTTGGTTTCAGCAATGATGACTTCTATTTCCATTACACGAGAAAAAGAATTAGGCACCATGGAGATCCTATTAGTTTCTCCGCTAAAACCGTTTCAAGTCATCATCGGAAAAGTATTTCCTTACATCTTTTTATCAGTAATCAATGCAACAGTTATTCTGCTTTTAGGTTTTTTTGTGTTCAAAATGCCTATTGAAGGAAGTCTTTTTTTATTAGCTATAGAAAGCGTTTTGTTTATAGTTTGCGCATTAGCATTAGGAATTTTAATTTCCACTTTGTCTAATTCTCAACAAACCGCCATGATGATTTCGTTATTCGGATTAATGTTGCCTGTAATCTTATTGTCTGGATTTATTTTTCCCATTTCGAGCATGCCATTACCATTACAAGTCATCAGTAATATCATTCCAGCCAAATGGTTCATCATCATCATCAAAGCCATCATGTTAAAAGGTTCAAGTTTTGCTTTAATTTGGAAAGAAACTTTAATTATTATTACAATGACAATAATTTACACAGTAATCAGCATCAGAAAATATAAAATAAGATTAGAATAATCAATTTCAATAAAAAAAACTTTGTGACTTTGTGTCTTCGTGGCAAAAACTAAATAAAATGAAAACAATATTATTCATCATACAAAAAGAGTTCAAGCAAATTTTTAGAAATAAAAGTATGTTGCCTATTATTTTTATTTTACCATTAATGCAATTGGTTGTTCTGTCAAACGCAGCTAGTTTTGAAGTCAAAAATATTAAGTTTTCCTATGTTGATAATGATCATTCTTCAGCTTCACGCGAATTGATAAGCAAGTTTCAAGCATCCAATTATTTTAATATAATATCTCAATTTTCTTCAAAAAAAGAAGCCAATCTACAAATGCAGAAAGGAAATGTAGATGTAATTCTCGAAATACCAATTTATTTTGAACGTAATTTAATCAAGCAACAAAACACAAATCTTTCGGTAAGTATCAACGCTATAGATGGAGCAGCTGCTGGAGTTTCAAATGTTTATATTACGCAAATTATTTCGGGTTATAATCAATCTATACAAACACAGTTGCAAACCTACAATCAAGGAACTATTGTACAAGCCGAAAATATAACAACAATCCCATCATTTTGGTATAACAAAACCTTGAATTATAAAACATTTATGGTTCCAGGAATTTTAGTTTTATTAGTAACAATGCTTTCCTTATTCTTATCGTCCATGAATATTGTTCGTGAAAAAGAAGTCGGAACTTTAGAACAAATTAATGTAACACCCATTAAAAAGCACCAATTTATAATTGGAAAATTATTTCCGTTTTGGGTAATTGGTTTAATGGTCTTAACTGTCGGATTGACTATTGCAAAGCTAGTTTTCAACGTACCCATTTTAGGGAATATTTTCTTGATTTATGGATTCACTTCTATTTATTTAATTTTAATTCTCGGAATTGGACTATTTATTTCCAATCATACCGAAACCCAACAACAAGCTATGTTTATTGCTTGGTTTTTTACTGTAATATTCATTTTAATGAGCGGACTTTTCACTCCAATTGAAAGTATGCCAAATTGGGCTCAAAAAGTCACTTTATTGAATCCAATACGTTATTTTGTAGAGGTCATAAGAATGGTTATGCTAAAGGGAGCAGGTTTTAGTGATATAAAAAATCAAATTGCAATAATTACTATTTATGCTTTTGCAATTAATGGCTTTGCGGTTTGGAGTTATAAAAAAACAAATTAAATTTATTTGAACATTAGTTAAAGTTTTAGCTATGTAACGCTTGTTACTTTATAGTGTTTGAAGTTTAGTAAATTTGTTTAAAATTTTACATAATGGAAGAAATGTTATTTTATGATAGAATGCAATTTGCCTTTACTATCACGTTTCACTACTTGTTTCCACAATTAACGATGGGACTTTCGTTAATGATTGTTTACTTTAAGTGGAAATTCATTAAAACACAAACCGAACAGTATAATGATGCCGCCAAATTTTGGATGCGTATTTTTGCTTTAAATTTTGCAATGGGGGTTGTGACCGGAATTCCAATGGAGTTTCAGTTTGGAACTAATTGGGCAAAATTCTCTGAACTCACAGGAGGAATTATTGGTCAAACATTAGCAATGGAAGGAATGTTCTCCTTCTTTTTAGAATCTTCCTTTTTAGGTTTATTCTTGTTTGGTGAAAAATTACTAGGTCAAAAGTTGCATTTTTTAACTGGTTTTTTAGTCTTTTTAGGTTCTTGGGCAAGTGGCTATTTAATCATTGCAACCCATTCCTGGATGCAAAATCCTGTAGGATATGAAATTTTAGCAAACGGAAAATTTGTTCTGAATAATTTTGGAGCCTTATTTTCAAACCCTTGGCTTTTACCATCTTATTTTCATAATCAAGCTGCTTCTTTAGTAACCGCTTCTTTCGTGGTTGCCGGTGTTGGAGCTTTTTATATTTTAAATGATAAAAACGTTGAGTTTGGTAAATTATTCGTTAAAACAGGAGTAATATTTGGTTTAATTTCTTCTTTAATTGTAGCGATGCCAACAGGAGATTTATTAGCTAAAAATGTTGTGAAATATCAACCTGTAACTTTTGCAGCTATGGAAGGAATTTTTCATACTGAAAAAGGGGGTTCTGAAATAGTTCTAATTGGACAACCAGACGTAAAAAACAAAAAACTAGACAATAAAATTGCGGTACCAAATATCTTAAGCATCTTAACTTATGGAAATTGGGATCAAGAAGTAAAAGGTTTAGATCAATTTCCAGAAGATGTTCATCCTACAAATATTTCCGGCTTGTATTATGGTTACCATATTATGGTTGGTTTAGGTACATTATTTATTGGATTATTGGCTTTTGCTGTTTTTCAATTAATTAGAAAGAAATTATATGAAACGAAATGGGTTTTATGGTTATTGTTATTTTTTATTCCATTTCCATATATTGCCAATACAACGGGTTGGTACACGGCAGAATTAGGAAGACAACCTTGGTTGGTTTATAATTTATTAAGAACATCAGAAGGCGCTTCACCAACTGTTTCATCAGGAAATACATTATTCACTTTACTTGGATTTATCGGATTGTATCTTTTATTAGGAATGTTATTTCTTTTATTAGTGGGAAAAATTATTAACAAAGGTCCAAAACCTCAAACACATTAGATCATGGAATATTTTTGGTATATAGTTATAGTTATAATGTTAGCTACTTATGTCGTTTTAGATGGTTATGATTTTGGAGCAGGAATTATACATTTATTTTTTGGTAAAACAGAAAAAGATAAAAAAGCCATTACAAATGCTATTGGACCTTTTTGGGATGCAAACGAAGTTTGGTTGATTGCTGTTGGAGGTGTGTTGTTTTTTGCATTTCCAACATTATATGCTTCTTCATTTAGTGGGTTTTATTTGCCTTTAATTATGGTGCTTTGGTTGTTGATTTTTAGAGCTGTTGGTCTAGAATTACGTGGTCAAGTGCACCATCCAATGTGGGAATCTATTTGGGACAAAGCTTTTGGAATTGCCAGTTTGTTATTAGCTTTATTCTTTGGAGTAGCATTAGGAAATGTAGTTAGAGGTGTAAATCTTGGAATGGTTGAAAATGGAGTTTCTACAGTTGAAGCACATTATTTCTTTTTACCTTTATGGAATCCAGAATTTAGTCCAACTTCAGAAAATCTTGGTGTAATTGATTGGTTTACATTGTTATTAGGAATAATAAGTGTTGTAGCCTTAACCATTCATGGAGCCAATTGGATTATTTATAAAACAAATGCCGATATTAATGAAAAGCTAAAAACAGTAGTCTTTAAATTGAATTTTGCTCTGCTAGCATTGGTAGTTATTTCTTTATTAGTTTGGCACATTATTGAAGCAAATCCGTTTCATAATTTTATTCAATATCCTTTTTTATGGATTTTACCTTTAATTACTTTTACTGGAATTTTTGGCTTATTTAAAGTTAAATCGTTTAAAAAACACGGAATGGGATTTTTGTTTTCAACTCTGTTTTTAGTTGGGGGTTTAGCTTCAACAGTCGCTTCAATATTTCCTAAACTACTACCGTCTACCAATACTATAAACCCTTCGTTAACCATTGAAAATGTTGCCGCTCATGAATATGGATTGGCAACCGGAATGAAATGGTTTTTTATAGCTTTGGTTTTGGTAATTATTTACATGATAGTTCAATACAAAGTTTTTAGAGGGAAGATGGATGATGTAGGCTACGGTGATCATTAAATTATATAAAAAAGTGCCTTTTTGAGATACTTTTTTATGTAACAAATGTAACTGTAAGAGGTTGGTTTTTAAACTAAATTTGATGTATTAAACTAATTAAGATGTCAAAAATAGTAATATTAGGTGCAGGAATATCTGGTCATACAGCAGCTGCACATTTGAGAAGAAAACTAGGAAAAGAACATGAAGTTCTTGTAGTTTCTCCAAATCGAAATTACCAATGGGTTCCTTCCAATATTTGGGTAGGGATTGGTAGAATGAAAGCTGAACAATTAATTTTTCCATTAGAACCATTATATAAAAGAAAAGGAATTGGCTACAAACAAGCCAAAGTAGTTTCTTTTCATCCAGAAGGAAATAAAACTGAAAGCAAGCCATTCGTTTCTGTTGAATATGTTTTTGGAGAAAAGAAAGGCACACAAGAAAATGTTACTTATGATTATTTAATCAATGCAACCGGACCAAAATTAGCTTTCGATATGACAGAAGGTTTAAATCCTGGACATAACAAAGCTTATTCCGTTTGTACTTATGATCATGCAGAACATGCTTGGCACGGATTAAAAGAACTTATTGATCAACTAAAAACTTCCGATAAAAAAGCAAAAATTCTTATTGGAACGGGTCATGCTAAAGCAACTTGTCAAGGAGCCGCTTTTGAATATATTTTAAATGTTGAAAAAGAGTTGGTCAGACATGGTGTTAGAAACAAAGTAGAAATTACATGGATTTCCAATGAAAATGAATTAGGAGATTTCGGAATGGACGGTATGTTGATGGATTACAATGGTTTTAACATGAAATCCAAAGACATGATTGAAATGATTTTTGAAGACAGAGGCATCAAATGGATTTTAGGTGCTGGTGTCAACAAAATGGAAGATGGAATAGCACATTATGAAAATCTAGAAGGTGAATTCAAATCTGAAGAATTTGATTTTGCCATGTTAATTCCAGCTTTTTCAGGTCACGGATTCAAAGCTTATGATAAGAATGATGCAGATATTACCGATAAATTATTTAAAGGATTTATGATAGTGGATGCAGATTATACACCAAGACCTTACGAAGAATGGACGGTTCAAGATTGGCCAGAAACTTATCAAAACCCTTCATACAATAATATTTTCGCTCCTGGAATTGCCTTTGCTCCACCACATTCCATTTCAAAACCAAGAAAAAGTAAAAACGGAACCGAAATTTTTCCATCACCACCTAGAACAGGCATGCCATCAGGAATTACAGCAAAATTAGTTGCAGATAATATCATTGATTCCATTAAATCAGGTATAGAATCCTTACATCATAAAGGTTCTTTAGGAAATATGGGAGCAGCATGTATTGCTTCTGCAGGTTTTGGAATGACACAAGGTAGTGGTGTAAGTATCACTACGTATCCAATTGTTCCCGATTATAAAAAATATCCAGAAACAGGAGGAAGAGACATTAACAAAACTTTCGGAGACATAGGGTTAGCAGGACATTGGGTTAAATTATCCTTGCATTATGCTTTTCTTTATAAAGCAAAAATGCTTCCTTTTTGGTGGTTAATTCCTGAATAGAGTATTAAGGTTAGATTTTTAAGTATTAAGACTGATAAATGACAACAAAAAAATAAAAAAATGACACAAAGAATATCAAAATCACAGCGTTCTAAAATGCGAAATCCAATTTTACAGTTTTTTAAGTTCTTCTATTTAAATTTTAGAATTATTAAAATTGTAGCCGGAGGTCACGGTGGAACACGATAGTAAATCGTCTTAAATGATGATTGTTTTTAGTTTATTGGTTAGTATTTGAGGTTGTTTAAATTGAAGTAAACAACCTCTTTTCGTTTATAAAATGTAGTGTAACTCTTGTTACTGACTACGCTGTTTTCTGTATGTACATTTGCATAAATAAGTTTAAAACCATGAAGAATAAACTAATACTCACTTTAATTGGAATTTTTGCCTTAGCTTTTAATGCTTCAGCACAAGATACCATTACTATTTCTAAAAAAGATATTTTAGAAAAAGTAAACGATAACAATTTGCAAATCAAAATTGCAGAAAAAAATGCAGCTTCCGCAAAAGCAGATTATAACCAATCTAATTCATTGTTTTTGCCAAGTATTACAGCTTCACACACGGCAATTTCTACAACAAATCCTTTAATGGCTTTTGGTTCTAAATTGAATCAGGAAATTTTATCAGCATCAGATTTTAATCCAGCTTTGTTAAATGATCCAAACAAAACACAAAATTATGCTACTAAAATTGAAGTATTACAACCTATAATTAATGTTGATGGTTTTTACGGAAGACAAGCAGCTAAATCTAAATACGAAGCTTATCAACTACAAACCGAAAGAACAAAAGAATATTTACAACTTGAAGTAAACAAATCTTTCATGCAATTGCAACTAGCCTATAAAGCAGTTGAAGTTTTAGAAAAAGCTAATAAAACCGCTCAAGCTAACCTGAAATTAGTAGAAAATTATGCTAAACAAGGAATGCTTCAAAAAACAGATTTACTTTCCGTTCAAGTTCGTGTAAATGAAGTTGCCAATCAATTACAATATGCTAAATCAAATGTGCAAAATGCATCTGATTACTTAGCTTTTTTATTGAACGAAGACAATACAAACAAAGTTTTCAAACCAATTGAAGACATTGAAAATGTAATTGAAATTTCAGCTTTTGAACCAAAATTAATTTCTAATAGAAAAGACATTTTAGCTATGGATAAATCTGTTGAAGCTTATGGAAAAATGACACAGATGAGCAAAATGGGTTTCTTACCAAGATTAAATGCTTTTGGAAGTTATGAATTATATGATACGCAAATTTTTCAAACAGGAGCAAAAGGTTATACCATTGGTGCGCAATTATCATGGAGTCTTTTTGATGGTTATAAAACTATAGGTAAATACCAAAAAGCAAAAGCGGATTATGATAAAGCACAAACGGAAAGTCAACAATATAAAGCTCAAAGTCAATTGGAATTAAATAAAACCAATCGTCAATTGTTAGATGCTGAAAACAAAGTAAATCTTTCAAAATTAGCTTTAGAACAATCTCAAGAAGCTTATAGAATTAGAGAAAATCGTTTTAAAGAAGGTTTAGAAAAAACAACCGATTTATTAAATTCAGAAACTTTACAATTTCAAAAAGAACTAGAATATCTACAAGCCGTTTTTGAATATAATTTCACCCAAAAATATTTAGAATTCCTAACTCAATAAATAACTTAAGCAACACAGATCAGAGAAATTAGAGAAATTTTAAAAATTATTATAATTTCTTAAATCTGTGTTCCAAAAAATAAAATTTTAACAATGAAAAAAATAGCAATCCTAACACTTTCAACACTTTTCCTGATATCATGTGGTGGAGAAAAGAAAAACGAAATCGCAACGGAAACTCCATTCGCAGTAAAAGTTAGTGGAACAACCGAAAACGATAACAGTCCATTCGTCACAGCCAGTGGAAAAATTGAATCCCAAAACAGTGCCAATGTAAGTACAAGAATGATGGGTTATGTTACCAAAGTTCACGTGAAAATGGGTCAAAAAGTAAGTCAAGGTCAATTGTTGGTAAGCATCAATAACACAGATTTACAAGCCAAAAAAGCACAAGTTGACGCTTCGATTTTACAAGCAACTGCTGGTTATAATAATGCTAAAAAAGATTATGAGCGTTTCAAAACCTTATTTTCACAACAAAGTGCTTCTCAAAAAGAATTAGACGATATGACTTCGCGTTACGAAATGGCAAAAGCTGGTTTAGAAGGAGCCAAACAAATGCGTAACGAAGTTATGGCTCAATTTTCTTATGCGAATATCACAGCACCATTTTCAGGAGAAGTAACCAATACATTTGTAAAAGAAGGTGATATGGCAAATCCAGGAATGCCTTTAGTTAGTGTGGAAGGTAACGGTTTAATGCAAGTAATGGCAATGGTTTCTGAAGGAGATATTACTTCAATCAAAAACGGAATGCCAGTAACTGTTTTAGTAAAATCATCAAACCAAGAATTAAAAGGAAAAGTAAGCGAAGTAAGTGGTTCAGCAACAAATACAGGTGGACAATATTTAGTAAAAATCAATTTAGATAAAACGGATAATAAAGTACTTTCAGGAATGTTTGTAAACGTTCAATTTCCTATTGAAAAACCAAAAGTAAAAACGGAAACAAAAAAATCAGACAAGATTTTAGTACCAGAATCGGCATTAGTAAAACAAGGACAATTAACAGGTATTTACACGGTAAGTAACAATGTAGCCATTCTACGTTGGATTAGAACCGGAAAATCATTCGGAAATCAAGTAGAAGTTTTATCAGGATTATCAGCAGATGAAAAATATATCGTTTCAGCTGAAGGAAAATTATACAACGGAGTAAAAGTTAGTGTTCAGTAACCAGTAATTAGTCTTCAGTCAAAGGTTTCGGTTGAAAACTTGAAATCTGCAACTTTAAACTTTTAAACAAAAAATTATGCAAGAAGGTATATCAGGTAAAATAGCCCATTTTTTCATCAATTCTAAATTAACCATTTTATTGATGGTTGGTTTGATGATTATTGGTATATATAGTTCGTTCTTAATTCCTCGTGAAGAAGAACCACAAATTAATGTTCCCATGGCCGATGTAATGATTGGTTATCCAGGAGCAAGTCCAGCTGAAGTGGAAAGTAGAGTCATTAAACCACTTGAAAAAGTATTGTCAAACATCAAAGGAGTAGAGCATTTGCATAGTATGGCTATGAATGGTCAAGCGATGATAATCGTGCAATTCTATGTAGGTGAAGATTCAGAACGTTCGTATGTGAAATTATACGATGAGTTGATGAAAAACGAAAATATATTCCCAAAAGGAGTATATAAGCCTATGGTAAAAACACGTTCCATTGACGATGTTCCTATGTTAGGATTAACACTTTGGAGTGAAACATTGAATGATTTTGAAATCCGTCAAATTGCGGAAGAAGTTACCACTGAAATTGAAAAAGTAAAAGATGTTGCCATTACCAAAGAAATTGGTGGAAGAACTCGAGAACTTAAAGTAATTTTAGACAAAGATAAAATGGCTGAAAATGGAGTAGATGCTCTTGGAATTATGCAAATGATTCAAGCCAATAATGGAAGTTCACAATCAGGAAGCTTTGTGTCTAATGATACAGAATACTTAATCACAACAGGTGAGTTTCTAAAAAGTTCAGAAGATGTAGAAAATTTAGTTATTGGTGTAAATGCCAATATGCCTGTCTATTTAAAACAAGTAGCAAAAATTCAAGATGGACCAGCAACACCAAGAAGTTATGTGTCTTTTGGATATGGAAAAGCGAATGAGAAATACACCAAGAACAAATCAGAATATCCAGCTGTAACGATTTCAGTAGGGAAAGTTAAAGGTGCTGATGCGATGAAAATTGCAGATAAAATCCTTGAGAAAATAGAAAGTTTAAAGAAAACGTTAATCACGGATGATGTTCATGTAGAAGTATCTCGTAATTATGGTGAAACAGCTTCACACAAAGTAGGTGAGTTGTTGATGCATTTGGGTGTTGCTATTATTGCTGTAACACTTTTAGTTATGTTAGCCATGGGTTGGCGTGGTGGATTGGTAGTATTCTTTTCTGTTCCATTAACCTTTGCTTTGACATTGTTTGCCTATTATATGTTGGGTTATACGTTAAACAGAATTACACTTTTTGCTTTAGTTTTTGTGGTAGGAATTGTAGTTGATGACAGTATTATCATTGCCGAAAACATGCACCGTCATTTCAAAATGAAGCGATTGCCCTTCAAACAAGCCGCTATTTTTGCGATAAACGAAGTAGGGAATCCAACTATTTTAGCAACGTTTACCGTAATTGCTGCTATTCTTCCAATGGCTTTCGTGTCAGGAATGATGGGACCTTATATGAGTCCAATGCCAATAGGTGCTTCTATTGCCATGTTACTTTCGTTGTTTGTTGCTTTAACGGTGACACCTTATTTGGGCTATCATTTATTACACGAAAAAGAGGAACAAGAACACAAAGCTGAACAAGGATTAGAAACTTCATGGATTTATAGAATGTACAATAAATTGGAGCGTCCATTTTTGGATAATTCTACCAAACGTAGATTAATGTTAGGACTTACAGTTGTTTTATTAGCAGGTTCTGTACTGATGTTTTTCACGAAATCAGTTTTGGTTAAAATGTTGCCTTTTGATAACAAGAATGAATTTCAGGTTGTGATTGATATGCCTGAAGGAACAACCCTAGAAAGAACAGCTGCAGTAACTCAAGAAATTGCTCAATATTTGACTACAATTCCAGAAGTAATTGATTATCAAAATTACATTGGAACTTCTGCACCTATTACGTTTAACGGTTTGGTTCGTCATTATGATTTGCGTGGTGGAAGTAATATGGCAGATATTCAAGTAAATTTATTGCACAAAGAAGATAGAGATTTACAAAGTCATGATATTGCAAAAATTGTTCGTCCAGAAGTGCAAAAAATCGCTAAAAAATACGGTGCCAATGTCAAAATTATTGAAGTTCCACCTGGACCACCAGTTTTATCGACTTTAGTGGCCGAAATTTATGGACCAGATTACAAACAACAAATCGAAGTAGCTAATCAAGTTAAAGGAATTTTAGAAAAAACTACGGATATTGTGGATGTGGATTGGATGACCGAAGACAATCAAGTAGAATATACTTTGGAAGTAGATAAAGAAAAAGCCATGCTTAACGGAATTGCTCCTCAACAAGTAGTTGGAAATCTGACCTATTTACTAAAAGAATATCCAGTTTCTACTTTGTATGATGAAAATTCTAATAATAGTGTTGGAATTGTTCTTTCACTGGATGACAAAGATAAAACTTCATTGCAAGACATTCAAAACTTAAAAATAAAAGGTAGTCGTGGCAATGTAGTTCCAGTTTCTGATATTGTGAAAGTTGTAGAGGGTAATTTACAAAAAACGATTTATCGAAAAGACCAAAAAAGAGTAGTTTATGTAACGGCTGATATGGCTGGAAATCTAGAAAGTCCTGTGTATGCTATTTTAGGTATGAATGAAGAATTACAAAAAATGAAGTTGCCTGCAGGATATAAAGTAAACGAATTGTATATGGAACAACCATCTGATGAAAGTGATTTCACCGTAAAATGGGATGGAGAATGGCAAATTACTTTAGAAGTTTTCCGTGATTTAGGAATTGCTTTTGGAGTAGTAATCGTAATCATTTATATGTTGATTGTAGGATGGTTCCAAAACTTTAAAACACCAATGGTTATGATGATGGCTATTCCACTTTCATTAGTTGGAATTGTATTTGGTCACTGGTTATTAGGAGCTTATTTTACGGCTACTTCTTTTATCGGAATGATTGCTTTAGCAGGAGTAATGGTTCGAAATTCCGTCCTGCTGATTGACTTCATAGAAATTCGATTAAACGATGGAATTCCGTTAAAACAAGCTATTATTGAAGCTGGAGCAGTAAGAACAACCCCAATTTTATTAACGACAGGAGCTGTTGTTATTGGAGCGGTAATCATACTTTTTGATCCAATTTTTCAAGGATTAGCGATTTCGTTAGTTTTCGGAGCGATTGTTTCAACGATTTTAACATTGATTGTTGTACCGATAATTTACTATATCGTTGAACGAAAAAAATGGGAACATCAGCGAGTAGTTGAAGAAAACACAGATGATATTAAGGAACAAAAATCAACCTACAAGGTTTTCAAAACCTTGTAGGTTTAAATATGTATAAAAATGAAACTACTAATAATAACAGCTATTGCAGAGTTTGAAAAAGAAATTATTCAGCAATTGAAAAAAGCAGAAGTCGTAACTTTTTCTTATAAAAATGTGATTGGATATAGAGATAATACAGAAGATGCTATAGAATCCAATTGGTTTTCAAGCGAAATGAACAAATCAGAATCTATATTGTTTTATGCTTTTGTGAGAAAAGAAAATGTAGACAAGTTGTTTGAATCCATAAATGAATTTAATACAAAACAAGAAACACTTTCAAAAATTCATGTTGCAGTTTTAGCAATTGAAAAATCAAATTAAAAAATAAAAAAAATGGTAAATAAATTAATAACAAGAATAGCAGGAATATTTATAATTATAAGTGTTCTATTAGGAATGTATGTAAATCCAAACTTTTATTGGTTTACTTTATTTGTTGGAGCAAATTTGCTTCAATCATCATTCACCAATTGGTGCTTATTAGGAGATATACTTCGAAAAGTATTTAAAGTGAAAGATTAAAAACTTAATCGAACAAAAGCATTAGGCGTTCTTTCTAAAGAATAGGTGTTGACTTTTTCCACAACATTTGTATTATTATTAATGCGATAATGTTGGTTAATAGTTGATTGAGTATTTAAAAGATTTTGAATTGAAAAACCGATATCTATTTTAGAATTCTTGTTAAAAGATAAAGAATATGAACTAGAAAAATTTAATTGAAAATAGTCTTCTAAATTTAATGAATTAGGCTCTAGATACACTATTTCAGTATTTTGAGGAATTGATTGCATTATACCAGTAAAAGGTTTTCCGGTGAACCATAATGTTCCTAATGCAAATTTTAGATTTTTAAAATCTGAAATGATAGCTGATTTTAGAGTGTGCTTAATTTCAAAATTATTAGGAAAAGTTGAAGGAATTAAAGTATTAAAGTCATAATTGTTTTCAGAAAAAGTATAACTCAACCAAACTGTAAATGGGTCATACTTTTTTTGAATTAAAAATTCACTACCATAAACCGTATAGTTTCCAGAAGTTTTTATAAATTCAAATTGATTTTGAAATCCTTGACTTCTACTAGTTATTCCTTCAACTTTTTTGTAAAAATTATCGAGTGTAATTAACCAATTTCTTTTTGAAAATGAAAACCCTAAAGATGCTTGGTTGCTTTTTACAATAGGAATATTGTCGTTGTTGGATAATAACCATCTTCTTTTTTCTAAACCTAAAAAATCTTGTTGTAAATCTATTATTTGAGAAATAGTTTGATGTTTTCTTTCACCTAAAATTTCAAGATTTAATGAAGGTGAGATTCTATAATTAAATTGAAGTCTAGGTTCTATTAAAAAAGTAGTAAACGATTCTATATAAGTATTTCTTAAACCAACTTTAGAAGTTATTTTATCATTTTTTGAGTTGAATTTTAATTCTGCTATTAAAGAATGTTTTCTTATTACCTCTTTAATATTTCTGTAAAAAATAGGACTATTTACAGCATCTATATTTCTAACTCCAATTTCATTAAATTGATATCCGTTATAAAATGTGAAATTAGAATTTATTATATGGCTGTTTTCTATTTTTATGCCAGTATCTAAAACGGTATTTTGTTGATTAAAAATTTGGTTGCTTTCGATGGCTTCATTTTCTGAACTTATGTTGTAATACGAAGTGTAAAAAGAAATTTCACTGCTGTTTTTTGAATTCCATTTGGTTTTTAAAAGAGCATTTGCACCATAAGTTTGTTGTTCTAAGCAACTGTTTCGTGTTGTGATGTTATTGTTTTCTGTTTTTGATTGACTAATGTCTAAAACATTTGAGATGCTTAAAATATCAATGAATAAGTCTGAGTTGTTTTTAATTTTTTGATGATATTGAAGTGTAAAGTCATAAAAATAAAAATCTTCTTTAGCACTAAAAGGAATATTTTGATTATCTAAAGAATTAGTTACAATAGTGTTTTGAAAAATTTTATTATAATAATTTTTATAAGTTGGTGAACTAATAATATCGGTAAAAGAACGTCTACCACTAATTTCTAAATTCGATTTATCAGAGGTTTTTATTTTACTATAAAAATCTCCATTGATTAAATTTAAACCAATGGCACCACTAGTTTTTTCAATGGAATCTGTACGAGTTGAAATTAAAACTGTGCTGGAAACACTATTTCCAAAAAAGGCAGAAGTTCCATTTTTAGAAAATGTAATTTTGTGTGCTAGATTAGGATTTAAAGCTGATATTAGCCCAAAAAAATGTCCTGTTTGATAGAGTTGAATGCCATTCCAAAGAAATAAATTTTGGTCATGTGTTCCACCTCTTACACTAATATTCGAAATAATTTCATCACTAGTATTAATACCTGGAATTTGTTGTAAGGTTTGAAAAACATCAGGTTCAGTTAGACCTGGAAGCAATCCTTTCTTTTTCGGATTTATTTCAAAAGTTCCATCTTTTTTCTTTTCAATTCCTTTAGTCAAATATTCTTGTAAAACAATCGAATTTAAATCATTAATTATTCTTTCGATATAAATTTTGGGACAATTTTCAACATATAAACTTGCCGATTGAACGAGCGTTTTTTTGTAATTTAAATGAGAAATTTCTATATCATTTGCTGATTTTAATTTTAATTCAAAATAACCTGAAGCTTCAGATATGGCATAATTTTCTGTGTTTTTTATCAGTATAGTTGCATTTTCAATAGGTTCTTTCGTTTCATTATCATATAAAAATCCACATAAAGGTTTGTCTAGATTTTGGTTGTTGAATATAGAAATATACTTGTCAGAAATAAACTTAAATTTCAATTGAGTCTTATCACTAATATATTCTAATTTAGCTTTTAAACTTAAACCTGAAGCTGGTGGAATAATTTTGAAAACGGCAATTTCCTCTTCTATATAATTAAAAGTTACTGAATGTTGTTCGCTAATTATTGATAAAATGTCTTTTAATAAGATAGTCTTTTCTTTATTTTGAGCTTTTAAACTTAATATAAAGAAAAGACTGAAAAATAAACAATAATGTTTTTTAGTTAAGATCACTTTTTAGTGGAAATTAAATAACTTTTATTTAAATCTTTTTGAATTTCAAAATGGTAGGTAGCCGAAATAATTTGAAGGGCAACATCAATATTGTCTGTAGGGATTTTTCCAGTGAATAATTGATTAGTATCAATATTTTTATAGTTAAATGCTATGTTGTATTGTCTTTCTATTTCTGAAAGTACATTTAATAAATTTTCTTTTTCAAATGAAACTTCTTTATTTATCCAAGTAGGTTGAGCTTCTAAAATAGTTTTGGTAATAATTTTTCGATTATTTTCAAACGAAATTAATTCTCCTTTTGTCAATATAATCTCTTGAGAATTATACTTTACTTTTACTTTACCTTCAAAACAAGTTACATCAAATCGATTATTTCTTGCTTTTACATTAAATTGTGTTCCCAAAACAGTTACTTTTCCTAAGGAAGTATTGACTTCAAAAGTTTTACCTTTTGCTACTTTAAAATAAGCTTCACCATTTAAATCTAAAGTTCTATTATTTTCCCAATTCCATTTTTTAAATTCCATTTCAGAATCTGAGTTTAGTGCTACTTCAGAATTATCAGGTAATAAAAAATTAGTTTTATTTCCTTTTTCAGCTAATTGCGTAGTGGTTAGCATAGTTTGTGTTCCAAAATACAAACCCAAACCAATTACAAAAACGGCAGCAATTTTTACAAACCAATTTTGTAAAGAAATTACTTTTGAGTCTTTCTTTGATTTTAAAACGTTTTGTAAAATTCTATTTTCATCAAAAATAGGTGTTGATAGAAAAGCTGAATTTTCCTTAATTTTATTCCATAACTCATAGTCTGAATCCTTCTTGAATTCGACTAATTCGTCTTCTGACAATTCATTATTTAACCATTTCGCCAATTTGTAGTCTTCTTCCATAATTTTTGAATTACAGTATAGTAACAAGTAAACATAAATTTACCCTACCTAAAATTTTCAATTTCTTTTTTAATTTCGATTAATGCTATATGAATTCTCTTTTCAACAGCTTTAACACTAATGTTTAATTCTTCAGCTATTTCAGCATATTTTTTTCCATCAATTCGATGCATTAAAAACGCTATTCGTTGTGTTTCATTTATATTATTTATTGCTTTCAGGAGTTTGGCTCTAAATTCTTCTTGTTCTAATAGAAATTCTGGATTTTCATTTGTTCTATCTGAATTAGCATTGTTTTTTTCATACTTTAAAACCACTTTTTGATGAGCAATTATATTAAGACTAGAGTTATTAGCAATTGTATATATATAGGATTTTGCTTTTTCAATAGAGACATCTTTGCAATTTTGCCATAATTTGATAAAAGCATCTTGAGCCATATCTTCAGCTTGATTGCTATTGCCAAATTTGTAGTATAAATAATTTCTCAAACCTTGCACATTATTTTTTAAAAAAGCAGAAAAAATTTTTTCATCACAAGTATCTGATATTGAGTTGTTTTTCATTTTTTAAGATGCTATTACTAGTATAAAAGTAAAAAAATATTTCAAACTAGGTAGGGTATTTTAATTTAATATTGTTTTATTATCAAACCAAATAACTTAAACAATGAAAAATATAATTTTATTACTACTAGTTTCTTTATCTATTTTTTCATGTCAAACCGAAGAAGTTGTAATTATTGAAGATAATAACGAAAATTTATCTGCATCATCTCCTTTAGTTTCATTAGTAAGTAGAGTTTCTCAAAACACCACTTCTCAAGATAATATTTTAGACAGTTCAAGTTGTTTCGCGGTTCAACTTCCAGTAATTGTAATTGTAAATAATCAACAAATTACGGTTTCAACATCAGCAGATTACCAAATTGTTCAAGATGCAATTGATGCATTTTCAGACGATGATGATATTGTGAATTTTGTTTATCCAATTGCCATTATTTATCAAGATTTTTCAACTCAAGTAATTTCAAATTCAAATGCATTAGATGATGTTTTAGATGATTGTGGAGAAGATGATGGTTTTGACGAAATTGATTGCATAAGTTTTAATTATCCAATTGTAATTAATATATATAATTCAAATAATCAATTAGCAAATACAGTAACAATTTCAAATGACTCACAATTGTATATTTTTATTGAAAATCTAGATAATTTTGATTTAATAGCTATTAGTTATCCAATATCACTACAAAATTCAAATGGACAAACAATTGTAATTAATTCAAATAATGAATTAGAAAATTTTATAGAAGATGCCATTGATGATTGTGATGATTCTCCAGGAGGAAGTGGTGGAACAGCTACTTTGGCTAATACTATTACAAATGGTACTTGGTATATTTCATATTATTTTGATGATGTAGATGAAACTTCAAATTATAATGGTTATAATTTTACTTTCAATATGAATGGAACTTCAATAGCTATTAATAACTCAACTTCAATAAATGGAATTTGGTCAACTTATATAGATAGTGGTCAAGAAAAATTAGAACTTGCTTTTGATGGATTGACTTTAGATGAGTTAGAAGACGATTGGAAAGTAATAGAATTTTCTTCAAACATCATTAAATTGAAAGATGTAAGTGGAGGAAATGGAGGAACAGATTATTTATATTTCACAAAAAATTAATTAACAAATAAATATAAACTTAAATACTTAAAACATGAGAAAATTAAAATTAATTCCTTTATTAGCAATGATATTTATGCTAAATGTTGCTTCAATGTGTAGTAACGATGATGATTCACCAAATCCATCAAATAACTCAGATCCAACACCTATAATAAATACAGTTACCCAAGGAACTTGGAGAATAACTTTTTATGAAGATTCAGGTGATAATCATACAAATTATTTTACAGGATATAACTTCACTTTTGGCTCTTCTAATGTGCTAACTGCTTCAAATGGAACAAATACATACACTGGTTCTTGGTCTGTTACAAATAGTGATAGTAATGACGATAGTCCTAGTAATGACTTAGATTTCAATATTTTATTTTCGTCACCAGCTAATTTTGCAGATGAATTATCTGATGATTGGGATATTTTATCAAGAACAGATACTAAAATAGAGCTAGTTGATGTAAGTGGAGGAAATGGTGGAACTGACTATCTTACATTTGAAAAAAATTAACTTAAAACCTTTTTGCCTTTTTTAAAATCAGCCTTTTATCAGGCTGATTTTTTTATAAATTATTAACAATAATTCAGCTTTGCAACTTTACAACTTTATACTATCTTTGCAACTTATCAAAATCACAAACCATTATGTTTAATAATTTAACAGATAAATTAGATAAAGCGTTTCATATATTAAAAGGGCACGGAAAAATTACCGATGTAAATGTTGCCGATACCTTAAAAGAAGTACGTAGAGCTTTATTAGATGCCGATGTTAACTTCAAAATTGCGAAAGATTTTACGACTAAAGTTAAAGAAAAAGCAATTGGGCAAAATGTATTAACCAGCTTACAACCAGGTCAATTATTGGTAAAAGTTGTTAAAGACGAATTGACCGAATTAATGGGTGGTGAAGTAGAAGGTGTAAATTTATCTGGAAACCCTTCAGTGATTTTAATGTCAGGTTTACAAGGTTCTGGTAAAACAACTTTCTCTGGAAAGTTAGCCAATTACTTAAAAACTAAAAAAAATAAAAAACCTTTATTGGTTGCCTGTGATATTTATCGTCCAGCGGCAATCAATCAGTTGCATGTAGTTGGAGATCAAATTGGCGTTGAGGTTTATTCTGAACCAGAAAACAAAAATCCAGTTGAAATTGCTCAAAATGCAATCAAACATGCAAAATCAAACGGATTTAATGTTGTAATTGTTGATACAGCGGGTCGTTTAGCGATAGACGAACAAATGATGAACGAAATTGCTGAAGTTCACAAAGCAATTAAACCACAAGAAACTTTGTTTGTGGTGGATGCTATGACAGGTCAAGATGCTGTGAATACTGCAAAAGCTTTCAACGATAAATTAAATTTTGACGGAGTTATCCTTACGAAATTAGATGGTGATACTAGAGGTGGAGCTGCTATTTCTATTAAATCTGTAGTAGATAAGCCTATTAAATTCATCGGTACAGGTGAAAAAATGGATGCTATCGATGTGTTCTATCCTTCACGTATGGCTGATAGAATTTTAGGAATGGGTGATGTTGTTTCTCTTGTAGAAAGAGCTCAGGAGCAATATGATGAGGAAGAAGCAAGAAAAATTCAGAAGAAAATTGCTAAAAACGAATTTGGTTTTGATGATTTCTTATCTCAAATTCAACAAATCAAAAAAATGGGTAGCATGAAAGACTTGGTTGGAATGATACCAGGTGCAGGAAAAGCTATGAAAGATGTAGAAATTGAAGATGATGCTTTCAAACATATTGAAGCAATCATTCATTCTATGACTCCAGCAGAAAGAAGTAAACCTTCTTTAATTGACGTAAAAAGAAAAAATAGAATAGCAAAAGGTTCAGGTACAAAAATTGAACAAGTCAATCAATTGATGAAACAATTTGATCAAATGAGCAAAATGATGAAAATGATGCAAGGTGGTGGAGGCAAAAACATGATGCGAATGATGCAAGGCATGAAAGGGATGAGATAATATAAAGACGCGTTTTATCGCGTCTTTTTTTTAGAAATAAATATTTACTACAACTATACACAACACAAACAAAATGATTTTATTAGACGGTAAAAAAGCTTCAGAAGACATCAAAAATGAAATTGCTGCAGAAGTGAACAAAATGAAGGCTAACGATGAAAAAGTTCCTCATTTAGCTGCAGTAATTGTAGGAAATGATGGAGCAAGTTTAACTTATGTAGGCAGTAAAGTAAGAGCTTGCGAAAGAGTAGGTTTTGAATCTACTTTGATTAAAATGCCAAGCACCACTTCGGAAACTGAATTACTTAAAAAAATTAAAGAACTGAACCTTAATGATGATATTGATGGTTTTATTGTGCAATTACCGTTGCCCAAACAAATTGATACACAAGCCGTTTTAATGGCAATTGATCCAAGTAAAGATGTAGATGGATTTCACCCAGAAAACTTTGGAAAAATGGCATTGGATATGACTACATTTATTCCAGCTACACCTTTTGGAATTTTAGAATTGTTAGAAAGAAATAACGTAGACACTGCTGGAAAACATACCGTTGTAATTGGTCGTAGCCATATTGTAGGTCGTCCAATGAGTATTTTGATGGGAAGAAAAGGGTTTCCTGGAAATTCGACAGTGACATTAACTCACAGTCATACTAAAAACATCAACCAAATTACCAGTCAAGCAGATATTATCATCACGGCTTTAGGTGTTCCAAATTACTTGAAAGCCGAAATGGTAAAAGATGACGTAGTAGTTATTGATGTTGGTATAACAAGAGTAGCTGATGAAACTACCGAAAAAGGCTACCGAATTACTGGAGATGTTGATTTTGAAAATGTTTCTAAAAAAGCTTCTTATATTACACCAGTTCCTGGTGGAGTAGGACCAATGACTATTGCTATGTTGTTAAAAAACACACTTTTAGCTAGAGAACAAAAAAGAATGAAGAATTCATAAATTAGAAAACCTCAAATTACACAAATTTGCACCTACTAATTTGTGTAAATTTGTGTAATTCGTGGTTATATTATAATGAAAATAATCCAAGCTTCAGAATCTCAATTACCTATTGTTGCTGAATTAGCCTATAAAATTTGGCCATCGGCTTATGCTGAAATTCTATCTAAAGAACAACTGTCTTTTATGTTAGGTAAATTCTATAGTTTGGAAGCATTAACTGAACAATTAGAAAAACGCAATCATGTTTTTTTATTAGTAGAAGAAAATGGAAAGTATGTTGGATTTGCTTCTTACGAATCGAATATTGAAAATCACAAGACCAAGATTCATAAAATATATGTTTTGCCAGAAACACAAGGAAAAGGTTATGGAATTCAATTGTTAAATGATATTGAAAATAGAGCTAAAAATGCTAAAGACACAGTTCTTTTCTTAAATGTAAATCGTTTCAATAAGGCCCAATTCTTTTACAAAAAAGCAGGTTTTGAAATCGCTTATGAAGAAGATATTAAAATTGGAAACGGTTATTTGATGGAAGATTTGGTGATGGAGAAAAGTATTTAATTATCTAATTTCATTTTTTTTTTAATTTATACTGTTTTTTTCATAAAACTCTATCGGCAATTCATCTGGATCTCTAGTGAAAGTAAATCTTTTATTCGTAAGTTCATCAATTCTAATAGGTTCAACTTCAATTTTGAAGGAGTTTAAATGCGCAATAATTTTTTCAATATTATTAACTTCAAAAGCTAGATGTCTTAATCCTGTTGATTCTGGTCTTGATAGCCTAGCTGGAGGGTTTGGAAATGAAAATAATTCTAAACAATAAGTGCCTTGAAGTGCTAAATCTAGTTTGTATGATTCTCTTTCTTTTCTATAAATTTCATTTATAATTTCTAATCCAAGAATTTCAGTGTAAAATTTTTTAGAAACCTCATAATTTGAGCATATAATGGCAATATGATGAACTTTATTTAGCATTTTTTTGGTTTAATAATTACTTTACAATTTATTGTGATAGAATTTTTTTCGATCTTTCTTCTAAATCATTATAATCAAATGATTCTTTAATAGAATGTTTTCCAACGTTTAAAACCATTTTGGCATGTTTGATAACTGCTTTTTTATGACTTTTTTTTGTGGCAAATTCATTAATAGTTATTAAAGCTTCCATTAATTTAATGATAACAGCGGTACTGCCAGCAGAAAATTGACGAATTTGATTAAAAGAAGCATTCATTAAACCTTCAAAATCAGTAGTATTTGCTATTAATCTTAATTTTTTTTCTTCATCAACTCTATATTTAGAAGGAAAATCAATTTTTGTAAACAGACACAACGAAGCTGTTAAATTGTCTATACAAGTTATCGCAGTATAAGGATCATTAACTCCTGGTGAAAGTGCTCTTGATGCAATTTCAACCATTTGATGAATGGAAAACTCCACATCTTGATCACCAACTTTAGTTTTTCCAACAAGAAATTGATTACATATTTTTTTTATTTGCTTCTCTTCCAATGAATTATTAAAATACATTTTTCCAATTTCAACATTTTCTACTAAATGATCACCAGGTCTAAAATGCAATTCTAATAAAGTATCAGATTTAGAAGTTTCTTTTAAAAGATATTCACCATCAATATACTGAAGATAACCACTTTTTTGAGATTTAATAGCTATAGTATTTTGATATTTAGCTTTTATATTATCAACAATATTAATTTTTTCATGATCTAACGGTTCTCCAATTTCTTTTGGATATAAAATATGAATTTGATTATGAATATTTTCGGAAACATCAGAGATAACTTTATCTGCTTGAATGCTTGTTGCTATTTTATGTATAAATATTATTAGCAAAATAATATTGACTAATGCAGCTATTATTGCAACAAGAATAGAAATGATGGGCATAAAAGTATATGAATCATTTTCTTTTATAGCATTTAAAACAAAAAGACAATATAAATAAGTAGCAACATAAGAACCTAAAACCACTTGATTAAGTCTTACATACATGAAGTTTTTAATCAATCTTGGTCCAAATTGTGAGGAAGCTAAAGTTAAAGCAACAAGTGTAACTGAGAAAACTGTTCCAGCTACACCGATCATTGCACCAGAAATAGTAGATAAAATGCTTCGAGCAGAATCGGCACTATTTACAAAAAAATATTTGCCTAAACCATCTTGTGATAATTGTACTTCTTGATCTAAAATCACTAAGCCTACAGAAAGAAAAATTGAAAGTATGATTATCAATACTGGAATAAACCAAAATGTATCCATTAACTTATTATAAAAGAATAGTATTTTTTTCATATTAGAAATTAATTTTTCTGACTGTTTTTTGATGTTAAGTAAATTTAACACAAAACTTCTCTAATACAAAGAAAGTGGTTAACTTTTATAAAAATTGAATTTATTTCTTTTTGAAAATTTTTGTAGCTGTGGCTCTTTGACCGGGAATTTTTCTGTCTACTTTTGGCAAACTGGCTTCTTCGGTTTTACTTGAAGGTTCAATCAATTGGTTTAATTGAGTGATTTCAGCTTCTGTTAGATCTCTGTATTTTCCAACAGGAATGTCTAATGAAATATTAATGATTCGAGTTCGCTTTAAGGCAACAACTTCATAATCTAAATACTCACACATTCTTCGAATTTGACGGTTTAAACCTTGTGTCAATATAATTCGAAAAACAGTTTTGCTAATTTGTTCGACTTTACATTTTTTAGTTAATGTGTCTAAAATCGGAATTCCATTAGCCATTCTTTGGATGAAACGTTCCGTAATTGTTTTGTTTACAGTTACAATATATTCTTTTTCGTGATTGTTTCTAGCACGAAGAATTTTATTGACAATGTCACCATCGTTAGTCATGAAAATTAATCCTTCACTGGCTTTGTCTAGTCGTCCAATCGGGAAAATACGTTCTGGATAATTAATATAATCTACTATATTATCTCGAACATTTTGATTTGTTGTGCATTCAATTCCAACAGGTTTGTGGAAAGCTAAATAGATTCTTTTTTCAGTATTTTCATTAATTAAAACACCATCAACTCGAACTTCATCTTTAGAAGTGATTTTTGTGCCCATTTCTGGTACAATACCATTAATTGTTACTCTTCCTTGGTCAATTAATTTATCGGCTTCTCTACGCGAGCAGTAGCCAGATTCTGATAAAAATTTATTGATACGAGTTGCATTTTCTTCCATATGGCAAAGATATACAAAATTGAATTATGATTTTTATATTAGTAATTATGATTTACGTATAGACAATTACGAATTCTCGAAAATTTTACATAGAGAAACTATGTTAACTAAGTAAAGCGAAGCGACTTTTTCGACAAAGTAATTCTAACTAACTATGTGGTAAAAAAAAAACAGAAGATTAATCGAGTTTAGCTTGATAAGTTTGTACTTAAATTTAAAACAAAAAAAAATCCCGATTTTCATCGGGATTTGTATTACATTTTAGCGAAAAGCTTTTCCATTTTCTCTCTTTCTTCATCAGCTAACATACTGTCAACCAAAATTCGACCACTATGTTCGTCAGTGATAATTTTCTTTCTACCAGCAATTTCCATTTGAGTTTGCGGTGGAATTGTAAAGAAAGAACCTGCTGAAGCTCCACGTTCGATAGAAACCACTGCCATTCCGTTTCTTACACTAGATCTAATTCTGTTGTAAGCGTTTAACAATCTTTCTTCAATTTGTTTTTGGTATTCTTCTGATTTTTTTGTCAAGAAAGTTTCTTCTTTTTCAGTTTCAGATAAAATATCGTTTAATTCAGATTTCTTATGTTTTAAGTGAGTTTGTTTAGTTTCTAAACGCTCTTTGGATTGAGCTATAACTTCTTTTTTGTGCTCCATTGAAGCCTTCATCTCTTTAATGTGTTTTTCAGCTAACTGAATTTCTAATTCTTGAAATTCCATTTCTTTTGCTAAAGAGTTGAATTCTCTGTTGTTACGAACATTTTTTTGTTGCTCTAAATATTTTTTAATTGAAGATTTGTGTTCTTCAATCGCATTTTTCTTTTCTTTGATTTTTTCATCAATCCCTTCTAAGTCAGTTTTCAACTTATCTAAACGAGTAGTTAAACCTGCTACTTCGTCTTCTAAATCTTCCACTTCTAAAGGTAATTCACCTCTCACATTTCTGATTTCATCAATTTTAGAATCGATTAGTTGCAAAGCATATAATGCTCTTAATTTGTCTTCAACGCTTAATTCTTTTGTAGTTGCCATATTTTAAAAGTACTTAACTGGATTTGTATTTTCTTCTGATAAAATGATTGCAAAATTAGTGATTTTTTCTTTAAGATAATCAACAATATAGTTTTTTGTAAATCTTTCACTTTCAAAGTGACCAATATCAGCTAATAAAAGTTGGTTTTCAGCTTCGTAAAATTGATGGTATTTTAAATCTGCAGTAAGGTAAGCGTCTGCTCCAGAGCTGATTGCGTTTTTAATAGCATAGCTTCCCGAGCCACCTAGAACGGCTACCTTTTTAATTTTTTTTCCTGTTAAATTGCTATGTCGAATACCTTTGCAATCTAATTTTTCACGAACTAATTGTAAGAAATCTGTTTCTGAAAGTGCATTTTTAAGTAAACCAACTCTTCCTAAACCAATATTTTGATGTTCATTTTCGAGATTGTAAATTTCATAAGCAATCTCTTCATAAACGTGATTTGAAAACAAAGCTTTTAAGATTTTAGATTGTAGATGTTTCTCAAAAGTGACTTCAATTTTGATTTCTTTCGCCTCCACAAATTCAAATTGCGACCCTACTTCTGGGTTGCTATTTTCATTTCCCATATAAGTACCAATTCCTTGACTGTTGAAACTGCAATCTTCGTAATTACCAATGTTTCCAGCACCAGCTTCAAATAAAGCATTTCTTAATTGTTCAGCATTTTCTGGAACAGTATAAGTCACTAATTTTTGAATATAATTTTGTTTCGGAATCAATACTTTGGAATTTTCTACTCCTAAAGCATCACAAAAAATCTTGTTTACACCATCTTTATGATTGTCCAAAGCTGTATGAACTGCGTAAATCGCTATATCATTTTTAATGGCTTTTATAACGGCTCTTTCTACATAATTTTTCCCTGTAATTTTCTTTAAACCACTAAAAAGAATAGGGTGAAAACACACCACTAAATTACATTTGTTAGCAATAGCTTCTTCAATTACAGCTTCTAAAGCATCGTGACAAACTAAAATGCCAGTTAAATCTACATTTTTGTCACCAACTAATAATCCAACATTATCAAAACTTTCAGCATAACCTAATGGTGCCATTTCTTCAAGTATTGCAAGTGTATCTTTGATTTTCATTTGGAAATAATTTTTAGTTTAACAAAGTAACGAATAATCATTTCAAGATAAAAATTAGATGTAAAAAAATTGTATTTTCGTGCAATGAACATTTTTCGAAAACTACTTTTTCCGGTTGCACTGATTTATTGGTTGGTGACTTTTATTAGAAATTTTCTATATGATGTTGGGATTTTTAAAAGTGAAAGCTTTGATATTCCGATTATTGCAGTGGGAAATTTGAGTGTTGGTGGTACAGGAAAATCTCCTCAAATAGAATATTTAATTCGATTATTATCTGATCAATATCAAGTAGCAACTTTGAGTAGAGGTTACAAAAGAAGTACAACTGGTTTTGTTTTAGCTGATGAAAATGCTAACGCAAAAACACTTGGAGATGAACCATTTCAATTTTATTCAAAATACCCAAAAACGATTGTTGCTGTTGATGAAAATAGAGTAGAAGGTATTGAAATTTTGTTGGATTTACACAATAAGCCAAATGTTATTTTACTAGATGATGCTTTTCAACACAGGAAAGTTAAAGCAGGATGCTATGTTTTATTGACAGCTTATGATGATTTATTTTGTGATGATTTTATTTTGCCTTTTGGAAATTTACGCGAACCAAGTTTTGGAAAAAATCGGGCTGATATGATAATTGTCACTAAATGTCCGAATGATATTGACGAACTTGCACAACAGAAAATTAAAGAGAAACTGAACGTTTCACAACCTGTTTATTTTACTACAATTGCTTATGATGAAAATGTTTATAATGAATCAGGCAAACTTTCAGTAAATAAAATAAAAGAAGAAGAAAAAGTTGTAGTTGCTGGAATTGCAAAACCAAAACCATTTTTCGATTTTTTAGAAGCAAATTCAAGTGAAACACTGGTTTTTTCTGATCATCACAATTTTGAAGAAAAAGATATAGAAACAATTTTAAATAAAGCAAAAAATAATAAAATCATTACTACTGAAAAAGATTATGTGCGTTTGAAAGGACTTTTGCCAAAGGATAAATTATACTATTTACCTATTCAATCCCAATTTATAAATTCAGGTGCTGATTTTGATAAAAAAATAGTAGATTATGTGGGAAAAAGTTCTAGAAACAGTTAATTATATTCAATCGAAAACTAATAATTTTAAACCAGATTTTGGTGTGATTTTAGGTTCAGGTTTAGGAGGTTTTTCAGAAGATATTCAAATTGAATTTACTTTAGAATATAAAGATGTTCCTAATTTTCCTGTTTCAACAGTTCATGGGCATAAAGGAGCTTTGTTGTTTGGTACAATTGGTGTAAAAAAAGTAGTTGCTATGCAAGGAAGATTTCATTTTTATGAAGGTTATAATATGCAAGAAGTAACTTTTCCGGTTCGTGTGATGAAATATTTAGGCTTACAAAATTTAATAGTTTCCAATGCTTCTGGTGGTGTAAATCCAAAATATAAAGTTGGTGATGTTATATTAATCACTGATCATATTAATATGATGCCAGAACATCCTTTACGAGGAAAAAATGAGGAACGTTTTGGACCAAGATTTGTAAATATGAGCGAACCTTATTCAAGAAAAATGATTCAATCTGCAAAAGAAATTGCAAAAAACTTGAATATCGAAGTTAAAGAAGGGGTTTATGTAGGTTTACAAGGACCAACTTTTGAAACTTTAGCAGAATATAAAATGGTAAAAGCTATTGGTGGTGATTGTGTTGGAATGTCAACTGTACCTGAAGTTATTGTAGCTAAACATATGAATATGGATTGCTTTGGAATTTCTGTAATTACTGATATGGGTGATGCTGAAAGTATTGAAGAAGTAAATCACGAAGAAGTTTTAAAAGCAGCTCAAAAGGCTGAACCTCTTGTTAGAAATTTGATTAAAAACTTAATTAGTAGTAGTTAGTAAATTAATTATTTTTGTGTAAAATAATTTGGTATCGATAGGTTTATTGATGTAATCGTTCATTCCTTTTGATTTTATATTTTGAACGCATTCTTCACCTTCAATGACAATTGCAGTAAAAGCAATAATTGGAGTTATAATACCGAAATTTCTAATTTCTTCGGATACTTTATCACCATTAATATCCGGTAAATTAATATCCATAATTATAATGTCATACTTATTTTGCTTCGCCAATTTTAAAGCTTCTTTTCCATTGGAAGCAATTGTGCAATATGCATTGTGTTTTTCGATAAGTTTTTGTGTAATTACTTGAGTGATGCTATTATCTTCAACTAGTAGGAAATTTTTATCCTCTAAAATTGAATAATCTAAATCATCAGAATTTTGTTCAATATACTCTTTATCAGTTTTAAATTTTAGTTCGAAATTAAAATTACTTCCTACATTTTCCTCGCTATACAAATTTATAGAGCTACCTAAATGTTCTAATAATTTTTTTACAATGGTTAAACCTAAACCTGTTCCTCCAAATTTTCTGCTTATTTCTGAAGAACCTTGCGTAAAATTTTCAAAAATCAATTCTTGTTTTTCTTTTGGAATTCCCATTCCATTATCAATTACTTCAAATTTTACTGTTACTTCTTGATCTGTTTTTCTTATTAATTTTAAGTTGGTTGTTACCGTTCCATTTCCACTAAATTTTATAGCATTTGAAATTAAATTAATCAAAATTTGAGAAACTTTAGTTGGATCTCCAATTACTTTTTTAGGAATTTCTTCGTCAATATTGATATCACATTGTACATTATTGAGTTTTGCAATTTCATATAATGATTTGTCAATATTTTCAATTTTTTTTCGAAGATTGAATTCAATCTCTTCAGTAGAAAAATTAGGAGATTCTATTTTATTGATTTGAAGCACATCGTTAATTAAGTTCATCAAGTGATTTGTTGAAATTTGCAATGAGATTATATTCTCAACTTGACTTTCCTTTGGATCTTCATTCATTAATATTTCAGAAATAATATTAATGGCATTTAAAGGAGTTCTTAATTCGTGACTAATTGTAGCTAAAAAATCACTTTTGGCTTTAATGGCTTTTTCAGACCTTTCTTTTTCTCGTTCTAATTCTTTATTTTTCTCCTTTAGAAGATTATTGCTTTTATTTTCAATAGTATTGTTTTTGTATAAAGCTAAACTCAATAATGATAAAATTGCTACTAAAGCAATACTTAACAAGTTTACTAATTTACTAAAATGTTTGGTTTTGTCTATTTCGGAATTAATAACTTGAGAAGTATTAATAGGATTAACTTGTGTTTGATTATTGTGTTTTATTTCTTTTAAATTTGTTGAAAGAGTAATAATTTCAGAAAAATAACCAGAGGTAATAATAGATTTTGCGTTAGCATAAATGCTAAAAAAAAGAAAAATTAAAAAAATCAATCTTTTCATACACAATTGTTTATATAGTAAAAGTAATAATTATTTTTCTATGTAGGATATTAAATCGATTATTCTCGACGAATAACCAATTTCATTGTCATACCAACCCACTATCTTAACCATATTGTCAATTACAGAAGTTAATTGAGCATCAAAAAGACACGAATTTGTATTACCAATAATATCGACAGAAACAATTGGATCTTCTGTATAATCTAAAAACCCTTTTAAAGTAGTTTCAGATGCTTTTTTGAATGCGTTGTTAATTTCTTCAATAGTTACTTTTCGTTTGACATTTAAAGTAATATCAGTCAAAGAACCATCAGGAACAGGAACACGAATGCCACAACCACCAATTTTACCTTCTAATTCAGGAAAAATTTTAGTTAAAGCTTTCGCTGCACCTGTTGTTGTTGGAACAATGGATTGTGATGCGCCTCTTGCTCTTCGTAAATCTTTATGAGGTTGATCGTGTAAACTTTGATCAGTAGTGTAGGAGTGAACCGTTGTAATGTAAGCTTGTTCAATTCCACACAATTCTTGCATAATTTTTAGCATTGGAGCAGCATTGTTTGTCGTGCAACTTGCATTTGAAATTATAGTTTCAGAACCCTCTAAAATATGTTCATTTACACCTAAAACAACCGTTTTGATTTTTTCATCTTCTGGTGGAACAGAAAGAATGACTTTTTTTGCACCAGCACTTAAATGTTGATTAAGTAACTCTGTAGTTTTGAATTTACCTGTTGCTTCAATTACAACATCAATATTTAAGGATTTCCAATCTAAATTTTTGATTTCTTTTTCATTAAAAAATAAATAGGATTTATCATCTATAATAATTGTATCTGAAGTATGAGAAACTTTTTCTTTCAAAACTCCATGAATGCTATCGTATTTGATAAGGTGACTCATGGTTTTAGTATCAGCAATATCATTTATAGCAATCACTTCAATCGTAGGATGATTTAAAAGTAAGCGAAATAAATTGCGACCAATTCTTCCAAAACCATTAATTGCAATTCGAGTTTTTATCATTTTATTCTTTGGAATTTGGAATTTTAATATTGGAATTTTTTACAAGATATGTTTTTCAGCATGGTAAGATGAACGTACCAAAGCACCACTTTCAACATGTCTAAAACCAAGTTCTTTACCAATTTTTTCGTATTTTTCGAATTGTTCTGGAGTGATAAATTCTTTAACAGGTAAATGTTTTTTTGAAGGTTGAAGGTATTGTCCGATTGTTACAATGTCAACTTTAGCATTTGCTAAATCGTGTAAAACTTCAATAACTTCTTCTTCCGTTTCTCCTAAACCTAGCATGATTCCAGATTTAGTTCTTTTGATTCCTTGTTCCTTTAAGTAACGCAAAACTTCTAAACTTCTTTCATATTTTGCTTGAATACGAACTTCACGTGTTAAACGTTTTACGGTTTCCATATTGTGCGAAACTACTTCTGGAGCAACTTCAACAATTCGATCAATGTTTCTAGTATTTCCTTGAAAATCAGGAATAAGTGTTTCTAAAGTTGTAGTAGGATTCATTCTTCGAATGGCTTTTACGGTTTCAGCCCAAATAATGGAGCCCATATCTTTAATATCATCTCTGTCAACACTTGTAATAACAGCATGTTTGATACTCATTAATTTGATAGAACGCGCTACTTTTTCCGGTTCATCCCAATCCACATCTTCTGGACGACCCGTTTTTACACCACAAAAACCACAAGAACGCGTACAAATATTTCCTAAAATCATAAATGTTGCAGTTCCTTC
>NZ_CAWUIC010000008.1:0-153250 GCF_963922255.1 uncultured Flavobacterium sp. | reverse complement strand
AAAACATAAAACAAAAATTAACCAACCCAACCAAAACTAAAAAATCCCTATTTCATTTGAAATAGGGATTTTTAATATATATTGAATAAATAAAAAAGTTATTTTGTCTTCTTTACATATTGAGTTAAAATAACGATGTGTTGGTTTTCTACTCTTCCTTCAATATGCTCTGCATTATCCCAAACTAATTTGATATTATGAACAGCAGCTCCACGTTTAGCTGTGAAATTAGCTCCTTTTACATCTAAATCTTTGATTAAAACCACAGAATCACCATCATTAAGAATATTTCCATTACTGTCTTTGTGGATAATTTTTTCTTCATCGTCAGCTTCACCAGTTGCTTTTGCCCATTCTAAGGCATCTTCATCAAGATACATCATTTCTAACATATCAATATTTTTTAATCGTGCATGCATTCTCCATGAAACAATTTGAACTGGAAGATTTTCATTCCACATACTATCGCTTAAACCTCTCCAATCATTTGGATCAGTTGTTTCTGGATTTTCAATTTGATCTTTTAATTTTTGAGAAATTAAAACACAATTTTCTGGAACATCTTCTGTTTTGGGTTCAACTAAATAGACTACTAAATTTTCATCAGTACCACTAATTTCACAGACAGAACCACTTCTGTCTTTTAATCTTTTTTCTGTAACTATATTCATTATTGGTTATTGTAAATTGAAACTAGCTCCAATGTTAAACGTAAATTGATTATTGTATTTGTCAAAACCAACTAAATCAGTTTTATAACTAGCAATTGGAAAACCTGCTTCAGAATAAACTCCAAAACCATCCGTAAAAAAATAACGAATACCTACATGACCACCAAAGTTTCTCGTACCCAAACTCAATCCTGGATAAACATCAACAGCGTCACTAATGTTTAAAACGTTTCCAATATTTGCATTGAAACGTACTTTAAGATCTGCTCTATCTTCAAAATCTGGTTTAACATCAGCAATTCTTTCTACATTTAACAAATAAACAGCAGAGAAACCAAAAGACATGTTTTCACCTAAACCAAAATCTGTAGTAACATTAATTCCTGTTCCGTTTTCTTGCATATTTGCACCAACTTGAAATTTAGTATCTCCTTTGCCTTTAAATACTTGAGCATTTGCAGTAAAAGCAGCTAAAACGATAATAAGTGTAGTAATTTTTTTCATTTGTTTCTTATTTAAATAAATACTCTACAAAGATAACAAGTTATATTTAATTTCTTCCCTTTTCATTGGGATACAAGCTTGGTAAATCATCACTTTGCCAATATTCTTTCGTTTCAACGTCTAAAATGGTTAATGGTCCAGTAAAAGCAGCTCCAGAATCAATGTTCCAAACACAAGCTTTGTTGATTGGGACAGTTTTATTGATTTTTGTAGTTGGTGTATGTCCAATGTAAATTTCTTTATATAACTTTAATCGATTCGGATACAATTCGCTTTCAAAAGGAATAGTTTCGTCAATTGCCAATACCATTTCCCATAAAGTTCTGTCCCAATAAAATAAAGGCTTAAAATATTCAAAATCAACACCTTTTAAATTGGTAAAACCTGCATGAATAAACAATCTATTTTCATTATCAAGATGGTAGGATTCTAATGCTTCTAAAAAGTTGATATGTATTTGCTTTGTTGTTGCATCTATTTTTTCATAACTATCAACTGTAGATTCTCCACCATGTTTAAACCATTCTTCGCTATAGGAATTTGTTTTAAGATAATTTAGAAGCAAATCATCATGATTTCCTCTAATAAAAATACATTTTTGGCTTTGTTGTAATGTTATTAAAAAATCCAAAACTTGTGGTGATTCGCTCCAACCATCCACAAAATCTCCTAAAAAAATTAAGGTATCATTTTTAGAAACATTAGCTCTTTCTAAAACTTGTTTTAAGGCTTTTAAGCCACCGTGAATGTCACCAATTACTAATTTTCTATTCATTTTTATTATATTTCATTTTCCTCAAAACCCTTAAAGCTTCTTTAAAAGCAATGTAAACTTCGGGATTTTCATATTGTTTTAAAACTAATTTGGCATCAATTAACTTTTGTTTAGCTTCCGAAAAATCATTCAAATAACAAATCATCAATATAGAAGGAATATTTTCAACATCTTTTTTTTCTTGGGAAGTTAAAGAGCTTCCTTTAATCATTTTTTGAATTAATATCAAAGTTGCATTGTAAATATGATGTAACATTTTTCGATTGTATTGTGGTGGTTCAAACAAAAATTCGGTGTCCATTTTATAATATCCATTGTCAAAAAATGTGATTTTTACTTTCTCTAATGGGTAGTAACTCGTTTTGTCATTTAAGCCTAATTTTACATATTCGGTAATCGTAAAACTCTCATTGTCAAATGAAATGCTAATTTCATCTAAAGCCGAATAAAACAATTTAACTTGCTCGTTTACCAATTCAATATCAACTCTTGAATAATAAACCTTATCCTTTGTTTTCTTTTTATTTCCAGCCCAGCAAACCACAAACAATTCTTTAAAAACTTTATATTCTGAAGATAAATCTTTATGCGTATTATTGATGAAATTTAAAACACTTTCCAATGTATGTTCAATGCTATTTCTTGAATTATTTTCAATACTTATAACGGTTTCAGTATTTATTTTTGAGAAAGCCACTTTCTCTTCTGTAGGCATGGTGTTACTTCCCACTCGAATAAAAGTGGAATTTGCCAAAATAGTATGAATATTTTTCTTGAATTTAGATACCTTTCCGTTGGGTTTAATACTGACTAAGCCTACAACTTTATCAGCTGGTAAATTTGGAAACGGAACATTTTCATATTGAATTTTTGGAGGATTTTCTAAATAGGCATTTACCAAATTTTGGATGCGACTATCATCAAAAAAATCATCACCTACAATTTCGTTGGTTTCATCTTCAACACCAACTACGATGAAAGAAGTATTCGTTGGATTTGAATTGGATAAGGCACAAATATGTTTTAAAAATTTTGCTTTTCCTTCTTTAGTATGTAAATTCAACTGACGCTTTTTATCATAAAAACTGTTCTCATCATTGTGAGCGAGTAAGTTTTTTACAAGTAAGCGTTTGTTAATCATTTTTGATAGGTAATTTTTATAAAGGCTCTTACTTAAGGCACTTCATTTCCTTGACTTTCTGTCCAAATTGCAAACCAATCTTCCAAATCAAGTTTTATTTTTTTTGCATTATTTAACTGTGGAATTCTTGTAATATTTGTCGTTCCTACAACAGGAATAATGTTTGAAGGATGTTGCAAAACCCATGATAGTAAGAATAAATCCGATGAAACTTCATATTTGATGACTAAGTCAGTTAAAATCTTTTTTAATCTTCGAGTTTGCTGTGAGTCTTCTTTAAAAACAGAACCTAAAGGATTCCAAGCCATAGGTTTTATGTTGTGATTTTGCATAAAATCTAAACTTCCATCAATCATGGCTTCAAAATTTGTGGCTGAAAATTGAATTTGATTGTATTCAACAGGAACAACTTTATGCAATAATTCAGTTTGTGAATTGGTGAAATTAGAAACTCCAAAAGACAAAATTTTTCCTTGTGATTTTAAGTGATCAATAGCTTTGGCAACTTCTTCAGGTTGAAGCAACGGACTTGGTCTGTGCAATAAGAATAAATCCAAATAATCGGTTTGTAAATTTTTTAGGGAATTTTCTGCACTCCAAATAATATATTCAGCACTATAATCATAATGTTTTATTTTATAATCTCTTTCGTTTGAGACCATCTTAATACCGCATTTTGTAATAAGTTGGATTGATTTTCTATCTATTTCTGATTGAGAAAATGCTTTTCCAAAATCGGTTTCAGTTGTATATCCACCATAAATATCTGCGTGGTCAAAAGAAGTGATATTTTGGTTTAAAAATGCATTGATTAATGTAATCATTTCTTGAGTTTTTAGGTTTTTATCCCAAATTCCCCAATTCATTACTCCAGCCACAATTGGCGAAAGCGGTAAAGCCATATATAGTAGATTTTAAAAATTTTTCTTAAAAGTATGAAACAATATCATAAATGATTGCCAAATCAGTACATTTCATATTATTTTTAACGCAATGTTAACAACAAAAAACTAAAAAAAATTACAATTTTGAAATGTTAAAATTAATAGCATATTTAAATATCATAATACTGGTACTAAATTAAGAATAAAATGGAAGAAAACACAATGACTTTGGACATTAGAGCCATCAATGAAAAGATTGAAAGAGAAAGTGCTTTTATTGATTTGCTTACAATGGAAATAAACAAAACTATTGTTGGACAAAAGCACATGGTAGAACGATTGTTAATTGGACTTTTAGGACAAGGACATATTTTGTTAGAAGGTGTTCCTGGTTTAGCAAAAACATTAGCCATTAACACATTAGCTCAAGCTGTTGAAGGAAGTTTTAGTAGAATTCAGTTTACACCCGATTTGTTACCAGCGGATGTTGTGGGAACAATGATTTACAATATGAAAGACAATGCTTTTTCAATTAAGAAAGGGCCAATTTTTGCCAACTTCGTTTTAGCAGATGAGATTAACCGTGCTCCTGCAAAAGTACAATCAGCTTTGCTTGAAGCGATGCAAGAAAAACAAGTAACCATTGGAGATACTACTTTCAAATTAGATAAGCCATTCTTTGTTTTAGCAACTCAAAATCCTGTGGAACAAGAAGGAACTTATCCATTACCAGAAGCACAAGTCGATCGTTTTATGCTTAAAACCGTTATTGATTATCCAAAAATGGAAGAAGAGCGTATTGTAATGAAACAAAGTTTAATGGGAAGCTTTGAAAAAATCAACGCTGTCGTTTCTGTAGAACAAATCAAAAGAGCTCAAGAAGCGGTGAAAGAAGTTTACATGGATGAAAAAATCGAAAAATATATTTTAGATATTATTTTCGCAACGCGTTATCCTGAAAAATATAAATTAGAAAGTCTTAAACCTTTAATCAGTTTTGGAGCTTCACCTCGTGGTAGTATCAATTTAGCTATGGCATCAAAATGTTATGCTTTTATCAAACGAAGAGGTTATGTGATTCCAGAAGATGTTCGTGCAGTTGTTCATGATGTATTACGTCACAGAATAGGAATTACTTATGAAGCTGAAGCTGAAAATGTAACTTCTGTAGACATTATCAATAAAATTGTAAATGAAGTCGAAGTACCGTAGTAGTAATTAGGAACTAGTAATTAGTAATTAGCCTTTGTTTATTACTACTCACTACTCACTATTCACTAATCACTAAAATAATGGATACAAAAGAAATTCTAAAAAAAGTACGTAAAATAGAAATCAAAACCCGAAGATTGAGTGATCATATCTTTTCGGGAGAATACCATACATCTTTTAAAGGTCGTGGAATGACTTTTTCAGAAGTTCGTCAATACCAATTTGGAGATGATGTTAGAAGTATTGATTGGAATGTTACGGCAAAATATAACGAGCCTTATGTAAAAGTTTTCGAAGAAGAACGTGAACTAAACATGATGTTGATGGTTGATTGCTCTGGTTCAGAAAGTTTTGGAACTAAAAATCAATTGAAAAGTGAAGTAATTGCCGAAATTGGAGCAACATTAGCTTTTTCAGCGACAAATAACAATGATAAAATAGGGTTGATTTTGTTTTCGGATGAAATAGAATTGTTCATTCCACCCAAAAAAGGAAAATCTCATGTATTAAGAATTATTAGAGAATTAATTGAATTTCAGCCAAAAAGCAAAAAAACCGATTTATCTCAAGCCTTAAAATTCTTATCAAGCATCATGAAGAAAAAAGCAATCGTTTTTGTGATTTCAGATTTTATGGTAAAAGATTATGAATCCACATTGAAAATAGTTGCCAAAAAACATGACATTACAGGAGTTAGAGTTTTTGACCAACGTGAAGAGAGTATTCCAAATATTGGATTGGTTCAAATGTTAGACGCAGAAACGAATGAGTTGATGTATGTAAACACCAATTCAAAAAAATTACGATTAGATTACGAAGTTAATCATAGAGAAAATGTAGATTATTTTAAAACTACATTCTCAAAATCTGGAGCTGGAGTAATTCACTCTAGAGTGGATGAAAATTACGTTAAAAAACTGCTAAGCTATTTCAAGGCAAGATAATGTTTCAAGATTGATGATAATTGAATTTAGATTTCAGAAATAAAAAAATGATAAAAAGATTATACATACTGTTTTTATTGGTTTCAGCTTTTGGTTTTTCACAATCAATGACTTCAACAGTTGATTCTACAGAAATAAAAATTGGTTCACAGCTGAATTTAATTCTAAAAGCAAAAGTTACTTTACAAGATCATGTTGTTTTTCCAGAGCGAAAATTTATTGGACTTATGGAAGTTTTAGAATCGTATCCAATTGATACCATCAAAGACAACGATAAGTTAGAATTAATCAAAAAATACGGATTAACACAATTTGATTCTGGAGTGTATAAAATTCCAAGTATTGCTGTTCGAATTAACAATAAAGACTATTTTTCGGATTCAACTACAGTTAGAGTAAATGATGTCAAAGTGGATACAATTGTACAACCTATGTTTGATATCAAGCCTATTGTGGAGGTAAAAAAACCAGCTAGTGATTGGTGGAAATATGTTTTATTTGGTCTTTTAGTAATTGGTTTAGGAGTTTTAGCTTATTACATAATTAAGAAAATTCAAAATCATAAAAAAGAAGAATTTAAAGGTTTTGCTTCTCCAATCGAAAAAGCATTAGTGCATTCTGAAACTCTAGAAAAAAAGAACCTTTGGCAAAATGGACAAGTAAAAGAATATTATTCAGAATTAACAGATATTGCTCGTATATATATTGAAGAAGCAATTTCAATTCCAGCTATGGAAAGTACATCGAATGAATTGTACAAAGCCTTAAGAACTGAAACTGCTAAAAGAAATATTAAAATTAGTCCATCTTTATTAAATCAATTTAATGAAGTATTGAAAAAATCTGATTTAGTTAAGTTTGCTAAATCACAACCTATTGCTTCTGAAATTGAAGAAAGTAAAAAAATAGTAAACGAGTTTTTAGTAACATTAGACAAAGGAACTCCAAGATCTCAAGAAGAATTAGATAATTTATTTCAAGAAGAAGTTAAACGTAAAAAAGCAAAAAAAGATAAAGTCACTAGAATAGCACTTTCAATTGCAACTGTAGTAGTCTTTTTATTTATTTCTCTCGTAATTTTTGCAAGTACAATTGCTTATGATTATCTAAAAGATAATTTCATCGGACACACTTCAAAAGAATTGTTAGAAAAAGAATGGGTAACTTCAGAATATGGTGATCCAGCTATAAAAATTGAAACACCAAGAGTTTTAAAACGTACAGTTGATGAAAGAGTACAACAAAATTTGCCACCAACAGTAAAATCTGTAGGAAGATTTACTTATGGAAGTTTGATTGATAATTTTTCAATTACGCTAAACACAACTACTTTTAAAGATTCTGTTGCTTTAGATAAAGATTTAGCGGTTGAAACCAATATCAAATTCCTAGAATCTCAAGGTGCGAAAAACATTTTAGTTAAAGTTGACGATTACGAACCTAAAAAAGAATTAACAGGTAAAAAAGCTTACGGAACTTTTACAATTACGAATCCAGCAGATAAGAAAGAATATAAAATGGCTTATGAAATTGTGATTTTTACACAACCTAATTCAGCACAAGAATTCTTTTTAATTTATAAAGATGAGGATAAAGATGCTGAAAAGATGATGGAACGTGTCCGAAATTCTATTGAACTTAAAAAAAGTAGTCTATAATGGGAAATATAACATTTTTAAATCCTCATTTTTTCTGGTTGTTTCTTACAATACCAGCAGCTATTTTTTGGCACTATTACAACCGAAACAAAAGAGATGCAAGTTTAAAAATCAGTTCAACAAAAGCGTTTAAAAATAGTCATTCACTTTTATCTACAGTCAAACCACTGTTGTTTTATGTTAGGTTATTAGCATTGTCATTTATGATTCTTGCTTTAGCTAGACCAAGATCTGTGGATGTTTCAGTAAAACAAAAATCAACCAGTGGAATTGATATTGTAATGGCAATTGACGTTTCAGGAAGTATGTTGGCCAAAGATTTAAAACCAAACCGATTGGAAGCACTTAAAAAAGTAGCTTCAAAGTTTGCGAATGATAGAATTAATGACCGAATTGGAATCGTAGTTTATGCTGGTGAAAGTTATACAAAAACTCCAGTTACATCTGATGATTTAATTGTGCAGCAAGCTATAAAATCAATCGAGTATGATGATTCAATTATCCAAGATGGAACAGGAATTGGTGTTGGATTAGCAACAGCTATAAATCGTTTAAGAGAGAGTAAAGCTAAAAGTAGAATCATTATTTTATTAACAGATGGAGTAAATAATTCAGGAACAATTGATCCAAGAATGGCTGCAGATATTGCTAAAAAATATGGAATAAAAGTGTACACAATCGGAATAGGAACAAACGGAAGAGCCATGTTTCCTTATTCGAAAGATCCAAACGGAAAATTTTTATACCAAATGATGGATGTAGAAATTGATGAAGGTTTAATGAAAGAAATTGCTAAAAAAACTGATGGTATTTATTATCGTGCAACAAGCAATGAAAAACTACAAGAGATTTATGACAACATCAATAAACTTGAAAAAACAGAGATAAAAGAAAAGAAGTTTACGAATTATAACGAGTTTTTTCGTCCAATACTATTAATTGCTTGTGGTTTGATTTTGATTGAAGTAGTATTGCGAAACACAATTTTAAGAGGATTTATATAAAATGTATCAATTAGAAGAGTCAAAATATTTGTATTTGTTACTAATCGTGCCAATTGTGGTACTGTTTTTTGTATTCAATCTATATTGGAAAAACAAAAAACAAAAAGAGTTTGGGGATTTGGATTTAGTAAAAAAATTAATTCCAGAATATTCATCCTTTAAGTCCATTCTTAAATTTTTATTGGTGATTGTAGGATTGAGTGCCTTAATTATTGCCATTGCAAATCCAAGATTAGGAACAAAAATGGAAACCATAAAACGAGAAGGGATTGATATCGTTTTTGCACTTGACGTTTCTAAAAGTATGTTGGCAGAAGATATTGCACCAAATCGATTGGAAAAATCAAAGCAAATTATCAATCAAATCATCAATAATTTACAAGGTGATAGAATTGGTCTAATTGCTTACGCAGGAAGTGCTTATCCTATTTTGCCAATGACTTCGGATTATAGTATTGGAAAAATGTATTTACAAAATGCCAATACAAATATGTTGTCTTCACAAGGAACAGCTTTGAATCAGGCAATCAATCAAGCAATTAATTTCTTTGATGATGACCAACAAAGTAAATTACTAATTCTAATTTCTGATGGAGAAGACCATGGTGATGATGCCAATGAAGCTTTAGAAATAGCAAAAGAAAAAGGCATAAAAATTGTTACTATTAGTGTTGGAAGCACAAAAGGTGGACAAATTCCAATTAAAGAAAACGGAAAAATTTTAGGTTATAAAAAAGATTCAAACGGAGAAACTGTCGTAACCAAAATGAATCCAGAAACCTTAAAATTAATTGCAGAAACTACAAAAGGAAAATATTTAGATGGAAATAATACTAAAACAGTTGTAGATGATTTACAAACGGTTTTAGCCTCTATCGAAAAAAACGAATCTGAAACCCAACAAGTAGCCGAATTTAAATCACAATATCAATGGTTTTTAGGTTTGGGATTTTTATTATTATTTATAGATTTGCTGCTTTTTGAAAGAAAGACAGCTTGGTTTCAAAAATTAAACTTATTTAAAGAAAATAGAGATGAATAGAGTAATAGTTTATGTCGTATTATTAGTTACTTCTTTCGTTTTTGCACAAGAAGATCATAAAGAATTATACAACGGAAATGAAGCTTTCAAAGGAAAGAAATACATTGCTTCGGAAGCAGATTATAGAGTTTCAGCTTCATCAGATAAAGATGTAAAAGCAGCTTCACAATATAATTTAGGAAATAGTATTTACAGGTTAAATCAGCCTGGAGAAGCAAAATTCAAATACCTTGAAGCAACAACTTCTGCTAAAACTAAAGAAGAAAAACACAAAGCGTTTCATAATTTAGGAAATACATTGATGTTAGAAAAAAATTATCAAGCTGCTGTTGAATCATATAAAAATGCTTTACGCAATAATCCGTATGATGAACAAACGCGTTATAATTACGCATTGGCTAAAAAGTTCTTAAAAGAAAATCCTCCAAAAAGTGGTGGTGGTGGAAACGATAAGGATAAAAACAAAGACCAAGATCAAGACAAAAATAAAGATCAAGACCAACAAGATAAAAAAGAGAATAACGACAAAAAAGACCAAAATAAAGAAGGTGATAAAGAGGACAAAGGAAATCCTCAACCTCAAGGAGCAGACAAACAAAAAATTGAAAATATATTAGAAGCAGTAAATAATGCCGAAAAGAAAATTCAAGAAAAAGTTAATGAACGTAAAGAAAAAGGAGTTCGAATTCAAACAGATAAAGATTGGTAAAATAGATTCTTAGATGTTCAGATATTGGATTTTCAAATAAATAAATCCTTGGCAAGAAAAGAGAAAAAGAATAGAATTACGATGAAAAAGATTTTTTTAATAATAGCATTTATAAGTCAATTTGTTGCTTTTGCGCAAGAAGTAAAATTCGAAGCAAAAACGCAAAAAGGTGCTTATGCGTTAAATGAAAAGATTTTATTGTCTTATACCATAAATAATGATGGTGATAATTTTGAAGCACCAAAATTTGACGGTTTTAAAGTTGAAGGACCTTATATCAATAAAGGAAATCAAAGTTCCATTA
The DNA here is from genome assembly GCF_963922255.1 of uncultured Flavobacterium sp. Classification (GTDB taxonomy): domain Bacteria; phylum Bacteroidota; class Bacteroidia; order Flavobacteriales; family Flavobacteriaceae; genus Flavobacterium. The sequence continues at coordinate 142,402 of NZ_CAWUIC010000008.1, read as the reverse complement.
CGGTTATTAATGGAAAAATGACAAGTAAAAGAGAAATTTTTACGCAACTAAACTTTGTTTTAACACCTAAGTCTAAAGGAACTTTCACCATTCAACCAGCAACTATAGAGTATGAAGGAAATGTTTATAAATCTAATGCTGTTGTTGTTAGAATTGTTGATGCAGTGCAAATGCCTAGTGATCCAAACGACCCATTAGCTCAAGTTGGAGAAGGTGTTTTTTTAGTAGCTGAAGTTTCTAAGCAGAATCCTTATGTAAATGAGCCAGTTACGGTGGTTTATAAGGTCTATTTCGATCCAAGATATGGTGTAAATAATGTTCGTGAAACTGATAACCCTGCTTACAATGGTTTTTGGAGTCAGTTTCAAGACATGAAAAACCTTAAAGCTGTTTTGTCACAATACAACGGTAAAGATTATGCAATGGTCGAATGGAGAAAAGTGATACTTTATCCATTAGAAGCTGGAAGCAAAAATTTAGATCCTTTGACCATTACAATGGATGTAAATGTGCCTGTAAGAAGAACTTCTCCTTTTGATGATCCTTATAAAACAGTAAAAAAAACAATTTCTGCTGGAGCTAGAACTATCAATGTAAAACCACTTCCAGAAGCAAATAAACCTATTGATTTTAAAGGAGCTGTTGGAGATTTTTCGTTCAAAGTTGTACCTTCAAAAAGTCAAGTAAAATATGGAGAATCATTAGATATAAATGTAGAAGTTTCTGGAAAAGGAAACCTAAAATTATTTGAATTACCTAAATTAGAATTCCCAACAGCTTTCGATGTTTTTGAACCAAAACACAACGAAGAAGTAAACACACCTTTGTCTGGAATGATTGGAAAAATTTCGGATACTTATACAATTGTCCCACAAGCCAAAGGAAAATATCCAATTAAACCATTAGTGTTTTCTTATTTTGATTTAAAATCGAATTCTTACAAAACGATTACTTCAGAAGAATTTATAGTTGAAGTAATTGATGGACCAGGTTTAGCAACAGTAGCTTCAAATGATTCTGAAAAACAAGACATTACTAAGAATGAAACATTTCAATTTATAAATAGAAAAACAAATTTTGAACCTATTGATAAACCATCACCATTTGGTTCAACCTTATATTACTCCTTGTTGATTTTGCCTTTGTGTTTTATTCCAATTTTATTCATAGTGAAACGTAAAACTGATGAATATGTTAGCGATGAACATGGAAATAGAGTTCGTTTGAACAACAAATTGGCTAAAAAATATTTAGGTCAAGCCAAAAAAGAATTGGGTAACAAAGTACCTTTCTATTTAGCTATTGAAAAAGCATTACACAATTTCTTAAAAGCGAAGCTTCATATTGAAACTTCAGAAATGGATAAAGAAAATATCGAACAATTGTTGTTGCAAAAAAATGCTTCACAAGAATCGGTTTCCAACTTTATCAATTTGATGAAATCTGCCGAATTTGCTAGATATGCTCCTTCTTCAGACGATACTATGAAATTAGATTTTGATAGAGCAGTAGAAAGTATTTCCGAATTAGAAAAACAATTAACTCAAACTAAATCAGTTTAATAAAATGAAGAATTTAGTTTACATATTTATACTATTGTTCCAATTTTCAATTGGACAAACGACTGATGAATCTGCTCAAAAAGTATTTGAGATTGCCAATGAAATGTATAAAAAAGGAGATTATGAAAATGCAATCCAGAAATACGAATTCATTGAAAAAAGCTTAAAACAAGAATCAGCCGATTTGTATTTCAATTTAGGGAATTCGTATTACAAATTGAATAAAGTAGCTCCTTCTATTTATTACTACGAAAAAGCTTTATTGCTGAAACCAAACGATAAAAACATTAAAACCAATTTAGCTTTCGCTCAAAAAAGAACGATTGACAACATAAAAGTTATTAATGAATTGGGATTTACAAGATTCATCAAAAGTGTGACTTCCATATTTTCAATTAACACTTGGACATGGTTAAGTGTGATTTTTTCAGTGTTGACCTTGTTGAGTTTTGCCTTGTTTTTATACAAAGAAGAGTCAAATGTGAAACGTTTTTCGTTTGTTTCCATATTTGTGGCTTTGTTTTTAGTACTAGTTTCATTTTCATCAGCTAATTTCTTAACCAACTACAAGAAAAAAGACAAACCAGCGATAGTTTTTGAAGACACAGTCGAAGTAAAAGCTGAACCAAAAGAAGATGCAGACAACGCTTTTACATTGCATGAAGGCACAAAAGTCTATGTAAAAGAAACGTTAGATAACTACAAACGCATTCATTTAACAGACAAAACAGAAGGTTGGGTTTTGAGCAGTGCTATTAAGGAGGTTAGGTAGTTTTAGACTTCAGGTAGCAGTGTTCAGAATTTACAAGAAATTTATTTTTTTGAAATCACTATCATTCTTTTAAGGGCAATTTCAAATTTTTCTTGGTCTGATTTCTTACACCAATTATATTCATAAATTATGAAACGATTAATCATCTCGTTTTTATTGGAATCACTATCTTCATAATAAATAGAGTTTCCAATTCCGGAAATTTCTATTTCATTCCACATCATATTTTTACTGTTTTTGTTATATGAAACAATTGTTTTTTTTAAAGGAATAGTCCACTTTTCTTTAAAATCAGATTTTGTTAAACCAGTATAAAAAATAATAGTAGAATCAATTTCATTAAAATAATATTTTTTAAATAAACTTTCTTCATTTGAGTCAATACATTCAGAAGTAAATTTTTCAACATATTTACTCAAAAAAACTAAATCATCACTATTTCTTATTTTATCCAATTCAGTTGAACAAGAGTAAAATGAAATGCAAATTAAAAAAAGTAAAATATGTTTTTTCATATGATAATTTTAACTTTCAACACTATCTAAATCCTGCTCACTTTCGTCCTCTTTCTTAAAATCATCATACCATTCTTCAATTTTAGGATAAACAAATTCAGAAACCTTTTTTATGGGATTATAAAACATAGAATCATCTAATGTTTCTTGAGAAGCAATCATATTATTTACATTGATTTTTTCAAACAATAAAATCACAATACTTAAGGCTAAAATTGTTTTAAGCATACTAAAACATGCACCAGCTAATTTGTTAACCCAACCCAAAAAAGCAAAATCCGCAATTTTAGTTAACAATTTAGCTGAAAGATGAATGCCAGCTACAACCGCAATAAACGTTAATGCAAAAGCAGTAATTTCAATATATTTTGGACTCCAAGAAACAGTGTTTTCGATAATAGATTTGGCAAAACCTGAAAATTTTAAAGCCATAAAAATTCCAGCAATCAAAGCTACCAAAGAAGCTAACTCTACAAAAAGTCCGTTTTTAATTCCTTTATACAAAGCATAACCTAAAAAAGCAGCAAAAACAATATCAATAAAATGCATAGAAATAAAATAGATGAATGAACAAAGATAAAAGAATTATCGAAAGTCAAAATCCTACTTACTATCTTTGCAGAAATTTGGTGATTGGTAAAAGGAAATGGGTAAGAGGAATCCCATAACCCATAACCCATAACCCATAACCACGAAAAAATGTCAAGAGACGAACAATTAAAAGAACGTTGGGAAGCAGTAGTTACACTATTATCAAACAAATTTGCTGATGGTGAAACACTCGATCTTGATGCCATTATATACTTAATAGGAGTTCAAGAATTAGGGAAATTTAACCAAGAATTCAAAAAAGACGAAAAAGTAAACCTAATGCATATTGCCATTTGTCGTTTATTAGAACCTTATGGCTATTATGAATTTGATTATTTTGATGCTGAAGGTTGGCCTCATTACAAAGTAAAAGAAGAATTACCAACACTAAAAGCAGGAGAGCAATCCGTATTAATGAAAGATGCTATAGTGAGTTATTTTTTAGAAAAAGAAATAATAAAGTAATAAGCAAAACTAATTACTAATCACTTTTCACTAATCACTAAAAAAGCTTAAATTTGCGCTTTACAAAATGAACGATGATAGATAAGATTAAAAAGCATATTGAAGAAGCGAAAGCTTTTAATGCAGAGAATAAAGAAAAACTAGAAGAATTCCGAATTAAATACCTTGGTAGTAAAGGTTTATTGAAAGAATTATTTGCCGAATTTAAAAATGTTCCTAACGAAATGAAAAAGGAATTCGGTCAAGTAATCAACCAATTAAAAGCTACTGCAGAAGAAAAAGTAGCTTCTCTTCAGGAAATTTTAGAAACAAAAGACGAAGCAAAAGGAACTTATGGTGATTTAACGCGTCCAGGAGAACCTATTGCTATTGGTTCTCGTCATCCAATATCTATCGTAAAAAACCAAATCATTGATATTTTCTCAACGCTTGGATTCAATGTTTCTGAAGGACCAGAAATTGAAGACGATTGGCATAATTTTACCGCATTAAATTTACCAGAATATCACCCAGCACGTGATATGCAAGATACTTTCTTTACACAAACAAATCCCGATTTACTTTTACGTACACACACGTCATCCGTGCAAGTACGTTATATGGAAAATAACAAACCACCAATCAGAACAATTTCTCCAGGTCGTGTTTTTCGTAATGAAGCCGTTTCGGCTCGTTCACACTGTATTTTCCATCAAGTGGAAGGATTATACATTGACAAAGACGTGTCTTTTGCTGACTTAAAACAGACTTTGTTATACTTCACAAAAGAAATGTTCGGAAAATCTAAAATTCGTCTGAGACCTTCTTATTTTCCGTTTACAGAACCAAGTGCAGAAATTGATATCTATTGGGGTTTAAAAACAGAAACCGATTACCGAATCACCAAAGGAACTGGTTGGTTAGAAATTGGTGGCTGTGGAATGGTGGATCCAAATGTTTTAAAAAACTGTGGCATCGATTCAGAAGAATATTCAGGTTTCGCATTCGGAATGGGAGTAGAGCGTATAGCCATGCTTTTATACCAAATTGGTGACATCAGAATGTTTTATGAAAACGATGTTCGATTCTTAGAGCAATTTAAAGCAACGATATAATTTACTAGACCTGACAGGTTTTAAAACCTGTCAGGTCTTATTTTACATACATGAAAGCAGACATAGAAATCCCAAAAGTAGAAAACGTTCACGTTGTAGCCATACAAGAATGGAGCGATGATTTTCAAGAAAATTGTTGGTATGCGTATTTGTTAAACGCTACTAATGAAAAACTTGAAATGGCAATGATTGTTTCAAGAGCTTTTGGTTTAATAAACGGAGAAAACAGAAATACCATGCAACTGCGTCATGCTTTTGCAACAGTTGACCCACAAACTGCTGTCAAAATTGAGTTTCTAGAAAAAAGCGTTTTACAATTGAATAACGAATTTTCATTGTCTTATTTCATTGGAAATAAAATGTATGATAAGAAATTCATCTTCAAATCCAATTCCATAAACATAAACGCTCAAACCGATTTGCCTGCAATTAACAAACGTGGTGTAATGGGTGTTTAAAATTATAAATTGTTTAAATCATAAAAATTCCTCAATTTTATATCAAATTAAAATTTACATAATGAGGAATTTTCTTTTTTCTATACTTTTCATTACGACTACTGCATTTGCACAAGATTTTGCTAAACACGTCAACCCATTTATCGGAACTGGTGGACACGGACACACTTTTCCTGGTGCAACAACACCTTATGGAATGGTACAATTGTCTCCTGACACACGAATTGATGGAAGTTGGGATGGTTGTGGTGGTTATCATTATTCAGACAATGTAATTTATGGATTTTCACACACACATTTAAACGGAACTGGAGTTTCTGACTTTGGAGATATCATGTTGATGCCTACTATGGGAGAACCTTCCTTTGATAATAAAGTTTATTCTTCTACTTTTTCACACGATAACGAAAAAGCTTCAGCAGGTTTTTATAGCGTAAAATTAGACAAACACAACATTGATGTTCGATTAACAGCTTCAGCCCGAGTTGGGTTTCACGAATATACTTTTAATGAGAAAGGGCTAGCCAATATTATTTTAGATTTGAATCATCGAGATAAATTATTGGAAGGAACTATGAGAATTATAGACGACAAAACCATTGAAGTTTTAAGAAGAAGTGAAGCTTGGGCAACCAATCAGTATGTATATGCACAAATAGAGTTCAATGTGCCTTTAAAAGTAACAAGGACAAATAAATCAGATTCAGAAAGTTTTGAAATTTCGGCAATGAGTTTCTCTAAAATGGTCAAAAAAGGAGAAAAAATTCTAGTAAAAGTATCTCTTTCTCCAACAAGTCATGAAGGTGCTAAATTAAACAGTTCAGAAATCAAACATTGGGATTTTGAGAAAGTAAAGAAAGAGGCAGAAGCGCTTTGGAACAAAGAATTATCTAAAATACAAGTATCATCGCAAAATGTCGATAAGTTAACTATTTTCTACACCGCTTTATATCACACCATGATGCAACCGAATATTGCGCAAGATTTAGACGGAAAATATCGTGGGCGAGACAACCAAATTCACACCGCAGAGGGATTTGATTATTACACTGTTTTTTCACTTTGGGACACGTTTAGAGCAGCTCATCCTCTATATACTTTGATTGACAAAAAACGAACTTCAGATTACATCAATACGTTTCTAAAACAATACGAACAAGGTGGAAGATTACCTGTTTGGGAATTGGCTTCCAATGAAACGGATTGTATGATTGGCTATCATTCGGTTTCTGTGATAGCAGATGCTATGGCAAAAGGAATTCAAGGTTTTGATTACGAAAAAGCTTTTGAAGCGAGTAAAGCATCAGCCATGAGAGATGTTTTAGGTTTGGAAGCCTACAAAAGACAAGGTTTTATTTCGATAGATGATGACCATGAAAGTGTTTCAAAAACCGTTGAATATGCGTATGACGATTGGTGTATTGCACAAATGGCTCAAATTTTAAATAAAAAAGAAGATTACGAATATTTCATGAAACGTTCTCAAAATTGGAAAAATTTGTTCGATTGGGAGACAGGTTTTATTAGACCAAAGAAAAATGGTGGTTGGGACAAACCTTTTGATCCAAGAGAAGTCAATAATAATTTTACAGAAGGAAATGCTTGGCAATATACTTTTTTTGTACCACAAGATATTCCTGGGATGATTGAAGCTTATGGTGGACCAGAACAATTTGAAGCCAAACTAGATGAAATGTTCAACAGCGAAAGCAAAACCACAGGAAGAGAACAAGTAGATGTAACTGGTTTAATCGGACAATACGCACATGGAAATGAACCAAGTCACCACATGGCTTATTTGTACAATTATGTGGGAAAACCTGAAAAAACTAAAGAAAAAGTACATTATATCTTAAACGAATTCTACAAAAACACTCCCGATGGATTAATAGGCAACGAAGATTGCGGACAAATGAGCGCTTGGTATGTGTTGAGTTCTATGGGGATTTATGATGTAAGACCTGGAGATGTTTTATGGGAAGTCAATGAACCATTTATAAAGAATATAAAAGTAAGTGTTGATGGAAAAAAGCCTGAATATATTAATCAACCATTAGAAAAAACTAGAATTTTACCGCAGTTTTCTATGGAATATCAAGAAAAAGAAATATTTCCCTCAATTACTCCTGTTCCTGTAATTGAAGCCGAAAGTAAATCGTTTAAAGATAAATTAGAAGTTACATTCAAGTCGTTTTATAATGCTACAGAATATTTCTACAACATTAATGATTCCGAATTTAAAATGTATAATGACAAAATTATATTAGATAAATCAGCAATTATTAAATTTTATTCTGATGATGGTTTTGGAAAAATAAGCGACACCATCTCAGCCCAATTCTTCAAAAAGCCAAACGACTTTACAATTGACATTAAAGGAAAATACAATCCACAATATCATGCTGGTGGTGATGAAGGTTTGTTAGACGGAATTTATGGTAACGAAAACTGGAGAAAAGGAGAATGGCAAGGCTATCAAACGCAAGATTTTGAATGTGTCGTAGATATGCAATCCACACGCGAAATTAGTGCAATTACATCTAATTACTTACAAGATACACGTGCATGGATAATAATGCCTATAAAAGTGGATTACTATATTTCAGAAGATAATATTACGTTCACAAAAGTAGGCACAGTTGATAATACAGTTGATCCAAAAGAATATGAAGTCGTAATAAAACCTTTTGAACTAAAAATCAAACCGCAAAAAGCAAGATATGTAAAAGTGGTTGCCACCAATTTTGGAAAACTTCCAGAATGGCATCAAGGACACCCTTTTGATGGTGAAGCATTTATTTTTGTAGATGAGATTGAAGTGAAATAAAATTATTACCCTTAAGATATTAAGTTGTTTAAAACCAAATTTCACTTAATATCTTAAGGGTAAAAAATTAATCTAATTTATCAGTCAATTTAGCAAATACTTTTTTGGCTTCTTTTCCTTCGTATAGAATTTGATAAACCGCATCAATAATAGGTGTTTTTGCACCATATTCTTGATTTAATTTGTAAGCACTTTTGGCAGCATAATAACCTTCAGCAACCATGCTCATTTCCATTTGTGCTGATTTAACTGTATAGCCTTTTCCAATCATGTTTCCAAACATTCTGTTTCTTGAGAATACAGAATAGCCTGTAACCAATAAATCTCCTAAATAAGCAGAATTATTAATATTACGTTTCATCTTATGTACTTTTCGAATGAATTTTTTCATTTCGCGAATTCCGTTACTCATTAAAACCGATTGGAAATTATCACCATAACCTAAACCATGAGCAATTCCGGCTGCAATAGCATAAATGTTTTTCAACATAGCTGCATATTCGGTTCCAATAATATCGTCTGAAGTTTTCGCTTTGATGTAATCTCCACTTAAATTTTTGGCCATTATTTTGGCCTTGTTAACATCTCCACAAGCGATTGTTAAATAAGATAGACGCTCTAATGCAACTTCTTCTGCGTGACATGGACCTGTGATTACTCCAATGTTTTCATAAGGAATATCATATTTGGTGTGAAAATGTTCTCCAACAATTAAACTGGTTTCAGGAACAATACCTTTAATAGCAGAAAATATGACTTTATCTTTTAAACTTTCTTTTAGATTCTCTAGTTCTCCACTCAAAAAAGCAGAAGGAATGGCAAAAATCACATAATCTGCAAATGCAACAGCTTCATTAATATCATTAGTCAATCGGAGTTTTTTGATGTCAAACTCCACAGAACTTAAATAATTAGGGTTGTGTCTTTGGTGTTTTAAATGTTCAATTGCATATATGTTTCGCATGTACCAAGCAATTTCAGGTTGGTTTACACACAACATTTTGGCAATTGCTGTTGCCCAACTTCCACCACCTATAACTGCAAATTTCGGGTTTGATTTCATTTCTAAATCGATTTAGTAGTCAAAATTAACAATTTAAAAACCATTATCAAATCAATTGTTAAAAGTGTTAAGGTAAAGTTTAACAAAATTTTAAATTTCATCGTACAATTTAAAATTAGTCTAGTCGTTTTTAATGAAGTAATATGCCATAAGTATTACAACAACATAAATTAGTTGGGTTAAGTTAATTTTTGTTTTGGGGTTAGAAAAAAAGCGTTCAGGTACATGTACTTGAACGCTTTTTGATTTTAATCATCCAACTAAAGTTGGAAGTAATTCAAATCATTAATAACTCATTTCTACAATTGCTCTGACTTTTTCTGGAGTAATGTTTTGTTTTTCACCTAAAGCTTTCCAACCTCTTTCTTCAAAACGATTTACTATAAAGTTTGCTGTTTCAGCATAATCATCTGTATTTTCAGATAATTTAGTTTTCATTCCCATTGTATGGAAGAATTCAACTGTTTTTTCGATAGCTTTTTCAGCAATTTCTTCGGTTGAACCTTCTTGAATGTTCCAAACACGTTTTCCGTATTGAGCTAATTTATCTTTTTTAGTTTCAAACATTACTTTATATAAGTTTGGACCGATGATTGCTAATGTTCTGGCATGATCAATTTCATATAAGGCTGTTAATTCATGTCCAATCATATGCGTTGCCCAATCACTAGGAACACCTTTTTGGATTAATCCGTTTAAAGCCATTGTAGCAGACCAAACAAAATTAGAAGCTAATTTATAATCTGTTGGATTTTCAACTACTTTTGGTCCAATTTCTACTAATGTTTGTAAAATTCCCTCTGCAATTCTGTCTTGTAAAAGCGCATCATGAGTATATGTTAAGTATTGTTCCATTACGTGTGTAAATGCATCTACGACACCATTTTGCAATTGTCTTTTTGGTAAAGATGTAATCACCATTGGATCAACAATAGAGAATTTTGGAAACAAAGCACTTCCACCTAAAGTTAATTTTTCTTGTGTTTCATTAATTGTTACTACTGCTCCTGAATTCATCTCTGAACCCGTTGCAGGTAATGTTAGAACTGTTCCAAATGGAATTACATCTGAACCTTCTTTGAAAAGAATTCTTCTTCTTAAAATATCAGCAGCATCACCTTCATAATTGACTGCTGCAGAAATGAATTTTGTTCCATCAATTACACTTCCACCACCAACGGCTAAAATGAATCCGATTTTTTGTTCGCGAACGATTTCAACAGCTTTCATTAAAGTTTCATATCTTGGATTTGGTTCTATTCCACCAAATTCTACGATATTATTTTCTTCAAACTGTGTTGCTAATGCAGCTTTTACTTGATCATAAACTCCATTTTTAAAAATACTTCCACCACCATAAGTGATTAAGATTTTTGTGTTGGACGGTACTAAGTCTTTTAATTTTTCAATTTGTCCTTTTCCAAAGACATAATTTACGGGATTGTATAATTCGAAATTATTCATTTTTTTATTTATTTAATTGTTCTAATAATTTTTGAGCTACTAATTTAGACGAAGCAGGATTTTGACCTGTAATCAATAAACCATCTTCAACTGCATATGGTGCCCAATTTTCTCCTTTGCTATATTCCGCTCCGTTAGCTTTTAAAGCATCTTCTAATAAAAATGGAACTACTTTGGTTAAACCAACAGCTTCTTCTTCATCGTTTGTGAAACCCGTAACTTTTTTACCTTTTACTAAATAGTCACCATTTATCTTTACATCTTTTAAAACTCCAGGAGCATGACATACAAAAGCAACTGGTTTATTATTGGTGTAAAAAGATTCAATTAATGATTTTGAAGTATCACTTGAGGCTAAATCCCATAAGGGTCCATGTCCACCTGGATAAAATACAGCGTCATAATCCGCTTGATTTATATCCGCTAATTTAACTGTTTTTGCTAATTTTTGTTGTAATACAACATCACCATCAAATCTTTTAGTGTCTTCTGTTGCTGAACTTGGATCAGCACTTTTTGGATCAATTGGAGGTTGTCCGCCATTAGGTGATGCAATTGTAATTTCGATTCCTTTATCTGCTAATTCATAATAAGGTGCTGCAAATTCTTCTATCCAAAACCCTGTTTTTTCTCCTGTGTTTCCTAAGTCTTCGTGACTAGTTAAAACAAATAATACCTTTTTCATAGTTTCTTTTTTTGTAATTTGATTTTCTTGTGTTGTTGTTTCAGTTGTGTTTTCTTTGTCTTTACAACTTACTGATAAAATTACGATTAATGCTAAAGCTATGCGTTTCATGTTTTGTTATTTTTTTTACAAAATTACGACTTAAATGGTATTAGGAATAATAATTTAAATTATGTTTGCGATAAATATATTTATATCATGGTAAATTTAGAATGGTACAGAACTTTTAAATCTGTTTACAAAAACGGAAACTTTTCACAAGCTGCAAAAGAGTTATTTATCAGCCAACCAGCGGTTAGTCAACAGATAGCCATGTTAGAAGCACATGTGGGTTATAAATTATTCAATCGAAAATCAAAAGGTGTAGAGGCAACAGAATATGCAAAATTACTAAACAATTTAATTATTGAAGCTTTAGACCGTTTGGAAAGTGTGGAAAATGGTTTCCGTGAAAAGGCATTTAATTCTAATAGACTGGTTTCTATCGGAATATCAAAACATTTATTTGCTAGTATTGGAACAAAGTTAATTTCAAAATTCGATTTTATTGATTTCACTTATGGAGAAAATGATGAATTATTCAGTTTAGTGAATGATAAAAAAATTGACTTTGCAATTGTTACCAAAAAGTTTGACACTTTTGATACGGTTCAGAAAGAATTAGGTAAAATAAAACAAATCGTCGTTGCGAGTAACGATTTAGATTTAAAAGAAGTTAAGAAAGAAATCAAAAATAAAAATTATACGATCATCGAAAATTGGTTAAACCAACAAAAATGGTACAATTTTGATGCACGAATTCCTCATGTAAAATTATTTTGGTTGTATGTTTTTGATAAAAAAAGACCTTCAATGATTTCTAATTATATTATTCCATCAGAATCAGAAATGTTATCTACATTGACAGATAATTCTGGTGTTTCAGTAGTTTGGAATATTAATGCAAAGCATTATTTAAAAGCTAAAAAGTTGCAATTACTTTGGGATAGTCCAAAAATGCCATCCACAGAAATTTATTTATTAGCTCGAAAAAATGATACTTTGAATTCGATTTTAGATGAAGTGAAAGAAGAAATTAGTGCTTTTATATTAGAATAAATTACTTTTTATAAAACAAATTATGCTCCACATATTCCCAAACTTCTTTAGGTAACATAGGCATAATATTTTTTCCGTTTTTGATGTTTTCGCGAATAAATGTTGAAGATAATTCAACTATTGGAGCACCAATTCTGTGAATTTTTGGATGGTTTATAAATTGATCATCCATTTCACCAGAATTCAATCTAGGATAAACATAAACGTCATGATTCTTTAAAATGACTTCATGGTTTTTCCATTTATGAAGCGAATTCAAGTTGTCTTCACCCATGATTAAAGAAAATTCGTGTTGTGGAAATTTCTCAAACAAATGAGCTAGCGTATTGACAGTATAATTCGGTTGAGGCAATTTAAATTCAATATCAGAAGGTTGAATTTTCGGGAAATCTTTGGTAGCTAAATGCACCATTTCTAAACGATGATAATCATCTAAAAGCGTATTCTTTTTTTTATGTGGATTATGTGGTGTCACAACCATCCAAATTTGGTCTAAATCAGAATGTTCAGCCATATGATTGGCAATAATCAAATGGCCCACGTGAATGGGATTGAATGTTCCGAAATATAAACCGATTTTCATGGTGTCTTAATACTTAATACTCAAATCTTAATACTATTTACTGATAAATTCTTTAACCAATTGATAAGCTTCTTCCTTAGCAGTATCTAAATCGTAATTTTTTATAATTTTGTCAAATTGAGGTGCAGTGGCTAATTCAACTGAAGCCTTTGCAATTCGCATGTTGATTTTGTCTTCGCTTTCTGTGGAACGTAATTTTAACCTTCTTTTTAATTCGTCCACACTTGGTGGTTTTACAAAAACGGCTAAAGTTTCTTCTGGAAATTTATGTTTGATTCTTAATCCACCAACAACATCTATATCAAAAATTACGTGTTTGCCTAAAGCCCAAATTCTTTCGATTTCTTTCTTTAAAGTTCCGTAGAAATTATCCGTGTATACTTCTTCCCACTCTACAAATTCTTCAGCTTTGATATGATTTTTAAACTCTTCCCAAGAAATGAAATAATAATCTGTGCCATCAATTTCTGTTCCTCTTGGCTCACGAGTAGTGCATGAGATTGAGAATTCTAAATTTAAATCTTCTTTTTCTAATAAGTGTCTCACTATTGTAGTTTTTCCAGAACCTGATGGTGCTGAAAACACAAATAATTTTCCTTTCTTCATTCTAAAATCTTAATACTTAATACTTCAATCTTAATACTTTAAAGTACATTCAATACTTGCTCTTTAATTTTCTCTAATTCATCTTTCATTTGCACCACTAATTTTTGCATTTCGGTATGATTAGACTTTGAACCCATGGTGTTTATTTCTCTTCCAATTTCTTGTGTAATGAAACCTAATTTTCTTCCCAAAGCTTCTTCATTTTTCATCGTTTCTAAGAAATATTTCAAATGATTTCCTAAACGAACTCTTTCTTCAGTAATGTCATATTTTTCTAGATAAAAAATCAATTCTTGTTCAAATCTATTTTCATCAATAGTAGCTTTCAATTCTTCTAAAGCTGTGCGAAGTCTTGTTTTTACAGTTTCAACTCTTTCTGAATCATACGAAACAGCTTCATTCATTAAGTTTTCAATATTAGAAATTCTCAATTCGAATTCTTTTTCTAATGAAACTCCTTCATCACTTCTAAAAGTAGAAATATTATCTAAAGCTTCATGAATTACTTTTTCAATTTGAAGCCATTCGTTTTTGTCTAATTCTTCACGCTCTGTTTTTAAAGCATCTGGCATTCTTACTGCCATTTTCATTAATTCTGTTTCATCTGCATTAGGAATAACCTCTTTCATTTGGTTGATGTATCCTTTTACAATTGGCACATTAATCTTAGCTGAAGTTTCTTCACCAGTTACTTCGATATATAATGAAAAATCAATTTTTCCACGTTCTAATCGTTGAGCAATCGAATTTCTTATTTGTAATTCCATTTCTCTATAAACAGAAGGAGTTCTTACGTTTAAGTCTAATCCTTTACTGTTTAATGATTTGATTTCTACGGTTATTTTTTTATTGGGTAATTGCAAAAAAGCTTTCCCAAAACCAGTCATTGATTGTATCATATTGTAATTTAAAGAGTTCAAAGATAAGAAAAAGTGTTCAGTGTTCAGTTTTTAGTGTTCAGTAATCTTTTTTGGCTTATGTGTAACTAAATAAACACCTGTAAAAATTAGAATTGCTGAAAAGACTTTAATCATATTAAGTTCATCTTTTTGAAGACTAATTGCAATTATGGAAGCAAACAAAGGTTGTAAATAAATAAATACCGACAATGTTGTAGGTTTTAATTCTTTCATTGCCATTAGGTTGATCAAATAAGCTAAGAATGTTGTAAATAAAACTACAAAACCAATATTAAAATAAATGTTTGTTGGAATACTTGACCAATTAACTTCCATAAATTCTTGATAGCCAAAAGGAAGTACAAACAATAATCCGAAAGTATAAATCCATTTAATAAATGTAAAAGCATGGTATTTAGTAATCAGCTTTTTAATAATAATCAAATAAACGGCATAAGCTGAAGCATTAATAAAAACCAAAAAATTACCATAACTTGCATTTGGACTATTCTCAATATCTTTTCCGTAAAGTATTAATACTGAAGTTCCTGTTAATCCAATAATGATTCCAATAACTTTTTTAAGTTTAATCTTCTCTTTAAGTAGAATGGCAGATAAAATCAATACTAAAATAGGAGCAGTTACCATAATTACGGAAGCACTTATAGGTGAAGTTAAACTTAATCCTTTAAAAAATGTCAATTGATTTATGGCAACACCAAATAGTGCTGCTGCAATTATTCTAGGAAAATCTTTTAATTCAATTTTTTCTTTTGGGCCAAAAAAAGTTAAAAGCCAAAGCAAAAAAGCACCACCAATTGCTCTAATTAAAATAAAGCCATAAGGTTTCACATAAGTTGGCATAACATCTTTTGCAACTATAAAAGTTGTACCATAAATTAAAGCAACAAATGTAGCACCAATTAAGGCTAATACTCTTTTAGACATTTTCTAAAGTCTTCATTAATTTTAAAATATTGGGTTGCGAGTTTCCAATAAAAATTTCATTTTTTATGATGAAAACAGGTCTACTCAAAAAAGTATAATGTTCCAAAATTAATGCTTTGTAATCTTCTTCAGTTAAAGATTGATTTTTTAAACCTCTTTCTTTGTACAATTGAGCTCTTTTGCTGAATAAAGCTTCATAACTTCCAGCTAATTCACGCATTTTTTCTAATTCTTCAACTGTAATTTTATCTTGTCTGATGTCGTGAAATTCTAATTCAATTCCTTTTGGTAAAGACTTAATGATTTTTCTACATGTATCACATGAAGCTAAGTAGTATATTTTATCCATTTGGTCTAAAATTTTAATTTGAGTACAAAAATACAGTAGTTATTGGCTTTAAAATAATTATTTTTAACTAAATTTAAAATATGAAATTCAATACAAAAACCATACACGGAGGACAACATCACGAAAAAACAACGGGTGCAGTAATGACTCCAATTTTTCAAACATCAACTTTTGCACAAACCAGCCCAGGAAAACCAATAGGAGAATACGAATATGCCAGAGCAGCAAACCCAACAAGAACAGCACTAGAAGATTCGTTAGCAAGTTTAGAAAACGGAACAAAAGGTTTGGCTTTCGCTTCAGGTTTAGCGGCTACTGATGCTTTAATGAAATTTCTAAAATCAGGTGACGAGGTTATTGCAACAGATAATTTATATGGTGGAACTTATAGAATGTTTACCAAAGTCTATCAAGATTTCGGAATTAAATTTCATTTTGTTGACATGAATGATTTAAAAAAATTAGAATCTTTAATCCATGAAAACACAAAATTAGTTTGGGTTGAAACTCCAACAAATCCATTAATGAAATTAGCTGATATAGCTGTGATTTCAAAAATTACTAAAAGGCACAACTTACTTTTAGCTGTAGATAATACATTTGCAACTCCTTATTTACAAAAACCTTTAGATTTAGGTGCTGATATTGTAATGCATTCAGCTACAAAATATTTAGGAGGTCATTCAGATGTTATGGCTGGTGCTTTAATTGTGAAAGATAAGGAACTTGGTGAAAAATTGCATTTTTCTCAATTTGCAACGGGTGGAATTTTAGGACCCATGGATAGTTTTTTGGTTTTAAGAGGAATCAAAACTTTACATTTACGAATGCAACGTCATTGCGAAAATGGAATGAAAGTAGCGGAATTCTTAAATTCACATTCAGCCGTAAAACAAGTTTATTATCCTGGATTAGCAAATAGCCCAAATCACGAAATTGCTAAAAAACAAATGATTGGTGGTTTTGGAGGAATGGTTTCGTTTTCATTTAAATCCGGTAAAAGGGAAGATGCAATTGCTTTTTTTGAAAAACTAAAAATATTTACTTTGGCTGAATCTTTAGGTGGAGTTGAGTCTTTAGCCAATCACTCAGCATCGATGACTCATGCTTCTGTTCCGGTTGAAGAACGAATAAAACTTGGAATTACAGATGATTTAGTTAGATTAAGTGTTGGTATAGAGGATATTGATGATTTATTGGGTGATTTGAAACAAGCTTTATCTTAAAAAATCAAAAACCATCATTATCCCGTAGTGATGGTTTTTTTCTTAAATTCATAAACCAAACCTATTCCCATAATTTGTTTTAATTGAACTTTTGGACCTGATAATACTTGAACATTATCAACTTGTTTTTTAGTTTTTATATCATCATCATATATTAAATGTGTTCCAAGACTTGCTTTTACATATTCATTAACCGTCATTTCTAGTTGAATTTGCCAGTTTACATCAACGTTACCAAAATTGTTTATATAATCTGAATATAATGAAATTCGATTGTCAAGCATAATGTTTTTATATATCTCAGTTTCCCATTCATTAGTAATTAGAATACCAACTTCTGTTCTTGATTTTTTTCCTTTCATTATAATGTTACCTTCTAAATCATATGTTGCTTTTTCAACTCCAAAGGCTCCTTCATTAGCTAGTCTTTGATTGAGAACTAAAGTGTTTTTTAAAGTTAATGGTGATAAATAAAACTTTAATTTCTCTTCTTTTTTATAATATTCTGCACCAATTCCTAAGAAAGTATAAGCTGGTGAAAAAGGAGCTGAAATTGATATATCATTATTTGGATAGGCATATCCATTATAAAACTGTGTGTTAAAGTTTAGTTTTCCAGCATAAAACCAATTTGAAATTGTATCATTTCTAAAAGCTACTGTAGAATTTAACTGAAACTGATCATCTGTCTTTCTTAATTCTTGCCCTTCTTGCTTGTTTATTCCATAACGCATAATTAGTTCATTACTCCAATTAAGCTTATCAGCTTCATAATCTCTTTTAAAGTTACCTTTTAATAAACCAGAAATAGAATTATTTCCTCCAGCATTCCAATTCACAAATGAAATTTGTGAAATATCAAATCCAACTTTATTTTTTGATTTCCAATTTGATATAGTGTCAGGTAATTTGGTTCTTATTATTTGAGAAAATCCACTTTGAAATATAAAAAATGAAATAATTAGAAGAATGCTTTTTTTAATCATGATTAAATTGTAGAAATAGTTTTTATTATAGATGTAACGTCAATTTTGCAAATCTGTTGTAATTCTTGAACGCTACCTTGTTCAATAAAATTATCTGAAATCCCTAAATTAACTATTTTGTTGGCAAATGAATTTGAAGTAGCAAAAGTATTAATTAAACTACCAAAACCACCAATTATTACTCCATCTTCAATTGTAATTATTTTAGAGTATGATTTAAAAATATCATTTAATTGCTTTTCGTCCAATGGTTTTATAAACGGAAAATGATAATGTGATGCTTTTTGACTTTCATCTAATTCTATAATTGCTTTTTCAACATTTGAAGCCATAGTTCCAGTAGATAGAATTGCAATATTTGCTCCTTTTGATAAGCATTTTGCTTTACTAAGTTCAGTTTTTTCAAATGGTTTTTTCCAATCTACAATTTCTCCTCTTCCTCTTGGATAACGAATGGTTATTGGATGATTTAAACCCAAAGAAGCAGTGTACATGATGTTTCTTAATTCTATTGCATCTTTTGGAGCACAAATCATCAAGTTTGGAATACAATTTAGATAAGCAATATCAAAAACACCATGATGTGTTGCTCCATCTTCACCAACCAAACCTGCTCTATCTAAACAAAAAATAACAGGTAAATTTTGCAAAGCTGCATCGTGAATCACTTGGTCGTAAGCTCTTTGTAAAAAAGTAGAATAAATATTGCAAAACACAACCATTCCTTGTGTTGCCATTCCTGCAGCTAAGGTTACAGCATGTTGTTCGGCAATTCCAACATCAAAAGCTCTTTCTGGAAAAGCATCCATCATATATTTCATGGAACTTCCACTTGGCATTGCTGGTGTAATTCCGATTATTTTTTCATTTTTTTTAGCTAATTCAACTAAAGTCAATCCAAATACATCTTGAAATTTTGGAGGTAAATTTTCTTCATTTTTTGGATGAATTTTTCCTGTTTTCGCTTCAAACTTTCCAGGAGCATGATATTTCACTTGATCTTTTTCAGCCAACTGTAAGCCTTTCCCTTTTGTAGTAATAACATGAAGGAATTTTGGACCTTTGACTTTCTTTAATCGATGTAATTCTGAAATTATTTTTGGCAAATCATGACCATCAATTGGACCCGAATAATCAAAATTTAAAGATTTTATAATGTTGTTCTGTTTTGGATTTTTTCCTTCTTTAACAGCAGTTAGATAGTTTTTCAAAGCACCAACACTTGGATCAATTCCAATGGCATTATCATTAAGAATTACTAATAAATTAGCATCAGTAACTCCAGCATGATTTAAACCTTCAAAAGCCATTCCTGAAGCGATGGAAGCATCACCAATGACTGCAATGTGCTGTTTGTCGAAATCTCCTTTTAACTTAGAAGCAATTGCCATTCCTAAAGCAGCCGAAATGGAAGTTGAAGAATGTCCAACACCAAAAGTATCATAAGCACTTTCTCTTCTTTTTGGAAAACCCGAAATTCCGTTTAAAGTTCTGTTTGTTTCAAAAACATCTCGTCTTCCTGTTAAGATTTTGTGACCATAAGCTTGGTGACCAACATCCCAAACTAATAAATCTTCTGGAGTATTGAAAACGTAATGAAGTGCAATAGTTAATTCGACAACTCCAAGACTTGCTCCCAAATGACCTTCTCTTTGCGAAATAATATCAATGATAAATTCACGCAATTCTTTAGCTAATTGTGGCAGTTGATTTGGAGAAAGTTTCTTCAAATCGTTTGGGTTGTTTATATGTGAAAGTAAATTTTCCTTCATTTGACAAAAGTACTAACTTGAAATTGTATTTTTGCTATTATGATAGATATTTTCACCGACGAATATTTTATGAAGAAAGCTTTGCAAGAAGCTGAAACTGCTTTTGAAAAAGGAGAAATACCCGTTGGAGCAGTGATTGTTATAGATAATAAAGTAATTGCAAGAACGCATAATTTAACCGAAATGCTTAACGATGTTACTGCTCATGCTGAAATGCAAGCCATAACAAGTGCAGCCAATTTCATAGGTGGAAAATATTTAAAAGATTGCACTTTGTACGTTACTTTAGAACCGTGTCAAATGTGTGCAGGTGCTTTGTATTGGAGCCAAATTTCAAAAATAGTCTACGGTGCAACTGATGAAAATAGAGGTTTTACTAAAATGGGAACGCAATTGCATCCAAAAACAGAAGTTGTAGGTGGAATTATGGAAAAAGAATGTGCTTTGTTAATGCGAGCTTTTTTTAGAATGAGAAGATAGTTTTTGTAAGTAAAAACATTAAATAATTTTATTATCTTTATGCAATAATAAACTTCAAAATCAAGTTTTATTAGTGTTTGCTTTTCAATAAATCTCTAAAGTCTTTTGTATGAAACTAAATCGCTGTTTGCAGTTAATCTTATTATTAATTGTGAGTTACTCTTGTGGAAAAAAATCAGAAAATTTTAATTCAGACTTTAATTTATATAAAGATTATATTCTAAATTTTAGTTCTGGAATTGTTTCAACAAAATCTGATTTTAGAGTTGTTTTAGCTTTCGATAAAAAAGAATGGACTCCAAATCAAGAATTAGACAGTGATTTGTTCTCAATTAATCCAAATGTTTCAGGTAAAGTTGTGGCACTTTCTACCAATACAATTGCATTTATTCCATCAGAAAAATTGCAACAAGATACAGAGTATCAAATAACTTTTCACCTTGATGAAGTAAAAGACGTTCCTAAAAAAATAGAAGAATTTAATTTCACCATAAAAACTATTAAACAAGATTTTTTAGTAAATACACTTGATTTACAATCTTATAGCAAAGAATATCAATATCTAAATGCTACTATTTCATTTAGTGATAACATGGATATTGAATCTGCGAAGAAAATCATAAAAGCCAAACAAGGCGATAAAGATTTAAAAATAAAATTCGACAAAGAAGTGTCTAATCCAAAAGAATACAAATTTGTCATTGATAGTATTCAAAGAAAAGTTGATGATAGTAAAATCAAGATTTTATGGGATGGTTCTGTGCTAGAAATAGAACAAAAAGGAGAAGTAGATTTCGAAATTCCAGGTAAAAATAATTTCAAAGTCATTTCTGCCCAAATTCAACAAGATAATGCCCAAGTTTTATTGATAAATTTCTCAGATCCCATTAAAAAAGGGCAAAATTTAGATGGTTTGGTTCAAGTGGAAAACGCAACAAATTTAAAATTTGCAACTGCAGGAAATCTATTAAAAGTATTTTTTACCGAATCTTTAAAAGGTGAGCTGTTAGTAGAAGTTTTTCAAGGAATTCAAAGTGAAGATGGTTATAAAACGAAAAAAGATTTTGCTGAAAAAGTAACTTTTGACCAAGTAAAACCTGAAATTAGATTTGTAAAAAGTGGAACGATTTTGCCAAGTTCTAATAACTTAAAAATCAATTTTGAAGCTGTAAATCTTAAATCAGTTGATGTAAAAGTTTATCAGATTTATAAAAATAATATTCTTCAGTTTTTACAATATAATGATTTAAATGGAAGTCAAAATTTAAGAAATGTAGCACTTCCAATTGTAAAACAAACCATAACTTTAAAAAC
This sequence comes from uncultured Flavobacterium sp., assembly GCF_963922255.1. Lineage (GTDB taxonomy): Bacteria > Bacteroidota > Bacteroidia > Flavobacteriales > Flavobacteriaceae > Flavobacterium. The sequence goes on along the minus strand of NZ_CAWUIC010000008.1, from coordinate 120,645 downwards.
AAACAGCTTAGCAAATTATGGTGATTGGAATGCATATGCTTTGGATTTATCTAAAATTACACTAGTTGATCCAGGTTCTATTTACAGGGTTGAATTATCCATCAAAAAGAAATATTCACTTTACAAATGTGCTTCAACAACTGTTGATGAAGCGGAAGAAGAAATTGAAGAAGATGATGAAGTGCGAACCAATGCATATTATTATGACGATTATTATTATGATGATTACAATTGGAATGAAAGAGAAGATCCTTGTTCAAATTCATATTATTACAACAACAAAATTTTCACTAATATAATTGCAAGCGATTTAGGTGTAATTGCTAAAAGAGGTGAAAATGGCTCTTACTTTTTTGCCGTAAATGATATTGTTACAACAGAAGCTGTTGCTGGAGCTCTAATTGATTTATACAACTTCCAACAACAAAAAATTGCTACTATAAAAACAGATGTTGAAGGAATTGTAAATGCTGATGTAACAAAATATGCCTATTTCGCTATTGTCACAAAAGGCAATAATACAACTTATGTTAAGTTAGATGAAGGTCAATCACTTTCTGTAAGTAATTTTGATGTGGGTGGCGAACAATTGCAAAAAGGTTTGAAAGGCTACATTTATGGCGAAAGAGGTGTTTGGCGACCAGGTGATACATTGCACATTGGTTTTATATTGAATGATAATGAAAGTAAATTAGAAAAAACACACCCAATAAAATTCAAACTATCAAATCCGCAAGGAAAAGCAATGTATGTTGCGGTTCAAAAATATAACGAGAATAATCACTATAAATTTACGGTGATTACCAAAGATTCAGATATTACTGGAAATTGGGAAGCCAAAATATCAATTGGTGGTGTTCATTTTTATAAAAGTATTAAGATTGAAACCATTAAACCAAATCGTTTAAAAATCAAAAACAGTTTTGCAGACGGAAATTTATCAGGTAGCAAAACCAATAACGGTATAATCGAAGTAGCTTGGTTACACGGAGCAATTGCTAAAAACTTAAAGGTTGATATGCAAGCCAAATTTATGCAACAAGTCACCACTTTTAAAAATTATTCTAATTATGATTTTGATGATGATGTTCGAAAATTTTCAACCGAAGAAATTAATGTGTTTTCAGGAAAAGTGGATGATTATGGAAGAACAAATGTTTCCATTCAGCCAAAAATCACCAATCAAGCACCGGGAAAATTGAAAGTTGTTTTTCAAACTAAAGCTTATGAAAATGGTGGGGATTTTAGTACAGATGTTGTAACAGCAACTTATTCACCTTATAAAACTTATGTGGGAATAAAGAGTCCAGAACCCAACAAATACGGCATGTTAGAAACTGAAAAAGTAAATCGTTTCGATATCGTTTCTGTAGATGAAAATGGAAATCCAAAAGCAGTCAAAAATCTTGAAGTACGTGTTTATAAAGTCGATTGGCGTTGGTGGTGGAATAGTTCAGGTGATGATTTGTCAAGATACAATTCTTCTCAAATTACAACAGCTTATAAAAATTTTAATGTTAGTACAAATGCTTCAGGAAAAGCTAGTGTTCAATTTAAAGTTCCTGAAAACGATTGGGGAAGATATTTAATAAGAGTTGTAGATAATGAAGGAGGACATGCAACAAGTAAAACCGAAGTTATCGATTGGCCAATTTGGTCTGGAAAAACAAAAACTGGTGATGCTTCAACAGCAAATATGTTGGTTTTCACTTCGGATAAAACAAAATATGCAGTTGGTGAAAAAGCAACCGTTTCTTTTCCATCAAGTCAAGGTGGAAGAGCTTTAATTTCAGTTGAAAATGGTTCCAAAGTAATCTCATCATTTTGGGCAATGACACAAAAAGGAGAAACAAAAGTTGAAATTCCTGTCACACCAGAAATGGCTCCAAATGTGTATGTAAATATTTCATTATTAAAACCGCATGCTTCAACAGTAAATGATACTCCAATTCGAATGTATGGAATTTTACCAATTGAAGTTGTAGATAAGAATACAGTTCTTCAACCTCAAATTACAATGGTAAGTGTTCTAAAACCTGAAACTAAAACTACTATAAAAGTAAGTGAAAAAGAAGGAAAAGAAATGACTTACACTATAGCAATAGTAGATGATGGTTTATTAGACTTAACTCGTTTCAAAACTCCAAATGCTTGGGATAAATTCTATGCTCGACAAGCTTTAGGTGTAAAAACTTGGGACGTTTATGATGATGTAATTGGTGCTTATGGTGGAAAAATAAACCAAATTTTTAGTATAGGTGGTGATGAAGACTTAGCTGGTGGAAGTACCAAAAAAGCCAATAGATTTAAACCAGTTGTTATTTATTTAGGACCTTTCAAATTAGAAAAAGGACAAACAAAATCACACACAGTTGAATTGCCAAATTATATTGGTTCAGTTCGTACAATGGTTGTAGCTGGTGATGCCAAAACAAACGCTTATGGAAGCGCAGAAAAAACAACTCCAGTAAGAAAACCTTTGATGGTTCTAGCTTCTGTACCAAGAAAAATTTCTCCAAATGAAAAAGTAACGTTACCAATTACGGTTTTCGCAATGGAAAATCATGTAAAAAATGTAACAGTTCAATTAAAAACCAATAATGCTGTTCGCTTAACTTCTGCTTCAAAACAGAATTTGAGTTTTAGTTCACCAGACGAAAAAATGGTGTATTTTGATTTAGAAGTCGGAAATGTTTTAGGAATCGGAAAAATTGAAGTCATAGCAACATCTGGAAATGAAAAAGCTACTTATGAAGTCGAATTAGATGTTACCAATCCAAATCCAATAACAAATGATTTTGTAGATGTGGTGGTCGAACCTAATTCTAGTAAAACCATTCAATGGAATACTTTTGGAGTAGATGGAAGCAACAAAGCCAGATTAGAAGTTTCTTCTTTTCCAACAATCGATTTTAACGGTCGAATTCAATATTTGATTCAATATCCTCATGGTTGTGTAGAACAAACAACTTCGAGTGTTTTTCCTCAATTATATTTAGGTGATGTGATGGATTTAGATAGCAATAGAAAAGCTGAAATGCAAAAAAACATCAACGCTGGAATTCAAAAATTAGGAGGTTTCCAACAAGTAAATGGTGGATTGTCTTATTGGCCAGGAAGCAGTAGTTCGGATGATTGGGGAACTTCTTATGCAGGACATTTTCTTTTAGAAGCTGAGAAAAAAGGGTATGTTTTACCAATTTCTTTCAAACAAAAATGGATTTCTTACCAACAATCAGAAGCAAAAAAATGGAGGTTTAACCAACAATATCATAATGATTTTGCACAAGCGTATCGTTTATACACTTTGGCTTTAGCTGGAGTTCCAGATATGGGTTCAATGAATCGTTTAAGAGAAACTTCTGGAATTTCAAATGAATCTAAAATAAGATTGGCGGCAACTTATGCTTTAACAGGACAAAAAAATACTGCTTTAGCTTTATTAAATACAACTTCTGTTGATGATTCAAATGATAGATATTACTATTATTATGGTTCTTCTGAAAGAAACAAAGCGATGCTTTTAGAAACTTATTTATTGGTGAATGATAATCAAAAAGCATTTGGTTTAGCTAGAAAAATTGCTAATTCACTTTCTTCTAAAAATTATATGAGTACACAAACAACAGCATATTGTTTGTATGCCATGTCAAAATTTGCCATTAAAAATGGTGGAAAAGGAATCAATGCTTCTTTCACTAATAATGGAAAATCGGAAACCATAACTTCAACTAAATCTATTGCAGATAGAAAATTGGTTGTAAAAAACGGTTCAAATAGTGTGACGATCAAGAACAATAAAGACAACACAATTTATGTTCGTGTTTTAAACAGCGGAATTTTACCTGTTGGTGAAGAAAAAGTGATGAAGAATAATTTTTACGGAAACATCACATTTAAAACCAGAAATGGTAATACAATTTCTTTAAACGAAATCAAACAAGGAAACGAAATTGTAGTACAAGTTACAATCAGAAATCAATCGAATGATAATATTGAGAATGTTGCTTTATCGCAAATTATTCCTTCGGGATTTGAAATTATGAATTCGCGATATACAGATTTTGGTGATTTTGCTCAAAATAAAGCTGATTACATTGATATTCGTGATGATAGAACACAATTCTATTTTGGCCTTCGTGCCAATGAATCAAGGACTTTTACGGTTTTATTAAATGCTACTTATCTAGGAGATTATTATTTCCCAGGCATTCAATGTGAAGCTATGTACGACAATAATTATATCGTTAGAACAAAAGGACAATGGGTAAAAATTGTAAAGGATTAAAAGGTGTTTCAACGAATAAAAAAATGGATACTAAACAACATAATAAAAACTACTATCATCTTTATTTTGATGGTAGTTTATTACTTTTCATTACCCAGAAAATTATTTGAAAACAATTATGCTACAGTAATTGAAAGCAAAGAAGGACAATTATTAGGAGCCAAAATTGCCAAAGATGGTCAATGGCGTTTTCCTGAAAGCGATAGCATTCCCACAAAGTTTAAAGAGTGTATCATTGCTTTTGAAGACCAACATTTTTACCAACATTTCGGATTTAATCCAGTTTCCATGTATCATGCTTTTTTGCAAAATAGAAAAGCTAATAAAATTGTACGTGGTGGAAGTACCTTAACCCAACAAGTAATCAGATTATATCGAAACGGAAAAAGCAGAAGTTATCTCGAAAAAATAATTGAACTTGTTTTGTCTACACGATTAGAATTTAGACATTCAAAAGATGACATTCTACAATTATATGCAGCTCATGCACCCTTTGGAAGTAATGTTGTAGGATTAGAAATGGCTTCCTGGAAATACTTTGGCTTGCAACCTAACCAATTATCATGGGCAGAAGCAGCAACTTTAGCGGTTTTACCCAATGCTCCAAGTTTGATTTATCCTGGAAAAAACCAAGAACGATTACTAAAAAAACGAAATAGTTTACTCAAAAAACTATTTTCAAATCAAGTAATTGATAAAGAGACTTATGAATTAGCACTTCAAGAAACGTTACCTCAAAAACCCTTTGATGTACCACAAATTGCACCTCATTTACTCGAAAAAATTGCCAAAACAAATCGTGGTGAAAAGATTAAAACAACAATAAATGCTCATGTTCAAGAACAAGCGAATGAAATTGTAGGTCAATATTATAATTTATACAAACAAAACCAAGTTTATAATATTTCTGTGTTAGTTGTTGAGGTAAAAACCCGAAATGTAGTAGCTTATGTTGGAAATAGTCCAACGGATAAAAATCATCAAAAAGATATGGACATTATTTCTGCTCCAAGAAGTACAGGAAGTATTTTGAAACCTTTTTTGTATGCTTCTATGTTAGATGATGGTGAACTTTTACCAAACACTTTAATTCCAGATATTCCCACACAAATTTCAGGCTATTCTCCTCAAAATTATAACCTGACATATGATGGTGCTGTTCCTGCAAGTAAAGCTTTGTCGCGTTCTTTGAATATTCCAGCTGTTTTGATGCTTCAGGATTATTCGGTGAATAAATTTTATGAGCAATTACAAAAGCTAAAGTTGAGCAATATTAACAGACAACCAAGTAATTATGGTTTATCTCTAATTTTAGGTGGAGCCGAATCTAATTTATGGGATTTGTGCAATGCTTATGCTTATATGTCAAGTACTTTAAATCATTACAAAAAGTTTAATGATGAATATCGAACTAATGAATTGACAGATTTAAATCTTAATTTCAATAAAAAGGTAGATTTTGGTAAACCAACACAACAAAAAAATGTATTTGGAGCTGGAGCTATTTGGCAAACATTCAATGCCATGAAAGAAGTCAACCGACCAGAAGGTGATGAAGCTTGGCGTTTTTATGATTCTTCTTTAGAAATTGCATGGAAAACTGGAACAAGTTTTGGAAGTAGAGATGCATGGGCTATTGGTGTAACCAAAGAATATGTAGTTGGAGTTTGGGTAGGAAACGCAACTGGAGAAGGAAGACCTTTATTGACCGGTGTTGAAAGTGCTGCACCTATTTTATTTGATGTCTTTCATTTGTTACCCAAATCAAAATGGTTTGAAACTCCTTATAATGATTTAGAAGAAGCTAATGTTTGTAACATTTCGGGTTATTTGGCTCAAGAAAATTGTCCTTCAAAAAAACAATGGATTCCAAAAACAGCTAAAAAAACAGAAAATTGTCCTTATCACAAATTAATTCATTTGGATAAAAGTGAACAATTTAGAGTCAATTCTACTTGTGAAAGTGTAGATAATATGGCTTCAAAATCTTGGTTTGTTTTGCCACCAGTTATGGAATGGTATTATAAAACTAACAATCCAAATTATCAAATATTACCACCTTTTCGAACAGATTGTATTTCAAATACAGATGAAAAAGTGATGGATTTTATTTATCCAAAGGCGAACACTAAAATCATTTTAACCAAGAATTTCGAAAGTAAACTACAACCAGCCATTTTTAAAGTTGCTCATACCAATAGAGAAACTCAACTTTTTTGGTATTTAGATGATACCTATTTAGGAAGTACAAAAACCTTTCATGAAATGCCAATTATAGCAAAAACAGGTTTTCATTTAATAACTGTTGTAGATAAATTGGGTAATGAAATTAGAAGAAAAGTTGAGTTTGAGCAATAAAAAAACTGTTTAGAACTAAATCTAAACGGTTTAATAATCTTACTTGATTACCTTTCCTTTGTCATCAAAGAAATGGTATTCAAGATACGTGAAAGCGTCACGAGATTTGAGATTAAGAGGAGAAAGTCCAGTGGACTTCAGGTATTTTATAAAACAAAAAAAACCGCTACTCAATTAAGAATAGCGGTTTAATAATCTTACTTGATTTCCTTTCCTTTGTCATCAAAGAAATGGTATTCAAGATACGTGTAAGCGTCACGAGGTATAATTTTCACCCATTTTTTATGTTCAAAAAACCATTTTGAACGTATTGATGGAAAACCTTTTTCAAGGTATGCGGCCACAAAAGGATGCACATGAAGTGTAACTTTTTTATGGGCTTTAATAATTTTTTCTAAGCTAAACGATATTTTGTCTATAATCAAAATTGGAGCTTCAATTTCCCCATTTTCATTAGGATCTTCTTCTCTGGTTTTGATATTTACTTCTGGTCTAACTCTTTGTCTAGTAATTTGAATTAATCCAAATTTGCTAGGAGGCAAGATTTTATGCTTAGCCTTATCGTCACTCATTTCTTCTTTTAAGTAATCATATAACTTTCTGCGGTTGTCTGGATTTTGCATATCAATGAAATCCACTACAATAATTCCTCCCATGTCACGTAATCGCAATTGTCGTGCAATCTCTGCAGCGGCAATCATGTTTACTTCTAAAGCAGTATCTTCTTGGTTACGAGCTTTGTTTGATCGATTTCCACTATTAACATCCACTACGTGTAATGCCTCAGTGTGTTCGATAATCAAATAAGCTCCCTTGCTCATAGAAACTGTTTTTCCAAAGGAAGTTTTAATTTGTCTTTCCACGTTATATTTCTCAAATAAAGGTAAGTCTTTCGACTGATAGTGTTTTACGATAGACGCTTTGTCTGGAGCTATTTCTTGCAAATAGTCCTTCGTTTGCAAATACAATTCTTCATCATCAATTTGAATACCAGTAAAGGTGTCGTTAAATACATCTCGTAAGATAGAGGAAGCTTTGTTGACTTCTCCTAACACTTTTGATGGATGATGAGCTGTTTGCAGCTTCTTACACATACTAGACCATTTGTCTAATAAGTTCTGAAGATCTTTGTTTAGTTCAGCTACTTTTTTGCCTTCGGCTACTGTTCGAACAATAACACCGAATCCTTTTGGTTTAATAGATTGAACCAATCGTTTTAATCGTTCTTTTTCTTCTTTAGACTCAATTTTTTGTGAAATTGAAACTCTGTCCGAAAACGGAACTAAAACAACAAATCTACCAGCTAACGAAATTTCCGAAGAAATACGTGGGCCTTTTGTAGATATGGGTTCTTTAACTATTTGAACAAGAAGTGATTGATTAGCACTAATAATATCTGCGATACTACCATCTTTATCAATCTCTTTTTCAAAAGGAAAATTTTTGAGTGAATAATCTTTTATTTTACCTGCGCTTACAAGTTTTATGAATTTCATCATAGAAGGAAGATTTGGACCCAAATCATGATAATGCAAAAAAGCATCTTTTTCATAACCTAAGTTCACAAAAGCAGCATTTAAACCAGCTACTGGTTTTCTGATTTTTGATATAAAAATATCTCCAACCGCGAAATTACTTCCGCTACTGTTTTCTTCTTCTTTGTGAAGTTCAATTAGTTTTCCATCTTTTAATAAGGCAAAATCTACAGCATCTGAACTTGATCTAATAATTAATTCTTTGTTCAAAAGAGTACATTTTTATCCATACTTTAAAAAGTTAGAAATTAATAATTAGAAGTTAGAAAAGTTCTAAATTCTAAATTCTAAATTCTGAATTCCATTAGTACAGATGGATTAAACAATAATTTTACAGGATTTTTTCCCGATAACCAATTCCTTAAATTGGTTTTTTTCAAAGAACATCTTCTTTTTGTAAAAAAGAAAAAGTAGTTAAATACTACTTTTTCTTCTTGTGACGGTTAGCTCTCGCTCTTTTTTTACGCTTGTGCGTTGCTACCTTATGTCTTTTTCTTTTTTTACCACTTGGCATAATGTCGTTAGTTTAGATTAATAATAATTATACTGCTATTTCTGTTTTCGTTTTAACTCCTTCTACAAAAACTTTAGCAGGTTTAAATGCTGGTATGTTGTGAGCTGGAATTTTTATTGTTGTATTTTTAGAAATGTTTCTTCCAGTTTTTTCAGCTCTAGTTTTAATGATAAAACTTCCAAAACCTCTTAAGTAAACATTGTCTCCAGATTCTAATGAATCTTTTACTTCTTCCATGAATGTTTCTACAGTAGCTTGAACATCTCCTTTTTCAAGTCCTAGTCTGTCAGAAATTTTTGCTACGATATCTGCTTTCGTCATTTTCTTGCGTATTAATTTTATTCTAATTTTTTTTGAGAGTGCAAATATAGGAATTAAAAAAACAATATTTCAAGCATAATCAATTAAATTTTAATATAATAAAAGTTAATTTTGCCCTAACAACAATTTTTATGTCTTTTTCTAACTCTTTAATTCATTGGTATTTACAAAACAAAAGGGATTTGCCTTGGAGAAATACTACTGATGCATACACAATTTGGCTCTCAGAAATCATTTTACAACAGACTAGAGTTGCGCAAGGATTACCTTATTTTGAGTCATTTATTAATGTTTTTCCAACTGTTTTTGAATTAGCTAGGGCTTCTGAAGAGCAAGTTTTGAAATTATGGCAAGGATTAGGTTATTATTCTAGAGCAAGAAACCTTCATGCTACAGCAAAATTTGTAGTTGGTGAATTAAATGGAGAATTTCCAAATTCTTATCATGAATTACTAAAATTAAAAGGAATTGGTGAGTATACAGCAGCTGCAATTGCATCTTTTTCGGCTAACGAAAATGTAGCTGTATTAGATGGAAATGTTTACAGGATTTTAGCGAGATATTTTAATGTTCATAATGACATTTCTATTTCCTCCACAAAAAAAGTGTTTCAAGAATTAGCTAAAGAAGTGCTTCCTGAAAAAGATACTCCTATATATAATCAAGCAATTATGGAATTTGGTGCTTTGCAGTGTGTTCCAAAAAGTCCGAATTGTTCAGTCTGTGTTTTGAATGATAGTTGTGCTGCTTTGCAATATAAAACTGTTGATATCTTGCCAATCAAATCTAAAAAAACAAAAGTCACAAATCGGTACTTTAATTATATTGTTTTTGAAGATATAGAAGAAAGAACTATAGTGAAACAAAGAATTGAAAAAGGAATTTGGCAAAATTTATATGAATTTCCGGTTATTGAATCTAAATCTAGTCTTGAAAGCCAAGAATTAATTAAATTGATTCGTCAGAAATATTCTGAAATTAAAAACATTACAGTTTTACCCACTTTTGATATTATTCATAAACTATCACATCAAACTTTACATATTCAATTTGTTAAAGTTCAAATATCAACTAAAATAGAAAATGGCATTTCAATTTCTGATTTACAAAAATTGCCTTTTCCGATAGTTATTCATAACTTTATAGAAAGATATTTCAGCTAATTAAAATATTTTGGTACATTTGATATAATTAAAATTATAAGCCATGAGCGGAACGTTAAACAAAGTTATGTTAATAGGTCATTTAGGTGACGAAGTAAAAATGCACTATTTTGATGGTGGAAATTGTATAGGCAGATTTCCATTAGCCACAAACGAAATATATATCAATAAAAGTACAGGAGAAAAAATCACTTCTACAGAATGGCACAACTTGGTAGTTCGCAATAAAGCAGCCGAAATTTGCGAAAAATATTTATCAAAAGGAGATAAAATTTATGTAGAAGGAAGAATAAAATCTAGAAACTGGCAAGCTGAAGATGGTTCTACAAAATATACTACAGAAATTCAAGTAACAGAATTTACTTTTTTGAGTACAAAGAAAGATTCTGAAGCCAACAAGCAAAATTTTACGTCAAATGAAAATGATGCCATAAAAAAGACTAATTTTGACGCAGAAAATGGAGAGCCAAATCCAAAAGATGATTTGCCTTTTTAATGTTTAACTAATACCTACTAATTTGGACTCAGATCCTTCCAGTTTTATAAACACAATAGATTTTAGTTTAGTTTTTGGGCTAATTGGTGTAGCCTTTTTATTGTTGTGTTCTGCATTTATTTCAGGTTCAGAAGTAGCTTTGTTTTCTCTTGATCAAAAAAGTCTTGATGATTTAGAAGCAAATGATAGTCATAAAGGAAAATTAATTTCCGATCTTTTAGACAGACCAAAAAAATTATTAGCTACTATATTAATAGCTAATAACTTCATAAATATTGGAGTTGTAATTCTTTTTTCATCTATAAATGAGAAATTATTTAAAGCGATAACATCACCAATGCTTCAATTTTTAGTTGAAGTAATTCTTTTAACTTTTTTAATCTTACTTTTTGGAGAGGTTTTGCCAAAAATCTACGCAAGTAGAAACAATGTGTCCTTTTCTAAAATGGTAAGTATTCCAATTGCTTTTTTGAACAGATTGCTAAGTCCTATTAGTGTTCCAATGCGAAATATTACAGTTTATATTGAAAAAAAGTTTAGTGTTCAAAAATCCAATTTTTCGGTTGACCAATTGTCACAAGCACTTGAATTGACGGATCAAAAAGAAACCACATCAGACGAACAAAAAATATTAGAAGGAATTGTAACCTTTGGTAATACTGATGTTAAGCAAGTAATGAGTCCAAGAATTGACATTTTTGCTCTGGAAATTACTGAAAGTTTCAAAGAAATAATGCCAAAAATTGTAGACAAAGGATATTCAAGAATTCCTGTTTACAAAGAAGGAATTGATCATATTGAAGGTGTTTTATTTATCAAAGATTTGATTCCTTATATCGATCATAAAGATTATGAATGGCAAACGCTATTGAGAGATCCTTTTTTTGTGCCAGAAAATAAGAAATTAGACAACCTTTTGAAAGAATTTCAAGGTATGAAAAACCACCTTGCAATAGTTGTTGATGAATATGGTGGAACTTCTGGATTAGTTTCATTAGAAGATATTTTAGAAGAAATAGTTGGTGATATTAGTGATGAATTTGATGATATTGACTTAAATTTCACTAAAATTGATGATAAAAATTATCTTTTTGATGGAAAAGTCAGTTTAAAGGATTTTTACAGAGTTATTGATGTTGATGAAGAGAAGTTTGAAAATGCTAAAGGTGAAGCAGAAACCCTAGCGGGTTTTATTTTAGAAATTTCAGGTAATTTTCCTCGAAAAAATGCCAAGTTAATTTTTGATGCTTATAAATTTACTATTGAAAGTGTTGACAAACGTAGAATAAAACAGGTAAAAGTTACGTTACTATAACAAACAAATTAAAATGAATAAATTTTTTGCTCTTGTTGGATTAGCTATTGGTTTGCAATCGTGTAATGATGATGCAGTTCCAAGACCAACAAGTCAGTTACGTTTAGAATATCCAACACCTGAATACAATTCCAAAGAATCAAAATATCCTTTTTCACTTGATGTGAATGATTTTTCAACTATTGAATCTAAGGAAAATGGAGCAGTGGAAATTCATTATCCAAAAATGAAAGCAACCGTTTATTTGAGTTACAAACCTGTAAATAATGATTTAGAACAATTATTGACTGATGCGCAAAAATTAACTTACAAACTTCATGTAATGAAAGCTGACGAAATCATTGAACAACCTTACATTAATCCTGATAAAAAGGTGTATGGTATGTTTTACACTGTTGGTGGTGATGCTGCTTCAAATGCATTATTTTACGCAACAGACAGTACCAAAAACTTCGTAACAGGAAGTGTATATTTCTACGCAAAACCTAATTTTGATTCTATTTTACCAGCTTCAAGTTATATTACTAATGATATGAAAACGATGTTGGAATCTATTAAATGGGAGAAATAGTTTTTGAATTTAGAAGTCAGAATTTAGAATTTAGAAAGTGAATTTTCGACTAGAAACTACAACTTATAACTAATTGTCAACATAAAAATTCTAGGTAAAATAAATGTTGTGTTATTTGAAATTAAGAAATCTGAAAACGAATTGTTGATGATTTTTCCATTATTTAAATAGTTTTGCGCTCTAAATTCAAATGTAAATGGATTGTCTTTTTTGTGGTATAAAAGAGAAGCATTCGCAACATTAAATTTAGAGTTTTGATTGTTACTATTTTCATTAAATGTAATTTCATAGTCTGTTTTGAAGGTGAAACTTTTTAAGAAATCGATGTCAAAGTCAAAATTGAAAGAATCGGTTTCAAAGGAAGATTTTGTTAAACCATTAAATTGACTAAATCCTTTGTCATAACCAATACTGATACTTGGCCATTTTTTAGAAGCAGTTCTTATGTTTATACCAACGTTTTGACTATTTCTATCATTTGAAGTGAAAATTCCATTTAAATTTTGGAAATAGTTAAACCAACTCAAATTTGAATTTAATCTGAACTTAAAACGATAAATTTTCTTTTCAACTGAACCATTAACTCTCCATGTAGTTTCTGGATTATCGGTTAAAATTGGAGTTGTAAACTGATTGATTCCTTCTAATTCGATAGCGTTTCTTGTGGTTTTGGTTTTCTTAGTATAATTAATATTTCCAAAAACCATCAAACCTCTATACATACTCATTCTATTGTATCTCAAACTTGCACTATGAAAACGTTCGTTGTTTAATAAGGCATTTCCCTTAAAAACAGAGTTGTATCCTTGCAATGTAAATCGGTCTAACAATTGAGAAGCTCCAGGAAAATCATTGTTTAGTGTGTAGTTGAATTTTAAAGATTCGGAACTGTTAAATTCATATTCACTATTCCATTGCGGTTCAAACAGATTTTTATTGATGACATAATCATCTGTAATTTGCTTGGTTTTTAAGAGATATGAATGCAAGTAAATTCCAGGTTTGTTGACCCATTTGCCTATTTTGAATTTATATTCAAACCCAATGAAAATATCGTTTAAAATATAATCTAAATCATTGCCAAAACCGTTTAAAGCAAAATCATTGATGGAGCCATCTGAAAGAAATTGTTTTTCAGAAATCTGTACTGATGAATTTTCAATATTAGCACCAACATTGGTATAAATATGATTAAAATTATTCAGAATCCAATAGTGTTTTAGTAAAGCATCAACCGCATTGTTTTTTATTTCTTTAATTTGATTGATGTTGTAAAATGTGTCGTTTTGCAACGGAATTAGTCCTGTTAAGAACTCAGTGTCTGTTAGCCAAGTATTTTGAGGTTTACTTTTCTCGTATGTATGATTTACAACCAAAGTTGTTGTGTGATTAATGTTTTTGTACTGTTTGTGCCATTCCACAAATTGCTTTAAACTTGAATTATCAGCTTTGTTGATGGTTTCAAAAGTTGAAAGTGTATTGTCTCTGTCAGAATTGATAAAGTTGTTAATATCGTTGTTGCTGGCTTGAAATTGCACGTTGTAATATACTTTTTGCGATTTATTTGGTGTGTAATTTAGTTTTACATTTCCAATACCTAAAAGTGTTTTGTTTTCACCATTTGAAGTTTTGTTTTCTAATGTAAAACTATTGTTTTGTAAATATTCATTGGTAGTTATTGAAGAACTTGCCGTGAATAATTTTGAAAAAATACCAAAACCATCTACATCTAATTTTGAATTTATTTCTTGACGGAAATTTAAAGCTGCAAATTGCGATTTGTTTTCCACCACATTTTGATTATCCATTGAAAAAGAATACAAATTTGTTAGTGATTTTCTACCTGAAAGAAAACTACTCACACCACCTTGAAAACGCATCATATCTTGAAACGTAAAGGTGCTTTTGCCAATATTATTGAGATCACCTATAAAACTAACATTCGTTTTTGGACTGTAATAAAACAAAGCACTGTGTAAAAGATGATAACCATTATCATTAGCAACTTCTGCACCAGCATCTACATCGCCAAAGAGAAATTTCTTTTTGTCTTCTTTAAGTTTAACGTTCATGGCTAAATCTTCGCTATCCGAAACCTGTTTTAGAAAACCAACTTCATTGAAATTGTCAATAACTTCAATTTTATCTAAAGCATCCGCAGGAATATTTTCTACAGCTAGTTTTGAACCACCACCAAAAAAAGTTTTACCTTCCACAAGCATTTTGGTTACTTTTTTACCTTGAAGGGTTACACCACCATCTTTATCAACTTCTACACCAGGTAATTTTTCTAAAACCTCTTTCATTTTGCGTTCGCTACCTTTTGCAAAGGCAGCAACATCATAAATGAGTGTGTCTTTTTTTACGATTATGGGTTTGTATTCGTAGTTGATGACAATTTCTTTGAGTTCTTCTCCTGTTTCTTGTAGAATGAAATTGTGTGTTTTTAATTCACTGTTAGGTTCAATTATAAGTACTTGGTCTTTATAACCTATATAGGAAACTTTAATTTCATATTTAACACTACTCTTTAAAACCAATTTAAACCTACCTAAATGATCTGCAATAGCAAACTTTAAACCAGCATTATCTTGCAAGGGTTTTGCGATTACATTGGCTCTTTCTAGTGGATTGTTTAGGGAGTCTGAAACGATGCCTGTTATGGTCCTTTCTTGGGAGAAGGAGGTAAGAGATAATAGTATTAAAATGAGACAATTAATTTTGTTTTTTGTCTTCAACTTTTGTTTTTTGATTAAGTATTCTTTGTTTTAAAATATTTTCATACTCATTAAATTCAATTTTTTTTGTTGATTCAGGTATTTCAATATTATTTTTTTTAAATTCAATTTTTTTTACTCCATATGTAATGTTTTTATCTTGTAATTCTAAAATTAATCCAGGTAAACCGCAATAGCCATTTGGTCCAAAGCTGTAAGGCAGTTCAGGGCAAAACCAAGCAGTTACAATCCTTTTTACTTCTTTACCTTTTCTGTTTATACTTTTTAGAGTGTATTCTGATTTATAGCAAGTAAAACCATTTATAATTTTAGATTCATTATATATTAACCAATCATTATAATATTCTTTTATGACTAGAAACTCATTTTTTTTAAACATTCCATATTTATTTTCAGTAAAAAAAAATATTTTTTTTAAAAAGGAATTCATATAGATGGGATTTATATAATTACACCAAGATAAAGCAATTTCTACATCTTTAGATTCATTTATTTCCATGAAATCTAATAATTCAAATTTAGATATTGAATCATTAAATTTTAAAGAAAAAACTAGATAATCAGAACCTTTTACAGCACTATTTAGTATTTTCTTTATTGAATTATTTTTAATTGTTGTGTCATTTTCAATTTTTATATGATAAAATATTTCACCAGATTTTTGTGAAAAGGAATAAATGCTAAAGAATAATATAATTAAATGTTTTTTCATTTGTTTTTAAAATAATTAGGGTATCTGAATTACTAGATACCCCTTAGTTAAAATTTATCCACCATACATTTCATCTAAACAAGCTTCCCATGCATGATTTGCAACAGCATTAGCTTCTGCAAATGTTGCACCGTAGTAATCCATTAAAAAATCAACGTCATCGCTCCACTGATCGGTGCAAGGTGTTTCGCTTTCTTTTACTTTCTCCAATTGATTATTTAACTTCTCTTCACCACCAGTATTTGCCATACCAGCAAAAGAGAACGCTATTAGTGCTACTGCACTAAACATAAATTTTTTCATTTTTAAATGTTTTTAAAATTAATAATTTTTTTGATACAAAATTATTTCTCGAGATATTTTGTTTTACAAATATGAAAAAAAAAAAAAATGACTTTGCAAGTTTTATATGTGTTAATTATCGTACAAATATGCTTTTAATCTAATTTACGGTTTAACCATAATTTTGAAAAGGTTTAACCGTATTTGACTTTGAAATTATTTTATGATTTTTAGTTTTTAAGTATTTAATTTATGAATAGGTTAGTAATTTTTAAAGGTTTTTAAAGAATCTGCAACGATGCCTGTTATGTTTCTTTCTTGGGAGAAGGAGAGAAGTGAAAAGAAAAGTGTAATAAAAAAATTAGATGTTTTTTTGCATAAAGCACATAAAATGGTATTAACAAATTAAAACCTTAGTTTATTAATTTTAATCTATTCCTTATTTTTAAATCTATTCTCCATTATTTCACTAATCTTTTTATTATATTCAAAATAAGTTATTACTTTTCCTTTTTTTGGAAGTTCTAAAAATTCGTTACTATCAAAATTTATATTTATTTTTTCAGCTCCAAACAAGTTATGTCTTACTTGTAGTTGAAGAATTAAACCGGGTAAACCACCATAACCAGCTGGGCCATATTGAAAAGGGATTTCTGGACAATACCACGCAATTACTGGATGATGAAATTCACCATATGAATTTTTTACAACATACTCTGTTGTTGCTTTATAACACTCATATCCATCAATTATTATTTTTTCATTAGTCAATTTCCATTTATTTTCTAAACTATCTATTATTAAGAATTCGTTTTCCTTAAATAATCCTTCACTGTTATTTTGATAAGTTTTATTTTTAAAAATAAACTTTTCTTTCCTGCAATTACTTGCAGAAATAGCACCGTCAATATCGAGTCCATCCTCACTTAATGTTTCTTGTAACTTAAATTTAGCGATGGAATCATTAAAGTCTAAATTAAATTTTAATTTGTGGGCAGCTTTTATTTTATTTAAAAAACCTTCTTTTAGTATGTCGTTTTTTAACATAACATCATCTTCTAGTATTTTATAGTTGTAAGTGATTCGCACATTTTGGCTAAAACATGTAATACTCAAAAAAAATAAAAGGATAACTTTTTTCATATTTTTATATTATAAATTTGATTTTATAAGAAAAGTATTTTTGCAATTGTATAATAAAAGTAATCGGGTATAACCCGATTACCAAAATACTAAAACTCTTATGCTGGAGCTGTAAGTTTAGAAATACATTTTCTATAAGTTTTTGAACTTTCTTCATATGCTTCCTCATCAGAAGCTCTAGATTTTTTGTAAGCATTCCAAATATCTTCTGCTTACTGATCACATTCGTTCCAAATGACAATTTTGTTATTTTCTTCTTTAACCTCAAATTTCTCTTCCCCAATAGTATTAGCCATATCAGCAAAAGAAAATGCTACTAGTGCAACTGCACTAAACATAAATTTTTTCATAATTTAGTTTTTAAAATTAATAATTTTTTTGTTACAAAATTATTTCTGCAGATATTTTGTAAGACAAATATGAAAAAAAATAACTTTGCAAGTATTTAGTGCGTTAGTTATCGTACAAATGTGCTTTTAATCCAATTTACGGTTTAACCGTAATTTTGAAAAGGTTTTGCCGTATTTGGTTTTATAATTTTTAGTTTTTTTATGTATTTAATTTATGAATAGGTTAGTGCTTTCTAAAGGTTTGTTTAAAGAATTTGATACTATGCCTGTTAGGGTTCTTTCTTGGGAGAAGGATAAAGCTGTAAGTAGGAAAAAGATATAAAACTTTAACATTAAGTATTATCTAAATTAAATTTTTAAAGTTATTAAAGCCCAAAGCTTTTCTTGATTTTATTAAGCTCTGAGTATTCTTCGTCTATTGAAATTATTTTTAATTTAGGAATTGTAATTTCTTTTGTAGATTCTATATATTCTATTTTTTTTAAATAAAATTTAAGGGTTGAGTTTTTTTGAGAAGCTTCAAAAACTAAACCTGGCAAACCTAAGAATTCTGAAGGGCCACAATAATTATTAAACTGAGGACAATACCAAGCTTCATATTCAATTTCTTTTTTTATACTTGAGTCTGACTTGTAAATTTTGGTTTTACCTGTAGCTTTATAACAAATATATCCATCAATTTCTTTAGTTTCATTTTGTAAATTCCATTGTATTGAATCTTTTTCAAACTTGATTAATTTGTCGTTAATTAAATTTCCTTTTTTATAGATTGCATTTTTTTTAAAGTCATAAAAAAATGTATTACCTCCGCCAAATGTTATAGCTGTTTTGTTAAAGACATTGTCTTGTAATGTTTCATGATATTCAAATTTTGCATAATCTTTTTCAATTGTCAAAATGTATTCGACTTTATCAATAGATTTTTTTAAATCCAATAAATAATTTACTGCTTTTGATTCATTAATGTTGTTTATCCTTGTGCTATCAGTAGAGACAGTAAATAATTTGCCATAATAAATTTTTAAAGTTTTATGTTCTTGGGAATATGTTGTAATTCCAATTATAAGGAATAAGTAAATTAATATTCTATTCATGATTTTTTTATTAAAACTGATCAGTTATTAAGAAATAACTGATCAGCATTGTTTAAAAATTTAATTGCCGTGATTAGCTTCACAATCAGCAAGTGCGTCTAAATGCAAATTAAGTTCAGTTTCAAAGGACATCTCAAAAAGCAAGATTGCTTTTACAGCCTTCACCACCTTGTTAGCTGCGTCCATACAATCTTCTATACCAGGAGCAGTCTTTAATTCTAAATTACTTTTTATTTCCAATTCCTCTTCTCCACCAGTATTAGCCATACCAGCAAAAGAGAACGCTACTAGTGCTACTTACTGCACTAAACATAAATTTCTTCATTTTTAATTGTTTTTAAAATTAATAATTTTTTTGGTTACAAAACTATTTCTGCAGATATTTTGTAAGGCAAATATGAAAAAAAAAAAAAATGACTTTGCAAGTATTGAGTGTGTTAGTTATCGTACAAATAGGCTTTTAATCTAATTTACGGTTTAACCGTAATTTTGAAAAGGTTTAACCGTATTTGGCTTTGAAATTATTTAATGATTTTTAGTTTTTAAATATTTAATTTATGAATAGCTTAATAATTTTTAAAGGTTTTTAAAGAATCTGAAACGATGCCTGTTAGGGTTCTTTCTTGGGAGAAGGAGAGAAGAGTAAAAAAAAGAAAACAAATGCTTGTTTTATTGGCATTGTAATTAATCTTTTAATTTTTTTTAATAATCGATTCATCAATTTTCTATAAGAGTGCTTTTAACTTCATTATCTCTTTTTTTAATTTCATCATCAGAAATCACTTCTCCTTTGTTTGGTTTTTTAATCTTTATCTCATCTATATCGAATTCTATTTTGTCTACAATAAATCCACAATTTTTTTCATGAAGTTGTAAAATTAAACCAGGTAAACCAGAATATCTTATTGGTCCAAGTGAAACAGGAATTTCTGGACAATACCAAGCTTCTACTTTCCATGGAAATTCTCTTCCTTTCCATTTTTGAATATAAGTATATGTTGCTTTTAAACATTTATAACCGTTAATTTGCTTTTCCTCATTTGTCAATTTCCATTCAATAAAACTTGCTCTTTTCTTTTTTAAAATTATACCAAATGAATATTCTTGTTGTTCAATAAGAGAATCTGTTTCTCTGTTAATATAGAATTCATCTAAACCATAAAATAAACCTATAATATACTTTTTTCGATTTTGATTTTCATAATCTGAAATTAAATTACTTGATAAATAAAATAATGATTCTTCTTTATTGAAGTCTAAATTAAAAAAAAGCATTTTCGCCATCATTTCTTCATCTAACGCTTCTTGATATTCTATCCTATTTTTTTTCTTCAATTCTTCAGTCGCAATTGACTCAGAAAAGTAAGATTTATACGTAACCCTTCCTTTTGTTTGTGAAAATGTGGATTGGTTTATTAAAAGTAATAGTATAACAATAATCTTATTCATCTTTAAATCTATCTTTCATTAATTCGCCAATTTTGTTGTTGTATTCATCATATGAAATTACTTTTCCTTTTGAAGGAAGAATAATTGGCTCTTCAATCTTATGATATAAAACAATTTTTTCAACATAAAAAACATTATTCCTCACTTGTAATTCAAGGATTAAACCAGGTAATCCACCGTAACCTGAAGGTCCGAATGCATAAGGTAATTGAGGGCAAAACCAAGCTGTAACAGGATGTCTAAATTGTCCTTTTGAATTGATTACAATATATTCGCTAGTTGCTTTGTAACACTCATAACCATCAATAATTTTTGATTCAGCCTCTAATGTCCAATTTGTATTTAGACTATCAATAATTATGTATTCATTCTTTTTAAACAAACCTACCGAATTACTTCTGTAAACTTTATCATCATAAATATATTT
Organism: uncultured Flavobacterium sp.; assembly: GCF_963922255.1. Taxonomy (GTDB): domain Bacteria; phylum Bacteroidota; class Bacteroidia; order Flavobacteriales; family Flavobacteriaceae; genus Flavobacterium. The sequence continues at coordinate 99,889 of NZ_CAWUIC010000008.1, read as the reverse complement.
TTCTTCTTTACAATTGCAAATAGCAATAGCCATATTTGTATTACTCTCTTCAATACTCATTGCTTCTTGTATCTTGAATCTAGCAAGAGTGTCATTGAATTCTAAATTCAATTTAAGGTGTTTTGCTTCTTCCATACCTTTTTCAAATAATTTGCCTAAACTTTCATTATTTGTTAACTTTTCATCTTCCAAAATTTTAAAATTATAAACCACTAATTTGTCTTGTGAAAAACATTGAAAGGAAATAAAAAGCAAAATAAATAGATTCTTCATACATTGATTTTTTTGATAACGTAAAAAATTGAAAAGTTAGTATCAAATATAAATAAAAAAAATCCTACGATTGCAGGATTTTTAAATTCTATAAATATATTCTAATTGACTATGACTTCACTTTAGAAACCTTATATAATTCTCCACCAGCAACTCCTTCAACAGTTTTTGTAAGTTTTTCTTGGTTTAATTTATCGGCATCATAAGTAACAGTTGCTGTTTTTGACTCAAAATCTACTTTTGCTTCAGTAACGCCATCTAATTTATTTAGTTTGCTTTCAATTAAACTGGCACAACCTATTTCACAAGTCATTCCTTCTATTTCAAAAGAAGCCATTTGCGGATTAACAACAACTGTGTTTGTAGTGTCTTGTTCAATAGCTTGAATTTCTTCTGATGATGAACTGTTTTCGTCTTTACAGCTTACTAATAAAAGACTTATTGAAGCGATAAATAAGGATTGTTTTATTATATTCATGATAAAATTGATTTTATTATATTTTTACAAATATACGATTTCTGTGATTTTTAAATGTTACAATTATCACAAACAAAAAGAATTGTTTAATCCATAAAATTTGAAAATAAAGCCGCATTTTTGCATTGTAATAAGTCTTGAATACTGAAATTAATTCAGCATAAATATGGAAAACAATAAAAAGTGGTATTTGCTCATCTTTTTGGGTTGCGTTTGGGGAAGTTCTTTTTTACTAATGAAATTAGGATTACAAGGTGTAAATCCAATTCAAATGGGAAGTTTGCGAATCTTATTTGCGGCTGCTTTTTTAGTTGTCGTTGGATTTAAACATATTGCAAAAATCCCTTCACACAAGTGGAAGTACATTGCTTTAACTTCTATGTTTGGTACGTTTTTGCCTGTTTATTTGTTTGCACTTGCTTTGTCTAAAATTGATGGCTCAATAAGCTCTATTTTAAATTCATTAACACCTTTAAATACTTTACTTGCAGGTATTCTATTTTTTAAAATGGATGTGCAAAGAAGGCAAATTTTTGGAGTAATTATAGGTTTTGTGGGTTGTGTGTTGCTAGTTTTATTTGGTGAAGGTGAAAACACAACTGAGAATTATTATTATGCTTTATTAATTGTTTTAGCTTCTGTTTTTTATGGTGTTAATGTTAATTTGATTAAAAAATATTTATCAGATTTAAAGCCATTGACCATTAGTACTGGAAATTTTTTGATTATGTTAATTCCTGCTTTAATGGTGCTTTATTTTTCAGGTTTTTTTGAGATTGCTCATGAACCTAAAGTAATTACTTCTCTTGGTTATATTGCTATTTTAGGGATCGTTGGCACAGGTTTGTCTAACATCTTGTTTTTTAGGTTAATTCAATTATCATCACCTGTTTTTGCTTTTTCTGTGACTTATTTAATTCCAGTTGTGGCAATAATGTTAGGTTATTTTGTAATGAATGAAACATTGTCTTTTGTGCAAGGAATTGGAGCTTTAGTGGTTCTTTTAGGAGTTTATTTTTCAAGTAGAAAATAACTTGATTGAAATAAAAAAAAATGCCATTCTTTTTACGGAATGGCATTTTAATTTTGTTATATGAAGATTTATTCAAAATCTTGGGCAGTAACACCTTCGTTAATTTTTACATCTTGAGTTATGAATTCTAAATCCATTCCAACATTCATTACAGTGTTGTAGGGGAATTTAATTCCTTTAACTTCTTTGTAATCATTAAAGTTAGTTACTTGTGTTCTTGTTTGACCACCTTGTTCTTGTTCTATAGATTCAGCAACTTTTAATCCAGATTTTACATCATACATCATTGTTTTTTTACCTAATGTTAATGCATAAGCATCTGAACCATTTACTGTTTCAATTCCTTTTAAAACAACATCTTTATTGTTTACTAATAACAGTTCAGGAAACGTATAAGCTGATTCTTGCATTTCTCTTAAATCATCACCTTCAAGGACTTTTTTCTGTCCTTGTTGTGTCATATATCCACCTTTGTCGTTGACAACCATTTTCATTACAGTCATTCCTGACATAGCAATTTCCGATGACATTTTGTTATCGTTAGAAGTTTTAGTTGTCATTTGTAATTCTTGTCCTTGAACAGAAGCTTTAGAGCTAATTAAAGTTGTTTTTACTGCTTTTAAAGCTTTTTCTCCACCAATTGCATTGATATAGTTTTCTAAAACAGTCTTTGCTGTAACTCCTTTAGGAATTTCTTTTTTGATAACTGGTTTATCTACTTTATTTCCAAAACGATCATAATACATTACAGGTATTCCTGACTTTTCTAATCCTGGTAAAACATCAGCTGCTTTTCCTACCACAACAATTCTTAAATTGTCTGCTAAAAAGTATTTGTTTGCTGCAGCTTTAATATCTTCTGCAGTTACTGCGTTGATATTTTTGATGTAATTTTCATAAAAATCATCAGGTAAATTTTGAGTTTCTTTGTTTAAAGCATAGAAAGCTACTGTTTCTGGTTTCTCAATTTGCATTACAAAGTTTCCAACATATTTAGCTTTAGCATTTTTTAAATCTTCATCTGAAACTAAATCAGTTCTCATTCTTTTTACTTCGTTCAATATTTCAACAATTGCACTATCAGTAACTGAATTTCTAACAGAAGCCCCAGCTCTAAATTTCGAAGTGTATTTTCCTGATCCAATTGAAGAATATGAACCATATGTCCAACCATGCTTCTCACGTAAGTTTAAAAATAACCTACCTTCACCACCACCACCAAGAATTTGGTTAGCTAAAAGAGCTGCATAATAATCTTTATTTGTCATTTTTAAATTTGAAGTATTTATCACAGCAATTTCAGATTGAACTGCATTTGACATATCTACAAAATTAATTTGGTTGTATTGAACATCTTTTGGTTCTGTATAACTAAGAGAAGGAGCTGTTGCTTTTTTCCAACCTTTAAACGCTTTTTCAACTTGTTTTTTGATGTCTTTTAATTTAACATCTCCAATGATTACTAAATAAGCATTTTCAGGAACGAAATAAGTATCGTAGTTTAGTTTTACATCAGCAAGAGTAACATTGTTTAATGTTGTTTCGCTTAAAAATTCTCCTCTTGGATGATTTTTTCCATATACTAAAATGTTTTCCACTCTTCTAGCATTTGCGGTTACGTTTTTCTCATCTGACTTTAAACTCTCAATCATTTTTGACTTTTCTTTGTCAAATTCTTCTTGAGTAAATTTAGGTTCTAAACAACCTTCAGCCATTAATTCTAATATCCTTTCTGAATATTTTGATAAACCGCTTGCTCTTGCGCCACTTGAAGAAAAGTTAATGTTGGCTCCTAAGAAGTCGATTTCTTCATTAAATGCTTCTTTAGATGTTTTTTCAGTTTCATTTCCAATCATTGAGCTTAACATATCGTCAACACCTTTTTTGTTTCCTTCTGTATAAGGAGTGTTGTCAATAGTTAAGGTGTAAGAAACTCTTGGTAATTTTGCGTTTTCAACTACTAATACTTTCAAACCATTTTTAAGTTTAAAAGATTCAGGTTTTTTAATGTTTATACTTGGAGCTGGACCAGATTTTGGCATCGGTCTATCTTGAGCCGTCATTGTTGTCATAAAGAACAAACTAGTTACTATATATAATAATTTTTTCATGATATGTGTTCTTATTTTTGAGTTTTATCAGTTGCTGGCATGTAGTTTAAAAGTAATCTTTGATTTGTATTCAAATATTTCTTAGCTACATCTCTAATTTCTTCTTTAGTGATTGATTTATAAATATCTAATTCAGTATTGATTAAGTTTACATCACCATATAACATATAATAGGTAGCTAAATTACTTGCGATTCCTTCTACACTAGTGTTACTGTTTACATATTGATTTTCAAAAATATTTCTCAATTTTTCTAAATCTTTATCAGAAATTAATTCTGTTTGAACTTTTACAATTTCTTCATCAATTTCTCTATTGATGTCTTCTTGTGTAAAACCTTCCATTGGAATTCCTAATAAAATATACATACTATAATCTTCTTGGCTGAAGTTAAAAGCAGCTATCTGAAGAGCCATTTTCTTCTCGTCAACTATTTTTTTGTAAAGTACAGAGCTTTTTCCATCAGATAAATATGTTGATAACATATCCAAAACTCTAGCTTCTCTAGTTTTCATTGATGGGGTTCTGTATGTTTGAACAAACATAGGTTTTTGAATGTTTGGATCTTCCCAAGTAGCATTAATTGTTTGTGTAATAGGAGCTTCCTCAACTTTGTTTCTTTTAATAGGAGTTCCTTTAGGGATTGCACCAAAATATTTTTCAATCCATTGTTTAGCTTGACCTTTTTCAAATTGACCTGCAACTACCAACACAGCGTTATTTGGAATATAGAACTTTTTATTAAAAGCTTGAAACTCTTCTAAAGTTGCTGCATCTAAATGTTCCATTTCACCAATAGTTGTCCATCTATAAGGGTGAGTTTTGAATAAATTTTGTTTTACGGCCTTGATTAAGTTACCATAAGGTTGATTGTCTACACGTAGTCTTTTTTCTTCTTTTACCACTTCGTTTTGAGTGTCAACACCAATCTGGTTAATTACAGGATGCATTAATCTTTCAGATTCCATCCATAAAGCTAATTCTAAATTGTTTGATGGAAAAACTTCGTAGTAATATGTTCTGTCGTCAGAAGTGTTTGCATTGTTTTGACCACCATTAGCAGTAACTATTTTAAACCATTCACCTCTTTCTATGTTTTTTGTACCTTCAAACAAAAGATGTTCAAAAAAGTGAGCAAAACCTGTGCGGTCTGGTTGTTCGTCTTTAGCACCTACATGGTACATTACAGACGTAATAATTACGGGTGCAGAATTGTCTTGATGAAGAATAACATGTAAGCCATTGTCTAAATCAAATTCTTCAAAAGCTACGTTTTGAGCGGTAGATATACTTCCTGTCATAAGCATTGCGCTTAAAGCTATTAATGATTTTTTCATAAAATGAAGTTATTGTTTTTTATAAGTTGCTAATTTCGTAAAAATGTTACAGTTTTTAATAAAAAATCTATTAAAAAAATAATTGTGCTAATGTGTTGTTAATATACTAATTAGTTGTATATTTGCAACCTTAAAAAATAATTTAAACACATTGTTATGTACGCAATCGTAGAGATAGCAGGGCAACAATTTAAAGTTAGCAAAGACCAAAAAGTTTTTGTACACCGTTTATCACAAGATGAAGGAGCGAAAGTTTCTTTCGATAAAGTTCTTTTGTTAGACGATAATGGTACAGTTACTTTAGGCGCCCCAGCTATAGAAGGTGCTTCTGTTGAAGCCAAAGTGTTAAGCCACTTAAAAGGAGATAAAGTAATCGTTTTCAAAAAGAAAAGAAGAAAAGGTTACAAAAAGAAAAATGGTCATAGACAATCTTTCTCTCAAATCGTAATTGAAGGAATTTTAGCATCTGGTTCTAAAAAAGCTGCTCCTAAAAAAGAAGAAGCAAAAAAAGAAACTCCAGCTAAAGCTCAAAAATTAGTTGAAACTCCAGTTGAAAAAGCTCCAAAAGCAAAAGCAACTAAAAAAGGAGATGATTTGAAATTGATTGAAGGAGTTGGTCCTGTTGCTGCTAAAGTATTAGTTGCTGCTGGTATTGACACTTTTGCAAAAATGGCTAAAACAAAAGCAGAAAAAGTAAAAGAAATTTTAGACGCTGCTGATGCTAAAGTACAACATTTAGATCCAACTACTTGGGCGCAACAAGCTCAATTAGCTGCTGATGGTAAAATGGACGAATTAAAAAAATTACAAGACGAATTAAACGGTGGTAAAGCTGTTTAATTTGAATATTAACTTATAAAACCAAAACATCATGGCTCACAAAAAAGGTGTCGGTAGTTCGAAGAATGGTAGAGAATCAGAATCGAAACGTTTAGGCGTTAAGATTTATGGTGGACAAGCTGCAATTGCTGGTAACATTATCGTAAGACAAAGAGGTTCTAAACACAATCCGGGTGAAAACGTTTACATGGGTAAAGATCATACTTTACATGCAAGAGTTGACGGAGTGGTTAAGTTTCAGAAAAAAGGAGAGAACAAATCTTTTGTATCTGTAGTTCCTTTTGAAGCATAATTAGTTAAACTTCAGAAATAAAAAAATCCCAAACTTTAATTAGTTTGGGATTTTTTTTAGTCATATGTCTTAAATACAAGAAGTTTAAACATATCGTTATTGTGAAAACAATCGAATCCTTTGCAGTATAAAAAATTGTGTGAGTTTTTCTTTCTAATAAATGCCCAAAAGAAAACCCTCACATCGCTGCAAGGGTTTCTATAGTCTTAATGCTTAATACTTTCGTCTTAATACTAATATCTGTAATATTCTGGCTTAAATGGTCCTTCAACTGGTACTCCAATATATTTAGCTTGATCTGGTCTTAATTCTTCTAATTCAACACCTAATTTAGCTAAGTGAAGAGCTGCAACTTTTTCATCTAAATGTTTTGGTAACATATAAACTTCGTTTTTGTATGCTGCAGAGTTAGTCCATAATTCGATTTGAGCTAGAGTTTGATTTGTAAATGAATTACTCATTACAAAACTTGGGTGTCCTGTAGCACAGCCTAAATTTACTAAACGACCTTCAGCTAAAATAATGATATCATTGCCATTGATAGTATATTTATCAACCTGAGGTTTGATTTCAACTTTTGAAGCTCCGTGATTTTTATTCATCCAAGCCATATCAATTTCGTTGTCAAAGTGTCCAATGTTGCAAACAATAGTTTTGTCTTTCATTTTTTCGAAATGAGAACCAAGAACAATATCTTTGTTTCCTGTTGTTGTAATGATAATATCAGCATTGGCAACAACCGTATCTAATTTTTTAACTTCAAAACCGTCCATTGCAGCTTGTAATGCACAAATAGGATCAATTTCTGTTACAGTTACAATTGAACCAGCTCCTCTAAATGAAGCAGCTGTCCCTTTTCCAACATCACCATATCCACAAACTACAACTCTTTTTCCAGCTAACATAATATCAGTTGCTCTACGAACTGCATCAACTGCAGATTCTTTACAACCATATTTGTTATCGAATTTAGACTTAGTAACTGAATCGTTCACGTTGATTGCAGGAATATGTAATGTTCCGTTTTGCATTCTTTCGTATAAACGGTGAACTCCTGTAGTAGTTTCTTCAGAAAGCCCTTTAATATCTTCGATTAATTCAGGGAATCTATCAAAAACCATATTTGTTAAATCTCCACCATCATCAAGAATCATGTTTAATGGCTTTCTATCTTCACCAAACCATAGAGTTTGTTCGATGCACCAATCAAATTCTTCTTCGTTTAAACCTTTCCAAGCATACACTGGAATTCCAGCAGCAGCAATAGCAGCAGCAGCATGATCTTGAGTTGAGAAAATGTTACAAGAAGACCAAGTAACGTCAGCTCCAAGAGCTACTAATGTCTCAATTAAAACAGCAGTTTGGATAGTCATATGTAAACAACCAGCAATTCTTGCTCCTTTTAAAGGTTGGCTTGCACCATACTCTTCTCTTAAGGCCATTAATCCTGGCATTTCAGCTTCAGCTAATTCAATTTCTTTTCTTCCCCAATCTGCTAAAGTGATATCTTTAACTTTATAAGGTACATAAGTTGATGTTTTTGTGCTCATCTATTGTATATTTGTATTATTAATTTGAAAGTGCAAAGGTAAGTAATTCCTTTTTATTTACTAATTATTTCACTTATTTTGTGAATTGTTTAGTAGTTTAATCGTTTGAAATTCAGTAAAATATTCAATGCCAATCCATAAAACACTACATTTAAATAACTCAACTTCAATATACGTTTGGAAAATTGAAGAGGAATTTAATTCGCTTTTTAGATCAATTCCCTTAAAAGATACTTCTTTAGCACGCTTGGAATCTATGAAAGATGTAAAGCATCAAAATGGTTTTTTAAGTATTAGACATTTGTTGAAAGCAGCTGGTTATGATGATTTTGATTTGTTTTATGATGAAAAAGGAAAACCTCATTTAAAAGATGGTAAAGAAATCTCGATTACACATTCCTTTGATTTTTCAGCTATAATAATTAGTGATAAAAAAGTTGGAATTGACATAGAATTAAGAAGAGATAAAGTCCAATTAATTGCTAAAAAATTTGTGGATATAGAATTTAATTATATTCAAAAAGAGGACAAACAATATACAAATTTATTGACAGTTGTTTGGGGAGCAAAAGAGTCTATTTATAAATTATATAATCAAAAAGGATTGTTTTTTATTGAAAATATAATTGTCCATCCATTCAAAATGATTGATGATAAAGGAACTGCTGAAGTCAATTACAAGAATAGAAAATCACTTTATAATTTTGCATTTGAAGAAATAGAAAATTATACTTTAGTGTATGCATTAGAACAAGTTGAAAATGCATAAAATTTACCAAGAAATACTTGCTGCAAAAGAAAATAGCCAAAAATTATTAGCTATATTACTTGATCCTGATGATATTAAATTGGAAATTCTAGATGTTTTAATTTCAAAAATCAATCAATCTCCTGCTACTCACATTTTTGTTGGTGGAAGTATAGTGGAAACGAATAAAATAGGTGAAATAATTCAAAAAATAAAACAAAATTGTAGTTTACCAATTCTATTATTCCCAGGAAATCCTTCTCAAATTTCTAAAGACGCAGATGGGATTTTGTTTCTGAATTTGATTTCTGGTAGAAATCCAGAATATTTAATCGAACATCAAGTTAATGCGGTTCCAATTATCGAAAAAACCATTTTAGAAGTTATTTCAACGGGTTATATTTTAGTGGAAAATGGCAAGCAAAGTGCTGTGGAACGCGTAAGTCAAACCAAACCTTTAGATAGAAACGATATTGAGTACGTTTGTCAAACCGCAAAAGCCGGTGAATATATGGGCAACAAATTAATTTATCTTGAAGCTGGAAGTGGTGCAGAAAAGCCAATTCCATTAGAAATGATTAAATCAGTTTCAAATAAAATAAACATTCCATTGATTGTTGGTGGTGGAATTAGAACTAAAACAAGAATAGAAAACGCATTTAAAGCAGGAGCAGATTTGGTTGTAATCGGAACAGCTTTTGAAAATAATCCTAATTTTTTTGAAGAATGATAGAGTTTTTATTTTCCCAATATAGCGATTATGAGCCTTTCGATATAGCTTTAGAAATAATAGCTATTTTATTTGGACTAGCAAGTGTTCTATTCGCTAAAAAAAACAATATTTTAGTGTTTCCAACTGGAATAATCAGTACAATTATTTTTGTTTATTTACTTAATAAATGGGGTTTAGTAGGTGATATGTTGATCAATGGATATTACACAACTATGAGTGTTTATGGTTGGTATATTTGGACAAGAACAACAGATGACAAACCTGAATTTCCTATTTCTCGAATGAAAACAAAGGAATATTATCAAGGATTTGTTATTTTTATTTTTACAATGCTTTTTGTTGTTGCGGTATATAAATATTTTGATAAATTTACAAGTTGGACCGCATATGTTGATACTTTTACAACAGGGGTTTTCTTTGTAGGAATGTGGCTAATGGCAAAACGAAAAATAGAAAATTGGTTGATTTGGATAATTGGTGATTTAGTTTCACTACCTTTATATTTTTACAAAGGATATACTTTTACAAGTATTCAATATGCAATCTTTACAATAATTGCAATTTATGGTTATTTAGAATGGAAGAAAAATTTACTGAAAGAGACATAAGAAAAATTCAAGAAAAAGGAATTTCAATTGATAAAATCGTACAACAACTTCAATTCTTTACTAATGGAATATCCAAAGTAAATCTTGAAAAATCAGCAACTATTGGAGATGGAATTTTAATTTTTTCTTCAGAAGAAATTGAAAGTTTATGCCAATTTTTTGATAGTAATAAAGAAAAAAAAGTCATTAAAAAATTCGTTCCTGCTTCTGGTGCTGCTAGTAGAATGTTTAAGTTTTTAATTGAATTTTTAGCCGAATTTGATTTTGAAAAAGGAACAATTAACTCCTATATAAATCACCACAAAGAACATGATTTGCCAGTTTTTATTGTCGGACTTAAAGATTTTCCATTTTACAGACAAATAAAAAATAAGGTTTTCGAATTAAATCCTAATTATTATGATTTAGAAAAAGATGAAAAAGATTATTTATTTATTAAAACACTTTTGTCATCAGAGCATTTTGATTTTGCCAATAAACCAAAAGGTATTTTGCCATTTCATATTAAAGGAGATTCTGTTTTGTCACCGGTTGAGGAACATTTAAATGAAACAATTTTCTATAAAAAAGAAGGTAAAAAAGCTAAAGTTCATTTTACAATTTCAAAAGAACATCAAAAACAATTTGAAAATATTACGAATAAATATCCACATGTAGATGTTTCATATTCTTTTCAAAAGGAATCAACAGATACTATTGCTGTAAATTTAGACAATTCTCCTTTTAGATTAGAAGATGGAAGTTTATTATTTAGACCAGGTGGACATGGAGCATTGATTGAAAATTTAAATCAATTAAAATCAGATATAATTTTTATTAAAAATATAGATAATGTTTCTCAAAACCACATTTCTGATATTGTAAAATATAAAAAGGTTCTAGGAGGATTGTTGCTAAAAACTCAACAACAGATTTTTGAATACTTAGAAATATTAGAAACTAAAAATCTTTCTAATGAACTAATTATTGAAATCGAAATATTTGCTAAAGAAAAACTTAATATTATTTTACCAATTGATTTTGATAAATTCCAATCAGAATATAAAATCGAATTACTTTTTAATGAGTTAAATAGACCCATTCGTGTTTGTGGAATGGTGAAAAATGAAGGTGAGCCTGGTGGTGGTCCTTTTTGGGTTAAAGGAGAAAACGGACTTTCATCTTTGCAAATTGTTGAAACTTCACAAATCAATTTAAAAGACAAAGAACAAAGGAAAATTGTTGAATTAGCAACTCACTTTAATCCTGTTGATTTGGTTTGTGGCATTAAAGATTATAAAAACAATAAATTTGATTTAACACAGTTTGTGGATTCAAATACGGGATTTATTGTTGAAAAAAACAAATTTGGTAAACCTGTAAAATCATTTGAATTACCTGGTTTATGGAATGGAGCCATGGCAAAGTGGATTACAATTTTTGTGGAAGTTCCTTTGTCAACATTTAATCCTGTAAAAACCGTAAACGATTTATTGAAGCCTTCGCACCAACCTGAAGATAAAGAAACATAAAATGAATAAAGACATTTTACTTTCAGAATTAAATTACAAAGCGGTAAGAAGTAGTGGTGCTGGTGGACAAAATGTAAACAAAGTTTCTTCTAAAGTGGTTTTGAGTTTTGATTTAGAAAATTCTCAAGGATTAAGTGATGAAGAGAAAGCGTATTTAAAAGAAAAAATTGCTTCAAAATTGACACAAGATTTCATCTTAATTTTAAATTGTGATGAAGACAGAAGTCAAGTAAAAAACAAATCAATTGTTACCAAACGGTTTCTTGGTATTATCGAAAAAGGCTTAACAAAACCCAAAATAAGAAAAGCAACAAAAGCAACAAAAGCCTCTAAAGAAAGAAGATTAAAGATTAAAAAAACCACTTCATTAATCAAGCAAAATAGAAAAAAACCTGACTTTTAGTATTAAGAAAAATGTTTGAAAAAATCTTAATACTTAATACTAAAATCTTAATACTTTCTACTATATTTGCACCGTCTCAAAGGGGTGCTCTAAATATCGAGCTGAGATTATACCCATAGAACCTAGAACAGGTAATGCTGTTTAGGGAAAAGACAAAAGCAAATGTGCACGTTTGTTTGCGTCTGGAGTTTTCAATTTTAATTTTAACCAAAGAATAATTACCCCTTTTATTTGTATAATTTATTTACGAATGAAACAATTATTTGCAAAAAGTACAAAGTTCAAACGACGAAGTACAAAGACTTATTTAAGTCTATTTTCTATTTTCTTTACTCTTTTTTCTTTTTCACAAGAAATAGAAACAGATTCAACAAAAATTACGCAACTAAAAGAAGTTGTGCTAACATCTGTCAGAGCAAAAGAAAAAGATCCTATCACTTTTACCAACATTTCAAAAGAAGAAATTGCTAAACGAAATCTTGGACAAGACATTCCAGTTTTATTAAATTTTCAACCCTCTGTGGTTACAACAACAGACGCTGGAAATGGTGTAGGTTACACTTACATGAGAGTTAGAGGTTCAGATGGTTCTCGAATTAATGTTACATTAAATGGTGTTCCTTTTAACGATAGTGAAAGTCAAGGTACTTTTTTTGTAAACTTACCTGATTTTGCTTCTTCTATTCAAAGTGCTCAGTTACAAAGAGGTGTTGGAACTTCTACAAACGGAGCTGGAGCTTTTGGTGCTAGCTTAAATGTGGAAACAAAATCGTATCAAGAGGAAGCTTATGCTGAAATTGCTAACTCTGCTGGAAGTTTTGGAACAAGAAAACACACTTTAGCATTCGGAACAGGTTTGCACAATAATTTTGAAATAAACGGTCGATTATCACAAATTGCTTCTGATGGATTTATTGATAGAGCTTCTACAAACATGTTTGGCTATTTTTTAAATGCCAATTATGTAAAAGAAAATACTTTAATAAAGTTTTTAGCTTTTGGTGGAAAAGAGAAAACTTATCAAGCTTGGTATGGTCTTGAAGATGAAGAAAAGTTGGAAAATGACAGAACATATAATCTGGCTGGACTTTATTTTGACGAAGATGGAAATGAGCAGTTTTATGATAATGAAACCGATAATTATTGGCAGAACCATTTTCAATTACATTGGTCAGAAAAATGGAATTCAAAATGGAATTCTAATGTTGCTTTACATTATACAATTGGAAAAGGGTATTTCGAACAATACAAAGAAGATGAAAATCTTTTAGAATACAATTTGCCTGATTTTAATGGAATTACAATTTCTGACTTAGTTAGAAAAAGATGGTTGGATAACGATTTTTTTGGAGCAACTGCAAATTTGAATTATGATAATAAGAAGACTAGTCTTCAAATTGGTGGAGCAGCAAATCGTTATTTAGGAAAACATTATGGAGAAGTTGTAAATACTCAATTTTATATTCCTGGTCCAAATCGTTATTATGATAATTTTGGAAATAAAGATGATATAAATGTATACGGAAAAATATCTCAAGAAGTAATGAGTAAACTAAGTGTTTTTGCTGATTTACAATACAGAATGGTTTTCTATCAAGCAGATAGTTTTAGATTTGATGATGTGAATGATACATTTCGTTTCTTTAACCCAAAGGTTGGTTTGAATTATCAATTGAATACTAAAAACATGTTTTATGGTTATTTCGGAATTGCTAACAAAGAACCAAGAAGAGATGATTATGAAAGTGGAAGCACGAAATCAGAACGTTTAAAAGACTTTGAATTAGGTTGGAAATACAATTCTAAAAAAGTAAAAGTAAATACCAATGCCTTTTTTATGGATTACACCAATCAGTTAGTTTTAACAGGTGCATTAAACGATGTTGGTTCACCAATTTTTACTAACAGTGGAAAAAGCTATAGAGTTGGACTTGAAATTGATGCCCAAATAGAGATAACAGATAAGTTATTTTTTCAACCAAATGTAACTTTGAGCCAAAATAAAAATAGAGATTTTTTCTTTCAACGTGATGGACAATTACAAAATCTAGGGGATACTGACATTGCTTTTTCTCCAGATGTAATTGCAGGTGGAAATATTACTTTTTTACCATTAAAAAAACTACAAGTTTCATTATTATCTAAATATGTTGGTAAACAATATATGGGAAATATTGATTCAAAAAATTCTACGTTAGATGCATATTTCATCAATGATTTAAATGTAAATTATGAATGGAATATTAATAAAGGAATAAAATCTATTATCTTTTCAGGTTTAGTAAATAATCTGTTTGATGTTGAATATGAATCAAATGGCTATTTCTATACTTATGATGATGATTCTTCTGGAAGTATTATTACTTATGAAGGAGCAGGATTTTATCCACAAGCTGGAATAAACTTTTTAGCTGGAATGACCTTGAAATTCTAAATACAAAAAAGGGAAGTTTTTAAACTTCCCTTCTTTAATTATAAACCCTAATTATATTTCCATTAACTTCTGTTCGATAAGGTTTCATAGGATAATTTTTTCCTTCAGATAAACCGGTAAACAAACTATATTCAGCATCGTCACAAGGACATTTTGCAGTAATTCCATTTAGAGTCATCGAAGAGCAATCACTTAAAGCTTGATTGGGACAAGCAGCATCAAAAGCAACATAACCACTTCCAGTATTGAAAACAAAAATACCTCTTATTCCAACTCCAGCAGTTGTAATTAGAACCCCATTTCCTGGAAATTGCAGATTACTATAAGTTGGTAAGTTTAAATTTACATTCAAATTTACAGGATAATCTGGTAAAAAAGGATTCTTACTTCCAACACTGTCTTTTTCGCAACCAAAAAAAAGAGGTATTATAAGAAATAGAATATATTTTTTCATTTTTAATAATTTGTGTTTAATCTTCAAATTTATGTTTTTATAACGACTAATAGTCAAAATTATTTCCTAAAAAAGTTACTAATCAAAATATTTGTTATATTTGCATATAGGAATCCCACTCGTATGGGATTTTTTCTATTTTTATAAACGATGAAGTTATGAGTAAAGTATCTTATTACACAGCAGAAGGATTAAAACATTTAAGAGATGAATTAGATCAACTTAAAAGTATAGAACGACCAAAAGCCTCTCAAGCGATTGCAGATGCAAGAGATAAAGGAGATTTGTCTGAGAATGCAGAATATGATGCAGCTAAAGAAGCACAAGGTCTTTTAGAAATGAAAATTTCAAAATTAGAAGAAGTTGTTGCTAATGCTAGATTAATTGATGAATCACAATTAGATTTGTCAAAAGTTTTGGTATTATCAAAAGTAAAAATCAAAAACCAAACTAATGGTATGGAAATGAACTATACTTTAGTAGCTGAAAGTGAAGCCGATTTAAAAACAGGAAAAATATCAGTTACTTCTCCCATTGGAAAAGGTCTATTAGGAAAATCTGTTGGGGAAATTGCAGAAATCACTGTTCCAAACGGAGTTTTAAAATTTGAAATTTTAGAAGTTTCAAGATAATTTTATTTCAATTATTACCAAAACCAAATACCCAAAAGATGGCTTCAATTTTTACCAAAATAATAAACGGAGAAATTCCAAGTTATAAAATTGCTGAAGATGAAAACTATTTGGCTTTTTTAGACGTGAATCCAAATGCAAAAGGTCATACGCTTTGTGTTCCTAAACAAGAAATCAATAAGATTTTTGATATGGATGAAGAACTTTATTTGGGTTTAATGAAATTCAGTAGAAAAGTAGCTCAAGCTATTGAAAAATCTATTGATTGTAAACGAGTTGGCATGGCTGTTGTTGGTTTAGAAGTACCTCATGTTCATGTGCATTTAATTCCGTTGCAAGACATGGATGATATGCGTTTTCAACGAAAAGTAAGTTTAGAAAAAGAAGAATTTGAAACTATTGCACAAAAAATAGCTTCAAATTTAAACTAAAAACACTTTGGTGTAGTTTTTGTTTTTAACTGCATTATGAAATATCTATTTTATTTTTTACTTTTTCAAACTATTGCTTTGGCTCAAGTCAAGAGCATTTATGCAGATGTTGAAAAAACAATGCAAGCTATTCCTGAAAGTCAAAAGAAATCATCAAAAGATATTGCTAATTATATCAAAGGAAAATTCTCCTCAGAAGAATCTCAAATTAAAGCAGCATATTACTACGTAATTTCAACGGTGTCTTATGATGTTAATCATGAATTTACGGTTAATTTGGTAATTTCTGATGACGAAATGGTCTCTAAAACAATTGCTACTAAAAAAGGAGTTTGTATTCATTATGCTAAATTTTTCAAAGATATAGTCACGCAATTAGGCTATAATTGTCAAGTCATTTCTGGATACACCAAAAAAGATAATATTCTTGCTGACCAATCTCATGCTTGGAATGCGATAAAAATGAAAGATGGCAATTGGTATGTTTTTGATCCAACTTGGGATTCTGGATTCAAACAAAATGGCAAATTTGTTAGAAGGTTGAGTTCCAAATATTATAAAACAAAACCACTTTTAATGTTGCAATCGCATATGCCTTTTGATTACATGTGGCAATTTTTAAATTATCCTATTTCAGAACAAAATTTTATAGATGGGAATTTTCAACAAGATAAAAACCAACAAGTTTTTGATTATGACGAAAGTATAAAAACATTTTTAACTCTTTCTGAAAATGAACAATTAGCAGGTTTAAAAGAACGAATGATTCAAACAGGTTATAAAAATAAATTAGCTAAAGAACGTTTTGAAATTCTTAAAAAACAATTGGAAGTATATTCTCTAAACGCAAATGTGAAAGAATTAAATATTATCACAAACAAATACAATGAAGGAATAAAGTTATTAAACGATTTTATTTACTACAGAAACGCTCAATTTCGACCTTTAAAAGAAGATAAAGAGATTTTAGAAATGATTCAAAATCCACTAGATATTTTTGAAGAGTGTAGCGATAAAGTATATAAATTAGGTTTTGTAGGACAAGATAATTTGTATGATTTAAATAAAT
Organism: uncultured Flavobacterium sp.; assembly: GCF_963922255.1. GTDB lineage: Bacteria > Bacteroidota > Bacteroidia > Flavobacteriales > Flavobacteriaceae > Flavobacterium. The sequence goes on along the minus strand of NZ_CAWUIC010000008.1, from coordinate 82,952 downwards.
TTAAAAGAGGTTTAATTGATGTAATTGAACAAACAAAAACACACAAAGCTTTCGTAAATGATTACTTAACAAAAAGTGATAGAGAACGAAAAAAAATGTTTTTAGTTAAGAAATAACATCAGTCTTTTTCAAACTAATTTGCATTGTTGTTCCTTTCCCAATTTCAGATTGAGCTACTTTTATTTTTCCTTTGTGGTATTCTTGAACAATTCGTTTAGTTAGAGATAAACCTAAACCCCAACCACGTTTTTTGGTAGTAAAACCAGGTTCAAAAACTTTTGTAAAAGATGATTTTGGAATTCCTTTTCCTGAATCTGTAACTTTTATACGAACGTAATCTTCTTTTTCTTCGATAGCTAAAGTTAAGTTTCCTTTTCCTTTCATAGCATCAATAGCATTTTTGACTAAATTTTCAATGGTCCAACTATGCAAAGCTGGATTTATAGCTACATTTATTTTTTTATTTGGAGCTATAAATTTAAAATCTATTTGTTTTGAACTTCTGTCTTTTAAATAATCAAAAGAACTTTTTGTTTCTTCAATAATATCTTTTACTTCTAAAACAGGTTCTGAACCTACCTTTGAAAATCTATCGGTTATGGTTTGAAGTCGATTGATGTCTTTTTCAATTTCTTCAATAGTAGAAGGTTCTATATTATCTAATTTTAAAATTTCGAGCCAACCTATTAGCGAAGAAAGCGGAGTTCCTATCTGATGAGCTGTTTCTTTTGCCATTCCTGCCCAAAGTTTGTTTTGGGTTGACATTTTTGTGGCTCTGTAAAAATTGTACACTACGGCTCCAAAAAGAATGATAATCAATAAAAGAGCAATAGGATAATATTTTAGTTTAGTTAATAATGGGGAATTAGCATAATACAACAGTTGATTCTCCATTTGAATGGGTTTGTTCTCTGTTTTTAAATCCTTTAAATAGTTATCAAGTTTGATAGAGTCATTTGAAATTGGCTCATCAATATTAGCAAATGTTATAATTTCGTCATTATCATTTGTAACTATAATTGGAATTGTTGTGTTTGTCTGTTGAATAAAAAGTATTAGATTTAAATATTCGCTTTCATCAGTACTTACAAGTGTTTTTTGAGCATTTGCCCATAACTCCATTTTATTTCTTTCTTCATTTTTAAAAATTTGAAAAAAGTTATAGGTATTCCATAAAATCAATAAAACGATTAAAAAGGAAGATATAATAATAAACCAGCGAGTTGAGTTGCTTCTTTCGGTAAACTGCATGCAATTTTTTTGTTAAAAGTACTAAATTTATAGTAAAGATTTAAGACCTTATTTAAACGATTTTAATCTTAAAAAATTATATTTGTAAAAATGTTATTTTATGATTTCGATTAATCCAAAAGAAGTTTCTCCGGCTAAATTACAAGGATATTTGCAAAGTGCTATTGCACCAAGACCAATTGCTTTTGCCAGTACTGTTGATATAAATGGAAATCCGAATTTGTCACCGTTTAGTTTTTTTAATGTGTTTAGTTCTAATCCACCAATTCTGGTTTTTTCTCCAGCGAGAAGAGTTAGAAATAATACCACCAAACACACATTGATTAATTGCGATTCTACAAAAGAGGTCGTAATTAATATAGTAGATTACGCAATGGTGCAACAAATGTCATTGTCAAGCACAGAATATGCTGATGGAGTTAATGAGTTTGATAAATCAGGTTTAACAATGCTAGCTTCTGAAGTTGTAAAACCCTTTAGAGTTGCCGAAAGTCCTGTACAATTTGAGTGTAAAGTAAATGATATTATTCCTTTAGGAACAGAAGGTGGAGCAGGAAATTTAATCATCTGTGAAGTGTTGAAAATTCATGTAAGTGAAACAATTTTGGATGATAACGGAATGATTGACCAACTTAAAATTGATTTGGTTTCAAGACTAGGAGGCAATTGGTATAGTAGAGCAATTAATGGTTTGTTTGAAGTAGAAAAACCTTTAAGTACTTTAGGAATTGGAGTAGATAATATTCCAGAATTTATTAAAGAAAGTACCTATTTTGATGGAAATGACTTGGGAAAATTAGGCAATATTGAAGCTATTCCAAATGAAGAAGAAATTGCTATCTTTGTAAAAGAAAATTTTGCAGTTAAAGGTGTTTTGAGTTCTGATGATGAAGGTAAAAAACACCAAAAAGCCAAAGAATATTTAGATAATAACGATGCTTTGAGTGCTTGGAAAGTGCTTTTAGCTCAAAAATAAAATGTAATTAGTATGGAAATTTTAGGAAGAGTAAAGGTTATCAACCCTGAACAACAAATTAGTGCAACGTTCAAAAAAAGAGAATTAGTTGTTACTACAGACGAACAATATCCTCAACATATCATGATTGAGTTTACACAAGACAAAACAGATTTATTGAACAGTTATACTCCAGGTGTGCAAGTAAAAGTTTCTATAAATTTAAGAGGTAGAGAATGGGTTAATCCACAAGGAGAGACAAAATATTTCAACAGTATTCAAGGTTGGAGAATTGAAAAAATGCAAGCAGAAGCACCACAAGGGAATGTGGCTCCAATGCCGGCAGCTGATGCTTTTGAACCAGCTTCAAACTTCAATGAAGAAGAGCATGACGACCTTCCTTTTTAATTAGAAATTAAAAAGGAATAATCAAAGAAATAAATTCCAAATTCCAAATAAATAAACATTCAATAATTATGAATGCTTTTTTTGGAATTTGGAATTTTTAATATTGGAATTTTTCTACGATGTATTACGTAACCCAAAAACTTTATTTTCCACCTGTTGAAGAAGCTTCTTATGAAGGTATATTGGCTGTTGGTGGAGATTTATCAACAGAAAGATTACTACTTGCTTACAGAAGTGGAATTTTTCCTTGGTTTGAAGCGGATGAACCTATTCTTTGGTGGTCACCAGCAGACAGAATGGTTGTAAATCCTCACGATTATAAAGTCAAGAAAAGTTTACGAAATATTATTAATCGTGACATTTTTAAAGTTACATTCAATCAAAATTTTAAAGAAGTAATTACCAATTGCCAACAAATAAAAAGAGTTGGGCAAAACGGAACTTGGATAACACAAGATATGATAAATGCATACTGCGAAATACACATAAAAGGCTTTGCTCAGTCTGTTGAGGTTTGGCAAAATGATGAATTGGTTGGTGGTTTGTATGGTGTAGATTTAGGAACTGTTTTCTGTGGTGAAAGTATGTTTTCTAAAGTGCCAAATGCTTCTAAAGTGGCTTTTGTAAATCTGATTGAATATCTAAAAGAAAATAAATATCGTTTGCTAGATTGTCAAGTGCACAATGATCATTTAGAAAAATTAGGTGCTTTTGAGATTTCAAGAGAAAATTTTATGAAAATTTTGACTAGCAAATAAGATTTTATTCTTTGATTTTCAGGTTAGTACAGAATAATTGATTTTTTTGGCATAAAAATTGGTTTTGCTACTAGATAATAACATTAAAATGTAAATATCATGGAAACGAAAGCTTTAAAAATCGGAAATCAAAACTTGGTCAAAATGTTATTAATAAGTTGCTTATTTGTGTTTTCTTTACAAACTCAGGCTCAAAACATTTCAGTCGGCATAAATATTAATACAACTCCAAGGGAAACAGTTCGTTATGTTGAGGTAGAATCTCCTTCTTATTATTACTACCCAGAAATTGAGACCTATTTTGATATAAATTCTTCCGTTTATATTCATTTTTCGAATAATAATTGGGTGAGAACTAAATATTTGCCTGCTCGTTACAGAGAGTATGATGTAAGACGAGGACAGCGTGTTTTAATTGATTACAGAGGAACAAAACCTTATAATCATTATCATGAACATAAAGTGAAGTACAAATGTAAACCTTATAAAAAAGGAAAGAAGATTAAAAATAAGAAAAGAAAATAATTAAAAAAGGGAACATACTAATGTTCCCTTTTTTAATTAGATATTCCTACTAAAGCAATTCATTACATGATCATTAACCATTCCGGTGGCTTGCATTTGAGCATATATAACTGTTGAGCCCACAAATTTAAAACCACGTTTTTTTAAATCTTTACTAATTGTATCAGAAAGTGGAGTAGTTGCTGGGACATCTTTTAATGTTTTTGGTTTGTTGTCGATTGGTTTTCCATCCACGAAATTCCAAATGTATTTTGAGAAACTACCGAATTCTTTTTGCACTTCAATAAAAGCAATTGCATTTGAAATAGTAGCTCTGATTTTTAATTTATTTCTGATAATTCCTTCATCTTGCAATAAAGTTTCCACTTTTGTTTCGTTGTATTGGGCTATTTTTTTATAGTCAAAATTATCAAACGCTTTTCTAAAATTTTCTCTTTTAGCCAAAATAGTATACCAACTCAAACCAGCTTGAAAGGTTTCTAAAATAAGAAATTCAAATAATTTATCATCATCGTAAATGGGTTTTCCCCATTCGTTATCGTGATAATCTCTGTATAAATCATCTTTTTCGCACCAAGTACAACGGTTTTTTTGTATCATTTTTGCTTATTCTCCATAATATTCATCTTCATAACCACCATACATATCATATGAATCATTTAACTTTTGGTATGTGGCACGTGGATGATTTGTATTAATACTTTCGTCAATCACGGATTTAATATAGGGTTCAATTTCTTTTTCCTCAATAATTGTTTTTGAACGTAATTTTTTAAAAGCTTGTGGATTTATTTTTCCATCTTCCATTACGAAAGCAATTCCGGCAATTTTTTCTGCATTTTTATTGTATGAATCTTCATCTATATCCACAATTTTGTAGAAGAAATAATGAATTTCTTTTTTGTCTTGTTTAATGATTCTTTTTTCTAAAAAGGTAACTTCGTCTTTGTCTTTTTTCAAATCATCAAAATATCGCATTCCTGATAAAGCAATTGTGTCTTCTTCGTGTTTGTTTAATTCTTCTAGTTCTTTTGTATGATGCAACATTTGAAAGGCCACAAATTTTGTCTTAGGTTTTGCCATCAATTTTTCAATGGTTTTTTTGTCTACTTCATTGTTTTTGTCCAGTTGTATTTTGGCTAGACCAATGGTCACATTATCTACATCAAGTCTGTCTACTTTTGTATATAATTCAGCTACAGCTTTTTCTTTTTTAAACGGATAAAGTATGTTTAAATAGCTTATCAGTTCTTCAGTTGGAGCATAACTTCCATCATCATAATAACCATAACCATCATCTTCTTTTATGTTTTGTTTTTGTTTCCAGCTCAAAACACGTTTGTATTCTAATTTGGCATTGGTTAACAACATTTTCTTGTATGATTTTAGTTTCTTTGGGTTACCCAAATTAGATTCAATCAACCTGTTTGTGAAATCAATAATCGGTGTGTGATATTCATTTACACTATAAAATTGAAATACATCTGGGAATAAGACTTGACTATTTTCAATGTCATATTCAAAAGTGCTAAATAAGCTCGACACCTCATATTCGTTGTCGGAAAGCGGTAAATCGTACTCAAGTAACTTTCCTATAACTTTGTAGGCTTCTTTATTTTTCTGATTGGTTAATGCGTTGAGAATGGCAAATTGAATAGAAGTAGTAACATCTTCTTTTTTGTAAATAGCTTCTAAATAAGGAATTATTGCTGGATCTTTTATTTGTCCAATTTTTTCATAAAGAGCTACAAGAGTTTCATTTTCGTCTTGTTTGAATTCAAAACCATCTAAAAATTCTTTTACTTGAGGTAAATCTTCTTTTGATATGTCTAAAAAGTAAACCGATTTTAAAGCAGAATATCTTATTGTGTCATTTTCGCTATAAGCATCAGCTACAAAATATTTGAATTTATTTTCAAAAACAGATGGTGTAATAATGGTATCAAAAGGTTTGAACGAATTAAATGTTTTTTCCACAAAAGCATCGTCGTTCTTATAGTCTTTTTCTACTAACGTTTTCATTAAATAAGACATACCATCTTTAAAAACAGCTTTGTATTTAATGGCTTGATTTGAATTGGGTTTTACAGCCATAACATTCATTTCATGAACCGTTTTATCTGCGTTTGAAGTTAATTTTTCATCAACTAACTCAATTTTATTTTTATCTTTTTTGTTGAAACCAAGCTCTTCATCCCAACGCGAAATGTTGTAACTTAATTTTTTCTTTTTATGTGATTTTTCATTGATAAGATCAGATGGAGTTATATCACCAGCAACCATTTCTACATTAACATCAACCATTTCTACAGCTTCCATTGCAGTATCATAGCTGTCATAAGAAGTACTAGCAAAGTCAGATTTAATGTGTTCTCTAAATTCTTTCCAAACGGAATCCAGATTTTTCTCACTATCATATTTGTGGTATTGATAAAATGAAAGTTCTACATCTTTACCTGTTGGAGACATGAATGAAAAAGCTTTCGATTTAACTTTGAAAATATTTTCTTTCTTCTGATAGCTGTTATACTCTCTATCAAATCTGAAATCTAAATATTCATTTTGTTTTTTTGGAATTTCTACGGAAAACATCGCTGTACTATCAACATAAATTCTAGTTTCAACTTCAGCATTTAATTTTTTGGTTGTAAATGAATTGAAAAAAGCATCTGTTTTACTTTTTGAAGCTCCCACAGTTCCTAAAAGATAATATTTGCTTCCATTGATGACAGATTTTAAATAAATATCTTTAGAGCCAATTCTAGATTGTGAAACAAAACTCATCTTATCTTTGTTAAAAGAAGTATTCGTTGAATCAATATCGTGTTGGTTATAAAATTCATATTGAATTCTTTTCAATTCAAACTCCGTGTCTTCTAGATTTTCATTATCACCAAGTGTTTGTTCTTCAATGAAATAATTTGATTTTTCAGATTCGTCATAAGCTAATAATTTTATATCAGCATACTGTTTGTCAAAGTCTTTATTTCCTTCAGTGATATAATACGAAGGGACTTCAACTTCAAAACCACCTTTTTTAGGAATAAATTTTTCTGTACTATTTTCATTTGACTTCAAAACAATATTATCAAACACAAACGATTCGTATTGACGAACATAATCTCCTTCACCACCCATAATTACTGCAATAATTTCAAGAGGTGTGATGTAATATCTGTAACGTTGAGCATTGTTAGTTTTGGTTTTACTTTTTATATCATAAACCAAATAATTTTTTTCGTTATAGAATTTTTTGTCTAAAATTTCACCAGGAATATTTTCGTAGAATAAACTGTCTAAAGATTTATGATTAAACAAAGTATTGTCTTTTGAAATAAAGTCCTTTAAAAGACTTCTTTTTACATTAATATAACCACCATTGGCTAAATCTGGTGATTCGAAATTTTCTCCATTTTCTAAAACTAATTTATAAAGTGGTAATGAAAGCATTCCATCTGTTGAAGTTTTAGTCTCAAATTCAGGTTTGATGAAATATTCTTCTATTTGTTTTTTGGTTTTTCGTCCTTCATCAGTGTATTCTCCAAAAACTGGTTCCACTTTATATCCTTTTGCTCTTAGAGCTTCAATAACTCCATTTTTTCCAGGTAGATGTGCTGCTCCAATTGCTGCAAATAAGCTTCCAGTCTTCATGATAGAATCCATACTTTTCACCATGTCTTTGTTTCTATCATATAACATGGCTTTTAAATAGGTTTCTGAAGAAGATAAAACCGTTAAAGAATCTAACATGTCTAAATCCTTTTCACGATAGTAATCCATCATGGCTTCGTTATAGTTTTTGTTTTTGAGAAGCTTTTTTAATTTTTGACGATTTTCTTCAACATCTTTTGGTTTTACATTGGCTTCAGCCTTCATGATGTTGATTGTGGAAGACTTTACATCTTCTAAGCCCAATGTTTTTTTACCATATTTTCTTCCAGTTCTATAAATAAACATATCAAGATAAGTGTCTTCTTGATAATCTTTGTTCATTTCATTAGTTCTTGAAAGTAGTCCAATTAAATTATAATTTGTACCTCTAAACAAAGGATATAAATCTTCTTTTTTGGGTTTTGTGATGTAGAAATTGCTATAAAAAGCACCGTATCCATAATTGCTACCATACATTCCACTAAAAATGTTATACAAATCTGACCAAGTTGTTGGATCACTTTCATTAGCAACCATATCAGCTTCCATAAGATGTTTAAAAAAAGCATCTGATAAATGATAAGAGACTTTTTCACTTACATGCATGGAGCCGTATACATAAGAGTTTTTTTGAAGGCCATTGCCACTAATTTCCCAAAGAAGACTTTGATATTTTTTTTCTTGTGCTTGTGTGAAACAAACAAACAAAAGTGCAATCAGTATGATTTTTTTAGACATAAAAAATATGATAAATGTATATGATAGTATTTTTCAAATATATGGAATTTTTAAAACATTGATTAAAATAAAAAAACCTTAATTCTATAACGAATTAAGGTTTTTAAAATTGTGAGATTCTGAAACAAGTTCAGAAAATGTATTATCCCAAAGCAACTCTTTTGAATCCTGTAACTGTTAAATCTGGATTAACAGATTTTACATAGGCAGCAACACTCATAGAGCCGTCTTTAATAAAGTCTTGGTTTACTAAAGTATTATCTTTAAAGAAACGGTTTAATTTTCCTTTTGCGATATTATCTAACATTGCTTCTGGTTTTCCTTCAGCACGTAATTGATCTTTAGCGATTTCAATTTCTTTTTCAATAACAGCAGCATCAACACCATCTTCGTTTAACGCGATTGGGTTCATGGCAGCAGCTTGCATAGATACATTTCTTGCAGCTTCTTCAGCACCTTTAACATTAGCAGATAATGCAGTTAATGTAGCGATTTTGTTACCAGCGTGAATGTAAGAGCCAATAAAAGCTCCTTCCAATCTTTCGAAAGAATTGATTTCAATTTTTTCTCCAATAACTCCAGTTTGCTCGATTAATTTGTCAGCTACAGTGATTCCGTTGAAATCAGAAGCTAATAATTCTTCTTTAGTATTAAATTGTAATGCTTGATTAGCTAAATCAGTAGCTAATTTTACGAAACTTTCGTTTTTTCCTACGAAGTCAGTTTCACAGTTTAATGTGATAACAACACCAGCAGTATTGTCTGCATTAACAACAGCAATTGCAGCACCTTCAGTTGATTCTCTATCAGAACGATTAGCAGCAACTTTTTGTCCTTTTTTTCTAAGGTTTTCGATTGCTAAATCAAAATCGCCATCAGCTTCAACCAACGCTTTTTTGCAGTCCATCATACCTGCACCAGTGATTGTTCTTAATTTATTTACGTCTGCAGCAGTAATTGTTGCCATAATAATTTATTTTTTAATTGTAAATTTAAAGTCTTAAACTATAAAAATCCAAATCCCAACTTTATTAAAATATCAATTAATTGATGCTTTATTGGAATTTGGATTTTATAAATTCTGAATTTTTATATTATTCTTCTGTTGAAGTTTCTTCAGCTTTAACTTCTGCAACTGGTTCAGCTGCTTCTGTTTTTTTTGCTTTAGGAGCTTTTTTTACTTCTTTTCCTTCTTCTTGATCTTCACCATCAGAAGTTCTTTCAGATAAACCTTCAATAAGTGCACCAGTAACTAAAGATAAAATTTTATCGATTGATTTTGAAGCGTCATCGTTTGATGGAATTACATAGTCTACTTCACGAGGATCAGAGTTTGTATCAACCATTGCGAAAACTGGAATGTTTAATTTGTGAGCTTCTTTAATTGCGATATGCTCAGCTTTAACATCAACTACAAAAAGAGCAGCTGGAAGTCTAGTCATGTCAGAAATTGAACCTAAGTTCTTTTCTAATTTTGCTCTAAGACGATCCACTTGTAATCTTTCTTTTTTAGATAACGTCATGAAAGTACCGTCTTTCTTCATTCTGTCAATAGAAGCCATTTTTTTAACCGCTTTTCTGATAGTAACGAAGTTAGTTAGCATTCCACCTGGCCATCTTTCAGTGATGTAAGGCATGTTTGCAGCAGCAGCTTTTTCTGCTACGATGTCTTTAGCTTGTTTTTTGGTAGCCACGAATAGTACTTTTCTACCTGAAGATGCAATTTTTTTCAAAGCTTCATTAGCTTCTTCAATTTTTGCAGCTGTTTTATATAGGTTAATGATATGTATACCATTACGCTCCATATAAATGTAAGGAGCCATGTTTGGATCCCACTTACGAGTCATGTGTCCAAAGTGAACACCTGCTTCTAATAATTCTTTAACGTCAATTTTGTTTGCCATTGTGTAATAGTTTACGTTCCGTGTTATAGCAATCTTCAAGTAGTCACTTGCGTTTGTCTTGAAAATTTAGATGCTAAACTAATTCCCTTTTTTAATTGAAGGAATATCGACAACTGTGTTTTAAATTCAATTTTGTTTATGCTGAAATATTTTCAGCATCTTTTGTAATCATTCGATACAACTTGAAATAAATCGAGTTCTCTTCGAAAGATACTGAAACAAGTTCAGTATTAACGTTTCGAGAATTGGAATTTTTTTCTTGCTTTTTTCTGACCGAATTTTTTACGTTCTACCATTCTTGGATCTCTTGTAAGTAATCCTTCTGGTTTTAGGATAGATCTGTTATCTTCTCCAACTTCGCACATAGCTCTTGCAATAGCCATTCTTACAGCTTCTGCTTGTCCTGTTGAACCACCTCCATAAACGTTTACTTTTACGTCAAAGTTTGTTGCATTTTCTGTCAAAGACATTGGCTGCATAACTTTGTACTGTAAAGTAGCTGTTGGGAAGTAAGTTGCAAATTCTTTTTTGTTTACGGTAATTTTACCTGTTCCTTCAGAAACATAAACACGTGCCACAGCACATTTTCTTCTACCGATTTTGTGAATAACTCCCATTACTTAAGATCGTTTAGGTTAACGGTTTTAGGTTTTTGAGCTCCATGAGTATGCTCAGCACCTACAAATACATTTAAATTTCGGAATAATTCAGCACCTAATTTGTTTTTAGGTAACATTCCTTTTACAGCTTTTTCTACTAATAATGCAGGGTTTTTTTGTTGCATTACTTTAGCAGTTAAACTTCTTTGTCCTCCTGGGTAACCTGTGTGACGAATATATGTTTTTTCGTCTAGCTTGTTACCAGTCAGGTTGATTTTTTCTGCATTGATAACGATTACGTTATCTCCACAGTCAACGTGCGGTGTATAACTTGGTTTGTATTTACCTCTTAAAAGCATTGCAACTTTTGTAGATAAACGACCTAAGTTATGACCTTCAGCATCTACAACAACCCACTGTTTATCAACTGTGGCTTTGTTTGCTGAAACTGTCTTGTAGCTTAATGTGTTCACAATAATTTATTTTAATTAAACATTCCATTCCCTTCCGATGGTTCGGGTAAGGGAGTGCAAAAGTACAATTATTTATTATATTACCAAACACCTAATGCAATATTATTTATATTGTATATGAAGTAGTTATAATGTGGCAATATATTTTGAGAATTATATTGTGATAATAAAATATTTAATTTTATTGTGCTCAAGTTCAAAATGTTATTTAAAAATCACTAATTTTACCTTTTTAACAAGTTATGAAAGTAAAAGCCACATTAAAACAAATTGCGAAAGAACTAGGTGTTTCTGTTTCTACAGTATCTAAAGCACTTAGTGATAGTTCAGAAATTAGTGAGAGTACTAAAATTAAAATTAAAGAATTTGCTGCGTTAAAGAATTATAAACCTAATAGTATAGCAAAGAATTTAAAAAATCAACGTACTAACACTATTGGTGTAATTATACCTAATATATTAAATCCCTTTTTTGCTAAAGTTTTTAGTGGAATAGAAAAACGTGCTCTTGAAAGAGGTTATAATGTTATCACTGGGATTTCTAATGAATCTCAAAAGAAAGAAGAGCAAGTGATGGAAATGCTTAATAATGGAACTATCGATGGTTTTATTATTTCACTTGCTGAAGAAACTCAAGCGGAAAAAAAATATACTCATATTAAAGACATTCTTAATAGTGGAACTCCTATAGTTATGTTTGATAGAGTTGCTGATGAAATAAAATGTGATAAAGTTATAGTCGATGACTTTGATTCTGCTTTTAATGCAACAAATCATTTAATAAAACTTGGTTGTAGAAAAATTGCGTTACTCTCTACTATCGATAATGTTAGTGTTGGTAAACTAAGATTAGAAGGTTTTAAGAAAGCTATTAAAAGTAAAAATCAGATTATTGATGAAGAATTAGTTATTCTTGAAAACAATCTTGAAACTTTTGAAGCTAAATTAAAAGAGTTGTTATGTTCAAAAAAAATTGACGGAATATTTGCTTTAAATGAGGTTGCTACAACTACAGCATTTAGATTGGCTTTAAAAAAAGGTTTTAAAATTCCGGATGAATTAAATTTTATTGGTTTCGCTGATGGAGTTTGGTCAAAAAGATTAACTCCAAGCCTTTCAACAGTAAGTCAACATGCTCCAGAAATTGGAATAAATGCTGCAGATTTACTAATTGACAGACTTGAAGATAAATCTAGCAAAGAAATTCCTGAATATAAAACGCTTGTGATTAAGACAGAATTACGTCAGAGAGAATCCACAAAGAAAATTTAAGTTATTCTTTAATAAATTTAAATTTTTGCCCACCTTGTTTTAAAATAAGTTGATTTTCTTCAAAATCCATTTCAATTCCTGCGGTTTGAAATATGAATTCAGTTTCACTCTTAGGTGTTAATGGAAAAGAACTTTGTCCGGTTGCTTGTGCAATTAATTCACCATCTTTTACAGTAATATTAATTTTTAGCGGAATATCTTTAGAAGCATAAGTTCCAACATATTTCTGTAAAACAGTATTATCTATTTTGTCAAAATTTGGAAAAGGGAATGGAATTTTATAATAAATGCTTAAAATACCAATCATAATATCATTTCTATTAAAATTATCGCCATTAACAATCAATGAAACCGCTAAATTATCATTAGGATAATAACCAACCACAGATCTAAAACCTTCAATTCCTCCAGTGTGACCATAAAATTTTCGTTCTCCAAAGGGAAATTGCATCAAAGCCATTCCGTAACCATCTTTTAATTCTTTCATTTGAGTTAAAGAATTACTCTTGACTAATTTTCCATTCAATAAACTATGCATAAAAAGTGTTAAATCATCAGGTGTGGAAACTATTTCTCCTGCAGCAAAAGCAACATCTTTTCCCCATTCAGGAATTTTCTCCCAAGTTGAGCCATTATATATATAGGAATAGCTTTCTTTATCTGAAGAGTTTACTTTGTCTGTTGGATAGTAAGTGTTTTTTAAACCTAATTTTTTGATAATTCTATTTTCTACATTTTTTTCATAGGATAAATTAGTAAGTTTTTCAATAATTCCACCTAGTAAATAATAATTTGAATTGCTGTATAAAAATTGTGAACCTGGTTCAAAAATAGATTCGTAATTAGTTATTTTATTGTAAATAACATCTTTTAAATTATCACTTGCAAAATCTTCCACAGAAAGAGAATCTTGATTGATATAATCTAGAATTCCTGTGCGATGATGCAATAAATCATAAATAGAAATTTTATCGGCATTTTGAACTTTCGGATAAAACTTGGTCAATTTACTTTCTAAACGCAATTTTTTTTCTTCAATCAATTGCATTATAATTGTTGCTGTGAATGTTTTAGTAATAGAACCAATTTTATATTTGGTAGTATTATCAGCTTTTATTTTTGCATCAATATCAGCAAAACCATAAGCTTTTGAAAAAACAACCTCATTTCCTTCTCGTAAGGAAACAGAACCCATAAACTTATTGTTGTCGTTTAGATAAGTCAATAAACTATCTAATCTTTGGAAACGTTCTTGAGTGAATCCAATAGTTGTAAATAAAATAAAAAGTATTACTATTTTTTTCATGTTTAATTAATTATTCCACAAACACCATTTACACAACCTACTTCTGATGGAGGACTTGCTAAAGAACAATCTGAGATTGCATTGGTTTGTATGTTGTATTGATTTTCTAATTTATTGTAATTTTCAACTTTGTCAGATAGATAAACTAAATCAACAGCGTTTGAAAAAACTAAATATTCCCATGGACCACCACAAGGTTTTGAACCAAAAGCTATGAAATCACAACCAATGGATTCTTGACAAGGAAATGATGCTATATAATCTAGTATTTCTTGTTTTTCTTGATTTAACTGAAGTTTAAGAGTATTATTTTTATTTTCTTCAACATCTTTTTCACATTGAAAGCTTTGAAATAACAATAGAATCGCAAATAATTTAAATAAATGTTTCATAATGTTTTTATTTATAGATGCAATTATTCTCCATAAGTTGCTTTAATATACACTCTAATGCGCTTCTAACCAATTTTTGCCTAAACCTAAATCAACTGTCAAAGGAACATCTAGCTTAAAAGCATTTTCCATTTCACTTTTGATTATGGGCTGAATTTTTTCTAGTTCATCATTGTAAACGTCAAAAACCAATTCATCGTGTACTTGTAACAACATTTTTGATTTCCAGTTTTCAGCAATTAATCGTTTATGAATGTTAATCATAGCAATTTTTATGATATCAGCAGCACTTCCTTGAATGGGTGCGTTTACTGCATTTCGTTCTGCACCACCACGAACCATTGCATTGGCTGAATTGATGTCTTTTAAATAACGTCTTCTCCCTGAAATTGTTTCAACATAACCGTTTTCTCTCGCAAAATCAACTTGTTCTGACATATAAGCTTTTAATTTTGGATACGTTTGATAATAAGCGTCAATTAAATCAGCAGCTTCTTTTCGAGATAAATCAGTTTGGTTACTTAATCCAAATGCTGAAACACCATAAATTATACCAAAATTGACTGTTTTAGCATTACTACGCTGCTCTTTAGTAACTTCCTCTAAAGGTACATTGAATACTTTTGAAGCTGTTGAGCGGTGAATGTCTTCATTATTTTGAAAGGCTTTAATCATGTTTTCTTCACCAGATAAAGCGGCAATAATTCGAAGTTCTATTTGAGAGTAATCGGCTGCTAATAAAGTATAATTTTCATCACGAGCAATAAAAGCTTTTCTTATTTGTCTTCCTCTTTCTGTTCGAATTGGAATGTTTTGTAAATTAGGATTGTTTGAACTCAAACGTCCCGTTGCGGCAACCGTTTGCATATAATCTGTATGAACTCTACCTGTTTTTGCATCTACCTGATTTGGCAAAGCATCCACATAAGTGTTTTGCAACTTAACCATTTGTCTCCATTCTAAAATATGACGAACGATTTCGTTGTCTTTAGCTAAATAACTTAAAATTTCTTCACCAGTCGCATATTGACCAGTTTTGGTTTTCTTTTGTTTAGCTCCTCCAATTTTAAGTTTGTCAAATAATATATCTCCTAATTGCTTTGGAGAAGCTAAATTGAAAGTTTCTCCAGCAAATTCATATATTTTTTGTTCTAAAGCATTGCTTTCTTCTGCTAATTGTTTTGACATTGTTTTTAGAAAATCAACATCTAAATTGATGCCTTCTTTTTCCATATCAGCCAAAACTTCAACCAAAGGAATTTCGATTGCATCAAATAGTTTTTTGGTTCCAACTTTCTCCAAAATAGGTTGGAAATGTTCTTTCAATTGAAATGTAATATCAGCATCTTCCACAGCATATTCTTTTACATCTTCCAAAGGAACATCTTTCATTGATTTTTGATTCTTACCCTTTTTACCGATTAAATCTTCAATGCTTTTTGGACTATATTTTAAATAGGTTTCACTCAAAACATCCATGTTGTGTCGCATATCTGGATTAATCAAATAATGTGCAATCATGGTATCAAATAGTTTTCCTTTTACAGTAATGTTGTAATTAGAAAGTATTTTTAAATCATATTTTAAGTTTTGACCAATTTTTTCAATCGCTTCATTTTCAAAAAATGGTTTAAGTTTCTCAATAAGAACTAAAGCTTCGTCTTGATTTTCTGGAAAGGGAACATAAAATCCTTTTCCTTTTTCGTACGAAAATGCAATCCCGACTAATTCAGCATTTAAAGCGTCTAAACCAGTGGTTTCAGTGTCAAAACACACGGAAGTCTGATTTAGTAAATTTTGAAGTAATAATTTCAAAGCCAAATCACCTTGAACTATTTGGTAAAAATGTTCTGTATTTTCTAATGTGGCATAAAATGAATTTGTACTTGAACTATCATTAGAATCATCAGAAAACCCGAATAAATCCATTTGTTCTTCATTTTTTGGAGCTACTTTTTTTGCTGGTTTTGGAGTTTCACCATTGGCAGGAAGATCGTTTGTGTTTATTTCATCATATTCACTTCCATCTCTAAACATTTTGTCAAATTGTTCTTGCATTCTTCTGAATTCTAATTCCTGAAAAATAGCTTCTGTTTTTTCCACATCAGGTTTTGAAAGTTCAAAATCACTTTCATTGAAAATTACAGGACAATCGAGTAGGATGGTAGCTAATTTTTTTGAAAGTAACCCCAATTCTTTATTGGCTTCAATGTTTTCTTTCATTTTACCTTTGAGCTCATGAGTGCTCTCTAGTAATTTTTCCATAGAGCCATATTGCGCTAAAAATTTCTTGGCTGTTTTTTCTCCAACACCGGGTAAACCTGGAATATTATCAGCAGAATCACCCATCATTCCTAAAAAGTCGATTACTTGTAAAGGATGTTCAATTTCGAATTTAGCTTTCACTTCTGGAATTCCCCAAATTTCTATTCCGTTACCCATTCTTGCTGGTTTGTACATGAAAATATTTTCAGAAACTAATTGGGCAAAATCTTTATCTGGAGTTACCATAAAAACTTGGAAACCTTCTTTTTCAGCTTGTTTAGCAAGTGTTCCAATTAAATCATCGGCTTCAAAACCAGCTTCTTCCATAATTGGAATGTGCATAGCTTTTAATAATTCTTGAATATAAGGAATAGCTATTTTAATAGCTTCTGGAGTTGCATCTCTGTTTGCTTTATATTCTGGAAACATTTCATTTCTTAAATCGCTTCCTCCTTTATCAAATGCTACGGCTAAATGGTCTGGTTTTTCACGTTTAATCACATCCATTAGAGAATTCATGAATCCCATTATGGCTGAAGTATCCATTCCTTTTGAGTTTATTCTTGGATTTTTTATAAAGGCATAATACCCACGAAATATTAATGCATAAGCATCTAAAAGGAATAAACGTTTTTGTGACATGATTTTGAAATTTATTTTAAAACGTAAAAATACAATTCTTTATGAATATCACTTTGTTAAAATTGATTAAATAAATAGTGTATTTGATTTCAAGTTACTTACTTTGTTAAAAATTTTGATATGTTACGTTGGTTAATTCCTTTAATAATAATTGCAGTTGTTGAATTTTATTCGTTTCAAGCCATTAGGACTGTTTCTAAATCTAGAGCAGTTTTAATTCTATATATTGTTGTAACTTTAATTACGGTTTCTTATATAGTTTATCAGTTTACACAATATGAAAGAAGTGTGGGTCAAACACATCAAAGCATGCTTGCAATGGGAATGTTTTTGATTTTTGTTGTTCCAAAAATTGTAATTGCCGCTGTTTTATTTGGAGAAGATATTTTTAGATTTTTTAAAGCTATAATTGTTCATTTTGTTGGAGATAATGATGGTGGAAAATTTATGCCTACAAGAAGAAGGTTTGTTAGTCAAATTGCTCTTGGATTAGCGTCTATTCCTTTTGCTTCTCTTTTGTATGGTATGACAATTGGGAAATATAATTTTAAAATTATAAAACAAACTTTGAATTTTCCTGATTTGCCTGATTCTTTTGATGGAGTAACAATTACACATATTTCGGATATTCATAGTGGAAGTTTTGATAATCCTGATAAAATTGCGTATGCTATAGATTTAATTAATGAACAAAACAGTGATTTGGTTTTATTTACAGGTGATATTGTAAATACACATGCATCCGAAATGCACCCTTGGATTGAAACTTTTAAAAAAATTCATAATCCTGTTTTAGGAAAATATTCTATTTTAGGAAATCATGATTATGGAGAATATTCAGAATGGAGTTCTGAAGAAGCAAAACAAGAAAATTTTAGAGAAATAAAAGATCTACACCGTCAAATAGATTTTAATTTATTACTTAATCAAAATGTAAGAATCCAAAAAGGGAATGATTCCATTCGATTAGTTGGTGTTGAAAATTGGGGAAAACATTTTAAAAAAGTAGGTGATTTAAATGTGGCAAGTGAAGGCATTGCAAATGATGAGTTTAAAATTTTAATGAGTCATGATCCAAGTCATTGGGATTCTGAAGTTCAACATGACGAAAGAAATTTTCATTTAACACTTTCTGGACATACACATGGTTTTCAATTTGGTATAGAAATACCTGGGTTTTTAAAATGGAGTCCTGTTAAATATGTCTACAAACAATGGGCTGGATTGTATGAAAATATGGGTAGATTTATCTATGTGAATCGTGGATTTGGCTTTCATGCTTTTCCTGGAAGGGTTGGTATTATGCCAGAAATTACGGTTATCACTTTGAAAAAATCAGGTTTTCCCGTATAAATTACACTATTCTTAAATATTAACTTTTTTCAATTGAGTTTGTCAATGTTTTGATTGTATTTTTGATACCTTAATTAGGTTTCCCAAATCTAAAACATACGACTTACGATGAAAAAATTATCTCCAAAAAAAACAATCTGGATATGTATATTCTTTTTAGTGAATATGATGTCTTTAAATGCTCAAGTTGGTATAGGAACGACATCTCCACATGCGAGTTCGATGTTAGACGTTAGTTCAACTTCAAAAGGAATGTTAACCCCAAGAATGACTACTGTTCAAAGAAATACTATTACAACACCTGCAGATGGATTAATTGTTTATGATACAACTTTGAAATCTTTTTACCACTACAATACATCTACTAGTTCTTGGATAAAAATTAACAGTGATGTAAGTGGACGAACGAATTTTAAAAGAATTAAATCTACAGATGTTTTAGCTACAGTTTTGGCTTCTGAGTTAGCAGCAGGAGGAAATTCTAAATATTTATTAAACACCAATACATTATATGAGATAAATGGAACTATAAATGTAGATTTACCCATAGATCTTAACAATGCTTATGTTATCGGTTTGGACACCGGTGAAGATAAATTAATAAAAGCTTCAGGAACTCTTTTTTCTGGTAGTGGTGGTAGTATTAGAAATGTTACTCTCCAGGCAACTAGTGGTGCTGTTTTTGCCTTGACGGGCACTGCCGCTGATTCATTTATTTTTAGAGATGCAATTGTTACAACTTCTCAAAATGTTGGAACTATATCTGGATTTGGACTTGTGTTTTCTAGTGTTGTTCAATATATTGGTAATGCTACTGGGGTGACTTACAATAATATTGCAAAACTTTTATTAAGTAATATAGGGTGGTTTGGAAACAATACTGGAACATATGAAAAATTAACGGGTACATTTGATTTAGTCCAAAAGCAAAGTGGTTTTACAGAAGTTAGTGGTACTGCTATTGGTTTTGACGTGTCTTCTAACCCAATTATTTCAGGAGATGCAGTAATGGATGCTGTTGTGTTTACTGGAACAAATAGTACTGGATATGTAAACCCATATACAGGAACTGGTACTTTTTCAGGTTATAATTTCACTAATAAATGGACAGTTTCATGTCCTGGAATACCATTTGAAAGTGACAGATTTGCTTCTGGGAACACTTATTTAGATAGAACCATAACTTATCCAACAATTAGTTTTCCTTCTACATCTATAGCTTATAAAATACCAGGAACAACAATATCAACAAATTTATTTAGAATGTCTGATGGTGGACTAAGTAATAGATTAGTTTATAATGGAAAAAGAAAAAAGACTTTTATTGTTTCTTCTACTATATCAATGCAAGCATCTGGTTCAGGAACTACTGACTTTTTGTTCTACTTTGTTAAATTTACAGCTGCTGGAGCATATACTTTTGTAGTATCATCAGAAACATTTGTAGATTCTAATTCTAGCTATGTTCAAAGTTTCCCAATTACTGGAACTGTAGAATTAGCTGCAGGTGAATATGTTGAATTATATGCACAAAGAATAAATGGTAGTAATAAAACATTGACAATAAATTCTTTTAATATGTCATTAAGATAATATTTTTTCTTTATTTTACTTGTAAATAAAAAATAGATGCACTTGTAACTACTGATATTAGATTAAAAAAATCATAAAAAGTAGCTTAATTCATTAAAAATAGTACATTTGTGTTATAAATTGTATAATAAACATTTGTTTTATTATTGCTAAAATCAAATTTATGTCAAAATTTGGAGAACTTATAGATGCTAAAGTTCCTGTTTTGTTGGACTTCTTTACAGAATGGAACGAGCCTTCAATTGCTATGAATGAAGTTATTCGTCATGTAGCAGCTGCACTTGGTGACAAAGCCAAAGTGATAAAAATTGATATAGATAAAAATCAAGAACTTGCAGAAGCACTTCGTATTAAAGGTTTACCTACTTTAATGATTTACAAATCAGGGCAAATGGTTTGGAGACAAAGTGGTGAATTAGATGCGAATACACTAATAAACATAGTGCAAGAACAAGCTTAGTTTATCATTTCAAATTTAAATCCTTTATTTTTTAAAAATGTTATTGCTTTGGGTAAAGTGTACTCAAGGTTTTTCTGTGCTTTTAGACTATCATGAAAAACTATGATGCTTCCTTGTGAAGTGTTTTTAGTTACATTATCTAGGCATATTTCAGGAGAAACGGATTGGTCATAATCTTTACTCAAAACATCCCACATTATAATTTTGAACCCTTTTTTTCGAAGTATTCTAGACTGAATAGGTTTTATCTTTCCATAAGGTGGACGAAATAGATTATTTTCAATTGTATTTAATTTGCGAATCTCATTCTCACATAGATCAACATTTTCAGTATATTTTTTTGAAGAAGTTTTCCAGCCTTGTAAATGATTGTAAGAGTGATTTCCAATAGAATGACCAGAATCAATTGTTTTTTTGAATATTTCAGGATGCTTTTCAATATTTTTTCCAATACAAAAAAAAGTGGCTTTGATGTTTTCTTTGCTAAGTAACTCTAAAACCCATTCGGTAACTTCTGGAGTTGGTCCATCATCAAATGTTAGATAAACTTTATTCTTGTTATTAGGAATATCCCAAACTTGATTATAAAATAATTTCTTTATGATTTTTGGAACTTTTACCATTTAGCTTAAATTATTTAGCCATAAATTACAACTTACTGAGTGCAATTTATGGCTAAATGTAGTATTTATTTTTAAAATTACTCTAACATATCTCTTTTAAAACGCTTGAAGATTTTATTATAATTGTTGAATTTTACTTTTTCAGTATTATAGAAATTAAGATCTTCAGCATTTTCACTAATTTCAAGTAAACCTCTATATCTTTCAATGTCTAAGCTGATATCTTGATACAAACTATTTTGTTGATTTATAGTTAAGCTTTTGTAATAATTAAGATTTTCTTGATATTTGCCAATAAGAATTTTTAATATTTTTTGTGCTTTTTCTTTCTTGCCAATTTCATAATATCCAGCAGCAAAAGGCTCTACTAATGTATAGTATCCAAATTGTTCAATAGGCATTTTTTCCATTGCTAAATCAATTATTTTTTCAGCTTTGTCATTTTTACCTTCATTGATTAGAGCTTCTGTTAATCGAGCCATATTTGAACGATAAGAAACACTGTTTTTTCTAGTTTCTGTGTCGTGATATATATTTGAATCGTTACTATTGCCCCAATCCCATTTCATGATAATATTATACATTTTGTCGCAATCGATAATTCCCATATCCAATGGGCTTCCTCCTTTTTCTAAAGGTGTTTTAACAGGAACAATTTTATAGCACATTCCGTCTAATTGTAAATAATCTTTCATCCACAAGAAATCTTCATCAGCAAAACTTCCACCTGTAAAATACATTGGACGTTTCCAGTTGTTTTCATTAAGAATGTCAAGCATTATTAAACGGTTTTTATATAATGCATTTCCTTTAATTGTTAAGTTTATTGCAGGGACAATAGAATCTTGGAATTGTTTGGCAACAACATTATTTTTAATAACAGTTTCTCTGTCAACAGGAATAATTATTTTGTTAGATGGATAATAATGAAGTTTTTGACCACTATTCATCTCAACAGTAGCTCTTTCATCTTCTAATTTAATGAACTTCAAAACTTCATCTAAGAGTAAAGGTTCTTTGGTTTTTTCTACAAACAAAACTCCATCTCTGTTGCTACCTTTGTATTGATCTCTTGTAAAAGAAATTGGCAATGGTTCAGACTCATAAGCTTTATTTTTCATTTGATCAATATACCAATCGGTTGCTAGTAAACTAGTATTTACAATTCGTATATCAGTTCTATAACCTTCAATTTCTTGAGCATACCAAAGAGGAAAAGTATCATTATCTCCAATGGTAAATAAAATTGCATTAGGTTCACAAGAATCTAAATACGCTTTTGCCATGGCTAATGCAGTGTATCTTCCTGAACGATCATGATCATTCCAATTTTCTTTTGCCAAAAGAACTGGTCCAGCTAATAACGTAACAGTTAAAACAACAGGAACCGCAACTTTCGGGCTCAAATATTTTTTCAATCCTTCATAAATGGCATAAACACCATAACCTATCCACATGGCAAACACATAAAATGAACCAACAACTGCATAATCTCTTTCTCTTGGTTCAAAAGGTCTTTCGTTTAAGAATATTTTTAAGGCAAAACTTGTAAATAAGAATAACGCTAATAAAACATAAAAGCTTTTTAAATCTCTTCTTGCATGAAAAATCATTCCAATAACACCCAGAATAAACGGTAAGAAATAATAAGTGTTTCTTGCTCTATTGTTTTTCATATCAGAAGTTAATTCGGATTGATTTCCTAACTTAATTTCGTCTAAAGGCTTAATTCCACTAATCCAGTTTCCGTTTTCATTATCATATTTTCCTTGAATGTCATTTTGACGTCCCACAAAATTCCACATCAAATACCTCCAATACATATATCCAAATTGGTATTCAAACATAAATTGCATATTGCTCGCAAAAGAAGGTTTTTCAACAATTAAATAATCTCCATAACCTTTTAAAAATGCAGAATAATCTTCTAAATCAACTTTTCCTTGTGCATAAGCTGTTCTAAACTCTGAAACAATTTGAACAAGTTCGTCTTCATGAGAATATTCTGGATTTATTCTAAATTCCAATGGTTGTGTAAATGACATGTAATTTTCAGCATGATCAGTACTCCACATTCTTGGCATAAAACCTTTGTGATTGTCATCTAAATTTTGATTTCCGTTTTTATAATCATTAGTAATTACATAAGTTCCAGTTTTGTAATCTCTTTCATAATTAGGTTTTTCATCAAAATAAGGATTGCTTTCATCTAAACCTGCATATTGTTCAGAGAACATTGGACCATAAAAAGTTTTTTGTTCACCATATTGCTCTCTATTGTAATAGGCTAAAACTTCAGCTGCATCAGAAGGTTTATTTTCATTAATTGGAATATCTGTATTTGCTCTAATTGGTAGCATAATCCATGTTGAAAATCCAATTAAAATAAATAATAAACAAAGTAAAATAGTATTGTAAAAAACATGTCCTTTTTTTCTTGTATAGTTTAATCCAAAATAGAAGAAAGCTAAAATCAGTAAGAAAGCAAATATAGTTCCTGAATTAAAAGGTAATCCAAAGGTATTGACTATGAAAATTTCCGTTTTTCCAAAAAATGAAAGCGTATAAGGTAATAAGAATTTGAAAACGAAAAATAAAATTACAACAACTACAACATTCGCTAAAATGAAATTTTTAAGAGTGACTTCTTTGTATTTCTTAAAATAATAAAGCAATCCAATTGAAGGAATTGTTAATAATGCCATAAAGTGGGCTCCAAAAGATAGTCCAATTACTAATGAAATTAAAACCAACCATCGATTTCCTCTTGGTGTGTCCATTTCTTGTTCCCATCGTAAAGCTAACCAAATTAATAATGCAATAAATAAAGAAGCCATAGCATAAACTTCAGCTTCAGTGGCATTAAACCAAAAACTATCTGTAAAAGTGAAGGCTAATGAAGCTACTAAAGCACTTCCTAAAATCATTATTGAGTTGTTATTTTCATCATCATTAGTCGTAGGAATTATTTTTTTTAGTAAAATAGTCATCGACCAAAACATGAATAATATCGTAAAAGCACTTGAAAAAACTGATAACATATTAACCATTAAAGCTATTTTATCTGGGCTAGTAGCAAACATAGCAAAGAAAGAACCTAGCATTTGAAACAAAGGTGCTCCTGGTGGATGTCCTATTTCTAATTTGGCAGCAGTAGAAATGTATTCGCCACAGTCCCAAAAACTTAAGGTTGGCTCTACAGTTAAACTATAGGTGATTAATGCTATTGCAAAAGCAAACCAACCTAGAATATTATTCCACTTATTAAAGTTAAATGATGTCATAAGCATATTTAAAATGAGATTATTTTTATCGATACCACAAAGAAACTATTTTTTTGTTATAAGTAACGCTGAAATTAATTTTTTAATATTTTTTTTAGAAAAATTTGTAATAAATAAAATATGTATTACATTTGCACTCGCAATAGCAAACCATGTCCCATGGTGTAATGGTAACACAGCGGTTTTTGGTACCGTCGTTCAAGGTTCGAGTCCTTGTGGGACAACAAAAAAGCCCCGATATTTTCGGGGCTTTTTTTATGTTTATACTTTTTATTAGATTTTAAAGGTAATAACAGCTCTTTTAGCATGATTTACTAAATCTTCACTAATACTTCCGTTGAAAAAGTGTGAAAGACCTTTTCTACCATGTGTGCTCATTCCAATTAAGTCAGCTTTAATGCTTTTAGCAAAATGTAAAATCCCTTTTTCTACATTAACATCATTATAAATATGTGTAGAGTAATTATTAATTTTAAATTCGTCAACAAAATTGTCCATTATTTCTTGAGCTACATGTGTTGACTTAAAACTGTTTGGAGTGTTTATCACTACTAAATGTAAATGTGAATCAAATTCATTGGCAAATTTTACTACTTTTTCAAATGGTTTTTTTATTTCATCAGAGAAATCAGAAGCAAACACAAAATTATTAGCATTAAAATCATTATCTTCTTTTTTGATAACTAAAACTGGAACATCTGAATTTCTTACAACTTTTTCGGTGTTTGAACCAATAAACATTTCTTGAAAACCACTAGCTCCATGAGAACCCATCACGATTAAATCTACATTATGTGCTTTACCACTACTAAGAATTCCGTCAAAAGCCATTTCAAACTGAATTACTTTTGAAACTTTTAAATCTTTCAAATAAGGAGCGTTCATTACGTCTTCTAATTTACTCAGAGCGGCATTTTTAAACAACATTAATTCAGGGATGTCATGAGAGCTTGAAAC
This sequence comes from uncultured Flavobacterium sp., assembly GCF_963922255.1. GTDB lineage: Bacteria > Bacteroidota > Bacteroidia > Flavobacteriales > Flavobacteriaceae > Flavobacterium. The sequence continues at coordinate 57,544 of NZ_CAWUIC010000008.1, read as the reverse complement.
AGCATCATTGCCCGAAGTAGGTAATTCTAACATATGTATTAATACTATCTCGCCATTATTTTTTCTTGCTATTTGAGCGGCTACTTTTAAAGCATATTCGGCACTATTTGAAAAATCGGTAGGTACTAAAATTTTTTTCATTTTAAGGATATATTGATTTAATATTTTTATAACATAAAGGTATGAAAATTAATTATATAAATCAATGATTTTATTTATTTAAAAAATTATGTATATTTGCACCGTTATTTGTATGAGAATTTAGATAATGAGGGAAGCACTGCTTCCCTCTTTTTATAGAATTATGAGTTTTAAAGATAAAGTAAAAGTTCTTTTAGATGAAGCCTTAACCCAGAAGCCATCTATGTTTTTGATTGATTTAGTTGTGACAGAAGACAACAAAATTTCCATAACTTTAGATGATGATAACGGTGTAATTCTTCAAGATTGTATGGATATAAGCCGTACAATTGAACATAAATTAGATGAAGAAGAACTGATTTATTCAATTGATGTAGCCTCAGCTGGAGTTTCTACACCTTTAAAATTTATCAGACAATATAAAAAAAATGTAGGTAGAAATATAAAAGTTACTACTAAGGAATTAGAGAAAATAGAAGCCCAATTAACTAATGCTGATGATAAAAAAATCACTTTAGAATGGCAATCAAGAGAGCCAAAAAAAATTGGTAAAGGAAAAGAAACAGTTAACAATAAAAAAGAAATTGCTTATTCAGAAATTAAAGAAGCAATTGTTTTAATATCATTTTAATTATTTAGAATCAACATGGAGAATATTGCATTAATCGATTCGTTTTCAGAATTTAAAGACGACAAACTCATAGATAGAGTAACGTTAATGGCTATTTTAGAAGATGTTTTTAGAAACGCATTAAAGAAAAAATACGGATCAGATGACAACTTTGATATAATCATAAATCCTGATAAAGGAGATATGGAAATTTGGAGAAATAGAGTTGTTGTAGCAGATGGAGAAGTAGAAGATGAGAATTCTGAAATATCATTATCTGAAGCAAGAAGAATTGAACCAGATTTTGAAGTTGGTGAAGATGTTTCTGAAGAAGTAAAATTAATTCAATTAGGTAGAAGAGCTATTTTAGCTTTGCGTCAAAACCTAATTTCAAAAATACATGAACATGACAATACAAATCTTTACAAACAATTTAAAGATTTAATTGGAGATATTTATACAGCTGAAGTACATCATGTACGTCCAAAAGTTGTAATTTTGATGGATGATGAAGGGAATGAAATTGTTCTTCCAAAAGAAAAACAAATTCCAAGTGATTATTTCAAAAAAGGAGATAATGTAAGAGGAGTTATTGAAAGTGTTGAATTAAAAGGAAACAAACCTCAAATTATTATGTCTAGAACAGCACCATTGTTCTTGGAAAAATTATTTGAACAAGAAATTCCTGAAGTATTTGACGGATTAATTTCTGTTAAAAATGTAGTTCGTATACCAGGAGAAAAAGCAAAAGTTGCCGTAGATTCTTATGATGACAGAATTGATCCAGTTGGAGCTTGTGTTGGTATGAAAGGTTCTCGTATTCATGGAATCGTTAGAGAATTAGGAAATGAAAATATTGATGTAATCAATTACACAACAAATACACAATTATATATTACAAGAGCATTAAGTCCTGCAAAAGTTTCTTCTATTAAAATTAATGAAGAAAAGAAAACGGCAGAAGTGTTCTTAAAAGTAGAAGAAGTTTCAAAAGCAATCGGTCGTGGAGGACACAACATTAGATTGGCTGGGCAACTTACGGGATACGAATTAGATGTAATTAGAGAAGGCTTAACGGAAGAAGAAGATGATGTTGAATTAAGAGAATTCTCTGATGAAATTGAAGAATGGGTAATTGAAGAGTTTGAAAAAATTGGATTAGATACTGCTAAAAGTATTTTAGATCAAGATGTAGCTGACTTAGTTAGAAGAACAGACCTTGAAGAAGAAACCGTTTTAGAAGTAGTTAAAATTTTAAAAGAAGAATTTGATAGATAGTTTTCAATAACTATTAACCAAAAAAAGATTAAAAAAAGATTATATTTACAATAATATAGTTTAGAAGAAATAGTAAATTAATTTATGTCTGAAGAAAGAGCAATACGAATAAACAAAGTTTTAAGAGAATTAAATATTTCCTTAGAAAGAGCAGTGGACTACTTAAAAGAGAAGGATCATAACATTGATGCAAGTCCTAATGCAAAAATTTCTCAAGCGGAATACGATATTTTATGCGGTCAATTTTCTGCTGATAAAGGAAAGAAAGTAGCTTCTCTTGAGGTTGGTGAAGAAAAGCGTAAAGAAAAAGAAGCCCTTAAAAAGCAACTCGAAAAAGAACTTGAAGAAAAAAGATTGCTAGAAGAAAAGCAGAAACAAGAAGTTGTGAAAGCTAGAGCAGAACTTTCAGGACCAAAAACTATTGGAAAAATAGATTTGAATCCAAAAAAAGCAGACAAATCTCAAGAAAAAACGGAAGCACCTAAGACAGAAACTCCAAAAGAAGAAGTTGTTTCTCAAACTAAAGAAACTTCTAAAGAAGAGGTTAAAGTTGCTTCAGAACAACCTAAAAAAGAGAAAAATATTTCTGCAGTTGAAAAAACTGAAGTAGTTTCAAAAGAAAATAAAAAAGAGGAATCAAAAGGAACTTCTGAAGAGGTTGAAGAAGAAAAAGTTGAAACACAATATCAAAAATTAGCAGGAGCTACTTTTACAGGAAAAACAATTGATTTATCACAATTCAACAAACCTAAAAAGAAAGACCCTCGTAAAGAAGTTAAAAAAGCAGGTGATGTTAAAGCAGCTGGAACTCCAGGTGCAAACAATGCTAATAAAAATAAACGTCGTAGAATCGCTAAACCAGGAACATCTACTACACCTGGTGTAAACAACACCGGTGGAAAGAAAGAGTTTGTAAGAGGCGGTGGTGGTTTCAATAAAGGAGGAAAGAAACCTGTTGTTCAAAAGGTTGAACCTACTGAAGAAGATGTTAAAAATCAAATTAAAGAAACTCTAGAAAGACTTCAAGGTAGAGGTAAAGGAGGAAAATCCAAAGCTGCAAAATACCGTAGAGATAAAAGAGATTCACATCGTCAACGTTCAGAAGACGAGCAACAAGCACTTCAAGAAGGAAGTAAAACTATTAAAGTAACAGAATTTGTTACTGTAGGAGAAGTTGCAACAATGATGGATGTGCCAATTACAAAAGTAATCGGAACTTGTATGACGCTTGGTATCATGGTAACTCAAAACCAACGTTTAGATGCTGAAACTTTAACCATTGTTGCTGATGAATTTGGATATGAAGTTGAATTTATTTCTGCTGAAATTGAAGAAAATTTAGAAGTTGTTGAAGATAAACCAGAAGATTTAAAACCACGTTCTCCAATTGTTACTGTAATGGGACACGTAGATCACGGTAAAACATCTTTACTGGATTATATCCGTGAAGCCAATGTAATCGCTGGAGAATCTGGAGGAATTACGCAACATATTGGTGCTTACGGAGTAACTTTAGAAGGTGGTCAAAAAATTGCTTTCTTAGATACACCTGGTCACGAAGCCTTTACAGCTATGCGTGCTCGTGGTGCTCAAATTACTGATATTGCAATTATTGTAATTGCTGCCGATGATGATATTATGCCTCAAACAAAAGAAGCAATTAGTCACGCTCAAGCAGCTGGTGTACCAATGATTTTCGCTATTAATAAAATTGATAGAGAAGCAGCAAATCCAGAAAAAATAAAAGAAAAATTAGCAGCTATGAACTTGTTAGTTGAAGATTGGGGTGGAAAATACCAATCTCATGATATTTCAGCTAAAAAAGGTACTGGTGTAAAAGAACTGCTTGAAAAAGTATTACTAGAAGCCGAAGTTTTAGAGTTAACAGCTAACCCAGATAAACCAGCAGTTGGTACTGTTGTTGAAGCACAATTAGATAAAGGTAGAGGATATGTTTCTACTATTTTAGTACAAGCAGGTACATTACGCGTTGGAGATTATATGTTGGCTGGTAAAAATCATGGAAAGATTAAAGCAATGCATGATGAAAGAGGTAATGTAATTACTGAAGCTGGTCCATCAACTCCTGTGTCTATATTAGGTTTAGATGGAGCACCAACAGCAGGTGATAAGTTTAATGTATATGAAGACGAAAGAGAAGCAAAACAAATTGCAGCAAAACGTACTCAATTACAAAGGGAACAATCTGTTCGTACTCAAAAGCATATTACACTTGCCGAAATCGGTCGTCGTATCGCATTAGGTCAGTTTAAAGAATTAAATATTATCCTTAAAGGAGATGTGGATGGTTCTGTTGAAGCACTTTCCGATTCATTTTCTAAATTATCTTCAGAAGAAATACAAGTAAATATTATACATAAAGGTGTTGGAGCAATTACTGAATCTGACGTATTGTTAGCTTCTGCTTCTGACGCAATTATTATCGGATTTAATGTTCGTCCACAAGGAAACGCGAAACAATTAGCTGAAAAAGAAGAAATCGATATCCGTAACTACTCAATTATTTATGATGCAATTGATGATTTACGTGATGCTATGGAAGGTATGCTTTCTCCAGAATTAAAAGAAGAAATTACAGGTACTGCCGAAATTAGAGAAATATTTAAAGTTTCTAAAGTAGGATCTATTGCAGGTTGTATGGTTACTGATGGTAAAGTATACAGAAATTCTAAAATTCGTCTTATTAGAGAAGGTGTTGTAATTTACACTGGTGAATTAGCTACATTAAAACGTTTCAAAGATGATGTTAAAGAAGTAGCAAAAGGATACGATTGTGGTATGCAAATTAAAGGATATAATGATATTCAAGAATTAGATATCATTGAAGCTTTCCAAGAAGTTGAAGTTAAGAAGAAACTGAAAAAATAATTTCACTTTAACATATAAAAAAATCCTAAGTTTGTAGCTTGGGATTTTTTTGTTTTTAGGAGTTTTGTTTTTTAAAAATCATATTTCAAGCCACCATAAATATTCCTGCCAGGAGCATTTATACCGGAAGCAAAAACTCTATATTGAGTGTCTAAAATATTTTCTATTCCAGCAAATAATGTTGCTTTTGGTAAGATGGTAAAAGCTGTTTTTAAATTATAAGTTTCCCAAGCTGGCATTCCTCCATTTGGAGCATATTGCTCATTATCTTCACCATTTAAAAAATATTCATCAATTGGTTTTTTGCCATTGTATAAAACATAACCTTCAATTGTTCCCCATTTTTTGGTATAATTCAAGCCTAATTTTCCGTAATAAGGTGGAATGTGATCTAATGGAGTTCTACTTTCTTCACTTGTTATTCTACCTAATGTGTAATTAAAATTAGCGGTGTATTGCAAACTTGAAACTAAATACCCTTTTATATTTGTAGAAAAACCAGTTACAAAAGCTCTTCCTTTATTTTGATTAGCTAAAACTTGACTTTCACTTCCGTTATAAATAATTGTAGATTGATTATTGTACAGATAATCATCCGTAACAATAGCATCAATAAAACGAGTAAAATAATAAGTATTTTCAATTTGAAAACGTTTGTTATTTGATTTTATAACCATTCCCAAATCAGTAGTAATTGTTTTTTCAGGTTTTAAATCTGCATTGGGAACAATTACAAAACCACCACCAGATTCAAATATTTTAGCTAAGTCATCAATATTTGGAACTCTAAATCCTGTGCTTATGTTTGTTTTTAAATCAATATTTTTTGAAGGTTTGTGAACCAATCCAGCAGTTCCACTATAAGTAAAATTCTTTTGGTTAATGTCATTAAATGGAAGAGGAAAAAAGGAATCATCTGAAATGTTACTATTTAGAATAGTATAACCAGCTCTTGCACCAATATTGAAAGTAGTCATTTTGGAAAACATAGAATTATAAGAAACATATAAATCATTTCTCATCATATTATTTTTTCCGTTGGGATAACGAGTGTCGATTGTTTCAATTTCTCCGGTATTGATATTGTTAGAAAAAGCAGATGAATTTAGATTCTCTAAATAGCTTTCAACTCCATAAAATAAATCGCTTTTTGAAAATTCTTTATGCAAATCAACACTTATTGAGTACATATTTACTTTTTCAGTTCTGTTTTGTAAGTTATAATTACCAAACCTTCTATTATGACGACTTTCTTCTATATTTTGATAAGCAAAATCCACTTTTAAATCACTTTCTAAAAATGCTTTTTGTTTACTCAAACTATAAATAGTTAAAAGTCTTTTTTGTGGACCATAGAACCATTCAGCATTTTTTAAACCATTTGTTGAGGCATCGGTTAATCTATCATATCGAGGAATATCTGTACTATTTGAAAATTGAAAATTTAAGTCATGTTCAAAACCTTTTTGACTCTTATAAGCCAATTTTTGCATGAAATTATATTGCTTAAATCCAGATTGTTTTTGAAGATGCTTGTCTGAGTTTTCAACTAAAACATCAACTCCATTTGTAGTTTCAGCATAAAATGGTCTTTCGCCAAAAAAATCTCCATTATGGTTTTTCTTTTTTCCCATTTTTAAATCTCCAAAATCATTATAGGAAAATGAAGTTAAAGAAGCCCAGTTTTCTTTTGCAAAATTAAAATCAAAATGTCCCGATTTTTCCTCGTTAACAGAAGAGTATCTTGTTGAAATTGTACCGCTAAAAGTTGATGTTTTTGCAGATAAAAATTTTGCTTTTTTTGTTGTCATGTTAATAGTTCCACCTAAAGCATCACTTCCAAAAAGCGTTGAAGTTGGGCCATAAAAAATGTCTACGTTTTCAAGTAGATTTTCATCAATTGTAATTACATTTTGCAAATGACCTGATCTAAAAATAAGGTTATTCATTCTAATTCCGTCAACTAAAAGCAGAACCCTGCTAGCTTCAAAACCTCTAATTGTTGGACTTCCACCTCCTTGTTGCGACTTTTGAACCACTAATGTTCCAGAATTGGATAATAAATCAGCTGTATTTTGAAAATTTTGAAACTCAATTTGTTTTAAATTGATGGACTCAACTTGTATTGGTAAAACTTCTTTTTTCTTGGGAACTCTAACCGAAGAAAGGATCACTTCTTCAAGTTGATTAATTTTTGTAGTATCTTTTGTTGTTTGTGAAAAAGAAATCGTACCTAATAATAGGAAGGTAAAACAAAATAATAATTTCATATTTATTTGTTAGGTTTTATCAATAAAGCCAAAGGATATTTCTTTTTAATTTCAATCAATGCATTTTCGGCTTCAATTCTGGTTTTGAAACTTCCTACCCAAACCTTAAATGTTGGATTATTATAGATTATTGTGCCGTCAATTTCCTTAAAAGCACTTTTAAATTCATTTAAATTTTTTAGAGCTTCATCTTTTTTGCCATTAAAAATCTGAATTTTATACAAATCATTTATGGTAATTCCGGTGTTAATCCTTCTTTTCTCTTTTAATAAAGCGTCAATTTTTGGATCTTGTTCAATTGTTTGAGAAAAAGTTTTATTTGATATAAAGCTGAATATCAGTGTTAAAAAAAGCAATTTGTAAATGGTTAATTTCTTCATAATGAATATTGTTTAATGCAAAATTACATTTTAAATGGATTTGTTAAAGTTAATATTTTATTTAGAACAAATATAAATTACATTTTATGGTAAAATTAAGGTTTTGATAATAATTCTATTATTGTATTTTTGTCGGAGTTTTAAAAAAGGTGTGAGATTTATTAAGCACATTTATATCTAAAACTATACCAATTATAGTCGATAATCATTTTAAATATGAAAAAGGTGGGTAACCATAAATCGTTTTCTAGGATTTTCTTCAGTTTAGCTTTAACGCTATCCTTGTCATTAGTTTCTTATTCTCAAGATGCAGCTCCTGCGGAAACATCTGCTGTTGTTGAAGCACCTGCTGGTGGAGGTAATGCTGTAAAAGGAAAAGAATTATTCAATGCAAATTGTGCTGCATGCCACAAATTAGACGGCAAATCTACAGGTCCAGCTCTTCGCGATGTGGCTAGTAAGTATGATAGAGAATGGATTTACAAATGGGTTCATAATAGTGCTGATTTAATTAAGTCTGGTGATGCATTAGCAATAAAAGTCTTCGAAGAAAATGGAAAAGTGCCAATGACGGCATTTCCTCAATTATCAAATGCTGATATTGATGATATTTTAGCCTATACTTCTGAAGTTAAAGCTGAAGTTCCAGTGGTAACTAATGCAGAAGGTGGAGCAGCAAGTTCTGATTCAGGAATTTCTAACAACATTATATTAGGAGCTTTGGCATTAGTGTTGATGATGTTAGTTGTGATGTTGTTTTTAGTAAGTAATGTACTTAATAAAATAGCAAAAGCTAACGGTATTGAAGTAGCTACTAAAGAAAAATCATTACCAATTTGGAAAGCATTCGCTAAAAACCAATTTTTAATGGTTGTTTCTGCGATCATGTTCTTATTAGTTAGTGCTTATTTTATGTATGGATACTTTATGCAAATTGGAGTTGATCAAGGGTATGAGCCAATTCAGCCTATTCATTATTCACACAAAATTCATGCTGGTGATAATGGAATTGATTGTAAATATTGTCACTCAGCTGCAAGAGTTAGTAAACATTCAAATATCCCTTCATTAAATGTTTGTATGAATTGTCATAAAAATATTTCTGAAGTAGCTGAAACTACTGCTACAGAAGAGCATTCAAAAGCTTTCTATGATGAACAAATTGATAAATTATACACTGCTGTTGGTTGGGATAAAGCTACACAATCATATACAGGAAAAACAAGTCCAGTAAAATGGGTTCGTATTCATAATTTACCAGATTTTGTATATTTCAATCACTCACAACACGTTTCTGTAGCAGGTATTGAATGTCAAACTTGTCATGGTCCAGTAGAAGAAATGGAAATAATGAGACAACATTCACCATTAACAATGGGTTGGTGTATCAACTGTCACAGAGAAACAAATGTGAAAGTAGAAGACAACGAATATTACAAAAAAATACACGAAGAATTATCTAAAAAATATGGTGTTAAGCAATTAACAGCAGCGCAAATGGGTGGTTTAGAATGTGGTAAATGTCACTATTAATAATAATTTAAGAAGCTAATATTTATATACAATGGCATCAAACAAAAAATACTGGAAAAGTGTTGAAGAGCTAGACGAAAACAGCTCTATTGTTGAGACGCTAAGAAGCAACGAGTTTGTGGAGCAAATCCCTGTTGATGAATTTTTAGGAGATAAAGATAATTTGTCTTCTTCATCAACTTCTCGTCGTGACTTTTTGAAATACGTTGGATTTAGTACTGCAGCTGCTTCATTAGCTGCGTGTGAAGGTCCAGTTGTAAAGTCAATTCCTTATGTACTTCAACCAGAACAAATTATTCCAGGAGTTGCTGATTACTATGCAACAACTATTGCTGATGGTTTTGATTTTGCTAATATCTTAATCAAAACCCGTGAAGGTCGTCCAATTAAAGTTGAAAACAATAAGTTAGAAGGAGCAAGATCTGGTGCAAATGCTAGAGTTCATGCTTCTGTTCTTTCATTATATGATAGTCTTCGTTTAAAGCAACCAAAGATTGATCAAAAAGATGCTGATTGGAGTCAAGTTAACGCTAAAATCAAATCAAGCCTTGAAGATGCAAAGGCAAAAGGGGAAAGTGTAGTTGTTTTAACTAACTCTACTGCAAGTCCTTCTACAGATGCTTTATTAGCTGATTTTATGGTTAAGTATCCAAATGCTAAGCAAGTCGTTTATGATGCGGTTTCTGAATCTAATGCACTTGATGCTTTTCAAACTGTTTATGGTGTAAGAGGATTGGCTAATTATGACTTTTCTAAATCTGATGTTATTGTATCTATTGGTGCGGATTTCTTAGGTGATTGGCAAGGTGGTGGATTTGATGCTAGTTATGCTAAAGGTAGAATTCCTAAAAACGGAAAAATGTCTAAGCATATCCAAATAGAGGCAAATATGTCTTTAGCTGGTGCAAAAGCTGATAAAAGAATTCCTTTGACTGTTTTTAATCAAAGACAAGCCTTAATTAAAATATATAATTTAATAGTTGGAGCAACAGTAGGGACTCCAAAAATTGATAAATATGAAGCTGATGTTTTAAAAGCAGCTCAACAATTAAAAGCAGCAGGTTCAAAAGGTGTTCTTGTGTGTGGAATTGATGATGTTGATGCTCAATTGTTAACATTGGCGATAAACAATCAGTTGTCTTCAGAGGCATTTAATACAACAAATGCTATATTAACAAGAAAAGGTAACGCTAAAGATGTTAGCCAATTAGTTTCTGATTTAAAAGCAGGAAAAGTTCACACAATCTTAATGAGTGGTGTAAATCCTGTTTATACTTTACCAAATTCAAAAGATTTTGTTGAAGGTCTTAAAAAAACAAAATTATCTGTTGCATTTTCAATGAAAGAAGATGAAACAGCATTAGTTTCAAATATAGCAGCTGCAACTCCACATTATTTAGAGTCTTGGGGAGATGTAACTTTAACAAGAGGAAATTATAGTATTCAACAACCAACTATTAATCCTTTATTTGATACTAAACAATTTCAAGAAGTATTGTTGTCTTTAACAGATAATACTACATCATATTACGATTATTTAAAGGCTTATGCATCAGTTGGTTTAAATGGAAAATCATGGAATCAAGCGGTTCATGATGGTTTTGCAACGAGTGAAGTAAGTGCTTTAACGGCAACTTCTACTGACTATACTGCTTCTGCAGTTAAGCTTGCACAAGTAAAATCTAATGCTTTAGACTTAGTATTGTATACTAAAGTAGGATTAGGTGATGGTCAACAAGCAAACAATCCATGGTTGCAAGAATTTCCAGATCCGATTACAAGAGTTTCATGGGATAATTATGTTACAGTATCTAAGAAAGATGCTGAAAAATATAAATTAGAGAATTGGAATGTTGCTAATGGAGGTCTTAACGGAAGTTATGCTGATATTAAAGTTGGAAATAACACTCTAAAAAATGTACCAGTAATCATTCAACCAGGTCAAGCGGTTGGTACAATTGCATTAGCATTTGGATATGGTAAAAAAGAATCAATGAAAGCAGAAATGCAAGTAGGTGTTAATGCTTATGAGCTATATGCTAATTTGAACGCTAACCAATCTGCAACAATTTCTAAAGCTAGTGGTGAACATGAATTTGCATGTGTTCAATTACAAAAAACATTAATGGGTAGAGGTGATATCATCAAAGAAACTACATTAAGCACTTTTGTAAAAGAATATGAAAATTCTGAAATTTGGAATCCAACTCCAATGGTTTCTTTAGATCATAAAGAAGTTCCTGCTAAATCTGTAGATTTATGGGAGTCATTTGATAGGTCAACAGGTCATCATTTCAATTTGTCAATTGATTTAAATGCTTGTACTGGATGTGGAGCATGTGTAATTGCATGTCACGCAGAAAACAATGTGCCAGTTGTAGGTAAATCTGAAGTTAGAAGAAGTAGAGATATGCACTGGTTGCGTATTGATAGATATTATTCTCACGAAGAAACTTTTGCTGATGATGTTGAATTAAAAGAAAATGCACACGGATTAACAGATGTAATAGGTACTTTAAGCGATATGGAAGATCCTTCAGAGAATCCACAAATTGCTTTCCAACCAATCATGTGTCAACACTGTAATCACGCACCATGTGAAACAGTTTGTCCTGTTGCTGCAACTTCACACAGTAGACAAGGTCAAAACCATATGGCTTATAACAGATGTGTAGGTACTCGTTACTGTGCTAACAACTGTCCATATAAAGTAAGACGTTTTAACTGGTTCTTATACAATAAAAACAGTGAGTTTGATTATCACATGAATAATGATTTAGGACGTATGGTTCTTAATCCAGATGTGAATGTTCGTTCTCGTGGAGTTATGGAGAAATGTTCAATGTGTATTCAAATGACACAAAAAACTATTCTTGATGCAAAACGTGATGGAAGACAAATCAAAGACGGAGAATTTCAAACGGCTTGTTCCGCAGCTTGTTCAAGTGGAGCAATGATTTTTGGAGACGTTAACGATAAGGAATCTCAAGTAGCTAAATTAGCAGAAGATAAAAGAATGTATCATTTACTAGAGCATATTGGAACTAAGCCAAATGTGTTTTATCATGTGAAAGTTACAAACGATAAAGAAAAAATTTAATTAACAGAAACAATATAAAGGATTATGTCGTCTCATTACGAAGCACCCATTAGAAGACCTTTAGTAGTAGGAAATAAATCTTACCACGATGTTACAGTAGATGTTGCTAGACCTGTTGAAGGTAGAGCAAATAAACAATGGTGGACAGTTTTTACAATCGCACTTATTGCATTCCTTTGGGGATTAGGTTGTATGACTTACACTATAACTACAGGTATAGGTACTTGGGGATTAAACAAAACAATTGGTTGGGCATGGGATATCACTAACTTCGTTTGGTGGGTTGGTATCGGTCACGCTGGAACCTTAATTTCTGCAGTATTATTATTATTCCGTCAAAAATGGAGAATGGCAATTAACCGTTCTGCTGAAGCAATGACGATTTTCTCTGTAATGCAAGCAGGTTTATTCCCAATCATTCACATGGGTCGTCCATGGTTAGGTTACTGGGTACTGCCTATTCCAAATCAATTTGGGTCATTATGGGTTAACTTTAACTCTCCATTATTATGGGACGTATTTGCAATTTCAACGTATCTTTCAGTTTCATTGGTTTTCTGGTGGACTGGTTTACTTCCTGATTTTGCTATGTTAAGAGACAGAGCTGTAACTCCTTTTACTAAAAAGATCTATTCAGTAGTATCTTTTGGATGGAGTGGTAGAGCAAAAGATTGGCAACGTTTTGAAGAAGTTTCATTAGTATTAGCTGGTTTAGCTACTCCTCTTGTACTTTCTGTACACACGATTGTATCTTTTGACTTCGCAACATCTGTAGTTCCAGGTTGGCATACAACTATCTTGCCTCCTTATTTCGTTGCAGGAGCAATTTTCTCAGGATTTGCAATGGTAAATACTTTACTTATCATCATGAGAAAAGTGTCTAACTTAGAAGAATATATTACAGTTCAACATATTGAATTAATGAATATTGTAATCATGATTACTGGTTCTATTGTAGGAACAGCTTATATTACAGAGTTATTCATCGCTTGGTATTCAGGTGTTGAATATGAACAATATGCTTTCCTAAATAGAGCAACTGGACCTTACTGGTGGTCATACTGGTTGATGATGACTTGTAACGTTTTCTCTCCACAGTTTATGTGGTCTAAAAAATTAAGAACAAGTATTACTTTCTCTTTTATAATTTCAATTGTTGTAAATATTGGAATGTGGTTTGAGCGTTTCGTAATTATCGTTACCTCATTGCATAGAGATTATTTGCCATCATCATGGACAATGTTCCAACCAACATTTGTTGATGCAGGAATATTTATTGGAACTATCGGATTCTTCTTTGTATTGTTTTTATTATATTCTAGAAGTTTCCCAGTAATTGCTCAAGCAGAAGTTAAAACAATATTGAAATCTTCTGGAGATAATTTCAAAAGAGCAAGAGCACAACACGATCATAATTCAGATAATCATTAATAATATCATGAGTAATAAAGTTATACACGCTATATACAATGATGATGATGTATTATTAGATGCAGTTCACAAGACTAGATCTGCACATCATCACATAGAAGAGGTTTATACACCTTTTCCAGTCCATGGACTAGATAAAGCTATGGGATTAGCACCAACAAGAATTGCAATTGCATCGTTCCTTTATGGATTAGTTGGTTTGTCTGTTGCAACTACATTGATGAATTTTATAATGATTCAAGATTGGCCACAAGATATAGGAGGTAAACCAAGTTTTAGTTATTTGCAAAACATGCCTGCCTTTGTGCCAATTATGTTTGAATTAACAGTGTTTTTTGCAGCTCACTTAATGGTTATTACTTTTTACATGAGAAGTAAATTATGGCCATTTAAACAAGCGGAAAATCCTGATGTAAGAACAACAGATGATCATTTTTTAATGGAAGTTGGTGTTCATGGAAATGAAGAAGAATTAGTTTCTTTCTTTATGTCAACTGGAGCCGTTGAAGTTTTAGTAATAGAAAAGCATTAATACACGATATGAAAAGCTTATATAAAATAGTAGCAATAGTAAGTTTGTCAATTTTGACAACATCTTGCTTTGATAAGTCTAAACCAAATTATCAATTTTTTCCTAATATGTATGAGTCTGTTGGGTATGAAACTTATTCAGAAACTGATGCTTTTAAAAATGGAAAAGAAGGACAATTAGTTCCTGAAGGAGCTATTAAAAGAGGTTTTATTCCTTACGAAATACCTAATACTCCAGAAGGATATAACGAAGCTAAAGCAAATTTAAAATCACCTCTAGATTCATTATCAGCTAATCCTGAAAATGGAAAACAATTATACACTGTATACTGTGCGATTTGTCACGGTGATAAAGGAGATGGAAAAGGAAAATTAGTTGAAAGAGAAAAATTTCTTGGAGTTCCTAGTTATAAAGATAGAGAAATTACAGAAGGAAGTATTTTTCACGTAGAAACTTACGGATTAAACGCAATGGGTTCACATGCAAATCAACTTTCTCAAGAGGAAAGATGGCAAGTAGCGGGTTACGTTTTAAAATTGAGATCAGAATTATAATTGTAAAACACTTTTTTGAAAATAAAAGATATGTACACTTTTTCAAGTAAATTAAAAACTTTTTCATTTATTCTTATTGCATTAGGAATAATAGGAATTGCTTATGGATTCTTATCTGTACCAAAATCCACTGAAGAGGTTGAAAAGATGTTGACCGAAAGCCATCATGATGGACACGGAGAAGCTTCTAAAGACGCTCATTCAACTCATGATGCACATGCAGCTCACGATGCAAAAGACGTTCACGCTGATGCCGAACATAAAGAACATGTTGAACATGTTTATCATCAGTTGCAAAACAAACCATGGTCAGCATTTTATGTAGCATGTATTTTCTTTTTTCTTTTAACAATGGGTGTTTTGGCATTTTATGCTATCCAAATTGCTTCTCAAGCAGGTTGGTCTCCAGTATTGTTTAGAGTTATGGAAGGTATAACAGGTTATTTATTACCAGGTTCAATTATATTCTTTATTTTATTATTGCTTTCAGGTTTTCATGTAAACCATCTTTTTGTTTGGATGGATCCGGAAGTAGTAAAAGAAGACCACTTAATTCAAGGAAAATCAGGATTCTTAAATGTACCTTTCTTTTTAATAAGAGCTGTAATTTTTATTGGAGGTTGGAATTTATATAGACATTTTTCTAGAAAATATTCTTTAGCTCAAGATGAGTCTAATGATAATTCAAATTACAAAAAATTATTTAAGGCTTCTGCTGCATTTTTAGTATTCTTCATTGTTACTGAATCTATTATGTCATGGGATTGGATTATGTCTGTTGATCCACACTGGTACAGTACTTTATTTGGTTGGTATGTTTTTGCAAGTTTCTTTGTAAGTGGAATTACTGTTTTAACAATGATTACTATTTACTTAAAATCAATAGGCCTGTTACCAGAAGTAAACAAGAGTCACATACAAGATTTAGCTAAATTCATGTTTGCATTTAGTATCTTTTGGACATACTTATGGTTCTCACAATTTATGTTGATTTGGTATGCAGATATACCTGAAGAAGTAACATATTTTGTCACAAGAATTGAACATTATAACTTGCCTTTCTTTGGTATGTTAGCCTTAAACTTCATCTTCCCTATTTTAATTCTTATGAATGCTGACTTTAAGCGTTTAACTTGGATTGTAATTGGTGCAGGTGCAGTAATATTATTTGGTCACTATTTAGATTTCTTTAATATGATTATGCCAGCTACTGTTGGAGATCAATGGTTTATTGGAGCATCAGAGATAGGGTCAATACTTTTCTTTACTGGGTTATTTATTTTAGTAGTATTTTCAGCTCTAACAAAAGCTCCTTTAATTGCTAAAAAGTATCCTTTGATGGAAGAAAGTAAACATTTTCATTATTAATATTTAAAGAGATAAACAAATGACGAGTTTATTGGTATTTTTTGTTTTAGTTTTAATTGGAATTGCTGTTTGGCAATTAACTAAAATATTTGATTTAACTCAAGTTGGTGAAACTTCAGATAATTCTGGTGTAGCAACTGATAAGGATAATAGTGTTAATGGTTATTTAATGTTTGGATTTTTAGGATTCATTTACATATTTACTATTTATTCACTTATTGCTTGGGGAGATTTTGTATTAGGAACTCCAGCATCTGAACATGGTGTGGAAGTTGACAATTTGATGGAAATTTCAATGTGGTTAATCTTCTTTGTTCAAACAGTTACTCAATTTTTATTGCATTATTATGCATTTAAATATAGAGGTAAAGAAGGACAAAAAGCTCTTTATTTTGCCGATAATAATAAATTAGAAGCGATTTGGACAATCATTCCTGTGATCGTTTTAGCAGTTTTAATTTTATACGGATTGTATACATGGAATCAAATCATGTATTATGATGAAGATGAAGATGTAATGTATGTAGAATTATATGCTAAACAATTTGGTTGGGAAGCACGTTATGCCGGTGAAGATAATACACTTGGTAAAGCAAACGTAAGATATATTGAAGGAATCAATACAACTGGTTTAGATTTAGAAGATCCAAATGCACAAGATGATAAAGTAGTTACTGAATTACACTTGCCAAAAGGTAAAAAAGTAGTGTTCAAAATACGTTCTCAAGATGTACTTCACTCAGCTTATATGCCTCATTTTAGAGCACAGATGAACTGTGTGCCTGGTATGGTTACTCAATTTGCTTTTGTTCCAACAGTTACTACTGCTGAAATGAGACAAAACGAAGCAATCATGGCTAAAGTTGATAAAATTAACAAAATCAGAGCTAATAAAAGTAAAGATTTAGTAGCTAAAGGAGATTCAGCTTTAGATCCTTATACTTTTGATTATCTTTTGTTATGTAATAAAATTTGTGGGGCTTCTCACTACAACATGCAAATGAAAATTGTAGTTGATACTCCAAGCGATTTCAAAAAATGGTTAGCTGATAAGCCAACTGTAACTGCTCAATGGAAAGAAGCGAATACTCCAGCTGCAGAAAAAATTAAAGAAGAAATAATAGAAACGATAATAGATACTACAAAAGTAGTAGCTCAAGTAGAAAAATAATATAGAAGATTTCAAATAATACAATTATGTCACACGAACACGGTCATCATAAAGAAACTTTTATTACTAAATATATTTTTAGTATAGATCACAAGATGATTGCTAAGCAATATCTAATCACGGGTCTATTAATGGGAATTGTAGGGGTAGTTTTATCACTTTTTTTCCGTATGCAAATCGCATGGCCAGAAGAATCTTTTGAAATTTTTAAAATCTTTTTAGGAGATAACTTTGCTCCAGGTGGAGTAATGAGAAATGATATTTATTTAGCATTAGTTACGATTCATGGTACTATAATGGTATTTTTCGTATTAACAGCTGGACTAAGTGGTACTTTTAGTAACTTATTAATTCCACTACAAATTGGAGCTAGAGATATGGCTTCAGGATTTATGAACATGCTTTCATATTGGATGTTCTTTATTTCTTGTATAGTGATGTTGTGTTCGTTGTTTGTTGAAACAGGACCAGCTTCTGCAGGTTGGACAATTTATCCACCTTTAAGTGCATTACCACAAGCAATTCCAGGTTCAGGATTAGGTATGACTTTATGGTTGGTTTCTATGGCAATATTCATTGCTTCATCTTTAATGGGTTCTTTAAATTATATAGTAACTGTTATTAATTTAAGAACTAAAGGAATGTCAATGACAAGATTGCCACTAACAATTTGGGCTTTCTTTGTTACAGCCATTATTGGTGTGGTTTCATTCCCAGTTTTATTCTCAGCAGCTTTATTACTTATTTTTGATAGAAGTTTTGGAACATCATTCTTTTTGTCTGATATATTTATTAGTGGAGAAGTTTTACATTACCAAGGAGGTTCACCAGTATTGTTTGAACACTTATTCTGGTTCTTAGGTCACCCTGAAGTATATATTGTTATTTTGCCAGCAATGGGACTTGTTTCTGAAATTATTGCAACAAACTCACGTAAACCAATTTTTGGATATAGAGCGATGATTGCTTCTATTATAGCAATTGCTTTCTTATCAACTATTGTTTGGGGTCACCATATGTTTATCTCAGGAATGAATCCATTCTTAGGTTCGGTGTTTACTTTTACTACTTTATTAATTGCAATTCCATCTGCTGTAAAAGCATTTAACTGGATTACAACGTTGTGGAAAGGTAACTTACAAATGAATCCAGCGATGTTGTTTTCAATAGGTTTCGTATCAACATTCATCACTGGTGGTTTAACAGGAATTATTCTTGGAGATAGTACATTAGATATTAACGTTCACGATACGTATTTTGTAATTGCTCACTTCCACTTAGTAATGGGTATTTCTGCACTTTACGGTTTCTTTGCTGGTGTTTATCACTGGTTCCCTAGAATGTTTGGTAGAATGTTGGATAAAAACTTAGGATACGTTCACTTTTGGGTAACTGCAGTTTGTGCTTATGGAGTTTTCTTCCCAATGCACTTCATTGGAATGGCAGGATTACCAAGACGTTATTATAGTAACACAGCATTCCCATTGTTTGATGAATTAGCTGATGTTAACGTATTAATTACAATATTCGCAATTGTTGGAGCTGCTTTCCAAATACCTTTCTTTTGGAACTTCTTCTACAGTATATTCAAAGGTAAGAAAGCACCATTGAATCCATGGAAATCAAATACACTTGAATGGACTGCACCAGTAGAACATATTCATGGAAACTGGCCAGGTGAAATTCCTGAAGTATATCGTTGGCCATATGATTACAACAAACCAGGTCATGATGTTGACTTTGTTCCTCAAACCGTTCCTATGAAAGATGGTGAAGAAGAATTACATCACTAAGATCTAAAAAATATAATATTAAAACCTTTCCAAACGGAAAGGTTTTTTTGTGTAACTTTATTTATATTTGCTATATGAACGAGAACCTTGATCCAACAAATTCTAATTACAATCACGAAGAACTTGACCTTGAAAAAAAGTTAAGACCTCTTTCGTTTGATGATTTTACAGGTCAAGAACAAGTTTTAGAAAACCTGCAA
Organism: uncultured Flavobacterium sp.; assembly: GCF_963922255.1. Taxonomy (GTDB): domain Bacteria; phylum Bacteroidota; class Bacteroidia; order Flavobacteriales; family Flavobacteriaceae; genus Flavobacterium. The sequence goes on along the minus strand of NZ_CAWUIC010000008.1, from coordinate 38,294 downwards.
ATTTTTGTTAAAGCAGCCAATCTTCGTGGTGAAGCACTTGATCACACCTTATTTCATGGACCACCAGGTTTAGGAAAAACTACTTTAGCCAACATCTTAGCAAATGAACTTGGAGTTGGAATTAAAATTACTTCTGGTCCAGTTTTAGACAAACCCGGAGATTTAGCTGGTTTACTTACAAACCTTGAAGAAAGAGATGTTCTTTTTATTGATGAAATTCACCGTTTAAGTCCAATTGTAGAAGAATATTTGTATTCAGCAATGGAAGACTTCAGAATAGACATCATGATTGAATCAGGGCCAAATGCACGTTCAGTTCAACTAAACTTAAATCCTTTTACACTAGTAGGAGCAACAACACGTTCGGGATTACTTACTGCTCCAATGAGAGCTCGTTTTGGGATTCAAAGTCGTTTGCAATATTATAATACCGAACTATTAACAACAATTGTTCAACGTAGTTCAGCTATTTTAAATATGCCAATTACTATGGAGGCAGCTATAGAAATTGCTGGTAGAAGTAGAGGAACACCACGTATAGCTAATGCCTTATTACGTAGGGTTAGAGATTTTGCTCAAATAAAAGGAAATGGTAGCATTGATATTGAAATAGCTCGTTTTGCTCTTAAAGCACTTCATGTAGATGCTCATGGTTTAGACGAAATGGACAATAAAATCCTAACAACTATTATTGATAAATTCAAAGGTGGTCCAGTTGGTCTTTCAACTTTAGCAACTGCTGTTTCTGAAAGTAGTGAAACAGTCGAAGAAGTTTATGAACCTTTTTTGATTCAAGAAGGATTTATAATGCGAACCCCAAGAGGTAGAGAAGTTACTGATAAAGCGTACAAACATTTGGGAAAAATTAGAAATAATATCCAAGGAGGTTTGTTTTAATATCTAAAGCAATACTAATCAATATGAATTTACCTAATAAAATCCCTGAAGTTTCTTTTTTTAGGTTCATAAATCATGCAAATAATATTTTAAAAAATCCTTTGCCATTTCATGCAGAAAATTTTAAAAAATTTGGAAATATTTTTCGTTTAAATGTTGGTTTAGGTAAATCTGTTTTATTTTGTAGGGATGCCTCTTTATTGCAACATGCTCTTCAGAAAAACCAAAAAAATTATACCAAATCTCAAATTCAAACTAGAGATTTAGCAAAATATGTTGGAAAAGGACTTTTGACTGCTGAAGGTGAACATTGGCAAAAACAGCGCAAATTAATTCAACCAGCATTTCATAAAAGTCAGCTTAACCTTTTGTTAGACACTATTCAAAAAACAATTTTAATAGAATTAAAAAATATCAAGACAGGTAATCCAATTGACATTTTTCCCATTTTTAATGATTTAGCTTTTCAAACTGTTGTCAAATCTATTTTTAATATCAATATTTCTGATTCAGATATTGCTTCATTACAACATACCACTGAAGCTACTCAAAAAATGTTGGTGCAAGAATTAAGACAACCTTTTTTTGTTTGGTGGTTTAATTTATCTGGAAAGACGAAAAAACATCTAGATTTAACACAAAATTCAAGGGCTATACTAAAAAGATTGGTTGAAGAAAGAAAACAAAGCAACAATAAACATGATGATTTATTGGATATGTTATTAAATGCGAGGTATGAAGACGGTTCAAGTATGGATGAAAATCAATTGGTGGATGAAATTTTAATATTATTTGCGGCTGGTCATGAAACTACTTCAAATGCATTGACATTTACTTGCGAATTGCTAGCTAGAAATCCAGATGCTCAATTAAAAATTTTAAATGAAATTAAAGTAATAAAGGAAGCATCAGACGACATAATGTATTGGATAAAAAATGCTAATTATACAAAATTAGTTATTGAAGAATCCATGCGATTGTATCCACCAGCTTATTTTATTGATAGAGTAAACAAAGAAAAAGAAGATTTCAACGGAATGGTTTTGCCAAAAGGTTCTAATTTATTGTTTTCAGTTTATGAAATTCATCGTCATCCAGATTTTTGGAACAACCCTGATGCTTTCTTACCTGAACGCTTTTTAGATGAAACCATTAAATTTTCTAAAAATTATTACCCTTTTGGAGCTGGACCAAGAATGTGTATTGGCAATAATTTTGCTATGTATGAAATGATTTTGGCTATTATTGCATTGGTTGAAAAATTTGAAATTATTGAAAAAAAAGAAGCTATTCAAATAAAACCACTCATTACGTTGAAACCTCACGAAGCAATTTTGGAATTTAAAAAAAGAAAATGAACGCTAAAGAAAAATACACAAAGATTATAAAAGAAGAAGCTAAGCGATTAGGGTTTTTATCTTGTGGGATCTCAAAAGCAGGTTTTCTAGAGAAAGAAGCACCAAGATTGGAAAACTGGTTGAATAACAACAGAAACGGTCAAATGAGTTATATGGAAAATCATTTCGACAAACGTTTAAATCCAACTTTATTAGTCGATGATGCAAAAAGCGTTATTTCATTACTCCTAAATTATTATCCGTCAGAATTTCAAAATCCAGATTCATATAAAATTTCAAAGTATGCATATGGGCAAGATTATCATTTTGTAATTAAACAAAAATTAAAAGAATTATTGCATTTCATTCAAACAGAAATTGGAGAAGTTTCTGGAAGAGCTTTTGTAGATTCTGCACCTGTTTTAGATAAAGCTTGGGCAGCCAAAAGCGGTTTAGGTTGGGTAGGAAAGAACACTAATTTAATTTCAAAAAAAGTTGGTTCTTTTTATTTTATTGCCGAATTAATTGTTGATTTAGAATTAGAATATGATGTTTCAACTACAGATCATTGTGGTTCTTGCACTGCATGTATAGATGCTTGTCCAACAGAAGCAATTGTTGAACCTTATATTGTTGATGGAAGCAAATGTATTTCGTATTTTACCATTGAGTTAAAAGATAATTTGCCAACAGAATTGAAAGATAAATTTGATGATTGGGCTTTTGGTTGTGATGTTTGTCAAGACGTTTGTCCGTGGAACAAGTTTTCTAAATCTCATAACGAACCTTTATTAAAGCCTAATGATAGTATTCTGAATTTTTCTAAAAAAGATTGGGAAGAAATTACAACAGAAACTTTTAATCAAGTTTTTAAAAACTCTGCAGTCAAAAGAACTAAAATAGAAGGTTTTAAAAGGAATGTCAATTTTTTAAAATAATAACTATTCTATTTATTATCTTTGACTTTTATAGTTAAATGCAATGAAAAACAACTTATTTCTATATTTATTTATAACTTCTTCAACGTTTTTATTTGGTCAAAACCTTCCAAATGATTGTGTGAATTTTATTCAAGCGTGTGATAATCAAAGTATTTCCTATAATGTTTCAGGAGCTGGTATTCAGGAAATTATACCTCAGTCATGCAGCAGTCAAGAAAACAATTCACTTTGGCTTCGTGTAACGATTGAGCAAGGTGGAACTTTAGGATTTACTTTAATTCCAAATAGCACGAGTATTAATGAGGATTATGATTTTTGGGTTTTTGGTCCTAATTCTAACTGTGGTAATTTAGGAAGTCCAATTAGATGTTCTACTACAAACCCAGCAGGAGCTGGACAAGCAAATAATCATACAGGTTTAAATGCAACTTCTACAGATACTTCTGAAGGGCCAGGACCTGATGGTGATAGTTTTTTAAAACAACTTGATGTTTTAGCTGGACAAAGTTATTTTATAGTTATTGATAGGCCAATTGGAAGTTCTCCTTTTAGTTTAAATTGGACAGGTACTGCTACTATTGCCAATCCTTTTTCAATCCAAAACTTTGATGCTTTTGAAGATATTGTTTTATGTGACGATGGAGCAGATAATTTAGAACCTTATGATTTTTCAGTGCTAACAGCACCTTATTTAGGAAGTGTTGTTGGTTATACAATTTCTTATTTTAATTCAAATCAAAATGCTTCATTAAATACAAATGAAATTTTAGGCCTAAATAATGTTTCTCAAGGAACTTATTTTGCAAGAATTCAACACACTTCGTCATCATGTTTTGTAGTAATGCCTGTTAAAATTGTTTTTAATAGTTTGCAACCTCTTCAGATTGTGAGTTGTGATGAAACACCTGATGGAATATTTAATTTTGATACTACAAACTTAGAAGTAGATTTGTTAAATGGCTTAACGGGTTTCGACCTGTCCTATACTGACGAAAACGGTATGGCTTTACCTAGTCCTTTACCGAATCCTTTTATAACTTCAGAACAAATCATTAATGTTACATTGACAAGTAACACAACTAATTCATGTACTTTTAATACAACTATTGAATTTATAATTAATAATAAACCGCAATTTTTTCCTGTTTCATCAATCTTAACTGAGTTATGTAATCAAAATGACCCACAACAACAAGTTGAGTCTGCAGCTTTTGATACTTCAAGTTTTCAAGCAACAATTTTAAATGGACAAACAGGAATGTTAGTAGAATATTACGATGAAAATAATGTACAATTGAGTAGTCCATTGCCAAATCCTTTTACAACTTCAAGTCAAAACATTTCCGTTAAGATTATAAATGCAAATGACCCAACATGTTTTACTACAGGAATTGTTTCTTTTAATGTTCTTTCGGTACCAGATATTAATGAACAAGGAACTGAAAGATTTGTCTGTGCTAATTTGCCAAATTACTTTGTAAACTTAAATGCAGGTTTAATTAATACAAATCAAGTAGCTGATTTTACTTACCAATGGTTTTTAGATAATAATGTCATTGCTGGAGCAAATTCATATAATTTACAAGTTAATGAAGCAGGAACTTATTCTGTCAAGGTAACTAATTCAAATAATTGTGAAAATACTAGGGCAATTGAAGTAAAAGAATCTAATATTGCTACAATAGATAATGTTGAAGTTTATGATTTAACAGATAATAATACATTGATCATAGCTTCTTCTGGAGTTGGAAATTATTTATATAGTTTAGATAACGTTTCTTATCAAGAATCTAATGTTTTTAATAATGTTTCTCCTGGAATTTATACAGTTTATGTTAAAGATATAAATGGTTGTGGAATTGCAGAAAATGAAATAAATGTATTAGGTGCTCCTAAATATTTTACTCCAAATGGAGATAGTTATAATGACTATTGGAATATCAAAGGAGTTGATGCGAAACTTAATTCAAAAACTATTATCAGAATTTTTAATCGCTATGGAAAATTGTTGGCAGAAATAAATCCATTAAGCCAAGGTTGGAACGGGATTTATAACAATAATCAATTGCCAGCAGACGATTATTGGTACACAATCGAACTAAATAATGGACGAATTGTAAAAGGGCATTTCTCGTTGTTGAGATAAGATTTTTTTAAGTAAAAGAACTTCATTAAAATTTTTTTCTTTCAATCCTTATTTTAACTTTGTAGGTTCATATATAATCTGTTATATGCACAAAGATACAAAACGAAGAGAAGCCCTTTTATACCATGCAAAACCAACACCTGGAAAGATTCAGGTTGTTCCAACAAAAAAATATGCTTCACAAAGAGATTTGTCGTTAGCTTATTCACCTGGAGTTGCAGAACCTTGTCTGGAAATTGCCAAAGATGTAAACAATGTTTATAAATACACTGCTAAAGGAAATTTAGTGGCTGTTATTTCAAATGGTACGGCTGTTTTAGGACTTGGAGATATTGGTCCAGAAGCTTCTAAACCAGTAATGGAAGGAAAAGCTTTGTTGTTTAAAATTTTTTCGGATATAGATGTCTTTGATATTGAAGTTGGTACAAAGGATATTGAAGAATTTATTGCTACAGTAAAAAATATAGCTCCTACTTTCGGAGGAATAAACCTGGAAGACATCAAAGCTCCAGAATCGTTTGAAATTGAAAGACGATTAGTAGAAGAACTGAATATTCCTGTAATGCATGATGATCAACATGGAACAGCGATTATTTCATCAGCTGCTTTGTTGAATGCATTAGAATTAGCAGATAAAAAAATTGAAGAGGTAAAAGTTGTAGTTTCTGGTGCTGGTTCTGCTGCACTAGCTTGTGCAAATTTATATGTGCTTCTAGGAATTAAATTAGAAAACATAGTAATGTTTGATAAAGATGGTGTTTTATCATCAGATAGAACAGATTTGTCAGAATTACAAAAGAGATATTCTTACGAAAAAAAAGGAACAACTCTATCAGATTCTTTAGTTGGAGCAGATGTGTTCTTGGGACTTTCAGCAGGTAATATTTTAACTTCTGAAATGTTGTTAACAATGAATGCAAATCCAATTGTTTTTGCAATGGCAAACCCTGTTCCAGAGATTGATTACAATGTGGCGATTAATACACGTAAGGATATCATCATGGCTACGGGTCGTTCTGATCATCCTAATCAAGTTAATAATGTGCTTGGTTTTCCTTATATTTTTAGAGGTGCTTTAGATGTGAGAGCTACAAAAATTAACGAAGCTATGAAAATGGCAGCCGTTAAAGCTTTGGCTGAATTGGCAAAAACTCCAGTGCCTGAGCAAGTGAATATTGCTTATGGTGAAACAAAATTAAATTTTGGTAGGGATTATATTATTCCAAAACCATTTGATCCAAGATTGATTGCGGTTGTGGCTCCAGCAGTGGCAAAAGCAGCTATGGAATCTGGTGTAGCTCAAATTGAAATAACAGATTGGGAAAAATATGAAGAAGAGTTATTAGAACGTTTAGGTTCTGATAATAAAATGATTAGATTGTTAATCAACAGAGCAAAAACAGATCCAAAACGAATAATATTTGCAGAAGCAGACCATTTAGACGTTTTAAAAGCAGCTCAAATTGTTTTAGAAGAAGGTATTGGTACTCCTATTTTGTTAGGGAATAAAGAGATTATTCAAGAGTTAATGTTGGAAATAGGTTTTGAGGGTGATATTAAAATTATTGATCCAAAAACTAGTGAAGAAGATGAAAGAAGACACAAATACGCTAAAACATTCTGGAAGACACGTCAAAGAAGAGGAATTACATTATTAGATGCTGAAAAATGGATGCGTGAGCGAAATTATTTTGCTGCAATGATGGTGAATGAAGGTGAAGCTGATGCAATGGTTACAGGTTATTCAAGAAGTTATCCTTCTGTAGTGAAACCAATAATGGAATTAATTGATAAAGGTCCTGGAGTTACAAGAATTGCTACTACAAATATGATGATGACTTCTCGTGGACCGATATTTTTATCAGATACAGCCATTAACGTAAATCCATCAGCTGAAGATTTAGCCAAAATTGCTCTAATGACAGCAAAAACGGTTAGAATGTTCGGAATGGAACCAGTAATTGCAATGGTTTCATTTTCTAATTTTGGTTCTTCACACAATGAAAGTTCTAAAAAAATTAGGGAAGCTGTAGACTATCTGCATAAATATTATCCTGATTTAATTGTTGATGGAGAAATACAAACAGATTTTGCATTAAACTCAGAAATGTTAAAAAGCAAATTTCCTTTTTCTAAATTAGTAAATAAAAAAGTAAATACGTTAATTTACCCTAATTTAGATGCTGCAAATATTACCTATAAAATGCTTAAAGAATTAAATAAAGCTGATTCCATTGGTCCAATCATGATGGGATTAGATAAGCCAGTTCATATTTTTCAATTGGGCGCAAGCGTAGAAGAAATGGTTAACATGGCTGCAGTTGCAGTTGTTGATGCTCAAGAAAAAGAACGAAAAATTAAGAAAATTAAAGTCAATAAATAGAAATAGTTTACCATAATGATAACCCATATCCAAGGAAAATTAGTTGAAAAAACACCAACAGAAGTTGTAATTGATTGTAATGGAGTTGGATATAATATTAATATTTCATTGCATACGTTTTCATTATTACCAGATTCTGAAAGCTTAAAATTGTATACTTTTTTACAAGTCAAAGAAGATTCTCATAGTCTATATGGTTTTGTCGAAAAACAAGAAAGAGAATTATTTAAGTTATTAATTTCTGTTTCTGGTATTGGAGCTAATATTGCTAGAACTATGCTTTCTTCACTTTCACCAACAAATATTATACAAGCTATTGCTTCAAACGATGTGACTACAGTACAGTCCATAAAAGGAATTGGAGCAAAAACAGCTCAAAGGGTTATTTTAGATTTAAAAGATAAAGTGTTAAAAATATATAGTTTAGATGAAGTTTCAACATCTAATTACAATACAAATAAAGAAGAAGCGTTATCTGCTTTGGAGGTTTTAGGATTTGTTAGAAAGAATGCAGAAAAAGTGATTGATAAAATCATTAATGAGAATCCTAACGCATCCGTTGAGAACATCATCAAACAAGCATTAAAAAATTTATAATTACTTGGAAAAGAATAATTTATCGTATAACTTATTTAAGTTCGTAGCAACAGTTTTCATAACACTAATTGCTCCTTTTGCGTTTGCACAAGAAATTGAAAATGATTCAATAAAACCAGGATATAGTCAGGGAAGTTTAGTTATACCAAATCCTAGCAGTATTTTGGAAGCCTATACATATGATCCAATAACTGATAGATACATTTATTCTAATACTTTTGACGGTTTCAATATCAATTATCCAATAATACTTACTCCACAACAATACGAAGAATTGGTTTTAAGAGAATCAATGCGTGAATATTACAAGCAAAAATTAAGTGCTGTTGATGGAAAAAAAGAAGGTTCTGAAGAAGCTAAAAGAGATTTGTTGCCAAGATATTACGTTAATTCAAAATTATTTGAAACTATTTTTGGAGGAAATACTATTGATGTAAAACCAACTGGTTCTGTTGAAATGGATTTAGGAATGCGTTTTACAAAACAAGATAACCCAGCTCTTTCTCCAAGAAATAGAAAAAACTTCACTTTTGATTTTAATCAAAGAATTAGTATGGGTTTACAAGGTAAGGTTGGAACTCGTTTAAATGTGAATGTGAACTACGATACACAATCTACTTTTGCCTTTCAAAATTTAATTAAATTAGAATACACTCCTACTGAAGATGATATAATTCAAAAAATTGAAGTAGGAAATGTTAGTTTGCCTATAAACAGTACACTTATCCGTGGTGCTCAAAGTCTATTTGGTGTTAAAGCACAATTGCAATTTGGAAAAACTACAGTAACAGGAGTTTTCTCTGAGCAAAAATCACAAACAAAAACAGTAAACGCTGAAGGTGGTGCTACAATTCAAGATTTTAGTTTATTTGCTCAAGAATATGATAATGATAGACATTATTTCTTGTCTCAATATTTTAGAAATAACTATAATAATGCCTTGAGGAATTATCCTTATATAGATAGTAGGATTCAAATTACTCGAATAGAAGTTTGGATTACAAACAGACAAAACCGAATTAACACTCAAGATAACAATTTAAGAAACATTATAGGTCTTCAAGATTTAGGAGAAGCTCAGTTAACTAATATTCCAGATTCAGAAATTGTTGGTTTAAACCCGCTTCCTGCAGGTTTCTTTAATGTAATTCCAAACACACCTTCTGATAACGGGAACAATAAATTCGACCCTACAAATATTGGAGGAGCTGGTTCGTTGTTAAATAATGGAATTAGAGATATAGCTACAGCAGGTAATGGGTTTAATGTTGCTGGAGTAACAGAAGGGCAAGATTATGTTAAATTAGAAAATGCTAGAAAACTAACCGCAAATGAGTTTACCTATCATCCTCAATTAGGTTATATATCATTAAACCAAAGGTTGTCAAATGATGAAGTTTTAGCTGTTTCATATCAATATACAATTGGTGATGAAGTGTATCAAGTAGGTGAATTTGGTACAGATGGTGTTGATGCAACTCAAGTAGATAACTCAACAGGTATAGCAACTCCTTCTTCTCAGAGTTTGATTTTGAAAATGCTAAAAGGAACTTTGGTTAATGTAAACAAACCGGCTTGGGACTTAATGATGAAGAATATTTATCAAATTCCTGGGGGTTATCAACTAGAGAGTGAAGATTTTAAATTTAACATTTTATACACAGATCCTTCTCCATTAAATTACATTACTCCAGTTGGAAGTACTCCTTTTCCTGATGAGGATAATCCAAATTTAAATCTACCTTATACTATAACAAGCACTCCTTTAATTAAAGTTTTTAATTTAGATAAATTAAACTATACCAACGACCCACAACAAGGAGGTGATGGTTTTTTTGATTTTATTCCTGGAATTACAGTTGACGCACAATATGGTAGAATTATTTTTACAAATGTAGAACCTTTTGGAGAATTACTTTTTGATAAATTACGCTTGAGTCCTTCTGAAGATTACGATGGTGGAATATACAATGCCAACCAAACTAAGTATGTTTTTAGAAATTTATATAAGCAAACTCAAGCCGCTGCCTTACAAGAAAGTGAAAAAAATAAATTCCAATTAAAAGGAAGATACAAGTCAACTTCGGGAGACGGAATTCCAATTGGAGCATTCAATGTTCCACAAGGTTCTGTTGTTGTAACTGCTGGAGGAAGAGTTTTAGTTGAAGGAATTGATTATACTGTAAATTATCAATTAGGTAGAGTGTATATTACTGATACTTCTTTGTTAGCTTCAAATACTCCTATTCAGGTATCATTAGAAAATAATGCCGTTTTTGGGCAACAAACAAGACGTTTTTGGGGGTTAAATGTGGAGCATCAATTCAATGAAAATTTCCTTATTGGCGGTACAATTTTGAATATGTCGGAAAGACCTTTTACCCAAAAAACAGATTATAATCAAGATGCTGTAAATAACACAATTTTTGGATTAAATGCCAATTATGCAACTGAAGTACCTTTCTTAACAAGATTAGCAAATAAATTACCAAATATTGATACTGATGTGCCGTCCAATTTATCTTTTAGAGGTGAAATTGCATATTTAAAACCCGGAGCGTCAAAGACATCTAATTTTAACGGTGAATCAACGGTATATATTGATGATTTTGAAGGTTCACAAACTACCATTGATATGCGTTCAGCTTCTGCTTGGAGTTTAGCAAGTGCACCAATAGGTTATGGTGGTGAATTATTGGAAGGAGATTTGGAGTATGGTTACAAAAGAGCAAAAATGTCATGGTATTCTATCGATCCAGTTTTTTATACACAAGCACCTGCAGGAATTTCAAACACTGATTTGTCAACAAATAGAACTAGAAGAATCTTTAGTAGAGAGTTATATCCTGAAACAGATATTGCTCAAGGACAAACTCAAGTAGTTTCAACTTTAGATTTAACCTATTATCCAAAAGAACGTGGGCCATATAATTTTAACTCTCAGACCACAAACAATACTTTGCCAGCTGGTTCTGAACCAAACAATTGGGGAGGTATTATGAGAAGTATTAATTCAACAAACTTTGAGCAATCAAATGTTGAATATATTCAGTTTTGGGTATTAGATCCATATTATAATGAACAAGGGGTTATAGATAACTCAGGTCTTAATCATGGTAAGCTTGTTTTTAATCTAGGTGAAATTTCAGAAGATGTCTTAAAGGATGGAAGAAAATTGTATGAAAATGGTCTTCCAGAAGCAGGTGCAGTAACAGCAACTAATACTACAGCATGGGGAAAAACACCAGCATCTCAATCTTTAATTTATGCTTTTGATACTAATGAAGGTAATAGAGAAGCACAAGATTTAGGTTTAAACGGCTTGTCGGATGCGGAAGAAGCTACAAAATATCCAACTTTTGCAGGGAATCCAGATCCTGCAGCAGATAATTATCAATTTTATTTAAGTGCAACAGGTGGAGTTTTAGATAGATATAGAAACTATAATGGAACTCAGGGTAATTCACCTGTTAATGTTAGTGATACCGATAGAGGTAGTACTACCTTTCCAGATGTTGAAGATATCAATAGAGATAATACGATGAATACTATCAATGCGTATTATAAATTTGAAGTTGATATCAATTCTAACCCTCAAGTAGGACAAAATTATGTGGTTGATACACGTTTAGTTACTGATATAGATTTACCCGATGGAACACAAGGAAAATCGAGATGGGTTCAATATAAAATTCCAATTCAAGAATTAGCAATACCTGCTAATGCTCAACCAGATGCCAATTCAATATCTGATTTACGTTCTGTTCGTTTCATGAGAATGTTTTTAACTGGATTTAGTAGCGATGTAACCTTACGTTTTGGAGCTTTAGATTTAGTTAGAGGTGACTGGAGAAGATATACTAATTCCTTAGATGATACAGATCTTGATCCTTCAGATGATAATACAGGTTTTGATGTAGTTGCAGTAAATGTTCAAGAAAATGGTAATCGCTCACCAATTCCTTATGTGGCACCTCCAGGTGTTGAAAGAGAGCAGTTATATAACAACAATACGATTATCAATCAAAATGAACAATCTCTTTCTTTAAGAGTTTATGATCCTATTTCTGGTAATTATGTAGACGGTTTGCAACCTAATGATTCAAGAGCTGTTTTTAAGAATGTTAATGTAGATATGCGACAGTTTAAAAAAATGCGTATGTTTTTACATGCTGAAGCATTGCCAATTCCAGAATCGAGTCCATTACAAGATGATGAAATGGTAGCTTTTATTCGTTTTGGAAATGACTTCACTCAAAACTTCTATCAAGTCGAAATGCCTCTAAAAGTTTCTTCTCAAAACGCTAGAAGTGCAGAAGATGTATGGTTGGCAGATAATGAAATTAATGTTCCTTTAGCATTATTGACTAAATTAAAGGTTTTGGCTTTAAAAGAAGATCCTGAAAATTTAAGTAATCCAATTTTTTCTGAAGACAATGGAATCATTTATGTTGAAGAAGAGGATTTAGGTTCGTCTGATAGCAGATTAACAATAGGTATAAAAGGTAATCCAAACTTTGGTTTAGTGAGAACTTTAATGATTGGAGTTAAAAATAAAAATGGTACACAACCTATTAGAGGTGAAGTTTGGTTCAATGAATTGCGTATGTCAGAAATGGACAATGAAGGTGGTTATGCTGCTGTAGCAAATCTTGATGCAAATATGGCTGATTTTGCTACTATTTCAACTACAGGTAGACTAAGTACAATCGGTTTTGGTTCATTAGAACAAGGTCCAAATGAAAGAAGTAGAGAAGATGTTAAACAATATGACATTGTTACCAATTTTAATTTAGGACAACTATTGCCTAAAAAATGGGGAATTAATTTACCTTTTAATTATGCAATTGGTGAAGAAGTAATTACTCCTAAATATGATCCTTTTTACCAAGATATTGAATTAGATCAATTGCTTGCTGTGACAGAAGATCAAGCAGAAAAAGATAATATCGAGCAAAGAGCAATCGATTATACTAAAAGACAAAGTATTAATTTTATTGGTGTAAGAAAAGATAGAGCTCCCGATCAAAAACAACGAATTTATGATCCAGAAAACTTAACACTTTCTTACTCTTATAACGAAACACAGCAACATAATTTTGAAATTGAGAGCCTAACAGATAAACAGGTGAAAGCAACAGTGGACTATGCATACTCATTTAAACCTTCAACCATTGAACCTTTCAAAAAAACAAAAATGTTGTCAAAAAGTTATTACAAAGCTCTACAAGATTTTAACTTTAATTTCTTGCCAACAAGCATCGCTTTTAGTTCTAATATTTTAAGACAACACAATAAACAACAATTTAGACAAGTTGACGATGTTCCAGGACTAGAACTTGATCCTCTATATAGACGTAATTTTTTCTTCAACTATAATTATGGTTTTAATTACAAATTGACAAAATCGCTTTCATTTGTTTATAATGCCAATTCTAATAACTTAGTCCAAAATTATTTGGGAGAAAACAATGTGCCAATTGACTCTTTTTCTATTTGGGATGACTTTTGGGATGCTGGAACTCCAAATCAACACAATCAACAGTTGGTAGTGAACTACGAATTACCTATAAATAAATTACCATATTTAGGCTTTGTTAAATCAAATTATTCATACACTTCTGATTATAATTGGACTCGTTCTTCAAGTGCTTTTTCAACAGTAGAAACTTTAGAAGGGGATTTTTACCAATTAGGAAATACTATTCAAAATGCCAATTCACATAAGTTGAATACTTCACTTGATATGACAGCTTTCTATAAGATGTTAGGAATTGGAGTTAAAAAAACACCAAAAGCTAATCCAGTTGCTCCTCCAAAACCAGGAGAAAAAATTGTTGCTAAGCCTAAAAATGTAGCTACTGGAGATCAGAACCCATTTGTAAAAGGTTTAATAGGGGTATTAACTAGTGTAAAAAATATTCAAGTTAATTATACCGAAAATAACGGTACCGTTCTGCCAGGATTTTTACCAGGTGTAGGTTTTTTTGGAACAACAAGACCAACAGTTGGATTTGTTTTAGGTAGCCAGTCAGATATTAGATATGAAGCGGCTAAAAATGGATATTTGACTAATTTCCCCGATTTTAATCAGAATTTTACCCAAGTAGAAAACAGACAATTAAATTTTACAGCTCAAATGGAAGTTTTTAAAGATTTCAAAATTGATTTAAGTGCTGATAGAACGTTGTCTGAAAATTTCTCTGAGCAATATGATGTGTCAGATGGAGTTTATAACCCAAGATCACCTTATAATTTCGGAAATTATAATATTTCAACAATTTTAATTAAAACGGCTTTTACTGAAAGTAGTGAAGCTTTTTCTCAAGCTTTTCAAGATTTCAGAGATAATAGAATAATAATTGCCAATCGTTTGGCAGAAGCATATTATGGAGCTGGAAACGTAGTTGACTCTGATGGAGATGGTTACCCGGATGGTTTTGGTAAAAATAGCCAACAAGTATTATTGCCATCTTTCCTTGCTGCTTATTCTGGTCAAAATGCTAGTAAAGTTTCAACAAACGACTTTAAATCAATTCCACTTCCAAATTGGAACATCAAGTATACTGGTTTAATGAATTACAAGTTCTTCAAAGACAAGTTTAAACGTTTTTCAATTCAACACGGATATAGAGCAAGTTATGGTATAAATGCATTTAGATCAAACCTGAATCCTGAAGTAACAGATCAAAACGGTAATATTTATGCTGAAAGAATTATATCAAATGTTAATTTAGCAGAACAATTCAACCCTCTTATGCGTTTTGATTTTGAAACTAAAAATTCTTTAAAATTCCTTGTGGAAATGAAAAAAGATAGAACTTTAAATATGAGTTTTGACAATAATCTTTTAACAGAAGTAAAAGGAAATGAATATACATTTGGTGTTGGATACAGAATCAAAGATGTAACAATAAGTTCGAGATTAGCTGATACACCTACAGGTGTTATTAAAAGTGATGTGAATCTAAAAGCAGATTTCTCTATTCGACAAAATGAAACTATTGTTAGGTATTTAGATTATGATAATAATCAATTATCTGGTGGTCAAAACTTAATGTCTATTAAATTTACAGCAGATTACTCTTTCTCTAAAAACTTTACAGCTATATTTTATTACGATCACCAATTTTCAAAAGCAGTTATTTCAACAGCATTTCCACTCACAACCGTTAGAGCTGGATTTACATTGAGATATAATTTTGGAAATTAAATTCAAAAAAATCGAAATTATTATTTATAAAAATTTATTTTTGCTTAAAAATTAAAACAAATGAACTTTCCAGAAAATTTAAAATACACAAAAGACCACGAATGGGTTAGCATTGATGGTGATGTTGTAACTGTAGGTATTACAGAATTCGCTCAAAAAGAATTAGGTGATATTGTTTATGTTGAAGTTGAAACATTAGACCAAACATTAGATAAAGACGAAGTGTTTGGAACTGTTGAAGCTGTTAAAACGGTTTCAGACTTATTTTTACCTATTTCAGGTGAGATTATTGAGTTTAATGATTCATTAGAAAGTGAACCTGAAAAAGTAAATAGTGATCCTTATGGTGAAGGATGGATGGTTAAAGTTAAAATATCTGATCCTTCACAATTAGAAGAATTACTAAACAGCAACGAATATAAAGAATTAGTTGGGTCGTAAATATTACATCGGATTAACTACGGTTTGGGTTGTTTTAATTACAATTCTTAGCTTAGTTAGTTTTGAAAAAAACACCATTAATTCAATTCATAATAGCGATAAATTAGTTCATTTTTTCTTTTATTTCATATTGACAACTTTGTTGTTAAAGAGTATTAAGCAAAATGCAAAGTCTAAATATTTGATAGTTATTGCTTTGTGTCTGTTTTATGGCATAATTATTGAAGTATTACAAGAAAATTTTACATCAAGTAGGAAAGGTGACTTTTATGATGTTTTAGCTAATTCAACAGGTATAATTTGTGCTGTTATGTTAAATAAATATATTGTAAAAAGGATTTCCTCTAGTAAAATTTAAAAAGTTTAAAATTATTATTTATATTCGTACTCTAAAATAAAATAACCATGCAACCAAAAAAGAATCCTAACGTTGATGCAAAACGAAATAGTTTGTTGTATTTCCAAATTGGATTGGCAGCAATTACTGTTTTAACGTACATTGCTATTGAAGTAAAAACTCCAGATCCAGTTATTATAGTTGAAAAACCAAAAATTGTAGATAATTTTATCGATGAGGAAATTATTCCTTTAACGATGCAAGTGCAAAAAGCACCACCACCACCACCACCAGCACCAGAAGTAATTCAGATTGTTGAAGATAAAGTGGTTATCGAAGATAAAAAAATTGAAACTACTGAAGTTAATGAGAAAGAAGAGGTAAAAGTAGTTAAAGCAGCTGCAGTTGGTGAAGTTACTGGAACAGTTGAAGACGTTGATTTAGATGTTCCTTTTGCAGTTTTAGAGGATGTACCTTTGTTTCCAGGTTGTGAAAAAGTACCAAGAAGCCAACAAAAAGAATGCTTCATGGAACAAATGAACAAACATATTAAAAAACATTTTGATTATCCATCAAGAGCTAGAGAAGATAATGTTCAAGGAAGAATTACAGTTTTGTTTGTCATTGATAAAACAGGTAATGTAACAAACCTAAGAATAAAGGGTCTTAATAAAAAAGGTGGAGAATTACTTGAGGCAGAAGCTGAAAGAATTATTAAAAAATTACCTAAGTTTACTCCAGGTAAACAAAGAGGAAAACCGGTTGGTGTAAGTTATGCTCAGCCAATTGTTTTCAGACTAGAAAATAATTAATTTATTAAAATTAATAAAAAGCTCAATCTATATGATTGGGCTTTTTTTTGGCATATAATTTGTAAGTTAATAAATAATTAACTTTTAAAACAAATTATTATGAAACCAAATGTTAAAATGATAGACAGATCTAAAAATAGTTTTATCTATTTTCAGTTAGGATTAATTGCCGTAATGGTAACAGTATTATTTGTTTTAGAATTAAATTTTAAGACAGAAAGTTTTAAAGACGCTTCTTCACTTAGAATTGAATTGCCAGATGATGAGCCTTTTAGATATGTTGGAGTAATAGAAAAACCTAAATCTGAACCAAGAAAAGTAATTCAAACAAAACCAATTGTAAAACCAGTTGTTCAACCAAAAGTGATTGATCAATTTGTTGAAACTAAAACTGAAGTTGATGATAATCTTATAAAAGATTTAGACCATCAAGATTCTAACACAGCAGTAAATGACTCAGATAATAACTCAAGTGATAATTTAGTTGATTCTAATTCTGGAAGTGCTGCTGATAAAGAAAAAGTTTTTGTAGTGGTTGAGTTTTTGCCAAGATTTCCAAGTTGTATTAATGTTTCAAAAGAAAATCAAAAAGCTTGTTTTGACGAACAGTTACAAAAAGCAATTTTTAAACACCTTGAGTATCCAAAGAAAGATTTGAATAATGGGAAAGAAGGAACTGTATTTGTTCAATTTATAGTTGATGAAAAAGGAAACTTTACTTCAATAAAAACTCCAGAAAATAATAGAGCAACAAATGATATGAGATTAGCCGTTGAAAGTGCAGTTAAAAAATTACCAAAAATTATTCCTGCAAGACAAGGTGAAAATGATGTGAAAGTAACTTATACTATTCCAATATCATTTAAGATTAGTAAATAATATTCCTAAAATCCCTTTTTTAAAAGGGATTTTTTTATTTTTATAGCCAATTACTATTTGGTTTATGAATATCAAACAATTTCTCGATTCCACTTATCTAAAAACAGCTCAACAAGCTACTGTTTCTAAGAACGAAAATATCGAAATTAATAAAAATAGCATCCAAGAAGCAATTGATTTTGGATTCAAATTAATTATGATTCGTCCAGAAGTTGTTTTTATGGCAAAAAAAATGATTTCAGATGCCAATTCTAAAGTTACTATTGGAACTGTAATCGATTTTCCATTAGGTCAAAAAACACTTGAATATAAATTAAATGAAGCGCAAAATGCAATTGATGATGGTGCAGATGATTTAGATTTTGTGGTTAATTATGAAGCTTATAAAGAAGGTAAAATAGATTTAATAAAAAATGAAGTATTAAAATGTACTGCTTTAGGTTTGCAAAACAACAAAATTGTAAAATGGATTATTGAAGTAGCTGCTTTAAACGATTCTCAAATAATCGGATTATGTACGTTAATCAAGAATGTTGTTGTTTCAAACTTTAAAGAAAGTCAATATGAAAATGTTTTTGTAAAATCTTCAACTGGCTTTTATCAAACTCAAAATAATTTGCCAAATGGTGCCACAATTCATGCAATTCAAATAATGCTTGAAAATTCATTTCCTTTGCCAGTTAAAGCTGCTGGTGGAGTAAGAAATTACGAAGAAGCAATGACTATGATAAAATTAGGTGTAAAACGTATTGGAACTTCTTCTGCTAAAGTAATTGTTGAAGGTAACGAGGCTAAAAATGAGTATTAAAAAAATTAAAATGAATTATAAAAGTATATTTTTTCTGTTGTTGTTTGTCCAAATTTCCTTTTCACAGCAAAATAATAATGAAGATTACCCCGAATTTAAAAACTGTGAAAGCAGTCAAGCTTTAAGTAAAAAAGATTGTTTTTATCAAAATTTACAACAGCATATATTGTCTAATTTTAAAATTCCTGAATCTGCAAACGCTTATAATGGAAACGTTTATGCACTTTTTGAAGTAGATACTGTTGGAAAATTTAAAGTCTTGTATACAGAAGCTTATTCTGAAGATTTAAAAAATGAAACAAAGCGCGTTTTTGATATGTTGGAAAAAGTAAAACCAGCTACTTATCAAGGAAGAAAAACATATGCAAAATATACGATTACAATTCCAATTCCTCTTGATTCTACTTTCGTAAATACAAATGTTCAAGAAAAAACAGTTGTCAAAAAGGAAAAAACTGAAAAATTTGCTGAGCTTACAGAATATGATGACATAAAACTACAAGAATATAAAAATAGTATTTATAAAGGGAATAATAATTTGCCTTTCACTCATGCTAATTATGCATTGTTTGATCAGAATTTAAACCTTGTAGGAAGTAATAATCATACTGCTTCAAAACCTTATTCGTATGCTGAAGTTGCAAGATATTATAACTTTGATGCGGAATACGAAAAAATAAAAAAGGATAAGAAATCATGGTGGGGAAAAAAATTATGGAATGAAAACCTTGTTGCCATTCAAGGAGAAGGTTATTGGTTTACTATAAATCCAATTTTAAATCTTAATGTAGGAAAAGATTTTGGAAGTGATAACAATTATACTTACGTCAATACAAGAGGTGTTTCGGTCAACGGACAATTAGGAGAACAACTTAGTTTTTCAACTCAAATTTATGAATCTCAAGGATTATTTGCAGATTATTATAATGAATATGCTAATAGTATTAAACCTTCAGGTGGAAATCCAGCCATAATTCCTGGAATTGGTATTGCAAAAGAGTTCAAAGAAAATGCTTATGATTTTCCATTAGCAGAAGCAAACATAAAATATACACCAAACAAGTTTGTAGATTTGCAATTAGGTTATAGTCGTAATTTTACAGGTGATGGTTATCGTTCATTACTTCAAGGTGATGGAACAAGTCCTTATCCATTTTTTAAAATCAACACTACATTTTGGAAAATTAAATATACCAACACATATATGTGGTTGAAAGATGTTCGTCCAGAAGTAACTATTGATAGAACTTATACAACCAAATTCATGGCAAATCATTATTTGAGTTGGAATGTTTCTAAAAGAATGAATATTGGTTTCTTTGAAAGTGTAGTTTGGGGAAATGATAATGATAGAGGTTTTGATGTTAATTTTGTGAATCCAATTATCTTCTATAGGGCTGTTGAGTTTTCGTCTTCATCAAGATCTGGAAATGCTTTGTTAGGATTAACGACTAAATACAAATTCAATAACAGTATCAATTTTTATGCTCAATTCTTATTGGATGAGTTTTCAATAGGAGATGTGAAAGCGAGAGATAAAAGTTGGAGAAATAAATTTGCTTATCAAGTAGGAGCTAAATATTATAATGCTTTCGGAGTTGACAATCTAACGTTACAATTAGAATACAATAGAATTAGGCCTTATGTTTATGCACACAGCAATGTAATTACAAATTATGGTCACAACAATCAAAGTATGGGTCATAATTGGGGAGCTAATGCAAGTGAATTAGTTGCAATTGCGAGATTCAACAAAGGAAGATATTTTGCTCAAGCTAAAATTAATTACGGAATTCAAGGTTTAGATTATAATGATGGTGTTAATATCAATAATTATGGAGGTAATATTTATCTAAATTATGATGATAATCGTCCTTTTGATAATGGGGTTGTAGTTGGACAAGGAAATAAAACAACATTAATTATTGCTGATTTTCAAGCCGGTTATATTGTAAATCCATCATCTAATATGAAAGTTTTTGCTAATTTAATGTTTAGAGATTATAAACCAACAACTGAAGATTTAATCACTAAAGCTTCAACAACAACTTGGTTTTCTGCTGGTATAAAAACTGATTTGTTTAATTGGTATTTTGATTATTAATAGGTTGTTATTTTCAATAAATTAACTTAGTGTTGAAATCAGTTGTTAAATCAATTGGTTTTGTACTTCTAATAATAAACTAATTACTATCTTTGCACTCGATTTAAAAATGCTAAAAATTTTATTTTGAGTTCACCTGATCCATCAATTTCAAATCCTTCATTATTTAATGTTTTTACGGCAATAACAAAAGCTCGTTTGACCATTAGTGTAATGTTTTCTACTTTGGCTGGATATGCTTTAGGAGTTGATCAATGGAATATCGAAGCATTTAAGGTTTTATTGCTATTGTCAGTTGGAGGTTATTGCATGGTTGGTGCTTCTAATGTATTCAATCAAATAATTGAGAAAGATTTAGATGCTTTAATGGATAGAACTAAGAATCGACCATTACCAGCAGGTTTAATTTCAAAACGAAATGCTTTTATCTTAGGTTGTGTTTTAACTATTTTAGGATTGGCAATTTTATATTCTGTAAATGAAAAAACAGCTCTTTTTGGTGCTATTTCGATTTTTATGTATGTGAGTCTATATACTCCATTAAAAACAATAACACCTTTGTCTGTTTTTGTAGGAGCATTTCCCGGAGCAATTCCTTATATGTTGGGTTGGGTTGCTGCAACAGGAACTTTTGGTATCGAAGCTGGAACTCTTTTTATCATTCAATTTTTTTGGCAATTTCCACATTTTTGGGCAATAGGTTGGTTCTTGTTTGATGATTACAAAAAAGCAGGTTTCTTTATGTTGCCAACTGGAAAAAGAGATAAGAAAACAGCATTACAAGTTATACTTTATACAATTTGGACCATATTGGCCTCTTTAATTCCGGTTTTAGGATATACAGGTAAATTTCAAATTTCAATTGGTAGTGCAATTATTATATTTGTACTTGGATTGTGGATGTTGTTTTATGCTTTTAAATTATACAATAAAATGGATGCGCTTGCTGCAAGAAAGCTTATGCTTGTAAGTGTTTCTTATATAACTTTGTTGCAAATTATTTATGTAATTGATAAGTTTTTTTAAAATTTAGATTATGATGACATTAGAAGAACAAGAAGTAAGAAAGGGCAGAACATATAAAATGTTGTTGCTTTTTGGCATGATTAGTATTTTTATGATTTTCGCAGGACTATCAAGTGCTTATGTGGTTAGTAAATCAAGACCAGATTGGTTAAAAGATTTTCAATTGCCAAGTGCATTTATATATAGTACAATTGTAATATTAGTTAGTAGTTTGACTTTTTATAGCGCAAACAAAGCTATGAAAGCAAATAATAGAAAGCTAACAACAATATTATTGTTAACGACTTTAGCTTTAGGTATCGCATTTATTTTATTGCAATTTGAAGGGTTTTCTCAAGTTGTGGCCAATGGGTATTTTTTTACTGGAAGTGAGAGTAATGTCACCACCTCATTTTTGTATATTGCAGTAATTGTGCATATCGCCCATTTAATTGGAGGTATTATTTCGTTATTAATCGTAATTTATAATCATTTTAAACAAAAATACAATCCCTCTCAAACCCTTGGTATTGAGCTTAGTGCAATGTATTGGCACTTTATGGATTTTATTTGGATTTATCTGTTTTTATTTTTCTACTTTTACAAATAGAAAAAAAACAATAAATTTGAGCACTTTTTTAACATTAAATTAATTTATGGAAGCAACAGTTACTTCACATGAACACGCTTTAGACGGAGGACCAGGACCAATGGGAGCAACCTATGGAAAATTGATGATGTGGTTTTTCATCGTTTCAGATGCACTTACATTTTCAGGATTCCTTGCAGCTTACGGTTTTTCAAGATTTAAATTTATGGAAACTTGGCCTATTGCAGACGAAGTTTTCACACACTTTCCATTTATGCATGGAGTAGAAGCTCCAATGTATTATGTGGCATTGATGACATTTATTTTGATTTTTTCTTCTGTAACAATGGTGTTGGCAGTTGACGCTGGTCATCAGTTAAATAAAGGTAAAGTTGCCTTTTATATGCTTTTAACAATCGTTGGTGGTTTTATTTTCTTAGGTTCACAAGCTTGGGAATGGAAAAACTTCATTAAAGGTGAGTTTGGAGCAGTAGAAACAAAAGGAGGCTCTATTCTACAATTTGTAGACAAAGAAGGACATAGAGTTGCATTGGCTGATTTTGCAGCAAGTTTACCTGAAGAAAGAGAATTGTTAGAAAGAAGTAAAGGAACTTGGTTTATGTCAGAAGGTTCTTTACCAACTTATTCAGTTAATGAAGTTATAGAGGGTTTTAAAAATCATCCTGATATTTTAGTTAGAACAGAACAAATTGTAGATAAGCGTAAAGTAGTGCTTTCAAGAGAAGAGTCTGTGAAGAGATTAGCTTCTGCTCAATATGTTGTAGAAGGAGCCAATCTAATAAGAAATGAATATGGTCAAAAATTATTCGCAAATTTCTTTTTCTTCATTACTGGATTTCACGGTTTTCACGTTTTCACTGGGGTATTAATCAATATCATTATTTTCTTTAATGTTTTATTAGGAACGTATGAAAGAAGAGGAAGTTATGAAATGGTGGAAAAAGTAGGATTGTATTGGCACTTTGTAGATTTAGTTTGGGTATTTGTATTCACATTCTTCTATTTAGTATAATAAAAAATAAAGCATAGTAATTATGGCACACGCACACGAATCTAACACAAAAAGAATTTGGTTTGTATTTGGACTACTTTCTGTAATAACAATCATAGAAGTGGCTTTTGGTATTTTTAAACCAGATTTTCTTTTTAGAACTGACTTTTTGAGAATGAATTTATTAAATTGGTTGTTTATCATTCTTACAATTGTAAAAGCATATTACATCGTTTGGGCATTTATGCACTTAGAAGGTGAAAAAAGAAGTTTACGAAATTCAATTGTTGCACCATTAGTATTTTTAGTTTTATACTTATGTTTTATCCTATTGGTGGAAGGAGATTATGTCTACGAGGTCTTTAAAAGTGGAACAATAAAATGGAATTTTTAACATTTTAATTTATAAATTAAATCCCGATAAACATCGGGATTTTTTTATCTTTGTACTCTTCAAAAATAGCATGTCAAATGGGAAAGAAAATAATTTTAGTCATACTCTTTATATTGCCTTTAGTCGTGTATATGTTTTTTGCTACAGGTGTAAATAAATTTGTAAACCTACCAACAATAACCAAAAATATCAATGAGCTTCCCAATTGGAATTCACTATCTAATCATGAAGTTCAACTTAAAGAAAAAATTACAATTCTAGGTTTTTTAGGAGATGATGTGCTTACCGAAAAAGGGAATTTATTTAATTTAAATCAAAAAATATATAACAAAAACAAGGAATTTAAAGATTTTCAAATTGTTATGGTTGCTCCAACCGGAACTGAAAAAGACATTCAATCCATAATTACAGAGCTAGGTACAATTTCAGATTTATCAGGTTGGAATTTTGTTTTTTCTTCTCACGATTCTATTTCCCAATTTCATAAAAGTTTAAAACTTACTGAAGCATTAAATCCAGCAATTGGTACTACAAGTGTTTATATCATTGATAAAGATTTAAATCTAAGAGGTAGAAAAGGTAAAAATTTAAAAGGTGAAGAAGAATATAAAGAAGGCTATAACACGATCTCAGCAGCTGATTTGCATAATAATATGAGTGATGATGTTAAAGTTATTTTAGCAGAATATCGATTGGCTCTGAAACGTAATAATAAAAGAAAAATCTAATGAAGAATAAATCATACATCGGAATTTCGTTCATTATCTTAATATTTGGAATTTGGGCAGTACCTAAAATTGTAGCCAAATTCCAAAAATCTGATTTAGTTGAAATTGGTCCAGTTCCTGAATTTTCTTTAACGAATCAAGACAATAAAACCATTACTGATAAAGATTATTTAGGAAAAGTGTATGTGGTTGAGTTTTTCTTTACTACTTGTCCAACTATTTGTCCAAAGATGAACCAAAACATGTTGGAAATTCAAGATGAATTTTACGGTAAACCTGATTTCGGAATTGCATCTATAACAATAGACCCAGATAATGACACAGTTGAAGTTTTAAAACAACACGCTCAAGATTTAGGAGTTAAACATTATAATTGGCATTTATTAAGAGGAGACAAAGAATATGTGTTTAATTTAGCCGAAAAAAGATTCAAATTAAATGCTGGTGAAGACAAAAATCAACCCGGAGGACTTTATCATTCAGGTATGTTTGCTTTAATTGACAAAGAAGGTAATATAAGAAGTAGAAAAGACGATTTTAACAATCCAATCTATTTCTACGATGGATTAGAATCAGCTGGTGTAAAAGCTATAAAAGAAGATATTAAAAAGTTGTTGGAAGAATAAATAAAAAAAATTGAAAATAAGATAAATGGAAAATAACCATGAGACTAGATATAATAAGCTAATTATTGCTTTGTCTGTTGTAATACCTTTAGCAGTTGCAATATTGTTTGGAGTTAATTTGCGTAAAATGGGTTTTGATGTAGAGCCTCTTTCTTTTTTACCTCCAATTTATGCTGCCATAAACGGTTTTACAGCAATTTTATTAGTTGCAGCAGTTGTTGCTGTAAAAAATGGCAGAAGAGTTTTACACGAACGTTTAATGAAGTTGGCAATTTTTTGCTCAGTTTTGTTTTTGGTAATGTATGTAGCTTATCACATGACATCAGATTCAACAAAATATGGAGGTGATTTAGGATTTATATATTATCCAATCTTAATTTCTCATATTGTTTTGTCCGTTGTAATTATTCCTTTGGTCTTGATAACATATGTGCGCGCTTTAGCACAACGCTTTGATCGACATAAAAAAATTGCTAAAATCACGTTTCCAATCTGGTTATACGTTGCTGTTACTGGAGTTGTGGTTTATTTAATGATTTCTCCTTATTATGCAAATTAAACAACAAAGAACAAAGAATAAAGAAAATAGATTTCACCTAAAGTGGATTTTTTTTCTATGTTCTATGTTCTATCCTCTATTTTCTTACTCCCAATGTGCCATGTGTAGAGCAGCTTTAGAAAGTAACGAAAACACTGTTCAAGCAGAAGCAGTCAATGACGGAATAGTTTTTTTAATGGTGATTCCTTATATCTTAGTAGCTTTAGTTGGATTTGCCGTTTATAAATTGAAGTATTCGAAGAAATAAATAATTTATTCCAACCCATCAATCTTAATATTCATTTTTCCAGAAGTTGTGATGAATGCAATTATGGCTTTATTGGTTAATTCTACTTTTTCAAAATTAAAATCATCCAAAGAGCCATTTACAAAAACACCTTTCATCGGAGAATAATTATTCAAATACGGTTCCATATTTTTCTTGCCTTCATCTAAATTTTCTTGAATAGAATAACGACAACTTTCTTTTATTTTATTTAGAATTGTGCCTTGCAATAACCAATTAGCCGATTTTAACAGAACACTTTTAGTATCTAAAACATAATTTAATTCATCAAAATAAATTTCTTTAGAAAGTGCATTGAAGTTAGGATAACCTGACAAATAAATAGTTCCAGTTAAACTTCCAGTTAAACTTAAAGCAATAATTATTTTTTTGTCTTTTTGCCAAATCTCTACATTTTGTACGGTAACTTTTCTACTTCCAGAAGCAAATTCTTGTCCTTTGAAGTTTTTGGTAATTATTTTTGAAGCGCTTTGATACGTTGAAACAGCTGCTACTGAAACAGTAACTTTTTCTGGCATTTTTGAAACAGGTTTTAAAGCAATTTTAGTAGCATCATAAGTATATTTAGGCTCCATTCCAACCATAGTTTGCATATCACATTTTAAACCCATGTCCATAGTAATTTTTCCGTTTTTTAAGAAAGCATCAGTTACATAAAGCTCTATCGGAATTAACTTAAACCAAGTTTCATAAGCATCACTGCTTAAAAAAGGTTTGCTTATTACACCTAAAGTTTCTAAAACTTGCGGTTTAAAATCGCACGATTTATCAATGGCATCATCAATCATTTTTGAAACCTTAGATTTAAAAATAGACAAGGTTGGATTAATGATATAAGTAATCGGAATTTTTTTTCCAGCTACTAAAATACTTGGACTTTCATTCCAGTTGAAATCTTTTATTTTGGAATTTGTTGTTAATTTCCAGTTTACTAAATGGGCTTTGCTCTCTAAGATTATAGTTCCATCTAAGTTAATTTGACGTGTATCATTCAGGCCTAAATACTCAGTTCCATATTTGAATTTTGACCATATTTTTAATGGAATTTCAGAAGTAATAATACCATTTTTTTCGGTTAATTTTATTTTTCCTGTTTTCCAAATCTTCATTTCGGTTTTATCATCTTCTAAATTATTGTCTTCATAAATCAAACCGGATAAATTTTTATTCAATTGATTTTCGATTTCATTCACGGATATTTCAACAGGCAAAGCAATAAAAGAGGTTTTGTTTTTATAAACCATTGGAGTATCATCAGAAGGCAAAGGTTTTAATGCTTCAATTTTTTTTGTGGTAGCACAAGATGCTAAAAAGGAAACAATGAAAAGTATAGCTAATAAACCAACGAAGTATTTCATGTGAATGTAATATTTTGATGTAAAATTAAAATTTTAATTGTTTCGTGTAACATTTTATGAAAAATTTGGTCTTATAGGAGAATTCAGAATGTAATTAATACAAAATGATAACAAAAAAAATTATACTTTTTCTCTTGTTGGTTGGAATTCAAGTTTCAGCTCAAGAAAAAAAATGGACACTTGAAGAATGTGTGGATTATGCTATAAAAAACAATATTTCCATCAAACAATCAGAGTTGGATTTAAAAACTTCAGATGTTGAAAAAATGGAAGCTATTGGTGGTTTTTTACCAACTTTAAATGCAAATGCAAATTATAGTATGAATACTGGAGCAAGTATTAACCCAGTAACAAATCAATTTCAAAATCAAACGTTTAAATCTTTTTCTGCATCTGCAAATTCAAATATTACATTGTTTAATGGTTTAGCAAATTGGAAAACCATGCAGCGTTCAAAACTGAATCAAATTGCAAATACGTACCGTTTGGACAAAATGAAAGATGATATTGCTCTTTCAGTAGCTAATTCTTACTTACAAATTTTGTTCAATAAAGAACAACTGAAAGTTTTAATTAGTCAAAATTCAATTACTAAAGATAATTTAAAAAGAACCCAACAATTAATTGATGCTGGTTCTTTGCCAGCTGGAGATATTTTTGAACTTCAAGCAACAGATGCAACCCAACAACAGCAAATTATTAGTACCGAAAACACACTTTTAATTTCTAAAATTGCTCTTTGTCAAATGTTGTTGATTGAAGATTATGCAACGTTTGATATTTCTGATGATGTTATAGATATTCCTTTAACAGATTTGAGTAATGAAACACCACAAACTATTTTAGTAAAAGCAAAAGAATCTGTTAATGATATTAAAGTTGCACTTTCAAATGTTGATATTGCTAAAAAAGATTTGTCAATTTCTCGTTCTTCTTATTTGCCAACTTTATCTGGTTTTGTAGGGTACAACACACGTTGGTCAGAAAGTACACCTTTTAATTTTGCAGATCAATTGTCATTATTTGATGGTACAGCTATTGGGTTACAATTAAATGTTCCAATTTTAAATGGTTTTGCAACAAGAGGTAGAGTGCAAAGAGCAAAAATAAATCAAGAACGTACAGAATATCAATTGAAACAAGCAGAATTAGATTTAGAAAGTAATGTTTATCAAGCTTACAATGATGTAATTAACGCAAAAAAAAGCTATGAAGCTGCTCAAAAAACATTGGAGGCTCGCAAACAAGCTTTTGGTTTTTCTAAAGAAAGATATGAAGTAGGTTTGTTAAATACCTTTGATTTTTCTCAATCATCAATTGCTTTAGACAATGCACAATCAGAAGTACTAAGAACTAAATACGATTACATTTTTAGAACTAAAATTTTAGAGTTCTATTTTGGAATACCATTAATAAAAAAACAATAAATCATGTCAAAAAAAACCATTTTTATAGTATTAGGAATAATTGTAGCAGTTGTTGCTGGAATAATGATCTTTGGAAAAGGAGGAAACGATGATACTAAAATTGTAGAAGTTGCCAAAGCAAATAAAATGACAATTGTTGAAACTGTTTCTGCAACAGGAAAAATTCAACCAGAAGTTGAAGTTAAAATTTCATCTGAAGTGTCAGGTGAAGTTATTGAGTTACCTGTAAAAGAAGGTCAACAAGTTAAAAAAGGAGATTTATTGGTGAAAATAAATCCAGATATTTATGTTTCTGGCGTAAATAGAACAGCTGCAACGGTATCTAACTCTAGAGCGGGTTTAACACAAGCTGAAGCTCAAGTTAAAGAAGCAAAAGCAAATTATGATAGAAATAAAACTTTGTTTGATAAAGGAGTAATTTCAAAATCAGAATGGGACAGAATAGTTTCTGCTTATGAAGTAGCAGTAGCAGCAAAACAATCCGCTTATTACAATGTACAAAGTGCAAGTGCCACATTAACTGAAGCAAGAGACAACTTAGGAAGAACTACCATTTATGCTCCAGCTGACGGAACAATTTCATTGCTTTCTATTGAATTAGGAGAACGAGTTTTAGGGACACAACAAATGACTGGTACTGAAATACTTCGTATTGCAAATCTAAACAATATGGAAGTTGAAGTAGATGTGAATGAGAATGATATCGTTAAAGTAAGTATTGGTGATAAAGCCGATATTGAAGTAGATGCTTATTTGAAAAGAAAGTTTAAAGGAACTGTTACAAGTATTTCAAATTCTGCAAGTTCTGCTTTAACAGCTGATCAAGTAACAAACTTTAAAGTAAAAGTGAGAATTGAAAAAGAGTCTTACCAAGATTTATTAAAAGACAAACCAGATAATTATTCTCCTTTTAGACCAGGAATGACTGCTACAGTTGATATTATTACAAAAACAAACAAGGATGTAATTGCTGTACCAATTAGTGCTGTTGTTATCAAAGACGATACTACTTCTGTTAAAAAAGACATTGTAGCTGAATTAGAAAAAGAAGAGCAAGAGAAAAAAGGAACAGCTCCAAAATCAGATCAAAAATTTGAATGTGTTTTTGTGAAAGTTGGAGATAAAGCTAAACTTAGAGTTATTAAAACTGGAATTCAAGATGATACTAATATCGAAATTATTTCAGGATTAAAAGCTGGTGAAGAAATTATTGTTGGACCATATACAACAGTTTCAAAAGACTTAATGTCTAATGATAAAGTTAGATTGGAAAATGAAAATGACAAAAAAGATAAAAAATAAATAGAGTTTGATAACTTTTCAAAAGGCATTTCTTAATTGAAGTGTCTTTTTTTGTTGGTATAAATTACTTTTATTGAATCTAAAAGATTGTATTTTTGCATATAAATAAATATTATGGCATTACTTTTAAATATTGAAACAGCTACTAAAAACTGTTCCGTTTCACTGGCTATAGATGGGAAGACCATTGCTTGTAAAGAAATTGCAGAACAAAACTTTTCTCATGCAGAAAAACTTCATGTTTTTGTGGATGAATTGCTAAAAGAGAACAATTTAAATTATAAAGATCTAAATGGTGTTGCGGTTGGTCAAGGACCAGGTTCTTACACAGGATTACGAATTGGAGTTTCGTCGGCAAAAGGTTTTTGTTATGCCTTGGGTATTCCAATGATTGCCATTGATACTCTTGAGGTATTAGCTAGAAAAATAACTATTGCAGAAGGTTTAATTATTCCAATGATAGATGCAAGACGAATGGAAGTATATTCAGCTATTTTCGAGATAGATTATACAAAAACAAGAAATGTTGAAGCAGTAATCATTGATGCTAATTCATTTTCAGAAATAGGTAAAAAAATTCACCTTGTTGGAGATGGAATTGCTAAGTTTAAAGAAGTTTTGACCGATGAAAAATTCATTTATCACGATGATGTAGTTTATCCATCAGCTAATGAAATGAGTTATTTGTCATTTGAAAAGTTCAAAAAAAGCGACTTTGTAGATGTCGCTTATTTTGAACCTTTTTATTTGAAAGATTTTATGATTAGTAAGTAAATTATTTCACAACTTTCTTTATTTCCACTTGATGAGGATAAGGAATTTCAATTCCCGCTTCATCAAAGGCTAATTTACAAGCCTCAATTACTTCGGCTCTCACGGTCCAGTAATCTTCAGCTTTGGACCAAGGTCTTATCGCAAAATCAACAGAACTATTGTTTAAAGTTTTAACAAAAACACTAGGAGCTGGTTCTTTTAATATTAAAGGATGATTGTTTAATATATCAAAAACAACTTCTTTTACTTGTTTGAAATTTGAACCATAATCAACACCAATTTCTATATCAACACGTAAGTTTCCATTCACCGTAAAGTTTACAATTTTATCATTAGATAAAGCTGCATTTGGAATAATGGCTAATTTGTTTTCAGGAAGTGTAATGTATGTAGAAAACATTTTAATTTCTTTTACTGTACCTACTAAACCTTGTGCTTCAATTACATCTCCAACTCTAAAAGGTTTAAGTAAAATAATTAAAACACCACCTGCAAAATTGGAAAGTGAACCTTGTAATGCTAAACCAACTGCCAAACCAGCAGCACCAAGAATTGCTACAAAAGAACTAGTTCCTATTCCTAATTGGGTAATTACGGTAACTAATACTAAAATACGCAAAGCCCAAAAAACAAGGTTTCCAATAAACAATATTAGTGTAGCTTCAATGTCTCGTTTTCGCATTAATCTTTTAATAAGCTTTGTAATAATACTTGTTGCCCAAAGACCAACAAATAAAATGATTATAGCCGAGATTAATTTTGGGGAATATTCTAAAATATAATTTTTAATGTATTCAAAATAGGTTGCAATTTCTTTTTCAGTCATAATTATTTTTAATTTTTAACAAAGATAAACTTTAGGATAAAAAACCCAAAAATAGCTATCAAGAATGTCTTGGGATTAATAATAGTTTAACATTTAGATAAAAAAAATGCCTTTAAATTTATAAAGGCATTTTTTTGTATTTTAAGTCAATTTTTATTCAACTTCAAATGTGATTTTTAAATTTACTCTAAACTCAGTAACTTCATTGTTCTTTATTGCGGCACTTTGGTCTTTAACATATACTGATCTAATGTTTTTTAAAGATTTTCCTGCATGTGCTACTGCTTTTTTGGTTGCATCTTCCCAACTTTTTTCTGAACTAGATAAAACCTCTATAACTTTTAATACTGCCATTTTGTTTTTAATTTAAATTAGTAAAGGCTAAATTTACGAAAAATCCGAATTAATATCAAGTTAATTTCTTATTATGTTTTTTAATCTATTCATAACTTCGCCTTTACATTTACATAATAATCAATATAGATATTTGCAATGGTCTTAAGACAACTCATGAAATGTAAAGTTTTTGTCAACTTATTTCTTGATATAGCTGCCTTGGCCAGGCAGCTTTTTTTTAACGTTATAATTATCTTTAGATAACATTCGGTTAACATTGGAGTAAGTTCTTTGCAGCGACAAAAACTTACAACACATCATGAGAAAATTACTTCTAATTACAAGCTTCGGTTTGTTATTAACCTCATTTGTATATTCCCAAGAAGAGAATATTAAAACAACAAACTTTGGGAAAGGAATACTAAATATTGTTGGAAAAGACAGTACTTGGAGTATGAATTTCTCTGCTCGAATGCAAATACTTTCTACGGCTGCGTGGACTGTTGTTGATGATGAACTTACCAATCCTTCACAAGATTTTTTGCTTAGACGATCAAGGCTAAAGTTTGATGGATTTGCTTACTCTCCAAAATTATCTTATAAATTAGAAATAGGATTATCAAACAATGATATCTCTGGAGGTTCTGAATTTACAGGAAATACACCAAGATATGTCTATGACGCTGTGGTTATGTGGAACTTCTACAAAAACCTTGAGTTATGGGCTGGACAAACTAAATTACCTGGAAATGTCGAGCGTGTTATTTCTTCTGGAAACATGCAGTTGGTTGATCGTTCCTTGTTGAATAAAGAATTCAATATTGATAGAGATATGGGGATTCAGTTAAGAAATCACTTTACAATTGGTAAAGAGTTT
The DNA here is from genome assembly GCF_963922255.1 of uncultured Flavobacterium sp. Taxonomy (GTDB): domain Bacteria; phylum Bacteroidota; class Bacteroidia; order Flavobacteriales; family Flavobacteriaceae; genus Flavobacterium. Next base: position 5,300 of record NZ_CAWUIC010000008.1, on the reverse strand, counting down.
TTAATTAGACAAAAAATTGCTATTTCTCAAGGTGAAGGACGAAATGTTACTACAGGAAATTTAGGAGGCCATCAATATACTACAAGACTAGAGTTTCTTCCTTTTGGAGAGTTTACAAAAGATGGAGATTATTCTGGTGGTGATTTAAAGAGGGAAGCTACACCAAAATTATCTGTTGCTACAACTTATGATTATAACAATAAAGCCGTTAAAACAAAAAGTAATCAAGGTGATTGGATGTTTACTGATTTTGGATTTCATGAAACCGATGTTAAAACTTTTTTTGTTGATGCAATGTTTAAATATAGAGGGTTTTCATTTATGGGAGAATTTGCAGATAGAACGGCTTCAGACCCATTTGCAAAAAACATGGATGGTAGTCTAACTGGAGATGTTGTTCAAGTTGGACAATCATATAATTTGCAAACGGGTTATTTGTTCAAGAATAATTATGAAATTGCTACTCGATTTACACAAGTTAAATTTGATAAAGTTATAACAGGAGAAGATTTACAGAAACAATTTACTTTGGGTGTTTCAAAATACATTGTTGGTCATAAACTAAAAATACAATCTGATATAAGTTATTTAGGTATTGAAAATGCTAATGACGAAATTATGTGGAGATTACAAATGGACTTACATTTTTAGTATATTTGATAACATTAAGTTAACATATTAGTCGATAATTAAATAGAATTTTGCAAAAATTTAAAAAACAAATAATTAAATAAAGATGGAACAAGTTTACGTTATAATGCTTATTGCTTTAGCCCTTTTAGCTACTATTGACTTGATGGTTGGAGTAAGTAATGACGCAGTAAATTTTTTAAATTCTGCCATAGGATCAAAAGCAGTATCATTTAAAACGATAATGATTGTTGCTAGTATTGGAGTTGCAATTGGAGCTTTATACTCAAATGGAATGATGGAAATTGCCCGAAGTGGAATTTTTACACCAAGTATGTTTAGTTTTAATGATGTAATTATGATTTTCCTCGCAGTAATGATTACAGATGTATTATTACTCGATGTTTTTAATACACTAGGTTTGCCAACATCAACCACTGTATCAATAATATTTTCATTGTTAGGTGCATCAGTTTTTATAGCTATATCAAAAATTTATTTTTCTGATGGTGATTTTGATACATTAGGTGCTTATATAAATACTAAAAAAGCTTCTGAAATTGTTTATAGTATTCTTTTATCTGTTTTGTTGTCTTTTGCTTTAGGTTCAATTGTGCAGTATATTTCTAGGCTTTTATTTACTTTTCATATTGACAAAAGATACAAGTATTTTGGAGCAATTTTTGGAGGAATAGCACTAACGGCAATTTCATTTTTTATCTTAATTAAAGGTTTGAAATCTGTAACTTTCATTACAAGTGAAACAAAAGACTTTATAAAAGGTAATCAATTATTGATTATTGGATATTGTTTTGTTTTTTGGACAATTGTCTCTCAAGTAGTGATGAGTGTTTTAAAATATAATATCTTTAAACTTATTATTATTGCTGGAACGTTTGGTTTAGCTCTTGCCTTTGCAGGAAATGATTTAGTAAATTTTATTGGAGTACCAATTGCCGCTTTTCAATCTTATGAAATGTATTCTGTTGCTGGTCAAACTTTAGGAGCAAAAGAATTTATGATGGTTGGTTTAGAAGGAGAAAATCTTCCAGCACCTTTTATTTTTCTTGCTTTAGCAGGTTCAATAATGGTTTTCACACTTTGGACTTCTAAAAAAGCTAAAAATGTTTTGGAAACAGAGCAAAATTTATCTCGTCAAGGTGAAGGTTCAGAAAAATACAATGCAAATACAATGTCAAGAGGAATTGTTAGAGGTGCAATGTATGTTGGTAATGCAATCAATTTTATTTTACCAAAATCTGTTCAATTTAAAATTGACCAACAATTCATTTTACCAGAATACAAAGGAAAAAGAAGTGAACAACCTATGTTTGATATGGTTAGAGCTTCTGTAAACTTAATTGTTGCAGCCGTTTTAATTTCTATTGGAACATCAATGAAATTGCCACTTTCAACAACCTATGTAACTTTCATGGTTGCAATGGGAACCTCTTTTGCTGATAGAGCTTGGGATAGAGAAAGTGCAGTTTATAGAATTGCAGGTGTTTTAAATGTAATAGGTGGTTGGTTTTTTACCGCAATTGCAGCATTTCTTGCATCTGGAGTAATCGCTTATTTATTATACATTGGAGAAGCTTTTGCATTCTTTGCATTTATGATTATTGTTGCAATTTTCTTCTATAGAAGTAACCAACTTCATAAAAAGAAAGTTAAAGAAGAAGAATTAGTAAGAAGTTTAAAACGTGAAGATATCGTAACTATTCACGAAGTAATAAATGAAAGTTCAGATCAAATTGCAAACATTGTAAAAAAATCTAATGGAGTTTACAGTGGTGTTGTGAGTGGTTTGAGTTTACAAGATTTGCCTACTTTAAAGGATAGTAAAAAATCAGTTAAAAAACTTGAAAAACAAGTTGATGAACTAAAAAGCAACGTGTATTATTTTATTAAAAATTTAGATGAAACTTCTGTTGAAGCAAGTAAATTCTACATTTTAATATTAGGACACTTACAGGATATGACACAATCTTTAAGTTACATTGCACAAAATAGTCATTCGCATATTGATAATAATCATAAACAATTAAAATTTAATCAAACTAGAGATTTAAAAAGTGTTGAATTACATATTTTAGAATTATTTAAAGATATTGAAAGCATATTTGATAGTAAAGACTTTGATAATATTGATAAAGTATTGGCTAAAAAAGAAGATGTTTTAGATAGGATTTCAGATTTAATTCAAAAACAAATTGAAAGAATTAGAACAACTGAAAATAGTCCAAAAAACAGTAAATTGTATTTCGGATTATTATTAGAAACTAATGATTTGATAAAAGCAACAATGAATCTTTTAGAATTATTTAAAGAGTTCAACGAGTATGCTAATAAAAAGAAATAAAACAAATAAAAAGAGCCAATGAAAATTGGCTCTTTTTATTTGTTGTTAAAACTATATTCAATTAAGCATTTATAGCTTCCACAATTATAGCTTCATCTTTCAGCATGTCTTTTAACATGTTTTCTATACCATTTTTCAAAGTAAAAGTAGAAGAAGGACAGCCACTACAAGCTCCTTGTAAAATTACTTTTACGCGTTTTTCTTTTTCATCATAAGAATCAAACATAATATTTCCACCATCACTTTGAACGGCAGGTTTTACATATTCTTCAAGAATATTGATAATTTGTTGAGAGGTAACATCAAGTTTGTCAAAATAATCTTCTTGTTGTTTTTGATGGGATTCCGTTTTTGTAATTAAGCTTTCATCAATGATTGTGTTTCCAGTTTCTATATATTCTTTAATAAAGGTGCGAAGTTCTAAAGTGATTTCTTCCCATTCTTTAATCTCATATTTAGTAATCGAAATATAATTTTCATCAAAGAAAATTTCTTTTACAAACGGAAAACGAAATAATTCTTTAGCTAAAGGTGAAGCTTTTGTTTCATCAATATTCTTACACTCTAAAGCTGTTTTAGTTAGTAGAGTATTACTCACAAATTTCATCACATTTGGATTAGGTGTCGTTTCTGAATAGATACTAACAGGAATTTTCTTGTTGTTGCTTTCATTAGCGATAACAATTTCACCACCATTTATAATGAAATTTTGAATTTGTTCGGCTACTTCATCTTGAACATCTTCCCATTCCACAATTGAATATTTTTCAATAGCGATAAAATTTCCAGATATATATATCGTTTTTACAAATGGAAGATAGAACAGTTGTTTAGCTAAAGGTGACGTGCTAGTTTCATCAATATTTTTATATTCAAAATTCTGATTTTGTGTGATAAAATCCTCTAATTCAAACTTTATAATATCTTTATTAGATGTGGTTTTTATAGTGATTTTTTGCATTGTTTAGTTATATTTTTTGCAAATTTAGTAAACTTATTTGCATTCTTTGTTTATATTTGGTTTTTAAAACAAATATTTTTTCGAGAATAAGTCCCTTTTATGATGAAAAAAACTACAATAATGTTACTGTTGTTTTCAACTTGCTTTGGTTTTTCACAAGGAATAACAGTTTCGCAAGCAAGTCCAGGAACTGGTTTCGGTTCCGTTCAATATATAGTTGAAAATATATTAATTAATTCTTCTTGTGCACAAGTGTCGAATTTTCAGACACAAGGTCTTTGTGGTGTTGGAAGTTTTGGTTACACAGGTTCAAATTTTGATTTCGCAGGAGGTATGATATTGAGAAATGGTATTGTTAATAATTCTGCGGGTCAATATACAGGTACTAATTTAACTTCTGTTTGTTCAGATGTTGGAGATGCTGATTTATTAGCCATAAGTCAAGCAAATGGTAATACTGGAACAATTACTGATGTTACTTTTGTTAAATTTGACTTCACTCCTTTAACTGACAGCTTTAGTTTTAATTTCATTTTTGCTTCCAATGAGTACGGAACATATCAATGTAATTATTCTGATGTATTTGCATTTATACTTACAGATTTAACAACGGGAATTTCAACAAATCTTGCTGTAATACCTGGAACAACTACTCCGGTTTCTGTTACTAATATTAGAGATACTGCTTATAATCCAAGTTGTGCTTCTGTAAACCCTACCTTTTTTGATACTTATAATCCAAATATTCCAGTAGTTTCAACGGCTATGAATATGATTGGTTATACTGTTCCTATGACAGCTATGGCTAATGTAATTCCAAACAATCCTTATAGTATAAAACTTGCAATTGGAGATTACGGGCCTTTTGGTCCTGATTCATCATTTGATTCAGCAGTATTTATTGAGGCAGGTAGTTTTAATGTTGGAACAGCTAACCTTACATATCCTGCTGGTGTAGGAGTTTATGATGCTAATATGACTATTGCAAACGGTCTTGCACCGTGTCCTGGTGAAGTTAGAGTTCTAGATACAGGATTAAGTACAGCTAATTATACTTTTGAATGGACTTTTAATGATGGTAGTGGTCCTGTAGTGCTTACTTCAGAAACAGGTCCAACTCTTGCAATCAGTAGTCCGGGAGAATATTGTGTTACAGCAAACAATTCTAGTGGCCCAGGATGTGTTCAGCAAGACTGTGTTGTGGTTGAATACTATCCTGATTTTGTAATCAATGATATGCCAAATGATCTATATAGTTGCGATAATACTTTTGATTTAAGTCAAAATACAGTAACTATTTTAAATGGTTTAGATCCTTTCCAATATGACTTAGAGTTTTTTGCAACA
>NZ_CAWUIC010000007.1:0-171389 GCF_963922255.1 uncultured Flavobacterium sp. | reverse complement strand
AAAACATAAAACAAAAATTAACCAACCCAACCAAAACTAAAAAATCCCTATTTCAAATGAAATAGGGATTTTTTTATAGGGTAATCTCTTTTAATTATCAGAAGCAAACCATTCTGCAAAAGAAGATTCGGTTTCTTGTAATCTAAGAGAATGTAATTGAATGTTTTCAGGCAATCTGTTTTGAATTTTAGATGCAAAATCAATAACCATATTTTCACTGGTAGGTTGATAATTCACTAAAATCACATGATGATCTCTTTCTTTCAGTACTTTTGCTAATTCAACATGAGGAGTGTTTTTATTAAAAACAGTAGCATGATCAAATACATCAACTATTTCTTCTCTAACAATTTTTTTTAGATCAGTGAAATCTATAACCATACCGTATTTTACATTATTATAATCCGTTATAGGTTTCCCAATTACTGTTACAGAAAGCTTATAACTATGTCCATGAACATTTTTGCATTTACCATCATAACCATATAAAGCATGGCCTGTTTCAAAGCTAAATTGTTTTGTGATTCTAATATTACTCATTGTATATACATTTATGCAAATGTACTAAAATAACTCATTTTATTTCAATTCATATATTTATAAAAAAAGCCATCAAATTAATGATAGCTTTTAATAATTTAATAAAATTATTGAATTACAATTCTTCAAAAGATTGACTTTCGTTTTTAGAAACTTTCCTTGCATTTATAGCATTTCCATTTTCATCCACTACAAAAGCAACAAACTCAATATTATCAGGGTTTGAAACATTAGAAGGAATTGGAAATGAAAGATTTCTAGTGTAAATATTTCCACTGTTTGTTTCAGCACTACTTATTGCATCACCAAATAAATTTGTAATACAACTTCTTAGAGTATGATTATGTACATAATTTGGTATTGGATTAATTCCACCATAATAAGGAGTATAATTTTTTTGAGAATAAACTAATCCATTTTCTAAAACATAAACTACAAGTTTTAAATTAGAAAAATCTTTACTAAACTTTACATTCACATCTAAATTAACAGTATTGCCGCTTACAGTACTATTCATAGAAAGACCAAGTTTAGGATTCGTTCCTTGAGTTAATGTAGTAGCTTGATCGATATTTGTGTCTTGTGGTGAAGTCCAAGGAGTCATTCTATTTAACAACGCCTTAGGATATCCAGATAAACTTGTAAAAAGCAACTCTAACTGACTTGAGTCAAAGTTGTATGGATCATAATTTGAATTAGAAGGAACAGAACTTGATCTATGTATTGCAACAGTTACTACGTCATCAGTAATGACTTTTACTTGATCAATTGCATAAGCTACCCTTGTACAATATCCGCACCAAGTTCCAGTATAGTCTTCAATTAAAACGCGTTTTTTAAAATTTACTTGAGTACCGTCATGGAAAGTAATAACTATCGGACTAGAAAAAACCCCAAGATATTCGGATGTAACTGTAAATTCACCAATTGTACTAGAAATAAAAGTATTGTCATCAATCAATTCACCATTTACATAGAATTCAGCTTCTCCAGTTATTTCTTCACCGTCAGAAGTATATGCAGAAAAGGTTACTTCATAATTAATTAATGTAAATGAATTGTCCGCTGTAACAACTATTGAGTTTACAGATTTTAATATTTTATAGTCTTCAGAACATGAGTTCATCAAGAACAAAATAAATAACGATATTGATATTTTGAAAAATTTCATTTAAATTAATAATTTTAAATTAAGATTTTATTTCTTAATAATTTTTATACTTTCTTTTTGATTCTCTTCATTAGTGATATTTAGAAAATAAATATTAGACGCAAGTGAACTTAAATCTATATTTTGATTTCCAGAATTTACAAGTTGAGAATAAACTTTTTTACCATTTAAATCAAATAAGTCAATAGTAATGTTTTTAACAGTTGTCAATTCTAAATTATTTTCTACAACAGTATTGTTTAATTCTACACCCATTTCACTTAAATTAGTAAAGTTAGTAGTAGCTAATGATGGATTATATCTATATGTAAAAAAGATTGGAGTACCAATTTCAGCACCTGTAGCATCCACAGCATAAAATTTAAACAAAAAATCCATTGGATAATTTACACCGTCTCCAGTATTTGTGTTTAAAAAGTGGTCATAATTTCCATTTTGCCCATTTGCAGGAATTTCAAATGCAGGATTAGGGTAAGATTGACCAACTACGATGTTATCAATGCATTCAGTTCCGTAACACAATTGAAAATTAGTTCCATTATAATTTGTAGCACTTACAAATAGAATTTTAGTCAAAAGAGGTGAAGATGTATTATTGATTACATGAAAACCTAGGCTAGATTGAGGGTCTGTAGCTACAGTATATGTGATCATATCTCCGTTTAATATTGGGGTACCATCAGTTTTGGTTACAGAAAATTGAGCAAAAGTTGAACTAAAAATTAATAAAGATAGGGTTACAAGTAAATTTTTCATAATGTTTCTTTTAAGCCTATTTCAAACTTAATTAAAATAGGCTATTTATTGTTTTATTTAATTATTATTTTTTCATTTTTTTCAGCAGATTCTGATTTTATTTTTGCAAAATAAACACCGCTGTTTAAGTGACTTAAATCTAAAGTATTATCGTTACTAAGGCTTTTTTGATTGTAAACAACTTTACCAGTTACATCAGAAATACTAATATCAACAACTGTTGGTGAATATATATTTAAAATACCATTTGTAGGGTTTGGATAAATTGCTAGACCTGAAAGCTCGTTAGTTTTTACGTCAAGGAAACCTTGAATAGCAAAATTTCTTGATGCACCAGAGCCATATACCCCATTTGTGCTGTAAACAACTGTACCATTAGAATCAGTTAAGGTAACTGGTCCACCACCATCACCATATGAGTCTAATAAATTAAAAGTGTAGCAATCACTTGTTGATAAAGATACAGGAATGTTATAAGAAGAACTATTAGCATATGGACCTCCACTTTGAACGATAGCTCCAGAAGAATTTCTTATATTCCAAGTACATTCACTTCCATAAGTATCAGTTTGAATAGAAAGAGTCAATGAATTAGTTGTTTCTGCAGATTTGTTAAAACTTGTACTAATTGTATTGTTAGCAATATTTGAATCACTAGGTAGGTATACATTTACATTATTTGTAGCTAATATACCATAATTAATTGCAGGTAATTGAATTTCTTGAGATTGCATAACACCAAGATTTCCAGACCAATTATATACTTGAGGAGTTCCAGAGTTAACATCATAAGTTATGCTTAGCGAAGTTAAAGTATTTGGACTAATATTTTGAATTTGAATTTTAGGGCTAACACTGTTTAAGCATTGACTACTTATTGGAGTTATAGATTTTAAGTTAATGTCGCTACCTACTATACCTGTAAAAGTTGGAGTTGAACCATTTCCAGAAATGATTTTTTGTTGTGTTTCTGAAACAAAAGCAACAAGCTCTAATTGAGCAATATCAACAGGAATACCATTGTAATTTGATGGAATAGTATAAGTATATGTTCTGTTAACAAAAGTCCCCATTGTTGTAGTTGTAATATCTTCACCCCATTGACCAGTAACCATATGTACTAATCTGTGTTGGTGATTGTATTCATTTCCTGCATTTCCACCAGTTTGCGGTCCCTTTGTATTGTTTTGCAACAATGCAACATTTAATTTATTTGTTGCTTCCGGACTTGATCCAGTATAATATCCTTCAACATGAACAGTTAAAACATTAGTTTGAATATCAATTGATGATTCTACCGCAACATTTACATATGAGCTTTGAAGTTTAATTTGACTACCAGCATTTGACCAATTACCTCTGCTCATTGCAGTTCCGCTTCCTTGAGAAAGACCAAAGAACAAATTTCTATTAACAGTTCCTGCAGGATACCCAGTTAAACCAGATTGAGCTGCAATTGCAGTTCCAAATGGTGTTCTAAAATCAGGATCACCAGATCCAGCAGCAGGTGCAGCATATCCACCAACATGAATATTAATTAAAAAAACATTATTTGGGTCTGCATTCTTCATATTTTGAGCAATAGTATGACCCTGAGGACAGTACACACAATATATTCCAGTATATTCTTCAAGAATAACTTTTTTGTTTTCAGGAGTAGTGCTTACAATAGTTTGCGCAAAAGAAACAGCTCCAAATAATAAGCAAGATAAGAGTAAAGTTTTTTTCATAATGGTAACATTTGGTTTGGTTGATTGTTGTGAAAAACAGAGAAATTGTTAAAATACATAACGGTTATTCTGAAGGGTCTGTTGAAGAATTATATAATGAGTTAAAAGAACTATAAATGAATTATAAGTTTATATTAGGAATTGTTTTACTTGGAAGTTTTTTTAATGTTTATTCACAAGAAAATAAGAAGGGAAGATTCTTTGGTGGATTTGAATCAAACTCACAATACTACTTAGATGATAATGAATTTGGAGATTTTGAATATGAAGATAGATTTAGGTCTAACAACTATTTAAATTTAAATTATAATTACGACAAATGGACTGGTGGAATCCTACTTGAAGGTTATGAAAAAAATGCGTTGTTGAATTATAATCCTAAACTAAAAGGGACTAATGTTGGAACATTTTATTTAAATTATAAAACGCAAAAAGTAGATATAACAGCTGGTCATATTTATGAACAATTTGGGAGTGGAATGATCCTAAGAACTTGGGAAGATAGAGCCTTAGGGATCAATAATTCAATAAGAGGAGCCAGAGTTATTTATACACCTATTCATGATATTAGATTAACAGGTTTGTATGGTCAACAAAGAAGTGGTTTTGATGTTTCGCAAGGTAAAATTTTTGGTTTTAATGCTGATATAAACTTATCATCTTCGTTAAATTTTTCAAATTCAGATTTATCAATTGGATTTAGTTATGTAGGAAGACAAGAAGAGACATCTATTGTAGATCCGAATTTTGACGAACTAACAAATGCTTTTTCTTCTAGAGTAGATTTTATTCATAATTCTTTTTATGCTTCTTTTGAACATTCTTATAAAAGTGAAGAGCCTACAATTATTTTTAATGAGTTAGATAATGACTTTATAAAAGCAGGGAGTTCATTTTTGTTTAATACAGGGTATTCTAAAAAAGGTTTAGGAGTCGATTTATCTTTGAGAAGAATCGAAAACATGAGTTTTTTCTCTCAGAGAGAAACAGATATCTACCCTGAAAATGGAGGTTCAACTAACATAAATTATAATGACAAAATAATGAATTTTGTTCCTGCATTAACAAAACAGCATCATTATAACCTTGCCAACATTTATGTTCATCAAGCACAATCAAGAATTGACTATATAAGTCCTACCATTATGAAGTCAGGAGAAACTGGTGGTCAAGTGGATGTTTTTTATAATTTTGCTAAGGGAACAAAAATAGGTGGAAAATATGGAACTAAAATTGCCGTAAACTATTCTAGTTGGTATAACCTTCCAGGAGAATATAAATATAACCCAGAAGATTATAGTACTAAGTTTTTTGGAGTAAGTCAAAAATACTTTTCAGATTTCAATGTTGAAATTACTAAGAAAATAAACAAAAACGTTCATGGTAACTTAATGTATGTTAATCAATATATGAATCAAAAACTAACTGTCGGAGGAGATTTAGTAAAAACAGATATTATAGGAGCAGATTTGACAGTAAAGTTAAATAAATCAAAGTCTATTCGTATCCAAGCTGAACATTTATGGGCAGATGCTGATATGAAAAATTGGGCGGGAGCAACAGCAGAATTTAACTACAATTCAAAATTATCTTTTTACATTTATGATTTGTATAATTATGGAAACAATCATGAGGAAAGAAGAATTCATTATTACAATATTGGAAGTAGTTATAGAAAAGGTTCTTCTAGAATTGCTATAAATTACGGTAGACAAAGAGGAGGATTGGTTTGTGTAGGTGGAGTTTGTAGATTTGTTCCAGAGAGCAAAGGTATTTCTTTAGCTTTAAGCACAACATTCTAATATTAAAATTAAAGAGATAAAAAAAGGGATGGTTTTAAACCATCCCTTTTTTTATCTCTTTAAAGCAAAATGTGATTTAAATTCTTTTCGACTCCCATTTTCTGTATATTCTATTTTAAACCAATAATCTGTTGAAGGAAGAAGATAACCATTAAAACTTCCGTCCCAACTAGCTTGATTAGGCTTAATTTGTTTTAACAATTTTCCGTATCTATCATAAATCGTAATAATCGCATTATAATTTTGAGGTAAGTTATTAATGTTCCAATATTCATTAAAACCATCACCATTTGGAGTAAAATAAGAAGGATAAGTTATTGTTCTGATGGATTCAGAAACTACTAAACCACACTGAGCAACATCTCTTACATGAATAGTATAAATTCCGTTGGGTAAGCCAATGAAAACTGGACTAACTTGCCAATTTTCACCATTATCAATACTAAATTCATAATTTCCATAACCATTTTCAACAGTCACAAGTATTGAGCTTGTTCCAGCAGAAAAAAGAGGAGTAGTTAAATTGACTACAACATTTTGTGGTGCTGAGGAATATATAACTTGAACACTATCAGACGATGTACAATTTGTTGAATTATCTGTTACTATAACTGAATAAATTCCTTCGACAGCATTATTAAATATTGGTGATTGGTTACCGTTAGAATCTATATTTGGATTTGTTGGTGACCATTGAAAATTATAATTTCCTTGAATTGAAGGTGTCGCATTTAGTGTGATTTGTGAATTATTTTGACCTGTAACTGGATCTACACAAACTATTATATCATCACCTAAATCAAAATATGGAGATGGATTAACAGTAAGAGTTAGATAAGGACCTAATCCAACACATTCATTATTTACAGTACTTTCTATTCTTACCCAAATATTTTGACTAAAAGGAGAATTAGTATTCCTATAGTTTGTAAGATTACTGATTTGATTTTGCTCTAATATTGCGTCTTGTTGATTTTGATAATAATAAATATTCAAGTTTTGACTAGAAGGTAATTGCCCTAAAATAGCAACAGTTGCATTTGAAAAATTAAAATAGGTAATTCCATCTGTTGCAGGGTCATTACTATCTATAAATGTATCACATTCTATTATTTGAAAGTTGTAATTTGCTGGAATCTGTGTTGATGAAACAAGAAGAGTTATTTTTGAAATTTTAGAACAACCAAATTCATTAGTGATTTTAGCCCAAATTTCTGTATTACTAGATGAAGAAAAATTATCAAAGTTAGTTATAGGTAAGATATTGTTTTGAGCATTGTTTAAGGAAGTAAAATAAGCGAAACTAACATTACTTTCAGAAGTAATTAAATCATTAGCTTGAGTTAGGTTAAAATCAGTTATCCCATCAGAATCAACATCACATTGATTAAGTTCTATTGTATTTACAATTAATGGTAATGGTCTTACAATTAGAGAAAGTTTTGCAAGACTAAAACAATTAGTGTTGGTGTCTACTAATTTGACAAATATATCTTTAGAATTAGAATAGTAGTTAGTTAAAGGATTGGTGTCAGTATCTGCATTTTGCTTAGTCTCATAATAATATGCTTGTACAGTATTTGGTTGTCCTGTTAAAATTTCTGTGGTTTTAATTGATAGATTAAATGTCGCAAATCCATTTGCGTCATCACCATCTTCATTTGTGTCGCAAATAACAAAATCTGTTATAGGATTGCCATTAAAAACTGGAGAAGGGTTTACGGTAACAGTAACTGAGGCAGAACTTTCACAGATATAATTATCATCAATAAAATAAGTAAATTGTCCAGATCCATCATTTTGAGCAGAATAATAATTTGTTCCACTAGCCAATTCAGGTAGCCAATATCCGTTAGGCTCAATATTGTCACCTAATAATTCTCTTAAGTCAGTAATATTATCTTTATCACATAAGACTATTGAAGTGTCATTTCCAGCAAATGGAGCTTGTTGAATAGTTACACTTACATTTACATCTACGATGTCACAATTGCTAATTTGATAATAATTATATACCGTAGCTAAATCTACATCAGGATTAAAAATATCTGTTCCACTTGCTAGAGCAGGAGTCCAAACACCTCCAGTTTCTGGATTACCATCAACTTCTTCCAATAAATTTGTTAATCCTTCTGAGCACACAATTACACTTGAATTTTTTGGTTTATCACCAAACCCAGAATAATAACTTGAAAACCCAGAATTTGCATTATCACTACCAATAACACCTGCAGCAATTGGACCAGTAGATTCAATAACAACATTGTTAAAATAACCTGGAATTCTGTAAGTAACCCAATCTGGATTTCCTAAAACAGGTTCAGGTAAAAAAGAAGTGGTTATTCCATTAATTTTTACAACTGAATTTGTTGAAGTAACAGCTAAAATATCTGTGTTGAATTGATAATTTCCTATTTTTCCAATATTTGGAACTAAATCAATCTTTTTCTTAAAAAAACAACTCAGAGGAGGAATAAAGCTAAAACCAGTTGAACCATCACTACTTGAGCCAGCAGTTATTTGATACATATACACGGGTTTGTCACTTGATATATACATGTTTTGATTTTCTGTTCCTTGATAATTTGACGAAGGAATTAAAGCATACTCACCTTCATTGATTGTAAATGAAGGAATCGTATTGCCATTTATAAAGATGTTTGTATTGTCTTGTGTCGCAATAGCTAAAGGTCTTTCAGAATTATCACTACCATTTCCCTTTATTAATACGTATTCAGTTCCTACTTGCTCCACCGGAACTATTTGGTCTAAGTTAATGTCATGACCTGTATTTGCAGTACTCATATTTCCTAAAATGTTTCCAGTTATTACAGCAACAGGTTTATTCGAAGTTAGAGTAGCACCAACAAATCCGTCGAGATTAGGCAACTGGCTGGAATATCCCGTAAAAGTAACAGAGTAACCTTCATTAAGAAGTATTGTTTGAGAATTTGGACTAATTGGACCAACGATTGTATGAAATATTACGTCTGTATTATAATTAGAAATTGTAACTATAGTACCATTCTCTTTAGCCATTACACCTACTACAAAATTTCCATCATTAGAAACCCTTGACTGCGGAAGACTTCCTAGTTTAAAATGAGTTCCTAGAGCATCTCGACCTTTAGAAACAATTACTTCAGAGTTATCGTTTAAAACAAGTCGAACTGAAACATAAAAATCTTTTTTTGCTTCTAAAATTAATCCTTTATCATTTGCAAAAGCATTTGCATTGTCTTCAAAAAGAAGCGATGGATTTTGATTTCCAATAATTATTGTTCTTGGGTTTCCATTTGAAATCGTAAACGGAGAACCTGAAATTTCGACACCTTGGCCATTAGTGATTTTAATAGTAAATGGTGTTTGTTCGGGTGTAGATAAATATAAATATTGTTCAATAGAATTTGAATAGGTAGTATAAAGAGGTGGAATCCAATGCTTATTGCTTAGTTGACTATGAACTAAGTTTGAAAACAATAGGATGATTATCAGTTTAATACGCATTCTTTTTTTATAAAAATAAAGATAATGATTTTAATAATTGTCTTTTTAATAATTAGTTAACTATTGAAGGATGTTTTTTATCTCTTTAAAGCAAAATGCGATTTAAATTCTTTTACATTGCCATTTTCAATATATTCAATTTTAAACCAATAGTCATTAGAAGGTAACGGCTGACCGTTAAATGTTCCGTCCCATCCATTACCATTTGGTTTAATTTCTTTTAAAAACTTTCCATAGCGATCAAAAATAAATATTTTACCTTGATATGATTGTAATAACCCATTGATGTTCCAATATTCATTAAAACCATCACCATTTGGAGTAAAATAAGGTGGATAGGTAACAGTTTGTATGGATTGAGAAGATATTAATCCACATTGTTCAATGTCTCTTACTAAAACGGTATAATTTCCATTTGTTAAACCTCCGAAAACTGGACTTGACTGCCAATTAATTCCATTATCTATACTATATTCATACATACCAAATCCACCAACGGGAAGTGCTTCAATAGTTGCTGTACCAGGTGAAAATAGCGGTGTAATTAATACAGCACTAACACTTTCTGGCTCAGAAGAAAAGGTAACTTCAACACTGTCTGCGAATTTACACGTAGTATCAATATTTGTCACTTCAACACTATAAGTTCCTGATTGAGTAACTGTATATATTGCTGATTGATTTCCAGAGGAGTTCGTTGTTGGATTTGTTGGTGTCCAATTATAACTATAATTTCCAGCAGTAACAGGTGTTGCGTTAATTGTTTGTGAACCTGAACCAGTGATTGGGTTTATACAAACAGTAAAATCATTTCCTAAATCAAAATTAGGAATAGGATTGACAATTAATTGAACATATTGACCTAAACCAAAACACTCATTATTGATTGCGCTATCTATTCTAACCCATATAAATTGATTATTCGCAATTGTATTTCTATAATCAACAGAAGTGTCAATTGGATTTAATCCAGCAGTTGCATCATTTTCATTTTCGTAATAAGAAACCTGTAAATTTTGATTTGGAGGAAATTGATTTAAAATATCTGTTGTAGCTTCATTTAAATTAAAATAGTCAAATCCATCATTTGAAGGGTCGTTAAGATCTATATAATCATCACATTGGTTCAAATCTATGTTTGTAACAGGAGTTGTTGTTGAAACGATTAAGTTTACTTTTACAACCCTAAAACAGTTATTGTCATTTTCAACTCTTGTCCAAATTACACCATTATTTGGAGAAGTGTAATTTGTAATATTTGTTATTGGTGATGTGTTATTTTGTGCATCTAATGGAGTTGTAAAATAACTAAAATTTAATGTAGTATCATTTGAGATTAATACATTTGAAAAAGTTAAATTAAAATCTGTAATAGCATCAGTATCAGTATCACATTGTTTTAAATCTACATTGTTTGCTACAGCAGGTAATGGGTTAACTACTAAATTAAAAGAAGTTATTGAAAAACAATTTGTTGTATTATCTGTTAATCTTACAAAGACTAATTGTGAATTAGAATAATAATTATTTTGTGGATTGACATTATTTTCTGCTTCATTTTGATTGATATGATAAGTAACAGTTATTCCAGTTTGACCATTTAAAACTTCAGCATTTTTGGTCGGTAAATTAAAAGTAGCAAAACCATTGCTGTCATCTCCATCTTGTGCATCATCACAAATTTCATAATCTGAAATAGGAACTATCATTGGAGAAGCTTTTCTTGTTATAGTTACAGTTGATGAAATATCATCACAAATTCCGTCACTTTCAATGGTATAAGTATAGACTCCACCTGGATCAACACTTGGGTCATAATATCCAGTTCCACTTGTCATCGCAGGAGACCAAACACCACCAGTTGTTACATTATTTCCTAATAAAGTAAATAAGTCCATTTGAGGATCAGTTGTACAAACCTCAAGAGTATTATCTGTTCCTGCACTTGGAGCTTGTTGAATTGCTACAGTTATATCTACACTAATATTTGCACATGTTGCCGTATATGAATAATTGTATGTACCAGGTAAGTCAACATTAGGGTCAAAAATATCAGTTCCACTAGCTAAAGCTGGTGTCCAAACACCACCAGTTTCTGGATTTCCATCAATTGCTTCTAATAAATCTATTGTTCCCACAGAACAGATTGTAACATTTGTATCTTTTGGCTCACTTCCAAAACCTGAGTAATAACCACCATATCCAGCAGCTCCACTGGCTCCAAAAACACCAACTGCTAAAGGACCTGTTGATTCAACCACTACATTTCCAGTATAACCAGGAATTCTATAAGTAACCCAATCAGTTGTTCCTAAAACAGCTTCTGGAGTTGTTGTTGTAGGATTACCATTTACTGTAATTGTAGCATTAGCATAGGTAAGGGCTATAATATCACTAGTGTATTGATTATTTCCAATAGAATTTATACTTGGAATTAAATCTACACTCTTTTGAAAAAAACAACTCAAAGGTGGTATAAAGTTCATTCCCGTGGTAGCAGAATAGTTTGCTCCAGCTAAAACTTGATATAAATAAATTGGTTTACTACTGGTAATGTACATGTTTTTGTGATTTGTTCCTTGATAAAATGTAGGAGGAATCGTTAAGTAACCACCAGTATTGATAGTAGCAAACGGTAAAGCACCTCCATTTACAAAAATTTCAGTATTATCTTGAGTAGCAATTACTATAGGGAATTCAGAATCATCACCTCCATTTCCTCTAACAACTATATATTCAGAACCTACTTGATCATAAGATACGATTTGATCTAAATTAAAATCTTGTCCGTCATTAGCAGTTAATGTTCCACCTAAGGCATTTCCTGTGCTAACAGCAATAGGTTTGTCTGAAGTAATTAAAGCTCCAATAAAGCCATTATAATTATCCGGATAAACAGCGTCACTATAACCAGATAAGACAACAGATTCCCCTTTATTAAGAGTAAAATTTTGAGTATTTAACGTAATGTCACCCGATCCTGAAGTAAAAACTACATTAGTATTGTAGTCAGAAACTTCAACAGTTGTATTATCTTGAGTAGCTATAAAACTTGCTACAAAATTTCTTGCAGCTCCTGAACCTCCTTGAGGTACACTTCCAACTCTAAATTGAGTACCAATTCCAGGAATACCTTTCGCTACTAAAACTTCTGCATGATTTTGAGACCTTACTTTAAAGGTAGCATAAAAATCTTTTGTTGCTTCTAAAATTAAACCTTTATCACTATTTACAACATTAACATCACTTTGGTTTAAAAACATTAAGGAAGGTTGCCCGTTTCCAATAGTAATAGTTTGCGGATTACCTTGAGAAATTGTAAATGGTGATCCTGGTATTGGTGTACCGTTTCCACTCTTAACAGAAACAGTAAATGGTGTTGGATTTGGTGTAGATAAGTATAAATAATGTGTGTTAACAACAGAGGCATCTCTTGCGTGCAAAGGAGGAAGCCAATGTTTATTACTAAGTTGACCAAAAACAAAAGAGGTAAATAATAGAGTAATTATTAAACTTAAACGCATCGTGATTTTTTTAAAGGGAGGTAAATGTAAATAAAAAAATACAATAAACCTTATTAAGTCCTTTGTTTTAGGGAATTTAACATTAGTTTAAGTAATTAGAAAAAAGCTCTTAATTGTACATTTCCAGTGTGAATTGTTTTTGAAGTTTCACTTTTTCGACCTTGATAATTTAAGTTTATATCCAAATAACTCGTTAGGTTTTTTTGCAATAATAATCTCCATGTTTGATTTTTTCCAACTTGCAATCCTTCAAGCAATTGAAAGCCAACAGCGGATAATGAATTTCCTTCAAACGAATTGTTGTAATGCGAGAATTCTCCATTTACACTAAATCCTTTTTCACTGTTAAAAGTAAATGAAGTTCCAAAACGGTTTTGTTGTAAACTTTCACCATTTCCAATTTGGTTTTCTTTGTTCTGAAATTCATAAAAAATATCCCAACTAGCATTTTTTGAAAATAAATAAGAAACTTTTGGGAAAGCTTGATAACCTTCAATTTGGAAATTTCGACTAGGATAATTTTCTGAAAAAGCTTCACTAAAAATGGTTTTTCCTGATAATGTAAACAGCCAAATTTTTTGAACCAAATGTTGATATTGTAACTGATGTGATTTGGCTTTGTTTTCAACAGAACCAACTGATAATAAGTTTTTAGAATCATTCGTCAAAAAATTATAAGTGATAGAATTTCGCTGTTTTCCTCTATTGAAAAACAAACTATTTCTGAAACTGTTATTTAATCCAATTAGATTTTCATCGGAATTTGAAAAAGGATTCAAGTCAAAATTATTGCCATCTCTCGAAATTTTTCGGTCAATTAAAAAAGAGGTTTGGTTATAAAATTTCGACATAAATTTCAAAAAGCCAGTTTTATTTTGCCATTGATTAAAATTAAAAGTCAATGATTGTGAAAATTTATTTTGGTGTGTTCTTAAGAAAACTTGATTGGGTAAAAACACTCGAACATATTTTGCTAAATCCGGAAAAGGAGCAATTTCAAACTCTTGCAATTCCTGAATTCCGTTATTATTATAATCATTCCAAGTATAAACTCCTTGACCTGGTTCGACTTCTAAATACGTAAACTCTTGTTGGGCAATTGTTCCAGATGAGTTTTCATAAGTTGTAGATACTTGCATCAATTGGTCAAAAAATCTATCGTTATAAATTATTCTAGAATTCAATGATGGCTCATCTTTCTTAGTAATGTCTTCATATTTCAACGTTCGATATTTTATAAAAACACTCAAATTACTTTTTTCCGTTTTTATCAATTGTGAATTCAAATAATACGAATTGGAATGATTGACACGTTGAATAATTCCGTTTTGTAAACTGTCATTTTTTCGTTGTAAATAACCTAATTCTACAAAAACTTTAGTTGAATCACCACGACCAACAAATCCTCCATATTCTGCAAATTTTTGACTTAATGCTGAGAATTCATTGGTTTCAACTAATTTTTCCGAATTATCCTCAAAATTGAAACTTCCTCCAACCCAATTTTTCTTGAAATTGTATTTTGCCTTGGTTTGATTTCGAATGAACTTGGTATCAGAATAACTACCATCACTTTTCATAGCACTACTTTGAT
Source organism: uncultured Flavobacterium sp. (assembly GCF_963922255.1). Lineage (GTDB taxonomy): Bacteria > Bacteroidota > Bacteroidia > Flavobacteriales > Flavobacteriaceae > Flavobacterium. Next base: position 156,765 of record NZ_CAWUIC010000007.1, on the reverse strand, counting down.
TGAAAATAGAGATGTTTTTATGTCTATAATTTCCGAAAAAACTATGTCTTGTTCCAGAAAAATTTTCAGAGAAATCTAATTTCTCCAATTGATATTTGGCAAATCCTTTTTTATTGAAATTAAAATCTAACCCTGAAATCAATAAACTTTGATTACCTAAAGGGGTAGTTAAGTTCCAATCACGATTAAACTCTATGGTAAATAAACGTTCAATGGTTTTAAAATCTTGTTGAATAAATTGAAAATCTGCAAATGCATCAATGGTAGTTTTTTGAGTAAATAAACGTTGTTTAGCATTTATTTTTCCAGCAATTCCGTTGTTGTTTTTATCATCTAAATTCGAATACAAGTTCAAATCATTATTACTTACACCAATTTCAAAATCAACTTTTGTTTTTTCAGAAGGATAATAACCACCTAAAATTGTTGCAATTTGAATTTTTGTAGGGGCAATTAATCGAACAATAGGTTCATAATTTCCTTGAGGAATTCCTGCTATAGGTTCAATGTATTCATAAATTTTTCCAATGGCTTGATTGTTGGCTAAAATGTAATTTCCTAGATTTGTTCCAACCAAACTAAAACGAACATTATATAATTCATCATCAGGATTGTTGGAATATTCAAAAACTTCAACACCTGAAATAATGACTTTTTTATACAAAACTTTATTTTCTGAATAACTATCTAAATAAGCAGAAGGGGCATTCATCAAGGATAAATCATCACCAGCGTTTTGTAAAACGGCAATCTGATCTTCTGATAAATTTTGTTGCAAAGGTTGGTTTTTTACATCATTTTCAGAATATAAAAAACCACCTATATTCCATTTTTCGGTTTCATGAGTTGCACCAGCATATGTTACAAAACGAGTGTAATTTCTATCTGTATATTGATATTCGACATTGATTCGCATTTCGGAAGTTATCGGAAACAAAGACGTAAAAATCACTTCACCAGCATTGTAATCTATGATGTAATCATTGTTTTCTCCACGAGTTAGTAAAATTCCGTTCACAAAAACTCGTTCAGAACCTGAAATTACTAAAACATATAATTCACCATTATTTCCACGCAATTTATAAGGCCCTTGATTTCCTTCTTGACCTGTAAATTGACTTCGAGCATATTGTCCACGAACTAAAGCAGCAGAAGCAAAAATATCGGTTTTGTTTTCGTCCGAACCAAATGAAAAGTGTGATGAAATTCCTTGTACTTTTTTATTAAAATTTAAGAATGAAGCTTTTCGGTTTTCTAAAAATAAATCTCCAGCTCTGATATTCCATTTGTCTGAAAATAACTCAATAAAAATTTGGTCAAATTCATCAAGTTTTTGCGAATAACCACCATCTTGCAAAGGAATATTACTGTCTTGAATAGAAGCGCGTAAACTGACTTTGTCCGATAATTTTCCTGTAATTTGAAGGTCTAAATTTGAATTTACAACTGTGTTTTGATTATTTCCAATGGTAACTCCTCTTGTAATACTTCCGTTTGTATTTAATCCATCAAAAGGTCGGAAAGTACTTTTATTTGGGTTTTTTATGGTAAAAAGTTGGCCAGCTTTATTAGAAACTACTTTATTTTCATCATAAATGGAATAGGTTTTGGTCAAAAAATCAGGAAAAGTTAAGTATTTGACTTCTAAAGTGTCTTTTGAAGTGAAATTTTCTTTAAAAATTATTTTTCCAGATTTGAAATCGACTTTATAATTTGATGAATCAATTTCGATTCCATTTTTATCTACAACTTTAAAGAAAGCTTTATTAATACTCACTTTTTCTAAAGAAATAGTATCTTTTGTAGCAACAATTTTTTTTGATTTATATGGAGTTTGTGTTTCTTGAGCCAAAATGCCCGAAACAAAAAACAAACTAATCCATAAAAACCACTTCTTACCCATAAATACTATAACTCACAATTTTCAAAAGTAGTATAAATTTAGGGTTTTTTACCAATAAGATTTAAAGAGAAAAAGTTTGATTTTCTGCCACTAATTCACTGATTTTTTTCTTTTAACTAGATATTAAATCTGTGAATCTGTGGCTAGTAAATCTATTCCTTAGTCACAACCTGCAAAGTTCCTCTAGAGATTTGCGTCAATAAAATCTTTTTGTTATTTTCTACTATGTTTTTAGCTTCTTCATCAAAATGTCTTACGGTGTAAAGCGAAACATTTTCATTAAACGAAATTTTGAATTTCTTAGCTAAGCTCTTTTTCAAAGGCTCAAAATTTCCATATTTATCTTCAATACAAACTGAAAAACTTATGGCTGAATTCTGAATTAAGTTCACTTTTATTTTATATTCAGAAAAAAGAGCAAAAATTTCACTCATGTGATCTTCCATCATAAATGAAAAATCTAAGGATGATAATGAAAGTAACATTTGACTTTTCTTAATTATAAAACAAGGAATAAGTGGGTCTAAATCTGCTCCTTTTGAAACTGAAGTTCCTGGTAAAAGTGGATTTATAAATGACTTTACAAACAAAGGAATTTCTTTTCTTTGAAGCGGTTGTAAAGTTTTTGGATGAATTACACTTGCTCCATAAAACGCTAACTCAATTGCTTCACGATATGAAATTTGGTTTAGTAGAATTGCGTTTTCAAAATATCTTGGATCGGCATTCATAACACCAGGAACATCTTTCCAAATCGTAACACTTTCTGCACCTAAGCAATAAGCAAAAATAGCTGCTGTGTAATCAGAACCTTCTCTTCCTAAAGTTGTAGTGAAATTATTTTCGTCAGAACCTAAAAATCCTTGTGTGATGTTTAAGTTTTTCTTTTTAACACCTTTTGAAATTAGTTTTTGGGTTTGTTCCCAATCTACATTTCCATCACGGTAATTATTGTCTGTTTTGATGAAATTTCGAACATCAATCCAGTTGTTTGTTAGACCTTGTTCGTTAAAATAATGACTTACAATTGTAGTTGAAATAATTTCTCCATAACTGATGACTTGATCATAAACGAAACTATAATTTGGAGATTTGTTACTTCTTAAAAAATATTCTAAATCAGCTAAATGACTGTTCACAGCAAAAAAAACATCACTATCTTCATCTTCAAACAAATCCATTAAAATTTGATTGTGATATTTCTTTACTTCTTGTAGAGAAGCATTAAATTCACTCGATTTTTCGAAATAATGTTTAATTACATCTTCTAATGCATTGGTCATTTTTCCCATAGCCGAGATCACTATTAACGTATCATCATAACCAACAGTTTTAAGTACGTTTAAAACATTTTTTACGCCATCAGCATCTTTAACTGATGCACCACCAAATTTAAATATATTCATTCTTATATAAGTATTAAGATAAGAGTATTAAGTATTAAGATTTAAAAAGTAATTGATTCCAATTTCATCCATTTGAACAACGTACCAATCTTTTAGAATATTTGCACCAGATTTTTCGTAGAATTTTATAGCATTTTCGTTCCAATCTAAAACATTCCACTCAATTCTTCTGACATTGTCTTTTTTACCTTGTTTTATGATTTCACTGTATAAGGCAATTCCAGCACCAGTTCCACGTTGACTTTCTTTAACAACTAAATCTTCTAAATGTATTGTTTTTCCTTTCCAAGTAGAATATCTGTAATAATATAAAGCCATTCCAATGATTTCACCATTATTTTCAGCTACAAATGTATGAAATAATGGGTTCGGTGAAAATCCATCTCTTATTAAATCTTCTTTTGTAACCACAACAGCATCAGGTTCTTTTTCAAAAACAGCTAACTCAATGATTAAATCGAGTACAGCTTGCATGTCTTCTTTTGTTCCTTTTCTTACGTTCATAATTTTGGAAATTTAAGCAAAAATAAGATTAAGAAAAACATCTACCTAAAAAACCTATTTCTTTTCACAAAAAAACCGATATTTGTGCCTATACATAACTACATCAATTTCAAAATGGAAGAAAGAAACAAAACTTTAGGGGAATATATTATTGAAAATCAAAACGCTTTTCAATATTCAACTGGTGAATTGTCTAGAATAATAAATTCTATTCGTTTAGCAGCTAAAGTTGTAAATTATAAAGTGAATAAAGCCGGCTTAGTGGATATTGTTGGTGCTGCTGGCGAACAAAATATTCAAGGCGAAGACCAACAAAAATTGGATGTTTTTGCTAATGATACTTTCATTCAAACGTTGATCAATAGAGAAATTGTATGTGGAATTGCTTCAGAAGAAAACGATGATTTTATTACAGTAGCAGGAAGTGATAATTCGCACAACAACAAATATGTGGTTTTGATGGATCCTTTGGATGGCTCATCTAATATTGATGTTAATGTTTCTGTAGGAACGATTTTTTCAGTATTCAGAAGAGTAACACCTATTGGAACTCCAGTAAAGTCTGAAGATTTTTTGCAGCCTGGAATTAACCAAGTAGCAGCAGGTTATGTGATTTATGGAACATCAACTATGTTGGTCTATACAACTGGTCATGGAGTTAACGGGTTCACTCTAAATCCTGCAATTGGGACTTTTTATTTATCACATCCCAACATGCAATTTTCAAAGGATGGAAATATTTATTCAATAAACGAAGGAAATTACATTCATTTTCCTCAAGGTGTAAAGGATTACTTAAAATATTGTCAAGCCGAAGAAGGCGATAGACCTTATACATCTAGATATATAGGAAGCTTAGTTTCTGACTTTCACAGAAATATGATTAAAGGAGGAATTTACATTTATCCAACAAGTTCAAAAGCTCCAAACGGTAAGTTGAGATTGCTTTACGAATGTAATCCAATGGCGTTTTTAGCTGAACAAGCTGGTGGAAAAGCCTCTGATGGTTATCAAAGAATCATGAAAATTCAACCTACAGAATTGCATCAAAGAGTACCTTTTTTCTGCGGTAGTTATAACATGGTTGAAAAAGCAGAGGAGTTTATGAAAAATTCTTAAATTTTATCTCCAAATAACAATTAAATACAATATTTAACATCTTAAATATGATATGTTACAACCATTTTAAGTCAAAGATATTTAATATGTTAATTTTTTTTTACATTTGCAAATCCGAAACAAACGAAATCGTATAGTAAATGTCTAAAAATCAAAACAAAGAAGTTGAAGCAAATTCTGTAAACACTAATGAATCTGCTCAACGATTAGAAGCAATCAAAAATCTGATTTTTGGTGAAAATATTCAGCAAATTGACGCTGAGTTTGATTCGATAAAAAATCATATTGAGAAAAGAAAAGAGGAAATTGAAGCGCTAATTGAAGACACCCATAAGGAATTAGCAACAGCTATTGACAATTTATCTACAGATTTAAACATCAGAATTACAGAAGTAGAAGACAAATTGAACGAAAAAACAGATGATTTAAATCATAAAAAATTAGATAGAAATCTAATAGGTTCATTATTAGTCTCTATGGGTGAAAAAATAATGAAAGATTAATTCTTTCTGCAATGAATGATTCTGAAAAATTAGTAGCACTTAAAGAACTTCTTCTTTCTGAGGATAGGGAATTTGCGCTTAAAATTTTACAAAAATTAGAATCAGTTGAAACCACTTTAAATGAAGAATCACTTCTTTCTGAAAAAGTGAATCCTATTGTAGATAAAAAATTAGACACATTTGCCGATGAAATACCTTCAAAACTTGGCCCAACAATTACTGAAGCTTTAAAAGTTCAAATTAGAGATTCTCAAGATCAAGTTGTAGAAGCATTGTTTCCGATAATTGGTAAAATGATTAAAAAATACATTCAGCAAGAAATGAAAAACTTGTCGGAAAGTATAAATAGTCAAGTTCAAAGTACCTTTTCGGTTAAAAAATGGAAACGAAAATTTAAATCTATTTTTACAGGTGTTTCAGAAGAAAAAATTATTCTTTCTGAAATGGCGAAACCAAAAGTGGATCAAGTTTTTATTATAGAAAAAGGTTCAGGATTGTTAATTGCAAATGTGTCTAAAGAAGAAGACAATATAGACAAGGATATGATTGCCGGAATGTTAACAGCAATTAAAAGTTTTGTTGAAGATGCATTTGCTAAAGAAGAACAAAGTTTGGAATTAATCCAATATGAATTTTATAATATTTACATACAAAATCTAGCTTCTTATTATGTTGCAGCAGTAATTTCGGGGTCATTTAACTCTGATTTCAAAGAGCAATTAGAAGATAAAATATTAGATTTTGCGTCAAAACACAAAAAAGAAAAATTAGTGGAAGATTCAAAAACCACAAATAAATTAATAGAATCTTTATTTAATGATTAATTCAAAAAAAATAGTATTAGTAGGTCATTTTGGTGTAGGTAAAACATCTTTAATTAGACGTTTTGTAAATAATATTTTTACGGAAGATTATAAAGTGACCATAGGTGTACATATTTTTAAAAAAGAAATAGAAGTAAACAACACCAAACTTACTTTTGTAATTTGGGATTTGGAAGGAAAAGATGATGTTGAGAAAGTACGAAAATCTCATCTTATTGGAACATCTGGTTTTATATATGTATTTGATCCTACAAGAAATACAACGTATAATAATATTGATGTAGAAGTAGATTATTTGAAATCAAACTATCCAAAAGCTCAATTATTAACCATAGCCAATAAAGTGGATTTAATAGATCAAAAAGCATTTAGGCAAGAAGTTAATTTTCCAATAGATTTTTTTACAAGTGCTAAAACGAGTGAAAATGTAGAAGCAATTTTTAACCAATTAGGATTAAACTTTTTAACAAACGGATGATTCAAAAAACAATCGACAACTATTTAAACATAAAAGTTCAAAAAATTGAATTTGACTTTCAAGGAAGAATAATTTTTTCTGATGATATTTTGTTTCCTACAAAAAATGCTAGTAGCATTTATGATATACATCCTTTTTTTGAAATTATTAACGAAATTATTCAAGTTAAGAACAGAGAAGAAATATTTAAAATAATTTTATTTGAACTAGAAAAAACAACTTTTATCGTTGACATTATCGTTTACTCTGGCAACAAGGAAATAAATCCTTTTTTATTAATTTTTGACAGATCAGAATACTATACAGAAATTCAACAAGTTACGCAAGATAAAAACGAATTGTTTATTTCTAATTTTCATGAAAATGAAAAAAACATAAAACTTAACGAAGAAAAATCCTTTAAAAATAAATTTTTAGCCTCTATTAGTCATGACTTAAAAACACCTATTGCAGGTGTAATTGGTCTGCTCGATTTATTTAAAAAAGAAAACCTAACATATGATCAAAAAGAGTTATTGAGCACTATAAATTCTTCTATGATTCATATTAATAGATTAGTGGGAGATATATTTGATTTATCTAAAATTGAATATGGTGAATTTCAAATAGAAAATAATTCGTTTGATTTAGAAGAAATAATAAAAAATATTGAACGTGTATATCTAGAGAAATTTATTCTAAAAAATGTTGAATTTCAGGTTGTTAAATCAAATAAAGTTCCGGTAAAATTAATCGGAGATTACAATAGAGTCATTCAAATTATCACAAATCTTGTAGATAACGCATATAAATATACTAACAAAGGGAAAGTTGTTTTTGAAATCAATCTAGATTACAGAAGAGCTAAAAATGTGAGGTTGAAATTTAGTGTAAAAGATACCGGAATTGGATTTGATATAACCAGCAAAGAGCAATTTGAAAGTTTTAAAAAATTACACCATCAAAATATAGAAGGTTCTGGTTTAGGTTTGTCGATTGTTATTAAGTTAATTGAGTTAATGAAAGGGACATTTTCTTTTGATTCTAAAATAAATGAAGGTTCACTTTTTGAAATAACATTACCTTTTGAAACCGAAATTGAATCTCAAAAATCGAAAACGACCATAAAAAAGTTTACCAAAATTGATATCAAAAATAAATTCAACGTTCTTATCGTAGATGACAATGAAATCAATCAATTAGTATTAATGAAACTACTAGTAAATCACGGTGGTTTTTATATGGATATTGCTAACAATGGTGAAAAAGCTATAGAAATGGCCAAAAAAGAAGATTACGATTTGATTTTCATGGATCTTCATATGCCAAAAATGAATGGTTTTGAAGCAATAGAATATATTACTTCTAATGAAAATTTGAAAAAGTCAAAAATCATTGCTTTAAGTGCATATGATATCAAGAAAGATAAGGAACTTGCAAAAACCCTTAAAGTTGACGATTATATTGTAAAGCCTTTTGTTTCAGAAGAACTTTTTACGTCAATTTACAATGTATTAAACATAAAAAAGGAGCAATAATTAAATTGCTCCTTTTTTATGTTTTTGATGAATCTTATTTATTCATGTGTTGCATTTCATATACAAAAGTGTCTAAATCAACATTCAAGACTAATAAAGACAATGCTTTATCTACAATATAAGAAACGTTACTTGGTGTAAATCCTAAAGCTAAAGCAAAACGAGTTAAAATAGCTTTTTGTTTTGGTCCTAAAACATGATCTGCATAAACCATTCTAGATAAATCGTATAAACGTTCTAATCTTTGAACATGTAAATGTGGTGGATTAATTGGGTATTTTGATGGACTCTCTAAAATTTCTTCATATTCTGAAGGAGAAATTTCTAAACGAATTGCTAGTTTGTCTAAAAAAGCTTTTTCTTCTTCTGTTAAATCACCATCTGACAAAGCTACTCTTACAATCGCTGAAAAGTGACCTTTATTTCTGTTTTTAAATTCGTTATCAAATAAATCTGAAAATGACATAGTGTTAATTTTAATTGTGCAAATATACTTCTATTTAGAATTTAAAGAAAATTATTTATAAGCTTTTCTTAATCTTTCTGAAAATTTGAAAATATGTCGTAGTTTTGATATAATTAAACAAATTTACTAATGTCAGAATTCTGGTTGTATTTTAAAGTAGGAATCAATCATGTACTAGATATTAATGCTTACGATCATGTATTATTTTTGATTGCATTAATGATTCCTTATACCTTTAAAGATTGGAAAAGAGTATTACTTTTAGTCTCACTTTTTACCATTGGACATACTTTGTCCTTAATCTTATCGGTTTATAGTGTTATCTATGTAAACCCAAATGTAATTGAATTCCTAATTCCAATAACTATAATTGTAACAGCTTTTTACACACTATTAACAGCAGGGAAGAACGCAAAAGGAAATGGAAACTTATCATTTATGGGAGTAACTACTTTGTTTTTTGGAGTAATTCATGGATTGGGATTTTCAAATTATTTTAAATCTATCTTACCAGGAAATGCATCCGATAAATTAATTCCGTCATTAGAATTTGCTTTAGGAATTGAAGCCGCTCAATTAATAGTCGTTTTTGTAGTTTTAATCTTGGCTTATGTAGTTCAAACTTTCTTTAGGCTTTCTAAAAAAGATTGGGCTTTAGTTATGTCAGCTTTTGTAATTGGAGTAGTTTTGCCAATGATTATTGAAAGCGAAATTTGGAATAAATAAATATGTCAGCAAAAAAAACAAAGTACGATAAAGCTTATCTTAGAATAGCAAAAGAATGGGGACAACTTTCTTATTGCCAAAGAAAAAAAGTTGGTGCGATAATTGTTAGAGATAAGATGATTATCTCTGATGGGTATAACGGAACACCTTCTGGATTTGAAAATTGTTGCGAAGATGAAGATAACAATACAAAATGGTATGTGCTTCATGCAGAGGCTAATGCAATCTCAAAAGTAGCTCGTTCCACGCAATCTTGTGAAGGAGCAACATTGTACATTACTCTATCACCATGTAAAGATTGTAGTAAATTAATTCATCAATCCGGAATTAAAAGAGTTGTTTATCATCAAGAATATAAAGATTGTTCAGGATTAGATTTTTTACGAAAAGCTGGTGTTGAGATAGATTTAATTGAAGATTTAGCACAATAAAAGAGAATGAAAGTTAATAAAATATATCTTCCCGTAATAATTTGTTTATCAATAGCCATTGGTTTATTGTTGGGAAATTTTATTACTAACTTTCTTCCAGATGCAGTTTTAACTAGAAATCTAAAATCTGAAAAATTAAACAAACTCATCAATTTTATAGATAATGAATATGTTGACGATATTAACACAGATTCAATTGTTGATTTAACAGTTAACGGAATTCTCGACAAACTAGATCCACATTCAGTTTATATTGCTAAAAACGAAGTTGAAGAAGTCAATCAAAGTATGAAAGGTGATTTTGTGGGAATTGGAATTAATTTCTATTTGCACAAAGACACTGTCGTTGTTATAAAACCTATTAAAAACGGACCTTCTGATAAAGCAGGAATTAAATCTGGAGATAGAATTTTATTCGCAGATAAATCCCAATTATTTGGAAAAAAAATAACTAACGAAATCTTATTTTCAAAACTTAAAGGGGAAGAAGGCTCAGAAGTTGAATTAACTATTTTTAGAAAATCAAACAATAAAAAATTCAAAGTTAATATTACAAGAGATGTTGTGCCAATTAAAAGTGTTGACATAGCAACATTAATTGACGATAAAATAGGATACATAAAAGTAAATCGATTTGCAGAAACTACTTCAGATGAATTTCATAAAGCAATTGTAAAACTTAAAAATATTGGAGCAAAAGAGTTGATAGTTGACTTACGTGACAATGGTGGTGGTTATTTAGAAATTGCTGCTGAAATGGTTGATGAATTCTTAAAAGACAAAGAATTAATCGTAAAAACCATCAATAAAAAAGGTTCGGAAGAAAAAATGTATGCTACCAAAAAAGGAGATTTTGAAACAGGGCAATTAACTGTTTTAATCAATGAAAATAGTGCTTCTGCTAGTGAAGTTTTAGCTGGTGCCATTCAAGATAATGATAGAGGAACTATTGTAGGAAGACGTTCGTTTGGAAAAGGATTAGTCCAAAGAGAAATGCCTCTTGGTGATGGTTCAATGATTCGATTAACTGTGGCAAGATATTATACACCTTCTGGGAGATCTATTCAAAAACCTTACGAAGATAAAGCTGATGCTTATTTTAACGAATTTGAAAAACGTTTCATCAGTGGTGAACTTTATGAAGCTGATAGTATAAAAGTGGCTGATAGTTTAAAATTTAGAACCAAAAAAGGAAGAATTGTTTATGGTGGTGGTGGAATTACTCCAGATGTATTTGTACCATATGAAGCCAAACACGGTGAAGAAGCAACACTTATGATTATGAAATCTGGAGTTGTTGATTATTTTGTGTTTGAGCAAATGGATAAAGACAGAAATTTTTTCAATAAACTAACAAAAGAAGAACTAAAAAAAGAAATTGTTGGTAAAGATAAATTTCTAAATTTATTTAAAGATTATGTGTCTCAAAGCGGTTATCTAATTAAAGTTACCACTCAAAAAGAAAAAGTAAAAACCTATTTGTATGCTGAATTTGTCCGTCAATTATTTGATGAAGATTCGTATTACCAAATTATTCTTTCACAAGATGCAATGATTAAAAAAGTGATGGAAAAAAAATAATCTATTTTCCCAAAGCATCATGAACCTGAACAGGTTTTCCATCATTCCATAAAGTTAGAATATCAGTGGCAACGCTTGCACCACTTCCTGCAGCAATCGTAAGTTGACTTCTGTGACCAGCTAAAGTCCCCATAGCATAAACACCTTCTTTTACAAGATGATCTTTATTTTTTAATTGCAATCTATTTTTTTCTGGAGCTGCTTTTTTATGAGGAATTACAAATTCTTCTAAACCTTCAATTAAAAAAGGATTCGAAGCACCAATTCCAATAGTAACAAATTTGGTTTTGTAAGTATTCTTGTTAGTAGTTATAGTAAAATTACCAATCTCTCCTTCAATTTGTAATACTTTTTCTCCTCCAATTTGTTCTACATGAGGATAAAGTTTATGAAGATGTTCCAAACTTTCATCCAGTAATTCTGAACCTAATTTTCCTGGAGTAATTCCATAAGCATTATTAAAAACAGCATTTTGCAAAGAAGAAGCTTTTTGATGCGAAATGATTCCAATTTTTTTATCAATGGCAAATGGTTTCTGTTTTGCAGAACCTAAGAGTAAAGCACACGAAACTCCAGAAACACCACCACCAATAATTAATACATCAAACATAAATTCTTATTTATCTTTTGTTTTTTCATCAACCATTTTTGACATTCTATAAATCAACATCAAAAAAATGGCACAAAACCCAGAAACAATTCCAATTAGAGCAACAGTACTATTCCCTTCAAATGGATTGTCAAAATCAACTTTTGTAAAGTTAAATATGATTAAGGCTAAGGACAACACAATTACTATGTAACTAAATATTTTCATCTTATTTTTATTTTATTCAAACAATCCTTTTATGTTGGCTGCAAAAAGTTTTACAGCTATAGCCAACAAAATTACACCAAATATTTTTCTTATAATTCCAATTCCGTTTACACCCAATAAACGTTCAATTTTACCTGAAGATTTTAAAACTCCATAAACCACAACTACATTAATGAGTATGGCAATAATAATGTTTATTTTGTCATAAACTGCTCTCAACGATAAAATAGTTGTCATGGTTCCTGCTCCAGCAATTAAAGGAAAAGCAATTGGAACTATAGAAGCTGTTGTAGGATTATCTTCTTTGTATAAATTAATTCCTAATATCATTTCTAATGCCAAAAAGAACAATACAAACGAACCAGCAACAGCAAATGAATTAGCATCAATTCCAATAAGCTTTAAAATCTCTTCTCCAACAAACAAAAAAGCTATCATAATAATCGCTGCTACAATAGTCGCTTTTTCAGATTGAATATGGCCTACTTTACTTCGTAATCCAACAATAATAGGAATGCTCCCTATGATGTCAATCACCGCAAAAAGAACCATACTAATTGTAAATATTTCTTTCCAATCAAACATTTGTGTAAAATTTGGTGCAAATATAGGAATATTGTTAGATGCTACATTTCTATTTAACGATACATTATAAAATAAAATCTAAAAATTTATTATCAGAAAATCTACTTATCTTTGCAGTAAATAAAGTTTTTCTGAAAATCTAATTTCCGAGAATCCGAAAATACAAATCAAAAATGTTTCAATTAAACAAAACCATCATATCAGAAGAAATTCTTGAAAAAGAATTTGTGTGTAACCTTTCAGCTTGCAAAGGAGCTTGTTGTGTAGATGGTGATGCTGGTGCACCTTTAGATAAGTCTGAAGTTGAAAAATTGAAAGAAATTTATCCAAAAGTAAAACCCTTTTTAAGAAAAGAAGGTATAAAAGCCATTGAAGAACAAGGAACTTCTGTGGTTGGACTTGATGGTGAACCAGAAACTACATTAATTGAAGGTAAAGATTGTGCTTATGTGATTTTTGACAAAGACACAGCTCTTTGTGGAATCGAACAAGCCTACAACCAAGGAATTGTTGATTGGAAAAAACCTGTTTCTTGTCATTTATATCCAATTCGAGTAAAAGAATATGCGGAATTTGCTGCTGTAAATTATCATAAATGGCATATTTGCGATGATGCTTGTTCCTTAGGAAAAGAATTAGAAGTTCCTGTTTACAAATTTTTAAAAGAATCTTTAATTCGAAAGTTTGGACAACAATGGTATGACGAATTAGAAAAAGTAGCTCAAGAAATGAAAAAATAGTTTCTTATTTTTTAGAATTTAAAATTTACCTTTCCTCAAAATATTTTTAACATTTTTTTCATAGTTAAAAACGCTCGTAACAAATGCATTTACTGCTGATTACAAGGTTTTGATACTTAATTTTACTTTTATAAAGTACTGAATAACAAGTCTTTATGAATATTTTTTCGGCAAGACTTTTTTTACTATTTGTTAAAAACTTCCCTTGATTGTCGATAAGTTTGACTTTCATTTCAAACAATAAATTGCCAACTTTGTATCAAATGAAATTTATAAAAAAAGAGCCTTCAGACTCAAAAGGTCTTTGGCTCAAATTTTGGAAACTCATTACGTCTATTGTTGGTTTTGGACGACTCATTATAGACATAGTGAAATTATTTATCGAAAGATAGAATAATTAAAATTCCGGTATAGTCTTTATAGATTATATCGGTTTTTTTATTTATTCAAAAATAGTATTTAAATTTGTCATAGCAATCTTAAATTTATATTTATTATCAACAATTTCAGTTTTAATTATTTAATAAGTTTTTTTTAAATTTCTTAATACATTTTAATATTTAAACTTAAATTTTACTCAAGAAAAAAAATTTTTTTTCTAATTTATTTTTAACATTTTCTTCACAGTAAAAAACGCTCGTAACAAATGCGTTTACTGATGATTACAAGGTTTTTATACTTAATTTTATGTTTTGTAAAGCATTGAAAAACAATATTTTACGATTAATTTTTTGGCAAGACTTTTTTTACTCTTTGTTAAAAACTTCCTTTGATTGTGGATAAGTTTGACTTTCATTTCAAACAATAAATTGCCAACTTTGTAAACAGTTAAAACATAACTAAATCTCCAAAACTTTATCAAATGTCAGTTATAGAGCCTATACTTCAAGAAAACAAAGACCGATTCGTAATTTTTCCTATAAAACACCAAGATATTTGGGAATGGTATAAAAAACAAGAAGCTTGTATTTGGACAGCGGAAGAAATTGATCTACATCAAGATTTATCTGACTGGAACAACAAGTTAAATGATGATGAGCGTTATTTTATCAAACACGTTTTAGCATTTTTTGCAGCTTCAGACGGAATCGTAAATGAAAATTTAGCCGAAAATTTTGTAAATGAAGTGCAATACCCAGAAGCAAAATTTTTCTACGGTTTTCAAATCATGATGGAAAATATCCATAGTGAAACCTATTCGCTATTGATTGATACTTACGTGAAAGATGAAGCAGAAAAAAATAAACTTTTCCATGCTATTGAAACTTTTCCAGCTATTAAAGAAAAAGCAGATTGGGCTTTAAAATGGATTGAATCAGATTCGTTTGCTGAAAGACTTATTGCTTTTGCAGCTGTAGAAGGAATTTTCTTTTCAGGCTCATTTTGTTCGATTTATTGGTTGAAAAAACGTGGTTTGATGCCAGGTTTGACATTTTCAAACGAATTAATTTCTCGTGATGAAGGAATGCATTGTGATTTTGCAGTTCATTTACACAACCATCACTTAATTAACAAAGTGCCAAAAGAACGTATCAAAGAAATTATTGTGGATGCTTTAGATATTGAGCGTATGTTCATCACAGAATCATTACCAGCAAGTTTAATTGGAATGAACGCAACCTTAATGACACAATATTTAGAGTTCGTAACCGATAGATTATTAGTAGAATTAGGATGTGAGAGAGTTTACAATTCTTCAAACCCATTCGATTTTATGGATATGATTTCGCTTCAAGGAAAAACAAATTTCTTTGAAAAACGTGTAGCAGAATACCAAAAAGCAGGTGTAATGAATACTGATGGTGATGCTCAAAAAATTAGTTTCGACGCTGATTTTTAATTAAAAAAACAAACCATTAAGGAATTAAACTTCATTAAGACTTAATTTTCTTAACTCTCTTAATGGTTCAAAAAAACTGAAATATTTTCAGCATATATTACAAATAACCCGATTATAGAGAAGGGATTTTCTATTTTCAAAAAACAAGAAAGAGTATGTACGTAGTAAAAAGAGATGGTCACAAAGAACCAGTTAGTTTTGACAAAATCACTGACAGAATTAAAAAACTTTGTTATGGATTAAATGATTTAGTAGATGCAGTAAAAGTTGCAATGCGCGTAATTGAAGGTTTATATGACGGTGTTAGTACATCAGAATTAGATAACCTTGCCGCAGAAACAGCTGCTTCAATGACAATTGCTCATCCAGATTATGCTCAACTTGCTGCTCGTATTGCAGTTTCAAATTTACATAAAAACACTACCAAATCGTTTTCAGAAACGGCAACAGAAATGTTTAATTATGTAAACCCAAGAACAGGAAAAAAAGCACCTCTTTTATCAGAAGAAGTTTATAAGGTTATTCAAGAAAATGCTGCGGTATTAGATTCTTACATCATTTACAATAGAGATTTTAATTACGATTATTTTGGTTTTAAAACATTAGAACGTTCGTATTTATTAAAAATAAACGGGAAAATTGTTGAAAGACCACAACACATGTTAATGCGAGTTTCTATTGGAATTCACCTTAACGATATTGAAGCTGCTTTAGAAACGTATGACTTAATGTCTAAAAAATTCTTCACGCACGCAACACCAACATTATTCAACGCAGGAACACCAAAACCTCAAATGTCTTCATGTTTTCTTTTAACCATGAAAGATGATAGTATTGACGGAATTTATGATACGTTAAAACAAACCGCAAAAATATCACAATCTGCAGGTGGAATTGGATTATCAATTCACAATGTGCGTGCAACAGGTTCTTACATTAGAGGAACAAACGGAACATCAAACGGAATTGTTCCAATGCTTCGTGTTTTTAATGACACAGCTCGTTATGTTGATCAAGGTGGTGGAAAAAGAAAAGGAAGTTTCGCTATTTATTTAGAAACTTGGCATGCTGATATTTTCGAATTCCTAGATTTGAAAAAGAATACAGGAAAAGAAGAAATGCGTGCAAGAGATTTGTTCTTTGCCATGTGGACTTCAGATTTATTCATGAAACGTGTGGAAGAAGATTCAACTTGGACTTTAATGTGTCCAAATGAATGTCCAGATTTATGTGATGTGTATGGAGACGAATTTGAAGCTCTTTATACTTCATATGAAGCTGCTGGAAAAGGTAGAAAAACTATCAAAGCACGTGAACTTTGGGAAAAAATTCTTGAATCACAAATCGAAACAGGAACTCCATATATGTTGTACAAAGATGCAGCAAACCGTAAATCAAATCAAAAGAATTTGGGAACAATCCGTTCTTCAAATCTTTGTACAGAGATTATGGAATATACTGCTCCAGATGAAATTGCAGTTTGTAATTTAGCTTCTATTTCATTACCAATGTTTGTTGAAAATGGTGAATTCAATCACGATTTACTTTTCACAGTAACCAAAAGAGTTACAAGAAACTTAAATAAAGTAATTGACCGAAATTATTATCCTGTTCCAGAAGCAGAAAATTCAAATATGCGTCACCGTCCAGTTGGATTAGGAGTTCAAGGTTTAGCTGATGCTTTCATTTTACTTCGTATGCCTTTTACTAGTGATGAAGCTAAAAAATTAAACCAAGAAATCTTCGAAACATTATACTTTGCAGCTGTTACAGCTTCAATGGAAATGGCAATCGAAGAAGGACCTTATTCAACTTTTGAAGGTTCTCCAATGTCTAAAGGAGAATTCCAACACAATCTTTGGAACATCAATGACGAAGAACTTTCAGGAAGATGGGATTGGGCAAGCTTAAGAAAAGAAGTAATGAAAAACGGAGTTAGAAACTCGCTTTTAGTAGCTCCAATGCCAACCGCTTCAACGTCTCAAATATTAGGAAATAACGAAGCTTTTGAGCCATATACTTCAAATATTTATACAAGAAGAGTGCTTTCAGGTGAATTTATTGTGGTAAACAAACATTTATTACACGATTTAGTGGATTTAGGACTTTGGAATGATACATTGAAACAAGAATTAATGAGAAACAATGGTTCTGTTCAAAATCTTGATATTCCAGAAGATTTGAAAGAATTATACAAAACAGTTTGGGAACTTTCTATGAAAGATATTATCGATATGTCTCGTCAAAGAGGTTATTTCATTGACCAATCACAATCGTTGAATTTGTTCATGCAAGATGCCAACTATTCTAAATTGACTTCAATGCATTTTTATGCTTGGAAAAGCGGTTTAAAAACAGGAATGTATTACTTAAGAACAAAAGCAGCAGTTGATGCCATTAAGTTTACGTTAAACAATGATAAAAAAGCTGAACCAATAGCTCAAAAAGCAGTTGAAAAACCATTGGTAAAACAACAATTAGAAACTATTGCAGTTGTTAACGAACCTGTTGAAATGACTCCAGAAGAATACAGAGCCATGATTGAATTAGCTAAAAATGCGGATCCAGACGATTGTGAAATGTGTGGTTCTTAAAAATTATTGATAAAATTAAATATTAAAAAGGCTTCTATTAAGAAGCCTTTTATAAGAAAAAAAAGACTCCCATTAAGGAGTCTTGATTTAAATTTTAAATATTGATAAAAGAGTTGAAGCTCTATTCAATATCCAAAAAAGTATTTGTGTTTCGCGATTCAAATATAATCATTTTTGGAAAAAAAAGGGCTTCTAAAATGTTAAATTTAATTTTTCAATTATGAAGCCAATAAATGGTGAAGATTGTGATTATATTTTCAGAAAATGTATCACAACACGTAATGGTAGAAGAATTTGTAAAACTGACGGAAGTTGTTTTAAATTTCCTATCAAAAAGAATAAATAATTTATTCTAAACAAGCAGCCTTCATTAATTTGAGGGCTGTTTTATTATATTAGGATTTCAATTCGTACATTTGAAAAAATAAAAATGTAGCAAAAATGTCAAAAGAAAAAAAAGGAGTTTATACAGGTAAAATCGAACAAGATGCAGATGGAAATTTCTTCTGTGGGCCATATTTATTAGATTACAAATACACCATTTCAAATTTCAAAATAGGTGATGAGGTGAATTTAAAAACTGTAATTGAAAACCCAAGTGATATTAGCTATGATAAATATCCAAAAAAATCGAGAGTATTTTTCTTAGCAAACGATAAAGAATAATCTATGTATACAACTACACAATCAGAAAAAGTTCGTATAACAAATGATATGTTAGCTTCAAAAGGCAAACGACTTGCTAATTTTGTGATTGATTACATTATAAGAATAGTACTGGTATTTGGTATGGGTATTATTGTGGCAATTTATGCTAATTATGTTGGAAATGAAGATATACTTTATGCCATGGAAAACATAAATACTATAACTGAATATCTTATTGGTTTCCTATTTTTATTTATCTATTACTTAACTTTTGAAAGCATTAATGGCAGAACAATAGGTAAATATATAACTAACACAAAAGTATTGATGATTGATGGTTCAAAAGCTAGTACAGACAAAGTTTTAATGAGAACCTTAAGTAGAATTGTTCCTTTTGAATTTTTATCATTTTTAGGAAATGATGACAAAGGTTGGCATGATACCTGGACAGATACTGTGGTTGTAGATGTAAAGAAGTATGAAGAAATAATAAATAGTCGAAATTCCATTTCAGAAATTGGTGTAGAAATGTAATTTTTCTAAACTGATAACAAAAAGTGATTTACATCCATGACAAAGTTGCATAGAACAAATTCAGACCACAAAGACTTTCAAAAATTAACAGCATTGTTTGATGAATTTCTAGTTGATATTGATGGTGATGAAAAGGATTTCTTTGCACAGTACAATCAAATTTATATAGAAAATGTTGTGGTTTTTTATGAAAATGAAATTCCATTAGGTTGTGGAGCATTTAAAGAATTAGAACCTAGCATTGCAGAAATAAAAAGAATGTTTGTTGTACCAGAAGGAAGAGGAAAAGGTATTGCAACAACAATTTTAAACGAATTAGAAAGTTGGACTAAAGAATTAAACTATACTTCATGCCAACTTGAAACTTCACAAAAACTAGAAAATGCTATTGCTTTATACAAGAAATTTGGATACAAAATAATTCCAAATTATGGACAATATGAAGGAGTTGAGAGCAGCATATGCATGAAAAAAATATTTTAAAATATATCCAATGATGAAATGGGAACAACTATTATCACTAAAAAGACATGGTGATACAAGTAAAAGACTTCGAAAAGAAGAAGATGATACACGTTTAGGTTTTGAAGTTGATTATGATAGAATTATATTTTCATCTGCCTTTAGAAGTTTACAAGATAAAACCCAAGTAATTCCGTTATCAAAAACCGACTTTGTTCACAACAGATTAACGCATAGTTTAGAAGTTTCTGTTGTAGGACGTTCTTTAGGAAGATTAATCGGAAAAAAAATCATTGAAAAATATCCTTATTTGTCAGAAATTCACGGTTATCAAATGAATGATTTTGGAGCAATTGTTGCAGCGGCTTCATTAGCTCACGATATTGGAAATCCACCTTTTGGTCATTCGGGAGAAAAAGCCATTGGTGAATATTTCAAAACAGGAAACGGGCAACAATTTAAAGACAAAGTTTCCGATAAAGAATGGCAAGATTTAATAGATTTTGAAGGAAATGCAAATGGCTTTTCTGTTTTAACAACTTCGAGAGAAGGAGTTGAAGGATCATTGCGAATATCGTATGCAACTTTGGGAGCTTTTATGAAATATCCAAAAGAGAGTTTACCTAAAAAACCAACGTCTAGAATTTGCGATAAGAAATATGGTTTCTTTCAACAAGACAAAACATTTTTTAATGATGTGGCTCAAGAATTAGGTTTAATTAAAAACAAATCAGGAAACGATATTGGTTTTGAACGTCATCCCTTGGCTTATTTAGTTGAAGCAGCTGATGATATTTGTTACACAATCATTGACTTTGAAGATGGAATCAATCTTGGTTTAATTCAAGAAGAATTTGCTTTAGAATACTTAATAAAACTTGTCAAAAACGGAATTGATTCAAAAAAATACAATTCATTAACTACAAAAGAAGATAGAATTAGTTATTTAAGAGCTTTGGCAATTAATAGTTTAATTCAAGATGCAGTAAAAATTTTTATTGAAAACGAGGAAGTAATACTAAAAGGAGAATTTCCATTTGCTTTGATGGATAAAAGTCAATATGCTGCTCAAATGAATGATATAATCCAAATCAGCATAAAAAATGTCTATCAAAGTAGAGAAGTTATAGAAAAGGAATTAGTTGGTTATAAAGTAATTAATACGTTGTTAGATAAATTTTGCACAGCTTACAACAATAAAATTGAAGGAAAAGCTTCAAATTATGATAATTTAATTTTGAAAGTTTTACCAGAAAGATATCAGTTTCATAAAGAGAATGCGTACGATAGATTACTACACATTTGCCATTTTGTATCTATGCTAACTGACGGAAAAGCATTACAATTATATAATACAATTGAGTCAAATAAAAATTGATTATCAAGCATTAAAAAAAACTCTGAATTTCCTCAGAGTTTTTTTTAATGTTTTGTAATTTAATGATTTTTAGTTGAAATAATAAACATAACCAAAATTAAAAGTTAAGGAATAATCATTGGTTTTGTTTTCAGGATAATCATTTCTATTAGGATTTATACCATCAACCCAATCAGACGTATAATACTGTAATCTTGAATCAAATATTAATGAGTTATAATCATCTAATCGATATCTAACTCCAATACTAGATGTTAACGAAGCAACTGGATTGCTATCGTTTCTTGTACCACTAGAATATTTAATGGGTGTTGTTAATGAAGTTCCAATTGGACCTAAATCAGATTCAACTTTTGAAGTAAAGTAACCTATTTGACCACCTAAACTCATATAAGGAGAGAAATCAGTACTTCTATTATAATCATCCGTTTTCCAAGGATAAAACTCCATTTGAAGACCAAGATTAATGGTGCTTGTTGAACCGTGCATGGCTCTTAATTGTTCGGCAAACAAGCTGTTTTTAGCCGGATCAACATATTTGCCATAATGTTCTAAATTGGTTTTCATATATGAAGCATCCAATCTAAGTTTGAAATTTTCTCTTAAACTTCTGTAATTTTCGATAAATGAAAAATAATAGAAGACACCTGCAGAAAATCCCATGTTTTTTGAAAAATTTTCAAAATCTCCGCGCTCACCATAATCAGATTTAAAAAACACAGGGCCTGCCATAATTCCAACTTCTTGATATGTTCTTCCAAATTGTGCATGCATTTCATTACCAATAAATAGAACGAAAAAAAACGGAATAATAAATTTTTTCAACATTTGGGTTTTATTACTTTGAACAACAAATATATAAAAACAATATACACAATTAAAAATTTAATCTAAAAAAGGCTTGAAAAGAGCCTAAATTTAAACAAATGGTAATCTGTGTAGTCAAATTACAAGTCAAATTACAAAAAATCAGTTAAATTTTATGGAGATTTAATAAAACTTCAATAGTATTATTACAATAAAATGTATATTTGCCAACGGTTACGAAAACGTTTTTTCTAATATAAATTTCACTATTATGAGTGCAAGTATTTCATCATTTATTGATGCGGTTGCTAAAAGAAACCAAAATGAGCCTGAGTTTATGCAGGCTGTTAAAGAGGTAGCTGAAACAGTTATCCCTTTTATTGAAGAAAACAAAAAATATCAAAACAAAATGCTCTTAGAAAGAATGGTTGAACCAGAAAGAGTAATTATGTTTAGAGTAGTATGGACAGATGATTCTGGAAAAACTCAAGTAAATAGAGGATATAGAATACAAATGAATTCAGCTATTGGACCATACAAAGGAGGAATTCGTTTCCATCCATCGGTTAACTTAAGTATTTTAAAATTCTTGGCTTTTGAGCAGACTTTTAAAAATAGTTTAACAACACTTCCAATGGGTGGTGGAAAAGGTGGTGCTGATTTTGACCCTAAAGGGAAATCAGACAATGAAATTATGCGTTTCTGTCAAGCATTTATGACTGAATTATCTAAACACATTGGTGGAAATACAGACGTTCCTGCTGGAGATATTGGTGTTGGAGGAAGAGAAGTAGGATATATGTTTGGTCAATATAAAAGACTTAGAAATGAATTTACAGGAGTATTAACCGGTAAAGGAATTTCTTTTGGAGGTTCATTAATTCGTCCAGAAGCAACTGGTTATGGAGATGTTTATTTTGCACAAAGTATGTTAGCAACTAAAGGTGATAGCTTCAAAGGAAAAACAGTTGTCGTTTCTGGTTCTGGAAACGTAGCTCAATATGCTATTAAAAAAGCTACTGAGTTAGGAGCAAAAGTAGTTACTGCGTCTGATTCATCAGGATATATTTACGATGCTGACGGTATTGATGCAGAAAGATTAGCTCATATCATGCAAATTAAAAATGTGGATTTTGCAAGAATTTCTGAATATGTAAAAAAATATCCTAATGCAAAATTTGTAGAAGGAAAACGTCCTTGGGAAGTTAAATGTGAAGTGGCATTACCTTGTGCTACACAAAACGAATTAAATGAAGATGAAGCTAAGGCTTTAGTCGCTAACGGATGTATCTGTGTATCTGAAGGAGCAAATATGCCTTCAACTCCAGAAGCTATTGAAGTATTTCATAAAGCTAAAATTTTATTTGCTCCAGGAAAAGCCTCTAATGCTGGTGGTGTTGCTACATCTGGCTTAGAAATGTCTCAAAACTCTTTACGTCTAAGTTGGACAAGTGAAGAAGTAGATGAAAAATTAAAAAATATTATGGCAAATATTCACGAAGCTTGTGTTAAATATGGTGCAGATTCTGATGGTTATGTTGACTATGTGAAAGGTGCTAATATTGCAGGTTTTGTTAAAGTTGCTGATGCTATGCTTGCTCAAGGCGTAGTTTAACCACAATTTTTAAATAAATCTAAAAAAAAGCTCTTCAATTTGAAGAGCTTTTTTTATCATAAAAACGTAGTTTTAACGTTTATAAGTATATTTGCTAAAAAAAGGAAGATTTCCTGCTATGAAAAAACTTTTATTATTTCTTTTATTTACGGTTGTTTCTTATTCTCAAAACGACCAACTTTGGAAAGGATACTATTCCTATAATGAAATTATTGATATAAGCTATGGCAATACAAAAGTAGTTGCAGCTACGGAAAACGCACTATTTTCAAAAAATATAATTTCTGGAGATTTGAGTATAAAAAACTCGATTGATGGATTTAAACCAGAAACAATTACATCTGTTTTTTATAGCCAAAATTATAATTTGACCTTAACTGGAAATGATAACGGATTATTGATTATCACTAAAGATGATGGTAAAATAATAAATAAAGTTGATATCATAAATGAAGTGCCAGTTCCACCAAACGCAAAAAAAATTAATCATTTTTATGAATATCAAGATAAAGTATATATTTCAACAGATTATGGTATTACAGTTTTAAAATTATCAAATTTAGAATTTGAAGATACTTATTACATTGGTACAGGTGGACAAGATATACCCATTCTTCAAACTACTGTTTTTAATGGAGAAATTTATGCTGTTACAAGTCCAAGCGGAATAAAAAAAGCCTCAATTACGAACCCAAACCTTATTGATTATAACCAATGGACAACTTTTGATACAGGTTTCTGGTTAGGTATAACTAATTTTAATAATCAATTAGTTGCTTTAAATGCTGATAATAATGTTTATAGATATAATGGTACTTTTTTTCAAAATGTTTTTCCACTTCCACAACAAGGCATTAAGTTTTTAGCTACAGAGGAGAATTTAATCATAACTTGTAATAATCATGTTTATGTATTAGATATTTTATTTTCTTCTGTTGCTCATATAACGCAAATTCCAGATAATATAAATTTATTCACTTGTGCAGTTACAATTGAAGATAATTTATTTATAGGTACAAAAAAAGACGGGCTTTTTCAAACACAATTGTCAAATCCTTTGACCTTTGAGGCACTTTCACCAGACGGACCTGAGCAAAATGAAATTTTTAGAATAAAAAAAACAACTAAATTTCTGTGGGCAGTTTATGGTGGTTATGATAGATTTTTCGAACCAGATTATGCTGAAAACCCAATAAGTAAGTTTTCAAATAATCAAGGTTGGGAAATTATTCCTTATAGTGAACTACTTGATGCCAAATCTCTTTCAAATATAGTTGTTAACCCTAATAATGAAGATGAATTGTATATTCCATCTTATCATAATGGTTTATTAAAAATCAATAATAATGGAATAACATTGTTTGATCATACTAACACAGGTGCTAATGGTCTACAAGTGCAACAAGTACCAAACGCTGTTGGATTTATTTCTGTTAGACCCAATGGACCAGCATTTGACAAGAATGGTAATATATGGATGACAAATTCATTAGTTGCAAACCCATTAAAAGTATTAAAAACGAATGGGCAATGGCAAACGTATAATATTGAAAATCAACTTATAGAGCCAGTTTATGAAAATTATGCTCCTTTAGTAGTTGATAAAAATGGCACAAAATGGATGCCGTCATTTAGAAAAAATGTTTTAACAGCATTTAATGAAAATTATAATAACAAACTCATAAGAATTAATGTTGAAGAAGGTAATATACCAAGTATAGATGTCAAATGCTTGGCTATTGATAACCGAAATTTATTGTGGATAGGAACTTTTAGAGGAATTAGAACGCTGTCTGTAGATAAATTTATTAATGAAACAGAGTTAGTTGCAAATGCCATTATTATAGAAGAAGATGGTTTAGCTCAAGAATTGTTTTACCAACAATCAGTAGTTGATATTGCAGTAGACGGTGCAAATAATAAATGGGTTTCAATAGCTGGTGCAGGAATTTTTCTTATTTCACCAAACGGTCAGGAAACACTATACCGCTTCACAAAAACTAATTCACCATTACCAAGTAATAATATCTTAGATATTGAAATAGATGATGTAACGGGAGAAGTGTTTTTTGCAACAGACAAAGGTTTGATTTCGTTCCTAGGAGTAAATACTAAAGCAAGTGACGATTTATCTAATGTATATGTTTACCCTAATCCAGTAAGACCAGATTTTAATGGTACAGTAAAAATTAGTGGTTTAATTGATGATGCAAACATCAAAATTACAGATATTGAAGGTAATTTAGTTCACGAAACAACTTCTGAAGGAGGAACAATTGAATGGGACACAACAGCTTTTGGTAAATATAAAGTTGCATCAGGAGTATATATGATTTTTATTTCTGCTGAAGACGGAATTGAAACAAAAGTCAAAAAAGTTATGATTATTCGATAATTCTCAACTTAAAATGCAAGTCAAAACCAAAGCAATTGTTCTTTCAGTATTAAAATTCCAAGAGAAAAGCCTTGTTGTTAAATGTTTTACACAATCAGATGGTTTAAAATCTTATTTTGTTAGAAATGCCTTTTCATCTCAAAAAAACAATCAGAAAATTGCATATTTTCAACCTTTGAATATTCTTGAAATTGAAGCTAATCACAAAAATAAAGGAACTTTAGAGCACTTCAAAGAAATTAAATTAGCATTCCCTTACCAAAGTATAAACACTAATATTTTTAAAAGTACAATTGTAATTTTCCTATCTGAAGTATTGCATCATAGTATTAAAGAAGAAGAAAAAAACGAGAACTTATTCTCTTTTCTAGAAACTGCATTTCAATGGTTAGATACTCACGATGAAGTTTCTAATTTTCACCTGATTTTATTATTGGAAATGACAAAATATTTGGGGTTTTATCCAGATATTTCAGAAAGACAATTACCTTACTTTGAAACCATTGATGGAATTTTTTCTCCATTAGAAGGAACAAGTTGTTTGTCGAAACATGAAACATCATTATTAAATAAGCTTATTGATTTAAAGTTTGATGACAATCAATTGAATTTCGCTTCAGTAGAGAGACAATTATTGCTAAAAATTCTATTGGATTATTATTCTACACATTTAGACGGTTTCAAAAAACCCAAATCTTTAGATGTTTTGAAGGAAGTTTTTTCATAATTTTTGAAATTCACTTCTTAAATCTAAAATTATCATAAAAAACATATGAAAATTTAGGAAATTAGTGTTCGTTTTTTCAAAATTCATTACTTTCGCAAATTGATTTAAGAAAACGATAAAATGAGCACAAAATTTACTGAATATAAAGGACTTGACTTGCCAACTGTTGCATCAGAAACCCTTAAATTTTGGAAAGAAAACAACATATTTGAACAATCTGTTACTTCTCGTGAAGGAAACCAACCTTTCGTGTTTTTTGAAGGACCTCCTTCTGCAAACGGATTGCCTGGTATTCATCACGTAATGGCTCGTGCAATTAAAGATATTTTTTGTCGCTATAAAACACAAAAAGGATTTCAAGTTAAGCGTAAAGCGGGTTGGGACACTCACGGTTTACCTGTAGAATTAGGAACTGAAAAAGAACTAGGAATCACTAAAGAAGATATAGGAAAAACAATTTCAGTTTCAGAATATAACGAAGCATGTAAAAAAACCGTGATGCGTTACACGGATGTTTGGAATGACCTTACCGAAAAAATGGGCTATTGGGTAGATATGGAAAATCCGTATGTGACCTACAAATCGAAGTACATGGAAAGTGTATGGTGGTTGTTGAAACAAATCTATAATAAAGATTTGATGTACAAAGGATACACAATCCAACCTTATTCTCCAAAAGCAGGAACAGGTTTATCTTCTCATGAAGTAAATCAACCAGGTTCATATCGTGATGTTACAGATACCACAGTTGTGGCTCAATTTAAAGCTATAAACGAATCTTTGCCAGATTTCTTAACTGAACTTGGAGATATTCATATTTTAGCTTGGACCACAACTCCTTGGACTTTGCCTTCAAACACAGCATTAACAGTTGGGCCAAAAATAGATTATGTTTTAGTTGAAACATTTAATCAATATACTTACAGACCAACAAAAGTAATTTTAGCTAAGAATTTAGTTGGAAAACAATTCAATAAAAATTTCTTTGAATCTTCAGAAGCACATGATTTTGAAAATTTCAAAGAAGGAGACAAAAAAATTCCTTTTCAAGTTTTAAAAGAATTTAAAGGAAGTGATTTAGTTGGAATTCGTTACGAACAACTAATGAAATTAGCGTTACCAAATGATAATCCAGAAAATGCATTCAGAATAATTTCTGGTGATTTCGTTACAACAGAAGACGGAACAGGAATCGTTCACACAGCACCAACATTTGGAGCAGATGATGCTAAAGTGGCCAAAGAAGCTACACCTGAAGTTCCTCCAATGTTGGTAAAAGACGTTAATGACAATTTAGTGCCTTTAGTGGATTTGCAAGGTAAATTTATACAAGGTTTAGGAGACTATTCTGGAAAATATGTAAAGAACGAATACTACAATGATGGTGAAGCTCCAGAGCGTTCTGCAGATGTAGAAATCGCTATCCAATTAAAAGAAGAAAACAAGGCTTTTAAGGTGGAGAAATATGTACACAGTTATCCACATTGTTGGAGAACTGACAAACCCATTTTATATTATCCATTAGATTCATGGTTTATTAAAGTCACAGAAGTTAAAGAACGTATGTTTGACTTAAATGAAACCATCAACTGGAAGCCAAAAGCTACTGGTGAAGGTCGTTTTGGAAATTGGTTAAAAAATGCAAATGATTGGAATTTATCACGTTCCAGATATTGGGGAATTCCATTGCCAATTTGGAGAAATGATGAAGGAACAGAAGAAATATTAATAGGTTCTGTAGAAGAATTGTATACTGAAATAGAAAAATCAATCGCAGCTGGTTTCCAAAAGGAAAATCCATTCAAAGCATTTGAAATTGGTAATATGAGTGAAGAAAACTACGATTTAGTGGATTTACACAAAAATGTAATCGATGACATTGTGTTAGTTTCTCCATCAGGGAAACCCATGAAACGAGAAAGTGATTTAATTGATGTTTGGTTCGATTCAGGAGCAATGCCTTATGCACAATGGCATTATCCATTTGAAAACAAAGAAAAAATTGATGGAAACCAAGATTTTCCAGCTGATTTTATAGCAGAAGGTGTTGACCAAACTCGTGGTTGGTTTTATACATTACATGCTATAGGAACCTTAGTTTTTGACAAAATTGCCTATAAAAATGTAGTTTCAAACGGATTAGTATTAGACAAAGAAGGCCAAAAAATGTCTAAACGTCTAGGAAATGCTGTTGATCCATTCACTACTTTAGCTGAATATGGTCCAGATGCTACACGTTGGTACATGATTGCTAATGCAAATCCATGGGATAACTTAAAATTTGATATAGAAGGTGTTGCAGAAGTTCGTCGTAAATTCTTTGGAACATTATATAACACCTATTCGTTTTTTAGTTTATATGCTAATATTGATAATTTCACTTATGCTGAAGCTGAAATTCCATTAGAAGATAGACCAGAAATTGATCGCTGGATTTTATCAGAATTAAACTCTTTAATTAAAGATGTAGATACTTTCTATGCGGATTACGAACCAACAAAAGCGGCAAGAGCAATTTCAGATTTCGTTCAAGAAAATTTGAGTAATTGGTACGTTCGTCTGTGCAGAAGAAGATTTTGGAAAGGAGAATATGGAACCGATAAAATTGCAGCATATCAAACATTATATACTTGTTTATTGTCGGTTTCAAAGTTAAGTGCTCCAATCGCTCCATTCTTTATGGATAAACTTTACAGAGATTTAACACAGACAACAAACTCAGAAAACTTTGACAGTGTACATTTGGCGAAATTTCCAGAATATGTTGAAAAATATGTTGATAAATCGCTGGAAAGCAAAATGATGAAAGCTCAGACGGTTTCTTCTTTAGTCTTATCGCTAAGAAAAAAGGAGATGATTAAAGTACGCCAACCGTTGCAAAAGGTAATGATTCCTATACTTGACGCTTCTCAGAAGGCAGAAATAGAAGCTGTTTCTGATTTGATTAAAGCTGAAGTAAACGTAAAAGAAATCTTACTTTTAGATGATGCATCTGGAGTTTTAGTAAAGCAAATTAAGCCTAATTTTAAAGCTCTTGGGCCACGTTTTGGAAAAGATATGGGGTTGATTGCTAAACAGATACAAAATTTCACTGCAGAAAACATCGATGAAATGGAAAGGCAAGGAGAATTAAGTATCAATATTGGAGAAAAAAGTATAAATTTAACATTAGAAGACGTTGAGATTTCTTCTCAAGATATTCCAGGTTGGTTGGTTGCTAATGCTAATGGTATCACAGTAGCTTTAGATATAACAATTACGGAAGAATTAAGAAAAGAAGGTATAGCTAGAGAGCTTGTCAACAGAATTCAAAATATTAGAAAAGATAATGGTTTAGAGGTTACTGATAAGATTAAAGTTGAATTGCTAAAGAATGGAATTTTAGAAGATGCAATTATCAGTAATGAAGACTATATTAAATCTGAAACCTTAACCGAAAATTTAGTTTTTGTGGATGAAATGATAAATGGCACAGAAATTGAATTTGATGACATTAAAACAAGAATATTAATCTCAAAATAATACACTATGATGACAGAAGAAAAAATGAGATTTTCAGACGCAGATTTAGCTGAGTTTAAAGAATTGATTTTACAAAAAATTGAAAAAGCACAAGCCGATTTAGATTTAATAAAAAGTGCTTATATGAATGATTTGAATAATGGAACTGATGATACATCTCCAACTTTTAAAGCATTTGAAGAAGGTAGTGAAACTATGTCTAAAGAAGCAAATTCTGCTTTGGCTATTCGTCAAGAGAAATTCATTCGCGACCTGAAAAACGCGCTTTTCCGTGTAGAAAACAAAACGTATGGTGTTTGTAAAGTAACAGGAAAATTAATCAACAAGGAGCGTTTAAAATTGGTTCCTCATGCTACTATGAGTATTGAAGCTAAGAATATGCAACGATAAAAAAATTACTTAAAATTTAAAAACCCTTCATAACATTTTGTTTGAAGGGTTTTTTATTTGAATAAGTCTTAATACTTAATTCTATAATCTTAATACTATCTACTATAAATCAAACTTAATTCCTTGTGCTAAAGGCAACTGATCTGAATAGTTAACAGTATTTGTTTGTCTTCTCATATATACTTTCCAAGAATCAGAACCAGATTCTCTTCCACCACCAGTTTCTTTTTCACCACCAAAGGCTCCACCAATTTCAGCACCAGAAGTTCCGATGTTTACGTTAGCAATTCCACAATCTGAACCTGCAAATGATAAGAATTTTTCTGCTTCTTTCATTTCGTTAGTCATGATGGCTGATGATAAACCTTGAGCAACTCCATTTTGTAATTCAATAGCGTTTTCAACTTCACCAGAATATTTCATTAAGTATAAAACTGGAGCAAAAGTTTCATGTTGCACGATTTCAAAATGATTTTCTGCTTCTATAATCGCTGGTTTTACATAACATCCAGATTCATATCCTTCACCAGAAAGAACACCACCTTCAACTAATACTTTTCCACCTTCTGCTTTTGCTTTTTCAATAGCAGCTAAATAAGTGTTTACAGCATCTTTATCAATTAGTGGTCCAATATGATTTTTTTGATCTAATGGATTTCCAATAGTCAATTGTTTGTATGCACCCACAATGGCATCTCTAACCTTATCATAAACTGATTCATGAATGATTAATCGTCTTGTAGACGTACATCTTTGTCCAGCCGTTCCAACAGCACCGAAAACAGCACCAGGAACTACCACTTTTAAATCTGCAGTTGGTGTAATGATAATAGCATTGTTTCCTCCTAATTCTAATAATGATTTTCCGAAACGTTCTGCCACTGTTGCTCCAACAATTCTTCCCATACGAGTTGAACCTGTTGCAGAAATTAGAGGAATTCTTGTATCAGTAGTCATCATTTCTCCTACTTTATAATCACCATTGATGATGCATGAAATTCCTTCTGGTAAATTGTTCTCTTTTAGAATTCCTGCAATGATATTTTGACAAGCAATAGAACATAAAGGAGCTTTTTCAGAAGCTTTCCATACGCAAACATCACCACAAATCCATGCTAAAGCTGTATTCCAAGACCAAACGGCTACTGGAAAGTTAAAGGCAGAAATGATTCCAACTACACCAATAGGATGCCATTGTTCTCTCATAACGTGACCTGGACGTTCTGAAGGAATAGTTTGACCGTTCAATTGACGAGACAAACCTACTGCAAAATCACAGATATCAATCATTTCTTGAACTTCTCCATATCCTTCTTGTAAAGATTTCCCCATTTCGTAAGAAACTAATTTTCCAAGAGGTTCTTTTAATTCTCTTAATTTGTTTCCAAATTGACGAACAATTTCTCCTCTTTGTGGAGCTGGCATGGCTCTAAATGTTTTGAAAGCAGCTGTTGCACTTTGCATTACTCTTTCGTAATCTGCAGCAGTAGTTGTTTTTACTTTACCTATTAATTGACCATCAACTGGTGAATAACTTTCAATGATTTCTCCGTTTGAAAACCATATGTTTCCGGTTGAGGTTCCTTCGTTAATAGCTTTTACCCCTAATTTCTCAAGAGCTTCTACCATTCCGAATTGTTGTGCTATTGTTGACATTGTAACTTTTTTTAATGTTTTTGTTATATTTTTAGCAAAAATAGGTCTTTTTTTTGAATTTTTTTGCAATTGTTGTTACACAATACATAGTGATTTTTAAGATTTTGCCCTAGCCCAGATAGCAACGGCATCCTTTTTATCTCGTTCTTAAAACGAGATAAAAAGATATAGTGGATAGCTGGAAATAGCTCCAAAAAATTATTTTACGAATCGTTTGTCAGTTTCCATAACTGTTCCGCAATTGTTGCATGTTCTTAATTCTTTGGAACCATAAAAATGTTTGAAATGTGCTAGAAAATCAACTTCAATATCTTTTAATTCAAAGTAAACTTCATATAACTTATGATTGCAATTATCACAAAACCATAATAAACCGTCAGGAATATCTTGTCCAGCACGTTTTCTTTCAACAACTAATCCGATAGAATTTTCTTCTCGAACTGGTGAATGTGGCACTTTTGCAGGAAGAAGAAACATATCTCCAGGACCAAGTTGCATGGCTTTCTTTTTGCCATTATCTTGAACGTAAACGGTAATATTTCCCTCTAATTGATAAAATAATTCTTCGGTTTCGTTATAATGATAGTCTTTTCGTGCATTTGGTCCAGCCACAATCATTACGATATAATCACCCGAACTTACATATAAATTTTTGTTACCAACAGGAGGTTTTAATAAATCTCTATTTTCTTCAACCCATTTATTTAGATTGAATGGTTTTTGTATTGCCATAGTATCCTATTTAAACATACGAAGTTACTAAAAATAAAAAAGGTTAGCGTGAACTAACCTTTAATTTATGATATAATTGTAAAATTTATTTTGTGATTGAAAGTGTACTTTCTTTATAATTTACTTCAACTTTACCCAAAGTTCTTAAAGTATTTTCTCCGATTACTAGTGGAGAAGAAATACCATTAGTTATAACCGCAGTGACATTGTTTAAAGTAAATCCATTAAATTCAATAGAGTCAATTAACAATGTAGAACCTTCTGGAATTCTTCCGTCAGAAAGAGAATAAGCTTGTTCTCCAGAATAATTTTCAGGTTTTACTTTACCTGTTTTTAATAAAAACAAGGCATCTTTTCCAGAAATTAAAATATCTTCAAGATCAGCATCGTATACAAAATTTGACCCAGCTGTGTTAATTGTACAAGGAATTTCTATTTGGCCCTCTTTGTTTTTATTAAATGAAATCTCTTTTTTAGATGAAACAGCTTTTGTTACTATTTGTCTATTAGGTTTTTGTTCTCTAATTATATACACATAAACAGGAAAGTGATCACTAAAACCAGGAACACCGTTAGAATTTCTTAAAGGATATCCTTTGTATTGTCCTTCTTTTTGAATTAAAAAATCTTTGTTATAAACTCCAGCTTTCCAATAAGTCCATGAATTATAATCTTTGTTTATATATGGTTCTGAAAGCATGATTTGGTCAAATAAATCCCAAGAATCTCTATAGGCAAGAGAACCAATACCATTATTTGACATTTCTTCCATCGGATTAAAAATACCAGACTTTTTTACATCTTCTTTTTTAGCTACAGCTCCAATTTCTTTTTTAACACTTTTGTTATAAGGTCCGTCATTTAAATCGCCCATTGTAATAATTTTAGCATTGGGATTAATTTTGTAAAGAGAATCAATAATTTTTCTGTTTAAAGCACCAGCAGCTTCTCTATAAGGACTACTTTTCTTTTCACCTCCAGAACGTGAAGGCCAGTGATTTACAATAAAGCTAACTTCTTCTCCATCTAAAAGACCAGTTACTAAGAGTTGGTCTCTAGTGTACACTCTCTTTGATTTTTTATCTACAGACTCTGTATCGTCAGTATCTTCGTTTTTTTCTTTTTTAGAAGGAACTTTTCCGTCACTATACACATACAAAGGAATGTTTGCATAACTTGTAGGTTTAAAGTGCAATGGATCATATAATAAACCGGTGTCTATTCCTCTATGATCAGGTGAATCAAAATGAACAATTTTATAGTTTTTATTAATTAATCTTGGTTGTTTAACCAAATCTTCTAAAACTCTTCTGTTCTCAACTTCACAAACTCCAATTATAGTAGGGCTATTTCTTTGCTGTTCATTTGTTCCTATTTCAAGTAACACTCTACTTAGGTTGTCTAGCTTCTTTTTATAATTTTTATAAGTCCAACCTTTTGCAGGTAAGTACTCTTCATCGTTAATTGTTGGGTCGTTAATAGTATCAAATAAATTTTCTACATTATAGAAGGCAATTGTGTGTAATTCAAATTTTTTTTCTTGTGAAAGCCCTATATTTACTGATGTTATAAGTAAAAGAGCAATAATAACTTGTTTAATTCTCATTGGTTTAATGTTATTTTAATGTCAATTTTATTCAAAGTTTGGGTCAAAGGTATATAATATTGTTAAAAATTGTACATTTGCAGTCTGTTAAGTTATATTCTTAACACAATTTTAATATTCAAAATTAATTTAAATTTTTTATGAAAAGACTATTATTAGGTATTTTATTTTTAATACAAACAATGGTTGTTTTTGGTCAAGAGGCTAGTTTACAAGGTAAGGTAATTGATTCTAAAACATTGAAGCCGCTTCAAAATGTTGTATTGACAATTGAAAGTACCAATCAATCTAAGGTGTCAAATGTTAGTGGAGTTTTTAAATTTGACAAAGTGCCTTCAGGAAATCATTCTTTAATTGTTACTTACACAGGATACACAACACAAGTGTTTCAACTAGAATTAACAGAAGGAGAATTATTAGATTTAGGTACAGTTGTAATTGAAGAAGATATTACAACAGAAAAACAACTTAGTTTAGTTACTATCACAGAAAGTGATTTAGGTGACGATAATAGTGGTTCAGAGAGTACTTCTGGATTATTACAGGCATCAAGAGATGTGTTTCAACAAGCAGCAGCATTTAACTGGGGACAAGCTAGGTTTAGAGTTCGTGGTTTGGATAATGAATATGGTGTTACAATGATTAATGGTTTAATAATGAATAAACTTTATGATGGTAGACCACAATGGAGTAATTGGGGAGGTTTAAATGATGCTACTAGAAATCAAGAGTTTTCTATGGGAACAGCACCATCTGATTATACTTTTGGAAATATATTGGGAACTCAAGAAATAAATACTAGAGCTTCTTTTTATCGTCCAGGAAATAGAGTTACTTTTTCAGGAACAAACACCAACTACAGTTGGAGAGCTATGGCTACTCATGCTTCTGGTTTTAACAGTAAAGGTTGGGCATATACACTTTCTGCTTCAAGAAGATGGGCTCAAGAAGGTCACTTTGAAGGAACGGATTATAGTGCCAATTCATTATTTGCTAGTGTTGAAAAAAAATTTAATGATAAACATAGTTTAAATTTAACTTCAATCTTTGCTCAAAATAGTAGAGGAAAAAGTTCTCCAAACACTCAAGAAGTTACGGATTTAATGGGTTATAAATATAATTCATATTGGGGATATCAAGATGGTAAAAAAAGAAACTCAAGAGATAAAGATATTCAAGAACCAATGATGATTTTATCTCACTATTGGAAATTTAATGAAAACAATAGATTAAATACAAATGTTTCTTATCAAACAGGTTCTATAGGAAACTCTAGAATTGACTTTACTAACGGAAACAATCCAGACCCAACGTACTATAGAAACTTACCAAGTTATTTCTTAAATACATTTACAGATGATGTTTGGACACCTAATCAGGCAGGTGCAGATACTGCAAAAGATTTCTTTTTAAACAACAGTCAAATTGATTGGAATGCAATGTATATTGCTAACCAAAACAGCTCTTTTCCAGGAAGAAGTATTTATGTTTTATATGAAGATAGAACGGATGATGATCAATTTAGTGCAAACTCAATCTTAACGTCAAGTTTATCGGACAATGTTAGTTTAAATGCAGGAGTTTCTTTCAAAAAATTAAGGTCTCATAATTATCAAAACCTATTAGACCTAATGGGTGGAAGTTATTATTTAGATATCGATCAATTTTATGTGGGGGATGCTTCTCAATCAGACTTAAACAACCCTAACAGACAAGTTGGCGAAGGAGATACTTATGGATATAATTATAATTTAAACGCAACAGTTGCTGACGCTTTTACACAATTTAAATTTACTTATAACAAGGTAGATTTCTATTTGGCTCAATCTTTTTCTAGAACAGAATATCATAGAGAAGGTTTATATAGAAACGGAATTTATGCTAATAACTCTTATGGAGATAGTGATAAAGTAAACTTTGAAAACTTTGGATTCAAAGGGGGATTAACTTATAAAATTACAGGTCGTCATTTATTAAGTTTCAATGGAGGATATTTAACTAAAGCTCCAAATTTAAGAAATACATTCTCAAATGCTCGTTTAAACAATAATTACACTCCAGACCTAGAGAGTGAAAATATTATGAGTATGGATGCGAGTTATATCATAAGAGCTCCTAAATTAAAAGCAAGATTAACAGGTTTCATGACAAAAATTCAAAATACAAGAGAAATTTCTTTCTACTATGCTGAAAACATTTCAGACGTTGTTGGAGATGAAGATGCTTTTATTAGTGAAATCGTTACAGGGATAAATAAAAAGAATATTGGAGTAGAGTTAGGTATTGAATATCAGATTACTTCTACAGTTAAGGCAACAGGTGCTGCATCTTATGGACAATACATTTATGATAATAATCCAAACTTGTATATTAATGATGATGCTCAAGCTAGTGCAACTAATACAAACCCATTAACTTCTTATGGTAAGTCATATTTAGATGGCTACAGACAAGCAGGTATGCCTCAACAAGCTTATTCTTTGGGATTAGAATACAGATCACCTAAGTTTTGGTGGATTGGAGCAAACGTTAATTATTTAGCAGATAGCTATATTGATGTTTCAAATGTTTTAAGAACAGATAATTTTACACTTGACAATTCTGGTATATCTTTTGATGGTGCTGATGAAGAAACAGTTAGAAGTTTATTAAAACAAGAAAAATTTGACTCTTTCACATTAGTAAACCTTATTGGTGGAAAATCTTGGAGAATTAGTAAGAAAAATAGAAACACTGTTGGTTTCTTCGCATCTATTAACAATGTGTTTGATATTGAATACAAAACAGGTGGTTTTGAGCAATCAAGAAAAGCAACTTTCCCAGATTTACAACAAGATTTAGTAAGCGGAACAAGAACTTTTGGACCTAAATATTTCTATGGTTATGGAAGAACTTATTTCTTAAATTTCTACCTTAATTTCTAAAAAAAAGAACTATGAAAAATATATTTATAAAACCAATTGTCTTAATGACATTAAGTTTAGCAGTTTTTACAAGCTGTGTAAAAGAAGATGATTATGCTATTCCAACAGTTAAAATACCTTTTTTTCAAGAAAATTTTCAAGATGTAACTGCTAATACAGACTTAGATATTGAAAATTGGACAAACTTTGCTGAAGAAGGTTCGTGGAAATGGAGAGAAAAAACATTTAGCGGAAATGGATATGCTGAGTTTAGTGCTTTCGGTTCTGGAGCGACTTCTAATATAGCTTGGTTAGTTACTCCACAAATTGATTTGACAAATTATAACAAACCAACCTTAAGAGTTGATATCGCTCAACATCATTTAGATGTGAATTCTTTTGAAAATTCTTTAGAAGTTTTAATTTCTAGTGATTATGATGGTACAAATGTGTTAAATGCAACTTGGACTCCACTAAATGCAAATATTCCTGATACTTCTGTATCTTGGTATGAATTTGTAACTTCAACAATTGACCTTTCTTCATACAAAGAAAAAGTTTACATTGCATTCAAATTTAGAGGTTCAGGTACAAATACTAATTTTGATGGAGCTTTTCAAATTGATAATGTTTTATTTTATAATGAAAATTAATATAGCTATGAAAACAATTAAAAATTTAATTTTAATATCACTTATCGCAATCACTACAGGTTGTGTTAATAGTGATGAGTACAATGCACCAGATTTATCAGGAGAATGTGTTAATTTAACAGCTACAAAAATTGTTTCAGACATTACTTCTACAGCTACAACTACAGCTACAATTTACCCTACTGAGGATATAATTGAAGCATATGTAACTTCAAGTGATGAAGGTGGAAACTTTTATAAATCTATATCATTTCAATCAGTTGATGGAAGTATAGGTTTTAGTATGCCAGTTGACACCTATAACTTGTTCAATGAATTTGAGCCAGGAAGGTTGGTTTATGTAAACATGAAGAATCTTTATGTTATGAAAAAACACAGTTCTACACTTATTGGAAGTCTTTATGAAGGTGAAGTAGGTAGAATAAGTGGTGTTGAGTACAAAGAAGTTTTAAAACGTTCTTGCACTAAAGTTAATGAAGATGAAATTGTAAGTCATATGACTATAAATGAAGCTTTAAATGATCAACATTTGAATAAGCTTATTGAGTTTGATA
Organism: uncultured Flavobacterium sp.; assembly: GCF_963922255.1. Classification (GTDB taxonomy): domain Bacteria; phylum Bacteroidota; class Bacteroidia; order Flavobacteriales; family Flavobacteriaceae; genus Flavobacterium. Next base: position 118,149 of record NZ_CAWUIC010000007.1, on the reverse strand, counting down.
ATGTTCAATTTACAAACACTTCTTTAGGACATACTTTTTTTGATAAAAGTTTAAATGCAGTTTCAACTTGGACTGCAACGAATCATTTAATAACTGATAATTTAGGACAACAAGTTATTGTTAGAGTAAGTGAATATTCAAATTTTGCTTCAAATGCAATTCCTAGTGGTAGTGGAAAAATTAGAGGTGTATTAACAAAATACAATAGTGATTATCAATTTATGATAAGAACAATTAATGATGTTAATCTTAACGACGAAAGATTTCAATTACTAACACCGTTTTTCTCTGAAGATTTCCAAACAGCTACAAACAATACAAATTTAAACAATCCAGGTTGGACTAATTTTGCAGAAAGTGGATCGTGGCTTTGGAGAGAAAAAACTTTTAGCGGAAATGGATATGCAGAATTTAGTGCTTACGGTTCTGGAGCAGCAATTAATAAAGTTTGGTTAGTTACACCAGCAATTAATTTAGATAATACAATAAATGAAGTGCTTACTTTTAAAATTGCACAACATCATTTAGACGTAGATTCTCCAGGAAACTCTTTGGAAGTTTTAGTTTCTACAAATTATGATGGAACTAATGTTTTATCTGCTAATTGGCAAACTTTAAATGCTAATATTCCAAATATGGATATTTCATGGTATCAGTTTTTAACATCTTTCATAAATGTCTCTAATTATTCAGGAAATATTCATGTAGCTTTTAAATTCACAGGTTCAGGTACAGATTTAAATTTGGACGGAGCTTTCCAGGTAGACGATGTAAAAGTATACGGAGAATAAAAAAAACATCTATTTAAAAAGCGACTCAGATGAGTCGCTTTTTTTATGGAATAAAATCATTACTTTTGTGCATTAAATTTTCAAAAATGTCTTTAAAGAAAGCTTATCTATATATTTTCATAGTTTTATTAATCGATCAAATTTCTAAAGTATATATCAAAACTAACTTTTTCTTAAACGAAGAAGTTAAAGTTTTTGATTGGTTTAGAATTCATTTTATTGAAAACGAAGGAATGGCATGGGGTGCAGAAATTCCGGGTGATTATGGAAAAATAATTTTAACTGTTTTTAGAATTTTTGCCGTTTTTGGAATTGCTTGGTGGTTACAAGATTCGCTAAAAAAAGAAAGTTCAAAATATTTAATAGTGGCTATCATTCTAATTTTTGCTGGAGCATTAGGAAACATAATAGATTCTGTTTTTTATGGAGTTATTTTTGACGATAGCTATCATCAAGTGGCAACTATATTTGCTGAAGAACCATATGGAACTTGGTTTCACGGAGAAGTTGTTGATATGTTCTATTTTCCTATTATAGTTGATTATCCTATGCCAGAATGGGTTCCTTTTATCGGTGGAAAACCTTTTACTTTCTTTAATGCTATTTTCAATGTAGCCGATTTTGCAATTTCTGTTGGTGTTGGAATTCTAATTGTTTTCAATAAGAAAGCTTTTGGAACTATAGAAGGTTAATTTATGTAAAAGAAATTATGTCTTCTGGATTCACACAAAAATTCAATTTAATGTCATTTTCATAAACATCTTCAATTAATTCTTCTGGTATAAAGAAAGACAGCCCTATTTTAATAGCGTTTGTTTTACATTCTGATAAAAACTTATCATAAAAGCCTTTGCCGTAGCCAACACGATTTCCTTGCTTGTCATAGGCTAAAAGAGGCACAAAAACTACATCAATCATTTCGGTTGGCACATTTAATCCATTTATAGGTTCAGGAATATTGTAGTTGTTTTTTTTTATCTTGGTATTATCAGTTAAAAGAAAATGTTCCATCGAAGTTGTCTCAAAATTAGATTTTGAAATCACAATTTCTTTGTCTTTTGCTTGTAAAATATTTAATATAAATTCAGAATTGACTTCTTTTTGTTCTTCAATAGGTAAAAAGATATGAAAATAAGTACTTTCCCAAATATCTAATTTTAATAATTGGTTTGCAATAGCTAAACTTTTTTTATCAATTTCTTCAATTGATAAATGTTGTCTTAATTCTTTATACTTAATTCTTAATTCCTTCTTCAACATACATTGTCGCTTTTAATTCGTCTATAAAAATAGTCAAATGTTCGACTTCCACATGATTCATTACAACAATTTTATACCATTTGTTTTCTCCATGATGTTCTTGTGGCACTAAATGAAACTTTTTAGCTAAAGCTTTTGGAACAAACTCTTCTTGAATAGTAACAATATTCATGTAAGGTTCTCTAAAATATTTTACATTCAATTTATCCAATTCATTACATAAAAATTGAGTTCGCATTTGTAAAACACTCGTTTTTTCAAACCAACCAAAAGGCCCATAAGTAAATAAAATCATCCAAACAGCCACTGCATTTGCACCAGAACGACTTCCACAAAGGGTTAAATCCATTCCTTCAACATATTTAGCTTCTTTGGTGATTACATTTTCAATTAAATTTTTTCGGCAAATAAAAATTCCTGTTCCATATGGTGCTTGAAGCATTTTATGAGCATCAATAGTAATAGAACTTATCTTTGGGTTGCTGAAATTTATTGCTGAATTTTGATTATTAAATGGATAAACAAATCCACCATAAGCTCCGTCAATATGTAATTTGTAGGTTAATTGATGTTTTTCTAATAGGGATGTGTAAGTTTCAGGATTATCCACAGAACCAAACATTGTTGTTCCCATATTTGACACTACAATAAAATATTTTTTGCCGTTTGCTTTTGCCATTAGCAGTAATTCTACTAACTTATTTTCATCGATAGCTCTAGTTTCAAAATGAACAGGTACATTTATTCTGTCAATTTGAAGTAAATTTGCTCCTTTTGGAATAGAATAATGAGTGTCTTCAGAAGCTATTAATGCAATTTCGGATAAATTGGCACCATGCTCATTTATAAAATAATTGCGATAAATCCAAAAGGCTTGGATATTGGCTTCAGTTCCACCTGGAGCAATATAACCGTCAAATTGGTTAGGATCTGCTTTGAAAACATCCACAGCAAGCACATTTAAAACCTCTCTTTCTATATCTTGAGTACCACCAAAAGCACTTTCCGAATCACCATAAGTATGACAACCAATATTGTTTGGATTTGCAACAAAAGTTTGTAGCGTAGGAGCATCTTTTAAAAAAGGAGCATCATCATAAAACACTTGTCCATCGAGTTGAGACGCTGGATAGCCTAATGAAATATCCTTAGAGAAATTAATATTATTTTGAAGCGCTTTTTCAATTCTATTTTTTCGTTCTTCTTGCGACAGTTTTTTCCAATAATGCATTATGGTAGTTTTGAGTACAAAATTACCATTACTTCAAACAGCAAAACATGATAAATGTTAGTTTTGATTTTCTAATTTGGTAGAAATATGAAAAACAGCATCACCTTGATACACAATTGGTGCATCATTTACATTAATAACATAGCCATCATTTGGTGCTTTTAACTTGTGCTCCACCTTGCCAAAAGGATCAGAAATCATTGCTAAAACTTCTCCTTTTTTTACATAACTACCAATATTTATTAAACCATGAAATATACCAGAAAAATTTGATCGAATCCAATTCGATTTTTCAATAAAAATAGTTTCTTGTTCTTTTTTAAAAGATTCTACATCTGGATTTAACATGTTTAAATGCTTTAAAAAACGTTTTGAACCTTGAACACCATCTTCAGTTATCATATCATTTAAATCTAAAGATTTTCCACCTTCAAAAAGCAACATTTTTACACCTAATTTTGTACATGCATTTCTAAATGAACCTTGGATGTTTTTTGAATATAATGTAAATGGAGAATTAAAAACTGCTGCTAATTCTTTTAATTCAAGATTGTTTGGAACAATTCTTATCTGTGGAGCATTGAAACGACTGGCTCCACCAGCATGAAAATCAATAGCATAATCAACATTTGGAATAATTTCTGTCACCAAAAAATGAGCAAACCTGCTGGCTAATGAGCCATTTTTACTTCCGGGAAAAACACGATTCAGATCACGCTTGTCTGGAAATTCTCGAGTTTGATTGATGAAGCCAAAAATATTTATTATTGGAATACAAATTATGGTTCCGCGTGATGGTTTGTTTATTTTTTTGCGAATAATTTGGCGTACAATTTCAGTTCCGTTGATTTCATCTCCATGCAAACAAGCACTAAACAAAACGGTTGGACCATCAATTTTAGAACGTTCAATAATTACTGGAATTTTAAGCTTTGTCATTGTGTGTAATTTGGCAATTTCAACTTCAATAGTTTTGCTTGTTCCAGGTAAAATACTTTCACCCAACAATTCTATAACTTTATTCTTTTTCATAAAATGATAATAAGTGTTAAAAGTAAGAAATTCCTATTTAGAAAATAGTACTACTATAAAAATCTATGTAAATTTGTTATCGAGCTTATTCGAAAAATCAAATTTTTAATGACTAATTCATCACTCGAACTTCAAATTCAAACTTTACCCAATAATCCTGGTGTCTATCAGTACTTTGATAAAGACGATAAGATTATATATGTTGGAAAAGCTAAAAATATAAAAAAAAGGGTCTCGAGTTATTTTACTAAAAAACATGATAATTACAAAACTAGTGTTTTAGTAAAAAAAATTGCATCTATTAAACACATTGTTGTTGCCACAGAATCAGATGCATTGTTGTTGGAAAATAATTTAATTAAAAAACTTCAACCACGGTATAATATTTTATTAAAAGACGATAAATCTTATCCTTGGATTTGCATTAAAAACGAACCTTTTTCAAGAATTTTTCCCACAAGAAGAATGACAAAGGATGGGTCAGAATATTATGGCCCATATACTAATTTTAAAATTGTAAATACGATTTTAGAAATGATTAAAGAATTATATCCTTTGAGAACTTGCAATTATGATTTGTCACAAGCAAATATTAAATCAGGAAAATATAAAGTTTGTTTAGAATATCATATTGGCAATTGCAAAGGTCCATGTGAAGGATTAGAATCTTTAGAAAATTATCAGAAGCAAGTAGAAGCTATTAGACAAATTTTAAAAGGAAACTTCAAGGATAGTTTAAAAGAATTTAAAAAACAAATGAAAGAATTGGCTGAAGACATGCAATTTGAAGCGGCTCAAAAAGTCAAAGAAAAAATTCAGGTTTTAGAAAATTATCAAGCAAAATCTACTGTATTAAACCCTAAACTGTCGAATATTGATGTGTTTTCAATTGTTTCGGATGAAGCAATGGCTTATGTCAACTTCTTACAAATTTCTCATGGAGCGATCGTTCGTTCGCACACTATGGAAATCAAGAAAAAACTAGAAGAATCTGACGAAGAATTATTAGAACTAGCTGTTGTTGAAATCAGAGAACGATTTAAATTAAATTCAAAAGAAATTATTCTTCCTTTTCCAATATCTTTAGGAGAAAATTTAAAAATAACAGTTCCACAATTAGGAGATAAAAGACAAGTTTTAGATTTGTCTATTCGAAATGCCAAATACTATAGAATGGATCAATTGAAACAAATAAAAATCGTCGATCCAGATAGACATACCAATAGAATTATGGCTCAAATGAAGAAAGATTTACGTCTTTCGGTTGAGCCTAGACATATAGAATGTTTTGATAACTCAAATATTCAAGGAACAAATCCAGTAGCAGCTTGTGTGGTTTTTAAAGATGGCAAACCAAGTAAAAAAGATTATCGACATTTCAACATAAAAACAGTTGATGGACCCGATGATTTTGCTTCCATGGAAGAAGTGGTTTACAGAAGATATAAGCGTTTAATGGACGAAAACGAACCATTACCACAACTAATAATTATTGACGGTGGTAAAGGACAATTATCTTCTGCTTTAAAAAGTATTGATGCTTTAGGTTTAAGAGGAAAAATTGCTATTATTGGAATTGCAAAGCGACTGGAAGAATTATTTTATCCGGGTGATTCGGTTCCGTTGTATTTGGATAAAAAATCAGAAACTTTAAAAATTATTCAGTTTCTTAGAAATGAAGCTCATCGATTTGGAATAACACATCATCGAGATAAGAGAAGTAAAGCTGCTTTAACAAATTCCTTAGAATCAATTCCAGGAATTGGAGAAAAAACAATGATTACGTTACTAAAACATTTTAAAAGTGTTAAAAGATTGCAATTAGCTACAGAAAAAGAAATTTCTGATGTTATAGGACTTTCAAAAGCCAAAAAAATTACCGAATTTTACAAAGAAAAAGAAACTTAATATTTTGATTTTTAAGAAAAAAGAAAAAAGAGAAAAGAAAAAAGAGAAAAGACTTCTCCCAATTCATTATGCTTTTTTGTTTCTGTTTTCTATTTTCTATTTTCTATTTTCTACTCCAATTTACGCTCAAGATTCCATACAAAAACCTAAAATAGGATTAGTGCTTTCTGGTGGTGGTGCAAAAGGTTTAGCTCATATCGGTGTTTTAAAAATAATCGATTCCCTTAATATCAAAATTGATTATATCGGTGGAACAAGTATGGGTGCAATTATTGGAGGCTTATATGCTTCCGGTTATTCTGGCAAAGAACTAGAATATGCTTTTTCTCAAATGGATGTTGATAAATTAATTCAAGATTTTGTTCCCAGAAGTTCTAAAGGGTTTAATCAAAAAAGAAACGATGAATTATATTCTTTAACGTTACCTTTTAAGAACTTGAAAATTTCTTCTCCAAGAGGCCTTTCAAAAGGAATGTATAATTTTAATACTTTATCTAGATTAACCTATCATGTAAAAGACATTAAAGATTTTAGTCAATTGCCAATTCCTTTTTTTTGCGTGGCTACAAACATTGAAACTGGTGAAGAGGTTTTATTAAAAAAAGGAACGCTAGCCGAAGCAATTATTGCTAGTGGAGCATTACCAACATTATATAACCCAATTGAAATTGATGGTAAATTACTAGTAGATGGAGGTGTAAAAAATAATTATCCAGTTGAAGAATTAAAAAGATTAGGCGCAGATATTATAATTGGTGTAGATGTACAAGAGGGTTTAAAAGACAGATTAGATTTACAAAGTGTAACAAGTGTTTTGATGCAAATTTCTAATTTCAATACTATTGAAAAAATGAAAAGTAAAATACTTCTGACTGATGTGTACATTAAACCAGACGTTAAAGGTATGTCGGTTCTTTCATTTGACAAAAGCAATTTAATTATTAATAAAGGAGAAGAAGCTTCTAGGAATGAAATAGAAAAATTGATCCAACTTCAATCTAAAGATAAAATTGTTAAGAGAAAGATCAAAATTTGTGATTCAATTACTGTTAAAGATATTGGAATAAATGACTTAAAAAACTACACAAGGTCTTATATTATTGGGAAACTTAATTTTAATCAAAATAAAAAAATCCCGTTTTATAAATTTGAAAAAGGTATTAATAGTTTAAATGCCACCGATAATTTTAGTTCAATATTATATAGTTTTGACGAAAACGACAATTTAGTCTTTGATTTAAAAGAAAATCAGGTAAATACTTTTATTAAATTTGGCTTACACTATGACGATTTATATAAAAGCTCTTTATTAATAAACCTAACACAAAAAAAATTATTATCAAAAAATGATGTTGCTTCTTTAGATATAATTTTAGGAGATAATTTCAGGTATAATTTTGACTACTTTATTGATAATGGTTTTTATTGGAGCTTTGGCATAAACTCTAGATTAAACACTTTTAATAAAAATATTCAAAATGATTTTAACAATGGAACTACATTAACCAATTTAGACATAAATTCTATTAATATTGATTATTCAGATTTTTCCAATCGAATATTTGTGGAAACCATTTTTAGCAAACTGTTCCTCATTGGAACAGGTGTTGAATTAAAACATTTAAGAATTCAATCACCTACATTGCAAAATCTAACTCCAATTTTTGACAAAAGTGATTACTTTTCTGTTTTTGGTAATTTAAAATATGATTCATTTGATAAAAAATATTTTCCAAAATCAGGCTGGTATATTAATGGAGAATTAAAATCGTATCTTTTTTCTTCTAATTTTAATAATAATTTTGAGCGTTTTTCTACAATTAAAGGAGATATTGGGATAGTAAAAACTTTTTACCAAAAAGTCTCTGTTAAACTACAATCAGAACTAGGCTCAATAATTGGTGAACGAACAATTCCTTATTTTGATTTTGTTTTAGGAGGTTATGGATTTAACAAAATAAATAATTTTCAACACTTTTTTGGATATGATTTTCTTAGTTTGTCAGGCAGTAGCTATATCAAAGGTTCTGCAATGATTGAATATGAGGTGTTTAAAAAAAATTATTTAAACTTTACCGCAAATTATGCAAACATTAGCGACAGAATTTTTGAATCTGAGGATTGGTTTTCACATCCAAAATTTTCTGGATATGCCTTTGGCTATGGATTTGACTCCTTAATTGGACCTTTAGAAATCAAGCATTCTTGGTCACCTGAGACTAGAGATCATTACACTTGGTTCAGTATTGGATATTGGTTTTAATAAATTAAAATATTTTTACGATATTTGTACTAATGAAAAAATCGGATAATTTATTAGCTCACTTAAAATTCCTCATCAAGAGAAATCCTGAATGAGTCTATATTCTTTTTGATTGTTAACGAAAGTTATGGTAAACCATACTTTTAAACTTTAATCTTTAAACAAAAAGAAATGCCACTATATCACACATTAGGAAAAATTCCACCTAAACGTCATACTCAATTTCGAAAACCAAATGGTGAGTTATATTATGAGCAGTTATTTGGAACCGTTGGTTTTGATGGAATGTATACTAATTCCTATCATGAACAAAGACCAACTCAAGTAAAAGAAATTAGAAAGCAATACAGTGTTGCTCCTAAAATTGCTAAAGAAAATAACATTCAATCTTATAAATTAAAAGGATTTCAAGTAAGTCCTGAAAACGATTTTCTAGAAAGTAGAAAAATTGTTTTAACGAATTCAGATTGTCATATTGTTCTTGCAGCACCTAAAAATAAAACTACCGAATATTTTTATAAAAATACCGATTCTGATGAAATGATTTTCATTCACAAAGGATCAGGTAAATTAAGAACCATGCTTGGAAACATAGACTTCAAATATGGTGATTATTTGATTGTTCCAAGAGGTATTATCTATAAAATGGATTTCGATACAGAAGATAATCGTTTGTTTATCGTAGAATCGCATCGTCCAATTTATACTCCAAAACGTTACAGAAACTGGTTTGGACAACTGTTAGAGCATTCTCCTTTTTGCGAAAGAGATATTCGTCGTCCACATGAATTAGAAACCAATAACGAATCAGGTGACTTTGTCATCAAAGTAAAAAAGAAAGAGGAAATCATAGAAATGATCTATGCGTCACATCCTTTTGATGTTATAGGTTATGATGGGTATAATTTTCCTTATGCTTTTTCGATCCATGATTTTGAACCAATAACAGGAAGAATTCATCAACCACCACCAGTCCACCAAACATTCGAAACTGATGCATTTGTGGTTTGTAGTTTTGTACCAAGACTGTATGATTATCATCCAGATTCAATTCCAGCACCTTACAATCACAGTAATATTGATTCTGATGAAGTTTTATACTATGTTGATGGAGATTTTATGAGCAGAAATGATGTTGAGCCAGGAAATATTTCATTGCATCCAGCAGGAATTCCTCATGGACCACATCCAGGAGCTACAGAAAGAAGCATTGGAAAAACAGAAACCAAAGAATTAGCCGTAATGGTAGATACTTTTAAGCCTTTAATGGTTACAGAAGAAGCTATGAAAATTGCCGATGAAACCTATTTTCAATCTTGGTTAGATAAATAATTAATAATAAAATATAGAAAGCTTTTAAATGATTAAGTAGGTCGTCTTAATTCTTAGTACTTTCATCTTAATACAAACATTATGAGTAAAGAAATAAAATCAGTAAACTACGGTTTAGAAAAAATATTTGAAGGAGCACAAGACTTCCTTCCACTTTTAGGAACAGATTATGTAGAATTTTATGTTGGAAATGCAAAACAAGCAGCTCATTTCTACAAAACTGCATTCGGATTTCAATCGCACGCATACGCAGGATTAGAAACTGGAGTAAAAGACAGAGCTTCATACGTATTAAAGCAAGATAAAATTAGAATAGTTTTAACAACTGCTTTAAAAAGCGATTCTCCAATTGGTGAACACGTTAAAAAACACGGAGACGGTGTTAAAATTGTAGCACTTTGGGTAGAAGATGCTCGTTCTGCTTACGAAGAAACAATGAAAAGAGGAGCAAAATCTTACATGGAACCAACTGTAGAAACAGACGAACATGGAGAAGTTGTCCGTGCAGGAATTTATACTTATGGAGAAACTGTTCACATGTTTGTAGAACGCAAAAATTATAAAGGAGAATTTTTACCAGGATACGAAAAATGGGTGTCTGACTATAATCCAAAACCAACAGGCCTAAAATATATTGACCATATGGTTGGAAATGTAGGGTGGAATGAAATGAATACATGGGTAAAATGGTATGAAGATGTAATGGGATTCGTAAATTTCCTTTCTTTTGATGACAAACAAATTACCACAGAATATTCAGCTTTAATGTCTAAAGTAATGTCAAATGGCAATGGAAGAATTAAATTTCCAATAAACGAACCTGCAGAAGGAAAGAAAAAGTCACAAATTGAAGAATATTTAGACTTCTATGAAGGAGCAGGAGTTCAACATATTGCAGTAGCTACTGATGATATTTTAACAACTGTTGCAGATATGCGCTCAAGAGGAATTGAATTTTTAAGCACACCACCACAAGCTTATTATGATGCAGTTCCGTTACGATTAGAAGCACACAATCATAAACTTCAAGAAGATATCGATAAGTTAATGAGTCTTGGAATTATGATTGATGCTGATGAAGAAGGTTATTTATTGCAAATATTTACAAAACCAATTGAAGATAGACCAACGTTATTTTTTGAGGTAATTCAAAGAATGGGTGCTCGTGGATTTGGTGCAGGAAATTTTAAAGCACTTTTTGAGTCAATTGAACGTGAACAAGCATTGAGAGGTACATTATAAAAAACGCTTATTTTTTTACATTATCAAAAAATAAACACTTTTATTAGATAATAATCAGTTAAAAAAGTTAAAGTTGAGAAATTAGTAAGAATAATTCAAAATCACACTTACCTTTGCACTCGCAAAAATGAGGAGAGTGGTTTCTCTGAAATTTTTATATAAGTTTTTCATAATTTATAGTTTTTTGGTTGGTTAATAGCATAAAAACTCAGTCCTTTTTTGGACTGAGTTTTTTTGTTTTGTAAATTTGGTACAGAAATTGCATTTTCTACAGTAAAAGAAAAATTAAACAGTTATGAAAAAATTTATTTTATTAACCTTAGTGTTCATTTTTACAAATTCATTTACCCAAAAAGAAGATTCTTTTACAACGGGTGAGTATTTTAAATTAAGAATCCATTATGGTTTAGTTACAGCAGGTTATGCAACTTTAGAAATTAAAGAAGCTACAAGAAATAATAAAAAAGTACATCATGTAATCGGTACAGGATATACAACTGGAGTTACAAAAGCTTTTTTTAAAGTTAGTGATAATTATCAGAGTTTTTTTGATAAAGAAACAGGTAAACCATATCAGTTTTTAAGAAAAATTGATGAAGGTGGTTATACAAAATATCAAGAAGGTTTTTTTAATCAATCTAATAATTCAGTTTTCGTAAAAGACTACAAAAATAACACTGAAAAGACATTTAAAGTCCCAGAAAATGTTCAAGATATCGTTTCTTCATTTTATTATTTGAGAAATCATCCAGATATTGATAATCTAAAAGAAGGAGAATCTATCTCAATTGATATGTTTTTTGATGATGAAACTACAAAGTTTAAGCTAAAATATATTGGAAAAGAAGATATAAGTACTAAATTTGGAAAAGTTTCTTGTATGGTGCTTAGACCTTATGTTCAAGCAGGTAGAGTTTTTAAGGAAGAAGAGAGTTTAAGTATCTGGGTTTCAGATGATGACAACAAAGCTCCAATTAGAATTAAAGCAAGTTTAGCTGTCGGTTCTCTAAAAGCAGATCTTTACGAATACAAAGGACTAAAACATACGTTTAAAGTCAAAAAATAATATAGATGGAAATAAATCCAGAAATTGAAAAAAAAATTCAACTTTTAGATGAAAAATTTCAAAAAATAGATCAAAAAACTGATACTCATTTAGAAGGTCTTCTATGGGCTAAACCCATAACTTATTGGGATTATATTCAAACAGATGCACTTTTAAATCTTCAAACACAAAGAACAACTTTACCTGATGAAATGGTTTTCATCATGTATCATCAGGTAAATGAGTTGTTATTTAAAATGATACTTTGGGAAATTGAACAATTGTGTCATACAGAAAAACCTCAAACCGATTTTTTTACCGAAAAATTAATGCGAATTTCTCGCTATTTTGATATGCTAACAACCTCATTCGATATCATGGGTGATGGAATGGAAGTAGAGCAATACATGAAATTCAGAAATACATTAACTCCTGCAAGTGGTTTTCAAAGTGCACAATATCGATTAATTGAATTTGCATGCACAGATTTAATTAACCTAATTGATCACCGTTTTAGAGCAACTATTGATAGAAATACTCCATTTGAACATGCTTTTGAGCATTTATATTGGCAAGCTGCAGGTAAAGACCATGAAACAGGTAAAAAATCATTCTTAATTTTAGAATTTGAACGCAAATATAAAGCCGAATTTCTTCGTCATATGGAAGAATATAACACCATCAATATTTGGCAAAAGTTCAAACAATTACCAGAAAACGACCAGAAAAACCCAGCTTTAGTTGAAGCTATGCGTCATTTAGATAAAACGGTAAACATTACTTGGGTAATGGGACATTTAAATGCAGCCATAAAATACATTGGAACCGGAGAAGCAACTGGTGGTAGCCATTGGCAAAAATATATGCATCCAAAATATCAAAAAAGGATATTTTTTCCTCAATTATGGACTGAAGATGAATTAGCAACTTGGGGTGAATAGCCTAACAAAACAAACGATTTGAAATACTTACTATATATATTTGTTGCCGTCACATTATTTTCTTGTAAAAAAGAAAAAGAAATACCACAAATAATAAAACCTATTGAAAAACCAGAACAAATTATTAAGGATTTTGGCATAACATTTAATGACTATATCGTTAAAATCGACACTTTACAATCTGGAGATACTTTTAGCACTATTTTAGATGGATATGAATTGAACAACAATTCAACATTTCAGGTAACTGAAAAAATTAAAGATTCATTTAATCTACGTTCTATTAGAGCAGGTAAACCTTATTATCTGTTTTTAAATAAAAAGAATAAAAAAGATTTAAAATATTTTGTTTACGTAAAAAATAGAACAAATTATTTAGTTGTTGATTTTAGAGACTCTACTTTAAAAGTACAAGAAAAAGTTAGACCTTCTACCATAAAAAGAAGAACAATTGCCGCAGAAATTGAAGGTTCTTTATCTGAAACCCTAAGCAAAGAAGGTGTTAGTGCAGGTGTTGCTTCTAAATTGGCAAAAATATTTGAATACTCTATAGATTTCTTTAAAATAAAAAAAGGAGATAAATTTGCTATAACAATTAACGAAAGGTTTATTCAAGATACTATTTATGATGGAGTAGTTGATATTGAAGCTTCTTATTTTGAATATAAAGGAAAAAAAATCTATGCTTTTCCTTATAAAATGTCTGAAAACCAAAAATATCCTGATTATTACGATGAAGAAGGTAAGGGTTTAAAAAACATGTTCTTAAAAGCTCCTCTAGATTTCTTTAGAATATCTTCACGATTCTCTGGAAGACGATTTCATCCTGTTCAACAAAGGTGGAAAGCACACAATGGAACAGATTATGCAGCTCCTCATGGAACACCTATTAAAACTACAGCTTCTGGAGTAGTAGAACGAACAGGTTACACTGCTGGAAATGGAAACTATGTAAAAGTAAAACATACTCCAACATACTCCACGCAATACCTTCATATGTCTAAAATTTTAGTAAAAACAGGACAAAGAGTAACGCAAGGACAAGTTATCGGAAAAGTGGGAAGTACTGGATTAGCTACAGGACCTCACGTTTGCTATCGATTCTGGAAAAATGGAGTCCAAGTTGATCCATTACGTTTAAATTTACCAAATGCTGAGCCAATGGATAAAGCTCACAAATCAAAATATTTAGTTCAAATTGCACCTCTAAAAAAACAATTAGACAGTATTACTGCTTTAAAATTTAAAGAAGAATAAAGTTATGTCATTACAAAATATCAACCCTTCAGCTACAGAAGCTTGGCAACAACTTCGCAATCATTTTTATGACATGCAAACTAACTCTATTAAAGATATGTTTGCCAATGATCCTAAAAGAGGAGAAAAATTTACTATCCAATGGGAAGATTTTTTAGTAGATTATTCAAAAAATAATATTACTAAAAAAACCGTTGACCTTTTATTAGATTTAGCTAATGAGGTTGGTTTAGAAAAAGCAATTAACTCTTATTTTTCTGGAGAAAATATTAATAAAACAGAAGATAGAGCAGTTTTACATACAGCTTTAAGAGCCAATGAGAATGATGAGGTATTTGTAGATAATCAAAATGTAATTCCTGAAGTTTTTAAAGTAAAAGAAAAAATCAAAAACTTTTCAAATGAAATTATTTCAGGAAACAAAAAAGGATACACAAACAAAGCTTTTACGGATGTTGTAAATATCGGAATTGGAGGTTCAGACCTTGGCCCTGCAATGGTTGTGGAAGCACTTCAATATTATAAAAATCAATTAAACGTTCATTTTGTTTCTAATGTTGATGGTGATCATGTAAACGAAATCATCAAAAAACTAAATCCAGAAACGACATTATTTGTAATAGTTTCGAAAACTTTTACAACGCAAGAAACACTTTCAAACGCAGAAACTATTAGGAAATGGTTCTTAAAATCTGCCAAACAAGAAGATGTTGCTCAGCATTTTGTTGCTGTTTCTACAAATATTGAAAAAGTAACAGCTTTCGGAATAAATCCAGGAAACATTTTTCCTATGTGGGATTGGGTTGGAGGAAGATTTTCACTTTGGTCTGCAGTTGGTTTGTCAATCAGTTTAGCTGTTGGTTTTGATAATTTTAACTCATTGCTAAAAGGAGCCAATAAAATGGATACTCATTTTAAAGAAACTTCTTTTGAAAATAATATTCCAGTTGTTTTAGCATTAATTAGTGTTTGGTACAATAACTTTTTTGGTGCTGAAACCGAAGCATTAATTCCTTATACTCAATATTTACAAAAATTAGCTCCTTATTTACAACAAGGAATTATGGAAAGTAATGGAAAAAGCATAGGAAGAGATGGAAATCCAGTAAATTATCAAACTGGAACCATAATTTGGGGTGAACCAGGAACAAATTCACAACACGCATTTTTTCAATTAATTCATCAAGGAACAAAATTAATTCCAACAGATTTTATTGGTTACAAAGAATCACTTTACGGAAACAAAGATCATCACGATAAGTTAATGTCAAACTTTTTTGCGCAAACAGAAGCTTTGCTAATGGGTAAATCTGAAAGTCAAGTAAAAGAAGAATTTGATAAACAAGGAGTTTCTAAAGAAAAAGCGGATTATTTATTACCTTTTAAAGTTTTTAGAGGTAATAAACCAACTAATACATTGCTAATAGATAAACTTACTCCTGAATCATTGGGTTCATTAATTGCTCTTTATGAACATAAAATATTTGTTCAAGGAATCATTTGGAATATTTTTAGTTATGATCAATGGGGTGTTGAATTAGGAAAACAATTGGCTAATTCTATCTTAGATGAAATCAATAACAATTCAATTAAACCACATGATAGCTCAACGTTAAATTTGCTTAAACATTACATTAACGAGTAGCAATATCAAAATAAATTCATAAACTTTTTTTAACGCTAAGGTTGTTTTTTGAATATAATTTTGCCTAAAATTATTTAAAAAATCAATCATGATGAAAAATTTTATCAATGTAAGTTTAGTAATTATTGCTATGCTTTCTACATCTTCATTTTTTGCTCAAACAAAAATATCAGGAGTAATAATGGATGGTGAGTACAATGAAACTTTAGCTGGAGCAAATGTTTTAGTGAAAGGATCTCAAGACGGAACAACCACTGATTTAGACGGAAAGTTTGAATTAACAACTTCAGCACAATCGGGAACTTTAGTAGTTTCTTTTTTAGGTTTTGAATCAAAAACAATTAATTTTAATGCAACTTCTAATACTCTAAATTTAGGAGTTATTCAGGTGTTTCCTGATGCAAATCAATTAACAGAAGTGGTATTGGTTGGAAAAGGAGTTGTAGATTTAGCTGCAGATAGAAAAACACCAATTGCGGTTTCAACCATTAGAGCGGCCGAAATTCAAGCTAAAGTAGGAACTGCTGATGTTACTCAAGCATTAGTAAACACACCTTCTGTTTATGTAGCAGGTCAATCTGGTGGATATGGTGATTCTAGAATTACTGTACGTGGATTTCAACAAGATAATACAGCATTCTTATTGAATGGTCAGCCAATTAACGGAATGGAAGATGGTAAAATGTATTGGTCTAACTGGTCTGGAATGGCTGATATAGCTAATGTTATTCAAATTCAAAGAGGTTTGGGTTCTTCTAAATTAGCAATATCTTCTGTTGGAGGTACCGTAAATTTTGTTACAAAAACGACTACAAAAAGAGAAGGTGGTTTTGCTTCTTTTGGTGTAGCAAATGACGATTATTTTAAAACTACTGCTGGGTATAATACGGGTTTAATGGAAAATGGTTTTGGTGCTAGTGTAATGCTTTCTCATTGGCAAGGTGATGGATATAATGACGGAACAAAAGGGGAAGGACAAAACTATTTTATCTCATTTGGTTACAAGCCTAATGAAAAACACAACTTCAATTTTTTAATTACTGGTGCACCACAATATCATGATCAAAACTATACAAAAGCGATAAGTTCATATTTAGAATATGGTAGAAGATACAACAGTAACTGGGGAACTTTAAACGGAAAATATCTTACAGAAAGAAGAAACTTTTATCACAAACCTGTAGCAAATTTCAACTGGGATTTTGATATTAATGATAATACTTCTTTATCAACTGTTCTATATGCTTCTTGGGGACGAGGAGGAGGAACAGGAAATTATGGTAGAGGTAAAAAAACAACAGATGCTGGATATGTTGATTTTGATACCATTTACACAAATAATATAAATGATACAGACGGAATTGGATCTGGAACCGATGCTAATAGAAATAATAACTATGTTATTCGTTCATCAATGAACAACCACGCTTGGTATGGTTTAGTTACAAACTTTAAGAAAGAGTTATCAGATAATTTGTCTTTAAATTTAGGGGTAGATTTAAGAACTTACAACGGAGATCATTATAGACAAGTAAGTAATTATTTAGGGTTAAAAGGATGGAATGAAAGTAGAAATTTAAGAGATAATACACACTTACCAACAACAACTGTAGCAGAAAATACAGTTTATGAAGGTTTTTCAACAAACCCTTGGTCTTCATTTTTTAATACTGCAGCAGACAATCAAAAAATTGACTATGACTATAGCGAAACTATTTCTTATGGTGGTTTGTTTGGTCAAATTGAATATGCAAATGAAAACTTTTCTGCATTTTTTCAAGGATCTCTTTCTAATCAATCTCACCAACGATTTGATTATTATGATTATTTACCTGAATATACAGATTCAGAAAAAGTTGATAATCTAGGATATAATGTAAAAGGTGGAGCAAGTTACACAATTGCACAACAACACTCTTTTTATGCAAATGCAGGTTTGTACTCTCGCCAACCTTATCATGATAATATTTATCTTAATTACACAAATGCTGTTAATCCATTAACTTCTAATGAAGACGTTTTAGGTTTTGAAGCTGGTTATGGTTTCAAATCTGAAATTTTTAATGCAAGTATTAACTTATATAGAACATCTTGGAAAAATAGAGTTATCTCTTCTTCAACTGTTTTAACTGAAGAAACAACAATTGGAAATACCACTCTTAATTCAGGTGATTTAGTATACACTTCAAGTCAAAATGACGAACAATTACATTCTGGTGTAGAATTAGATTTTGTTTTAAAACCTATCAGTCAATTAGATGTTAAAGGGTTTGCTTCTTTAGGTAACTGGGAATATAAAGGAAATGCAGTTCAAAGAAGATTCGACGAAAGTCAAAATATTTTAGAAACGATCAATACAGATATTGATGGTGGAAAAGTAGGAGATGCAGCTCAAACAACTTGGGGATTAGGTGTAAAATATAGAATAACTAATAATTTTTCATTTGACGCTGATTGGAGAAATTATGACAATTTATATGCTAATGTTCCTGCTAATAAAGAAAATATTCAATTGCCTGAATATGACTTAGTTGATGCTGGTATTTCATATAAAATGCTTGTTGGTAAAGACAATAAAAATTCAGTTAATTTTAGATTTAACATAAATAATGTTTTCAATGAAGTGTATTTGTCTGAGATCTCTCAATCATTTTCATCAGGTAACGAAGGAGGTTTGTTCAAACCAAATGATACTGATGAAAACTACAAAGGAATCAATGTAAAAAATAATGCTTTCTTTGGTTTAGGAAGAACTTGGAACGTTTCTATATTGTACAATTTCTAATATTTTTTTAATTACAACAATAGCCCTTTTGATAGAAATATTAAAAGGGTTTTGTTTTTTTACTATATTTGTTTTAATCTAAAAAACAAACTAATTATGTATCAAACTATTCAATCCTTACATTCTACTCTAGCATATATCGCTTTAGGAGTTTTATTACTAGCAGTGATAAATGCTATTTATGGTTTATCAAATAAAAAATTATTTGCCACAAAAGATTTAAGATTGTCTCTTTTTGCATTGATTTTTTGCCATATACAATTAGTGATTGGTTTGATTTTATATTTTGTTTCTCCTAAAGGTTTAGAAGCAATTAGCCAAATGAGTAACTCTGCATTAAGACTAACAGCTGTTGAGCATCCATTAATTAATATAATTGCAATTGTATTGATTACAATGGGTTGGTCAAAACATAAAAAACAAGAAAGTCAAAACGGAAAATTTAAAAAAATTGTCGTTTTTTATACTATAGGATTAGTATTTATTTTATCAAGAATACCTTGGTCTAGTTGGATGGTATAGTTTTTGAAATTTCGCCACAAAAACCTTAACCTAATTTCACAAGCTTTACGTTTTTAAAATCGAAGCTTTAATCATATTATTATGAAAGATAATATCCTAATAGGAGTTTTTGTGTCATTTATTGCTTTTATGGGTCTTACTAATTCGACTCATAAGCACAATAAATTTGAGAATAATGTATCCATATACGATACGGTTAAAATATCAGATACTATTGTTATTGACACGATACTTAATACGGAAATGTATCAAGAAAATGCACATGCTTCTTATTATCATGATAAATTTACTGGAAGAAAAACGGCAAGTGGAGCCATTTTTAATAATAAAGAACTCACTTGTGCCCATCCAAAACTTCCTTTTGGTACAAAATTAAGAATCACTTCAATTAAAACAGGAAAATCTGTTGATGTAATCGTAACAGATAGAGGACCTTTTGTAAAAGGAAGACATATAGACCTATCCAAAAAAGCTTTTATGCTTATCGCTCCAGATAGATATGGTGGACATATTCGAGTCAACATCGAAATCATTCAAGAATAAAGTCAGCATTAGCTGATTTTTTTTTGCTTAAAAATTTAACAAAAAATTATGTTCGGTTAGTTCGGCAAATAACGAACCATGAGTATCTTTGCCAAAATATATTTTACAATGCAAGAAGAAAGACAAGAAATCATTGAGTTATTTGGAATTCATTTTGAGCAACTTTATAATATTCCACCGTTGGCAGCGAGAATTATTGGAACTTTAATTATTGATGGTTGTAAAACCGGATTAACCTTTGATGAATTAGTAGAAAAAATGCAAGCTAGTAAAAGTTCAATTTCTACAAATTTGAATTTACTTCAAAAAATGGATAAGATTTTCTATTTAACTAAAGTAGGTGATAGAAAAAAATACTTCAAAGCAGCACCTTTAAGTGAACGAATAAATAATTTCTTGTCACTAGTAAACAACGAGAAGGTTTTAATTGACAGAATCATAAATTATAGAGAAAAAAATATTTCTTGCGTCCAAGAAGAAATTAACCTTCAAAATGCTTATGCATATAAAGAACACATGATAAAAGCGGAACAACTTTTATTAAATACAATCAATGAATTTAAACGAATAGAAACCCAAAATCAACAAAGTAAATAAATATTTTCCCTATGAAAAAGAACATACATATTATAAGTAGTTTTCTGCTAACATTAAGTTTACTTTCTTGTAACAACAAACAAGAAGAAAAAAAAGTAATTGCTCCAATGCCTTACAAAGTGGTTCAAGTGTCTAATACAAACACAACTTTATTAGCAGAATACCCAACAAAATTAGAAGGAATTACAGATATTGATATTCGTGCAAAAGTTGATGGGTATATTGAAAAAATATATGTTGATGAAGGACAAGAAGTAAAAAAAGGACAAATTCTTTTCAAATTAGAAACACAAACAGCTAACCAAGATGCAGCTGCTGCAAAAGCTAGAGTTGATGCAGCTCAAGTTGAGGTAAACAGACTTAAACCTCTTGTGGATCGTAAAATTATTAGTGATGTTCAATTAGAAACAGCTAAAGCCAATTTAGCAAGTGCAAGAAGTACTTACCAAGGTATAGTCGCAAAAATAAATTATGCTACAATTACTAGTCCAGTTAACGGAATTGTAGGAAGTTTGCCTTTACGAATAGGAAGCTATGTAAGTAGTCAAACCGCTGAACCTTTGACGCGTATTTCTGACATTAGTAGTGTATACGCTTATTTTTCAATGAATGAGAAAGAACAATTAGACATTATGATGAATGCAGAAGGTAAAACTTTTCAAGAAAAAATTAATAAAATGCCAGCTGTAGAATTGGTTTTAAGCAACGGTTTAGTCTATTCAGAAAAAGGTAAAATAGAAACTTTTAGCGGTCAAGCTAATACGCAAACGGGTTCGTTTAATGTAAGAGCTAATTTCCCAAATCCAAATAGACTATTACGTTCAGGTGGAAGTGGAACAATCCAAATTCCAACAGAATTAAAAGATGTTATTTTAATTCCACAAAATGCAACAGTAGAATTACAAGACAAAAGAATCGCATTAATTGTCGACAATGAAAACAAAGTGAAATTTGTACCTATTGAAGTTCGTGCAGTTCCAGGAGGAAAGTTTTTTGTTGTAGATAAAGGACTAACTACAAATGATAAATTTCTTGTAGAAGGAGTTGGTATAATTACCGAAGGGACAGAAATTAAACCTGAAGTAATTGATTTAAAACAATTAGATAATCCTAAAAAATAATCAAAAACTAACAAACTATGTTTTCAAAATTTATTGACAGACCTGTATTGTCAACGGTGATTTCTATTATCATCGTTATATTGGGAGTTTTAGGGTTAATCTCGCTTCCAGTATCACAATATCCAGAAATAGCTCCGCCAACTGTAACAGTATCTGCTAGTTACCAAGGAGCAAGTGCCGAAGTTGTAATGAACTCGGTTGTAATCCCATTAGAAGAACAAATAAATGGAGTAGAAGACATGAGTTACATGACTTCAACTTCAAATAATGATGGTTCGGCATCTATAAGCATTTTCTTTAAATTAGGCACAAACCCAGATTTAGCTGCCGTAAACGTACAAAATAGGGTTTCTCGTGCAACACCATTGTTACCGCAAGAAGTTACAAAAGCCGGAGTTACAACATCTAAAAAACAAAGTGATAATATTTTAATCGTCTCTTTTTATAGTGAAAATGAAGAATATGATGATACATTTCTTCAGAATTACGCTAACATAAATATTATTCCAAAAATTAAACGTGTACCAGGAGTTGGAGATGCTGTAATATTTGGACAAAGAGATTATTCCATGCGTATTTGGCTAAAACCTGATGTAATGGCTGCGTATAGTCTGGTGCCTTCAGATATAACAACTTTATTGGCCGAACAAAATATTGAAGCAGCTCCAGGACAATTAGGAGAAAGTGGAGACCAATCATTTCAGTATGCATTAAAATATAAAGGACGTTTACAAAGCACACAAGAGTTTGAGCAAATTGTAGTTCGAGCTACAGAAAACGGAGAGGTTCTTAGATTAGGTGATGTAGCAAGAATTGAACTTGGTGCTGTAAATTATGCTGGTAGTGCAAGAACAAATGGAAACAAATCGATTGCTATTGCTATTGCTCAAACGGCAGGTTCAAATGCACAAGAAGTTATTGAAGGTTCTTTAAAAGTACTTGACGATTCTGCTATTAATTTTCCTAAAGGAGTTAAATATGCAACTTTAATTAATGCAAATGATTTCTTAGAAGAATCTATTTCAAAAGTTATTTATACATTAATTGAAGCTTTCCTGTTGGTTTTCTTAGTCGTTTTTATTTTCTTACAAGATTGGAGATCGACACTTATTCCAGCTATTTCGGTACCAGTTGCTATTGTAGGAACCTTCTTTTTCTTGAGTTTATTTGGGTTTACAATTAATCTACTTACACTATTTGCATTAGTACTTGCCGTCGGAATCGTGGTAGATGACGCAATTGTTGTTGTAGAAGCAGTACATGCTAAAATGGAAGCTGGAGAAAAAGATCCAAGAAAAGCAACGCATAATGCCATGAATGATATCAGTAGTGCTATAATTTCAATAACATTAGTTATGTCAGCCGTTTTTATTCCGGTTTCGTTTATTAGTGGTTCTGCAGGAGTTTTCTATCAACAATTCGGATTAACTTTAGCAGTTGCTATTGTATTATCGGCTGTTAATGCATTAACTCTTTCACCAGCTTTATGTGCTATTTTCTTAAAATCTCATAACGAAGTAGAAAAGAAAAAAGGCTTTTTACAACGTTTTTACGGAGCATTTAATGTAGCTTTTGAAGCAACAACTGTAAAATATAAAAGAGGCGTTGAGTTTTTTATTAAGCGTAAATGGGTAGCCTTTTTAGGGTTAACTGTTTTTGCAGGAATATTTGTTTTACTATTAAATATTACACCAAAGGCATTTGTACCTGGTGAAGATACTGGTGCTATTTTATCTGATGTATCACTTCCTCCTGGAACTTCACTTGAAAGAACGGAAGAAGTATTATTACAAATTGAAAACAAAGTAAAAGATATTCCAGAAATTAAAGAAATCTTGCGTATTTCAGGACGTAGTTTAATTAGTGGAACAGGTAGTAATTACGGAATGGTAATCGTAAAATTAAAACCTTGGGCAGAACGTAAAAATGCAAATCAAGAAATTTCGGCTGTTGTTGGAGAATTGTTTAAACGCGCATCTGTTGTAAAAGATGCAAAGGTTTTATTCTTTGGCCGTCCAACATTGGTAGGTTTTGGTTTTACAAATGGTTTTGAATTTCAATTACAAGATCAAAAAGGAGGAACAATTCAAGAATTAAGTGAAGTAAACAATAGATTCTTAGCTGCTTTAAATGGTCGACCTGAAATTAAATATGCAGCCACTTCATTTTCTCCAAATTACCCACAATATCTTATAAATTTAGATGTGCCAAATATTAAAAAAGCTGGTTTAACAGTAACAGATGTTTTAGGAACAATGCAAGGATATTATGGAGGAGTTTATGCATCTAACTTTAATAAATTCGGAAAACAATACAGAGTAATTTATCAATCTGACCCTAAATTTAGAACTGATCCAGCATCTTTAAACAGTGTAATGATTAGAAATAGTAACGGTCAAATGGCTCCAATTTCTCAATTCATAACCTTAGAAAAAGTATTTGGCCCACAAGCTATCGATCGTTTTAACTTGTTTACATCTGTAAAAATCACAGGTGCTCCAAATGAAGGTTTTAGTACAGGTGATGCGATTCAGGCAGTACAAGAAGTTGCAACAGAAAGTTTGCCTATTGGTTATGGATATGAGTTTTCAGGAATGACTCGTGAAGAAATTAGTGCAGGTGGTCAAACATTATATATTTTCTTGTTGTGTTTAATATTTGTGTATTTCTTACTGGCTGCTCAATACGAAAGTTATATGTTACCATTTGCAGTGTTATTATCATTACCAGTTGGTTTAGCAGGTGCTTACATTTTTGCCTATTTCTTTAATGTAAGTGATAATATATATCTTCAAATTACTTTAATTATGCTTATTGGACTGCTGGCCAAAAACGCCATTTTGATTGTAGAATTTGCAGCTGATGCTCGACGAAAAGGTCTTAGTGTTACACAAGCAGCTATTCAAGGAGCAACAGCTCGTTTACGTCCTATTTTAATGACTTCGTTTGCTTTTATTCTTGGTTTAATGCCATTGATGTTAGCAAAAGGGGCTGGTGCAGTAGGAAATAATGCAATTGGAACAGGAGCAATTGGTGGAATGTTAATAGGAACAATTTTAGGAGTTTTTGTTATTCCTGTTTTATTTATCATTTTCCAAGGATTGCAAGAAAGAGTAAGTAGTAAAACTATTGAAACAACTAAAGGAGATACTGAAAATTTATAAAAACTAAATCATGAGAAAACAAAATATAATTAAAGCAAGTCTTTTAGTTTTTACAATGTTGGTAGCACAATCTTGTTTTGTTGCTAAAGATTACCAAAAACCAGAAGTTAATTTAGATAATTTATACCGAACAGAACAAACGGCTGATAGTATTTCATTGGCAAAAATGTCTTGGAATAAAATTTTTACTGATCAAATCCTTCAAAATCATATTCAAGAAGCTATTCAAAATAATTTGGACATGAAAATTGCTTTGCAAAACATGGCTGCAGCCGAAGCAACTATGAAACAAGGAAAAGCTGGTTATTTCCCAACAGTAAACGGAAATGCTACTTGGACACATCAAGAAATTTCTCAAAACAGTCAGTTTGGTGCTTTATTTAGTAGTATTGACCAATATGAATTATCTGCAAAACTTTCTTGGGAAGCTGATATTTGGGGAAAAATAAGAAGTAACAAAAGAGCAACAGCAGCTAAATTTTTAGAATCAGCTGTAGCTCGTCAAGCGGTGCAAACCGAATTAGTAGCTAATGTTGCTTCAATTTATTATCAATTATTGGCTTTAGATGCGCAAATTAAGGTTGTAACTAGTACTTTAGAAAATAGAAATGAAAGTGTTGATGTCATAAAAGCTTTAAAAGACGCAGGAAATGTCAATGAAGTAGCTGTTAAACAAACAGAAGCCCAGCAATATGCAGCTCAAATTATTCTAGAAGATTTAAAATTTAATGTAAAAGTTTTAGAAAATACCTTTAGTCAATTATTAGGAAAAGCTCCAAATACTGTAGCAAGAGGATTGTTTGAAAACCAAAATATTGAAGCAGAAATCAAAACAGGTGTGCCTACGCTTTTATTAAGCCAAAGACCTGATGTTGTTGCAGCTGAATTAAACTTTAGAAATGCATTCGAATTAACAAATGTAGCTAAAAGTACTTTTTATCCTTCTTTAACATTGACTGCTACAGGAGGTTTGCAAGCATTAGAATTACAAGATTGGTTTAGTGCTAAATCTATTTTTGCCAATGTAATTACTGGTTTAACACAACCAATTTTTAATCAAAGACAAAATAAAACAAGGTTAGAAGTTGCTGAAGCCAATCAACAAAAAGCGTATTTACAATTTGAAAAATCATTATTAGTTGCTGGTAAAGAAGTTTCAGATGCTTTAGCTAATTATGAAAATGAAACCAATAAGTTAGTTATCAGAAAAAAACAAATGGATGCTTTAAAAACGGCAGCTGATTATTCTGATGAATTGTTGCAATATGGAATGGTTAATTATTTAGAAGTATTAACAGCAAAAGACAACGCTTTAAACACAGAAATTAATTATATAGATAATAAATACAAACAACTCAATGCCGTTATTACACTTTATAAGGCATTAGGAGGTGGAATTTAATTCAATAAAAACCCTGTGAAAGCAGGGTTTTTTAATTTAATTAGAAATGAAAGAAGAAATAATTCAAAAAGCTTTAGATCATTTTCTTAAAAATGGCAGCAAAATTATCACAATGGATGATATTGCTAATGAATTTGGATTGTCTAAAAAAACCCTTTATACTTTATTCAAAAATAAAGAAGCTCTCATTACTGAAGCGGTTAGTTTATTGTGGAATGATTATTTAAAAGATGTTCAAGAGATTATAGAAAGTGAAGAAAATCCAATTGAAAAAATCATCTTAATTTATAAAAGGGCAATTGAAATCGTAAGTAGCATTGAGCCAATATTTATTGTAAGTTTAAAGAAATATCACAATAAAATTATGTGTTTATATGTGGCAAATAGAAATGCTTTAATAGATGATTTTATTTTACCTTTATTAGAAAAAGCCCAGAAAGAAAGTCAAATAGACTCAAACGTAAATCTACTCTTATTTTGTGAAGTTAATTTCAAATATTTTGATGAAAGAATTTGGAAAAATAATTTTTTACTTAAGTATTCAAAAGAAGAAGCATTAGAATATTTCATCACCAGAAGGATTAAAGGAATACTTTCAAAAGATTTTATGTATTTAACGGAAATAAAGTAATCTACCAATTCTCAAAAGGATTTTTACTCAAGTAAGCATTATAATATCGTTTATCACCAGTAACTTCTTCTCCAAGCCAAATAGGTTTTTCAAACGATTCTTTTTCTGATTGCAATTCAATTTCGGCTAAAATTAATCCTTTGTTTGTTCCATCAAAAACATCAATTTCAATAATGTGTTTACCAATTTCTACTTCATAACGAACTTTATCAATCACACCACTTTCACATATTTGCAATAATTGTTCTGCTTCATTCAAATCAATTTCTTTTTCCCATTCCATTCTGCTTAAACCACTATCATTGCTTTTCCCTTTAATAGTTAAATAACCTTTATCACCCTTAATTCGAACTCTAACCGTTCTTTCTGGAACTGCTGACAAATATCCTTGTACAATTCTATTTTTGGTTTTGAATAGCTTTAAAAATTCATCAGATTTCACTAAAAATTTGCGTTCGATTTCTATCATTGGTATTGTTTTATTTTATAATTTCGACTAATGTAAGAAATGATTCTTTAAAACCAATAATTCATTCAATTTATGAATGTAAGGCACCAGTTTCAGCAAGATAAATCTATTAAAGAACTCTTTGAAAATCATTTCGATAAAGATTCTTATGCCGACGAGAAATTATTGTTTTTGGTTGACTTAATTCATGTGTTCAGACCCAAAAAACCTAAAGAAATTGCAGTGGTTTCTCTTGCTGAATTCTTAGAATTTCTTCAAGCTAATCCAAATTATATTCCTTTATTTAGAAATTATTTCAAAACAATAATTGTAAAGAATAAATTCTCCCGACTTTTAACAGATTCTGGAATTTTAAATGACAATCATTTTATAAGTGAAGTTAAAAAAAGAATATTCGATAAGTTTTTACCATTTCAACCGGAAAAAGGAACCCTTCAATTTGTTTTAAATCAGGTTTTTTATGCTAGTTCTGATCCTATTTGGATTAACAAAATTCCGTATAATGAAATTGTAAAAATCTATGAATTACTAGGCTTTAAAGATATTTATGGAAATATAAAAGAAGAAACTCCTTTTTCAGAAATTGTTTTAGCGATGCAAATTTTAGCTCAAAGAATGAGTGGAAGAGCTTTAGAAAACGATGTAATAAAAATGGTTCCCGAATATTCTAATTTTGAAAGTCCTTTTCTAGGTTTTGAAAGAGAGTTGAATCATTTAGAACACATAATCAGAACCAATAATTATCATTATATTAATTCATCTGAGTTGGTTTACAAACAACTTCTTATGTTGCACAAACAATGTAACGATTTTGTAGATAAAGCCTTTTTAAACAGCTCTAAATACGGAATTTCACTAACCGTAAATCAAAGTTTACTTCGCATTAGACAGCAACTCACAAGAATCAAAGAATTACTGCCTTTAATTGTCGTAGAAACCGCTGAAGATAAAGTGAGAAATAGTACATTGGTTTTATTGAAACTTATTCGATACAATTGCTATAAAAATAATATTCGAAAACTATTTTTAGAAAGCACTCAATTAATTTCTTATGAAATAACACAACACACAGCAAAATCGGGCCAAAAATATATTACAGATGGCTATAAAGAATATTTTACCATGTTTTATAAAGCTATTGGTGGAGGATTTATTGTTGGTTTTTTGTGTTTATTTAAATTGTTGTTTTCAAAAGTTGATACTTCGGCTTTTGGTCATGCTTTTTTATATAGTTTTAATTATGCTTTTGGATTCATTCTAATTTTTTTATTAGGATATACTTTGGCCACAAAACAGCCTGCAATGACAGCTGCAACTATAGCACAAACGCTAGAAGAAGGCATGAAAAATAAAAATCAAGCCAATGATAAACATAAGTCGTTTGCCAAATTATTTGCACGTATATTTCGAACACAATTCATTGCTTTTGTAGGTAATGTGCTTTTTGCTTTTCCTATTTCTTTACTTCTAATTTGGTTTTTAGATTTTTCATTAGGAACTAATTTAGCAGAAGCCAAAGCCGAAAAATTAATATCAGATTTAAGTCCGATTCATTCTTTAGCTCTTTTACATGCTGCAATTGCTGGTGTTTTCTTATTTTTATCAGGAATTATTTCTGGTAATATTTCTAATAGAAACAAACATTATCAAGTAGCTTATCGTATTCAAGAAAACCCTTTTTTAAAACAAACTTTTGGAATTCAAAAAACAAAAAAAATCTCCAATTGGGTAAATGACAATTGGGCTGGAGTAGTTTCTAACATGTGGTTTGGTATTTTCTTAGGAAGTACAGCTTCACTCGGAATTTTCTTTGGCTTAAACTTAGATATTCGTCACATTACATTTGCTAGTGGAAATTTTGCTTTAGGTTTGTATGGAAATCATTTTGCTTTAGATTTTTGGACATTTTTTTGGTCCATAATTGGAATTGGATTGATTGGTTTCATCAATTTTATTGTAAGTTTTACGTTGTCGATGTTGTTGGCTTTTCGTTCCAGAAATATTCCCTTAACAGAATTAAACTTGTTGAATAAATCGATTTTTATTTACTTTAAAAAAACACCTTTAAACTTCTTTTTTCCACTAAAAGACAAAGTAATTTAATAATTTTACAGAAATAAAATTACATGTCATTTCCACAACGTAAAATAATTCATGTTGATATGGATGCTTTTTATGCATCTGTAGAACAAATGGATTTTCCTGAACTAAAAGGAAAACCATTAGCTGTAGGTGGAAGTGAAAATAGAGGTGTAGTGAGTGCTGCAAGTTATGAAGCTAGGAAATTTGGAGTTAGAAGTGCCATGAGTGGTATTCAAGCCAAAAGAAATTGCCCAGATTTAATCTTTGTAAGACCAAGATTTGATAGATATAAAGAAATTTCTAAAAAAATTAGGAGAATTTTTCTTGACTATACTGATTTAGTTGAACCTCTTTCTTTAGATGAAGCATATTTAGATGTCACAATCAACAAAAAAAATAATCCAAGTGCTTCATTAATCGCTCAAGAAATTAGACAACGTATTTTCGATGAAGTTGGATTGACAGCTTCAGCAGGAATTTCAGTCAATAAATTTGTAGCAAAAATTGCTTCTGATTACAACAAACCAAATGGACAAAAAACGGTAAATCCAGATGAAGTTGAAGCTTTTTTAGAAGTATTAGATATTAAAAAATTCTATGGAATAGGTAAAGTAACAGCCGAAAAATTATATCAATTAGGTGTTTTTACGGGATATGATTTAAAACAAAAATCTTTAGAATATTTAGAAAAACATTTTAAAAATAGTGCTCAATATTATTTCAATATTTCAAGAGGAATTCATAACAGTCAAGTAAAACCCAATAGAACAGTAAAATCTTTTGGAGCAGAAAGAACTTTTAATGAAAATCTCTCGTCTGAAATTTATATGGAAGAACGTTTATTAAATATCGCAACCGAATTAGAAAAACGATTGCAAAAAAGTAAAATTTCAGGACGAACAATTACTTTAAAAATCAAATATTCTGACTTTTCTTTACAAACTAGAAGCAAAACCCTTCAATATTATATTAGTGATAAGCATTTGTTATTTGATGTAGCAAAAGAACTTTTATACCAAGAAAGATTAAAAGATTCTGTTCGTTTATTAGGTATATCCGTCAATAATTTGAACAATGAAGAAAAGAAGACTAAAGAAATACCTAAAAGTGTTTCTGTTCAATTGCAATTTGATTTTAAACCATAAAAAAACCATCAAGTTAAATTGATGGTTTTGTATCTATAACTTTGCTAAACTTAATCTCTACTCGATAATTTAGCAAATAATCTTAAAAACTCTACGTACAACCAAACTAATGTAATCATTAATCCCATTGAAGCGAACCATTCCATGTATTTAGGAGCTCCAGTTTTAGAACCTTTCTCTATCATATCGAAATCTAAAAACAAGTTTAGTGCAGCAACAATAATTACAAAAACACTAATACCAATACTCATTAAAGAATTTCCTTGATGAATAGGTTGAAAATCGATAAAGAAACTAGCTACCCAAGAAATTAAATAAAAAGCAAAAATTGCCATCGTAGCACCTATTACAACAGATTTAAAAGTTTCAGTTACTTTTACAATATTGTATTTAAACAAGCCAAAGCAAACAATAAATGTCACAAATGTAGCACTTACGGCTTGAATTACTAATCCAGGATACATAGTTTCAAAGACAGCAGATAAACCACCAATGAATAAACCTTCAAAAAGAGCATAAGCTGGAGCTGTGTAGGGAGAAGTTGTTGGTTTAAATGAAGCAACCAAAACCAATATTAGTCCAATAATTCCACCACCAAGTGTAAAAATCATAGGATTGTATCCATTTCCAACTAACCACCAACTTACTAAAGCAGTTGATAATAACATCAACAACATCGTGAAACTTTTATTTATTGTTCCACTGACAGTCATAGATTCTTGATGAACAATTATAACATCGTCATTTGCTCTACTTGTGTTCTCAAACTTGTTTTCTTTCAAGAACGGATTACTTGATTTAAATTCCATAGTTTTTTATTTAATGAATCAAATATAAAATAATTATTCTATTTCTGAAACTCTTAATGTATTTACCATTCCTTTGTTTGCAATTGGCATTGCAGCAAGGTTGATTAGCATATCACCTTTTTTAACGTATCCTTTTTCCAAAGCAATTTTGTTGATGTCTTCTACAGTATCATCTGTGCTTAAAAATTTGTCGTAGTAATATGCTTTAACACCCCAAAGTAAATTCAATTGTGTTAAAATTCTTTCGTTTGATGTAAATACTAAAATTTGTGATTTTGGTCTCCAAGCCGAAATTTGAAAAGCAGTATAACCACTATTTGTTAGGGTAGAAATGACTTTTGCATCAATATCATTAGCCATTGTCGCTGCATGATAACAAATTGATTTTGTAATGAAACGTTTCGTTCTAACATGTGGAGCATTTAAAGGCACTTGAATAAGTGGAGAATCTTCGACAGCTTCAATAATGTTAGTCATTGTTTCAATTACTTGAACAGGATAACTTCCTACCGATGTTTCTCCAGAAAGCATTACAGCATCAGCACCATCCATTACAGAGTTTGCAACATCATTTACTTCAGCACGCGTTGGAGTTAAACTGGTAATCATCGTTTCCATCATTTGTGTTGCCACAATAACAGGAATTCTTGCAGTTTTTGCTCTATGGATTAATTTTTTTTGTATTAATGGTACCTCTTGAGCAGGAATTTCAACTCCTAAATCTCCACGAGCAACCATTAATCCATCACAATAAGCAACAATTTTATCAATGTTTTCTACAGCTTCAGGTTTTTCAATTTTAGCTATAATTGGAATTTTATGATCAGAATGTTTTGAAATTAAATCTTGTAACAACATCAAATCTTCTGGAGTTCTTACAAAAGATAAAGCCAACCAATCTACCTTGTTTTCAATGGCAAAAATTGCATCTTTTATATCCTTTTTTGTCAAAGCGGGTAATGAAACCTTTGTGTTAGGAAGATTAACTCCTTTTTTAGATTTCAAAGGACCACCTTGTATAACTACAGCTTCAACTTCTGTCTTTTTATCCGTTTTAACAACTTCAAAAATAAGCTTGCCATCATCCAATAAAATTCGCTCACCAGGATTTACATCTTTTGGGAATTCTTTATAGTTCATATAAACTTTAGAAGCAGTTCCTAAAATGTCTTCAGCAGTTGTGAAAGTGATTTTATCACCTTTTGAAACAACCACATCTTCTTTCATTACACCAACTCTTAATTTTGGACCTTGTAAATCAGCCAAAATAGAAGTTGTATATCCATTCTCATCATTCAATTCTCGAATCATGGCAATACGCTTGCTTACATCAGTGTAATCTGCATGAGAAAAATTAATTCTAAATACATTTACACCTGCTTCAATCATGTCTTTTAGTACTTCTTTAGTGCTGGTTGCTGGTCCTAAAGTAGCAACTATTTTAGTCTTTTTGTTTGTTGGCATTATTAAAAAATTAAATTACTTTTTGTTTTTATAGTATTCTTGTCTACGTAATATGACAAAGAAATAGTGTTTATTTCTGAAATGGTTTGTATTATTTTTGGAATATCTAAATAAGCATCTTCTGAATCAATTTTTAAGATATAATCGGCTTTTTTAACTTCTGGGATTAGATACATGGTTTGTCCAAATTGGTCAAAAAGAGAGGATTCTTGTTCGCTTGCTCCGTTAATAATTGACTTGTTTTCAAGTAAATTCCAAGAAACATCTTTTTCCTCATCACAATATAAATATCTTTCAAAAGAACCTTTTTCTTTCTTTTCTTTTTTATCAATTACATCCAAAAAATGAAATCGAGTATTTAGATTTTTGTTTAATAAAAAAGCAAGTTTGGAAACTTCAATAGTAGTATGAATTGCAATTAACTCATATTCAGTAGTTGAAAATTCTTCTAATTGTAACTTAAAGATAGCCATTAATACACAAATAAAAGTGTAAATATACAGTATATTAAAGTTAAGTAGTCGTTAAAATAAATAAGAAATTGTTATTTTTTTAACGAAAACGATATAGTTAATTGCTATTTTGCGTTATTTTGAATTAATTTTTGCCTGATAAGCAAAATAAGCTCTTTGAGAAGCTTTTTCTTCAGCTTTCTTCTTAGAAGTAGCCCTAGCTCTAGCAACTACTTTGTTGTCAATAGATAATTTTACACTGAAAAATTTTTGCCCTTCAACTCCATTATCTTCAATAAAATCAAAATGAAACGACTTTTTTTCTTTTTGACACCATTCAATCAATAAGCTTTTATAGCTGGTAATTTTACCATCTAATCGGTCTAAATCAACATAGATTTTTATTATTTTTCTTTCAATAAATTTTTCACATGTCACAAAACCTTTGTCTAAATAAATAGCACCAATGAAAGCTTCAAATAAATTACCGTGAATGTTTTCTCCAAAATGAGTTGTAGCAACTTTACTTTCAACAAATTGAATAAGATTAAAATCTTTTCCTAATTCGTTCAAATGTTCGCGACTTACAATTTTTGAACGAGTTTTAGTTAAATAGCCCTCGTCTCCTGTTGGAGCCGTTTTATATAAAAAAGCAGAAATAACACTTCCTAAAATAGCATCACCTAAAAACTCTAAACGTTCATAATTAAAAGGATTGCCTTCTTCATCAAGAATGTTTGCTGATCTATGAGTAAAAGCTTTTCTGTAAAATTTTAAATCAACAGGTTTAAATCCTAAGATTTTACTTATTTTTTCAAAAAAAATCCCGTCTTCTTGAGAACGGGATTTGGATACTATTTTTTTAATAAAATTCATACGGAGAATTAGTCTTCTAATTTTTTAAACAATACACAAGCATTGTGTCCACCAAAACCAAACGTATTACTCATGGCAACGTTAATTTCTCTTTTTTGTGCTTTATTTAAGGTAAGATTTAATTCTGGGTCAATTCTTTCATCCACAACAGTATGATTAATTGTAGGAGGAACAATGCCGTGTTTCATAGCTAAAATAGAAGCAATCGCTTCAATTCCACCAGCAGCACCTAATAAGTGACCTGTCATAGATTTTGTTGAATTAATGTTGATGTTTTTAGCATGATCACCAAAAACAGCTTTAATGGCTTTTAATTCTGCAACATCTCCTAAAGGTGTTGATGTTCCATGGGTGTTGATATGATCCACTTGTTCAGGTTTAATACCTGCATCACGAAGTGTGTTTTCCATAACAGCAATTACACCGATTCCTTCCGGATGTGGTGCTGTTAAATGATAAGCATCAGATGACATTCCACCACCACCAACTTCACAATATATTTTTGCTCCACGAGCTTTTGCGTGTTCATATTCTTCTAAAACCAATGCACCAGCACCTTCTCCAAGCACAAATCCATCACGAGTAGCATCAAAAGGTCTTGACGCAGTTTCTGGACTTTCATTTCTAGTCGATAAGGCTTGCATGGAGTTAAATCCACCCATTCCTGCAATTGTTACAGCCGCTTCAGAACCACCTGTAATGATGACATCACACATTCCTAAACGAATGTAATTGAATGCGTCAATCATAGCGTTTGCAGATGATGCACATGCGGAAACTGTAGTGTAATTGGGACCCATAAATCCATTTTTCATAGAAATATGAGCTGGAGCAATATCAGCAATCATTTTTGGGATAAAGAATGGGTTAAAACGAGGTGTTCCATCACCAGCAGCATAGCTCATTACTTCATCTTGAAAAGTTTCTAAACCTCCAATTCCAGCACCCCAAATAACACCAACTCTTTGTTTGTTTACATTTTCATCAGAAATTCCGGCATCTTTTATAGCTTCTTCACTTGCAGCAATAGCATATTGTGCAAATTTGTCCATTCTACGGGCTTCTTTTTTGTCAATATAATCTTCAACATTGAAGTTTTTTACTTCACAGGCAAACTTAGTTTTGTGTTTTTCTGTATCATAATAAGTTATGGGAGCAGCACCACTTTTTCCACTAATAAGTGCTTCCCAATATTCTTGAATATTATTCCCAATAGGAGTCAATGCTCCTAATCCAGTAACTACTACACGCTTTAATTGCATATATAAAATTTTTGGTTTATATAAAAAAACCCAAAGTGCTTTTAATACTAAACTAAAAGAAACAATGGGTATTACATAGTTTTTATTGTAATGATTGTAATACAATCAATGTTTTCAAACCGATAAAATCAATCAAGATTTTATTGAATCAGCGAAAGCTAAAATAATAACATCCACAAAGAAAACCTTGTGGATGCCTTTTATATTATTTTTTAGCCTCTTCGATGTAAGAAACTGCTTGACCTACAGTAGCAATATTTTCTGCTTGGTCGTCTGGAATTTGAATATCAAATTCTTTTTCGAACTCCATAATTAGCTCAACAGTGTCTAATGAATCTGCTCCTAAATCGTTTGTGAAGCTAGCTTCTGTTACAACTTCGTTTTCGTCAACACCTAATTTGTCTACGATAATCGCTTTTACTCTTGATGCAATGTCTGACATAATCTTTTAATTTTTAATTTAATTAGTTGGCAAAAATAAAAAACTTTATTTTAAAACAACATTTTTGTTACTATAATGTGCTACGAATTTAAAAAAAATAATTCACAAAGACTTCTTTTTTTTATTTTTTACCAATAATTATTCTTTTTTTTGTGGAAGAAATCAATATGCAATGAAAAAAATTGTGCTTTTTGCTTCCGGAAGCGGCACTAATGCCGAGGAGATAATCAAGTATTTTAAAAAAGACAGTTTTGGAACTGTAGCTGCCGTGCTGACAAACAATTCTGATGCCAAAGTTTTAGAAAAGGCAAAAAAATATCAAGTTAATACACTTATATTCAATAGAACAGAGTTAAATGAAGGGTTTGTTTTAGAGGAATTAGATAAAATAAAACCCGATTTAATTGTACTTGCTGGATTTTTATTAAAGTTTCCAGAACATATTATTGAAGCATATCCAAATAAAATAATAAATATTCACCCAGCTTTGTTACCTAATTATGGTGGAAAAGGAATGTATGGTATGAATGTTCACAACGCAATTTTTAATAATAAAGAAGAAGAAACCGGAATTACCATTCATTATGTAACACCAAATTATGATGAAGGGGCTATTATTTTTCAGAAAAGTGTTACAATTTCAGATTGTAAATCACCAGAAGAAATTGCAAAAAAAGTACATGAATTAGAACATAAATTTTTTCCACAAGTTATTTCAGACCTTCTAAATTCTAAATTCTAAATTCAAATTTTGTCACACCAAGTACACATATATACAGATGGAGCAGCCAAAGGAAATCCTGGACCAGCAGGTTATGGTGTTGTGATGGAATTAGTAGGAACTCCATACAAAAAAGAGTTTTTTGAAGGTTTTAGACTTTCTACTAATAATAGGATGGAACTTTTGGCCGTAATTGTAGGTTTAGAAAAACTAAAAAACGAAAACATGACAGTTTTAGTAGTTTCTGATTCAAAATATGTAGTCGACGCTGTTGAAAAAAAATGGGTTTTTGGTTGGGAGAAGAAAGGTTTCAAAGACAGAAAAAACCCTGATTTATGGATACGTTTCTTGAAAGCATACCGAAAACACAAAGTAGATTTCAAATGGGTAAAAGGCCACAACAATCACCCTCAAAACGAACGTTGTGATGCATTAGCGGTTATGGCTTCGCAACAAAAGAATCTTTCTATTGATGCTTTTTATGAAAAGGAGGAAGGGAAGTTGTTGTAATAAAAAGTTAAACATCAAAACCATTTTATACTTTTAAACTAAAAATGTATCTTTGCACCTTATTTCAAATTATACCTAATGAATAAATTATTAATTGTAGGAACCGTAGCTTTTGATGCTATTGAAACACCTTTTGGAAAAACCGATAAAATCCTTGGTGGAGCAGCAACTTACATTGGACTTTCTGCTTCATTTTTTAAGGTAAAATCGGCTATAGTTTCTGTAGTTGGAGAAGATTTTCCACAAGAATATTTAGATTTATTAACAAACAAAAACATAGATATTTCAGGAATTGAAGTGGTTAAAGGTGGAAAAACATTCTTTTGGAGTGGAAAATACCATAACGACTTAAATTCAAGAGATACTTTAGATACACAATTAAATGTATTAGCTGATTTTAATCCAGTAGTGCCAAATGATTACAAAGATGCAGAAGTTGTAATGTTAGGAAATTTACATCCTTTAGTACAATCAAGTGTTTTAGACCAAATGACTACAGCTCCAAAATTAATTGTTTTAGATACCATGAACTTTTGGATGGATTGTGCTTTACCAGAATTATTAGACGTAATCAAAAGAGTAGATGTAATTACAATCAACGATGAAGAAGCTCGTCAATTATCTGGAGAATATTCATTAGTTAAAGCTGCAGAAAAGATTCATACAATGGGTCCTAAATACGTGGTGATTAAAAAAGGAGAACACGGAGCCTTACTTTTTGAAGGTAAAAACGTTTTCTTCGCACCAGCTTTACCATTAGAAGAAGTATTTGATCCAACAGGAGCAGGTGATACTTTTGCAGGTGGTTTTTCTGGATATATTGCACAAAGTGAAAACGTTTCTTTCGACAATATGAAAAACGGAATTATTTATGGTTCTAATTTAGCTTCTTTCTGTGTAGAGAAATTTGGTACAGAGAGAATGGAACAACTTGAAAAAGAAGAAGTTCATTCGCGCTTACAACAATTTAGAGCGTTAACACAATTTGATATAGAATTATCGTAAATTTATGCCTCGAAGTTTCGAGGCTTTTTTTATAACATTAAACAACAACACAACACACTACATATTATGAGCGATGCTATTAAACACGAATGTGGAATTGCTTTACTAAGATTATTAAAACCATTAGATTTCTACAAAGAAAAATATGGAACAGCTTTTTACGGAATAGAGAAAATGTATCTCTTGATGGAAAAACAACACAACCGCGGACAAGATGGAGCAGGTTTAGCAAGTATAAAATTAGACGTAGATCCAGGAGAACGTTATATCAGTCGTATTCGTTCAAATGATCCTCAACCTATTCAAGATATTTTTGCTCAAATCAATGGAAGAATCAATGAAGAGTTAGAAGCTCATCCAGAATACAACACAGCGGCACTTCAAAAAAAGAATATACCATATATAGGTGAATTGTTTTTGGGTCATGTTCGTTATGGAACTTTTGGTAAAAATAGTATTGAAAGTGTTCACCCTTTTCTACGTCAAAATAATTGGATGCATAGAAACCTTATTGTTGCCGGAAACTTTAATATGACTAACGTAAAAGAGTTATTTCAAAGTTTGGTAGAATTAGGCCAACATCCAAAAGAAATGGCTGATACGGTTACTGTAATGGAAAAAATTGGACATTTCTTAGATGAAGAGGTTACAGATATTTATCACGATTGTAAAGAAAAAGGTCTTTCTAAACGTGATGCATCTCAAGTTATCATGGAGCAATTAGACGTTGCTAAAATTCTTAGAAAAGCTTCTAAAAATTGGGATGGTGGTTATGCAATGGCAGGATTATTAGGTCATGGTGATTCATTTGTCTTTAGAGATCCAGCAGGAATTCGTCCAGCCTATTATTATGCAGATGATGAAATTGCGGTTGTAGCTTCAGAAAGACCAGTTATTCAAACTGTTTTCAATGTTCCTTTTGAGAAAGTAAAAGAATTAGAACCTGGAAATGCTATAATAGTTAAGAAGAATGGATCAGTTTCATTGGAAGAGATTATTCCAGCTACTGAAAAGAAAGCTTGTTCGTTTGAAAGAATTTATTTTTCTAGAGGAAGTGATGCAGAAATTTATCAAGAACGAAAAGAACTAGGAAGGTTAATTTTACCAGCAGTTTTAAAATCTATAGATAGCGATACTGATAATACTGTATTTTCTTTTATTCCAAATACAGCGGAAACTTCTTTTTATGGAATGGTTGAAGCAGCTCAAGATTTTTTAAATCAAAGAAAAAATAAATATATTCTAGAAAATAGAAAAACCTTAACAGAAGAGAAATTAGAAGAAATTCTTTCAGTTAAGATTAGAACAGAGAAAATTGCCATTAAAGATGCTAAATTAAGAACTTTTATTACTGAAGATAGCAGTAGAGATGGTTTAGTAGCTCACGTTTATGATGTGACTTACGGTGTGATTAAGCCAACAGATAATTTAGTAATTATTGATGATAGTATCGTAAGAGGAACTACTTTAAAGAAGAGTATTATTAAAATGATGGATCGATTAAATCCTAAAAAGATTGTAGTAGTTTCATCAGCACCGCAAATTCGTTATCCAGATTGTTACGGAATTGATATGGCAAAATTAGAAGGTCTTATTGCATTCAGAGCTGCTTTAGAATTATTAAAAGAGAGAAATATGTACCATATTGTTGATGAGGTATATGAAAAATCTAAAAAACAAGAGCTTTTTGCAGATAAAGAAGTAGTAAATTACGTTAAAGAATTATACGCACCTTTTTCTAATGAAGAAATTTCTGATAAAATCTCAGAAATGTTAACTTCAAAATCAGTCAATGCACAAGTAAAAATCATTTTTCAAAATGTTGAAAACTTACATAAAGCTTGTCCTAAAAATTTAGGTGATTGGTATTTTACAGGTGATTATCCAACATTTGGTGGTAATAGAGTGGTAAATAGAGCCTTTTTGAATTTCTATGAAGGTAATGACGCAAGAGCTTATTAAAAATAAAATTGTTAATAACAACAAAAAACACTCGCAGAAAGTTTGTTCATAAAATTATTTTGCATAGATTTGTTTCACCATAGCATTAGTAGGTTAAGTTTATGGTAGATTTGGGGCAAAAAGGGTGGATTTATTTCCACCTTTTTTATTTTGTACAATCAAACAATCCTATATAAAAAAAGGGCTGAAGTATATCTTCAGCCCTTTTCCTTTTTTACTGCTTTTGCTATTATTTAGCTGCAGCATATCTTTTAGCAACTTCAGTCCAGTTAATTACATTAAAGAAAGCTTCAATATAATCTGGTCTTCTGTTTTGATAGTTTAAATAGTAAGCATGTTCCCAAACATCCATTCCTAAGATTGGAGTTCCACCGCAACCAACTCCTGGCATTAAAGTGTTATCTTGATTTGGTGTTCCACAAACATCTAATTTTCCATCTTTCACACAAAGCCAAGCCCAACCTGAACCAAATTGCGTTGCACCAGCTTTAGCAAACGCATCTTTAAATTTTTCAAAAGATCCAAAATCTTTATCAATTGCAGCAGCTAAATCTCCAGAAGGAGTTCCACCACCGTTTGGGGACATTATTTCCCAAAATAAAGAGTGATTATAAAATCCACCACCGTTATTTCTAACAGCACCATTGCTCATGTCTAAATTTTTAAGAATATCTTCAATCGATTTTCCTTCTAAATCAGTTCCAGCAATTGCGTTGTTTAAGTTCGTTGTATATCCATTATGATGTTTTGTATGGTGTATTTCCATAGTTCTAGCATCAATATGTGGTTCTAATGCATCGTAAGCATAAGGTAATTTTGGTAATTCAAAAGCCATAATATAGTTTTTTAAATAGATTAGTATTAATTTTATTCAAATTTACAAAATAAGCCGTTAACTACATAATACAATTTCCTTATAGTTTTATAAGATTTACACATATGACAGAAAATAAAGCCTCCTTTTCAATCTACAATGCCTCTGCGGGTTCAGGTAAAACTTATACTTTGTCGAAAGAGTATATTAAAATTTTATTAAAATCACCTTCAAATGAAGCTTATAGAAAAATTCTAGCCATAACTTTTACCAACAAAGCCGTAGAAGAAATGAAATCTAGAATCATTTTTTATTTACTAGAATTTTCTAAAGAGGATACTTCAGAAAAAGCCGTTGACTTATTAAAAGATGTTGCAAAAGAAACAGGATTAAGCATTGCCACGATTAAAGATAAATCAAAAGTTATTATCAAAAGTATTATTCATAATTACACTGCTTTTGATATTTCGACTATCGATCGGTTTACCCTAAAAATTATAAAATCTTTTTCGCACGAATTAAATATTCCGTTAGATTTTGATATTTCTTTAGAAACCGATTTGTTAATGCAAGAAGCTATTGAAACTGTAATTTCTAAAGCTGGTGAAGATGAGGAATTAACAAAACTACTTCTAGACTTTTCAAAAAATAAAACAGATGATGATAAAAATTGGGATATCACTTTCGATTTACTAGCTGCAAGTTCTTTATTAACCAACGAAGATAGTAAACACGAACTAAAAGATTATGAAAGCAAAACAATTGAAGACTTTATTGAAACCAAAAAAGTAATTGTCGGTCAAATAGAAAAATATAAAAAACTAGCTTCAGCTTTAGCTCAAGAAAGTTTGACTTTAATTAAAGATAACGGAATTGCAATAGAATCTTTTTCAAGAAAGACTTTTCCTAATCATTTAATTAAAATTATTGAAGGGAATCTTCCTCCTTCGGATATAAATAAATTTTCTGAAGTTGAACAAGTTCAAGTGAATAAAACTGCAAAAGACAAAGGTTTAATTGAAAGTATTTTGCCCGAGATTTTGCAAAAACTTCAATTAGCTTATAAAGAATATCAAAATATTTTCTTGCTTGAAGCTTTTAATAAAAACATTTACCCGTTATCGTTGCTAAATTCAATTAATAAGGAGTTTAGAAAAATTCAAACCGATCAAAATATTTTATCTATTTCCGAATTTAATGAGATAATAAACAAAGAAATCCAAAACCAACCAGCTCCTTTTATATATGAGAAAATGGGTGATCGTTACCGTCATTTTTTTATTGATGAGTTTCAAGATACTTCCGTTTTACAATGGAAAAATTTAATTCCATTAGTTGATAATGCACTTTCTAGTGAAGAAAATGGAGTGGCTGGAACATTGATGTTAGTTGGTGATCCAAAACAAGCGATTTATCGTTGGCGTGGGGGAAAAGCAGAGCAGTTTATTTCTTTAAGTAAAGACGAAAATCCGTTTTCAAATAAAAATAAAGAAACTATAGTTTTAGATACAAATTATAGGAGTTATAGTGAGGTAATTGACTTTAACAACGATTTTTTCAGATTCATTTCAAGTAAATTAGAAAATCCAGATTACTTAAATTTATATTTGAATGAAAGTCATCAAAACAAAACGAGTAAAATAGGTGGTTATGCTAATATTTCGTTCATTAATACTTCTGATAATGCTGAGGTAAATGAAGAGGAAGAAGACGATGACAAAAACACAAAATATCTAAAACAAACTTTAGTCACGATTGAAAAAGTCCTAAAAAACGGATTTCAATACAAAGACATGGTTTTGTTGACGCGAACGAAATCAAACGGAGTTTTATTGGCCAATTATTTAACCGAAAATGAAATTCCTATTTTATCTTCAGAAACTTTATTGATTCAAAACGCAACAGAAGTTAAATTGATTATCAATGTGTTGAAGTATGTTAACAATAAATTTGACGCTGATGCAAAGTTCAATATGTTGTATTATGTTGGGAAATATCTGCAATCTTCTGAAGAGATTCATGATTTAATTAACCAAAACCTTCATGTTTCAGAAGAAAATTTAAAAATTGCCTTAGAGAAATATGATGTTTCCATTGATTTTAATGCTTGCAGAAAAAAATCACTTTACGAAGTAGTTGAAATTATTGTTTCTGCCTTTGTCAAACAGAAAGCTAATAATTCATATGTTCAATATTTTCTAGATTTGGTTTTAGAAAGACATATAAAAGCACAATCAAGTATCGCAGATTTTATTGATTATTGGGAAAGAACGGGTTACAAAAAAAGTATTCCTTCACCTGATGGAAATAATGCTATAAAAATCATGACAATTCATAAATCAAAAGGACTTGAATTTCCAGTTGTGATTTACCCTTTTGCAAACGATAACTATTCAAAAAATAATAGAAATAAACTTTGGATTCCTTTAGAAAATGAAAATATTAATTTTCATAAAGTATTGATAGATTATAAAATAGACGTATTAAGTTATAGCGATGATGCAAGTAAAATTTATCAAGAAAAGAATCAGGAAGAAATTTTAGATAATATTAATGTTTTATATGTTGCTTTTACAAGAGCTGTTGAGCAACTTTATGTAATTTCAGAAATTAAGATTAATAAAGATGGAAGTTTACCTAATACATTATCTTCAAATATAATTGAATATCTTCAGTTAAATAAAAACTTTAATGAAAGCCAATTAGAATATGAATTTGGGAATCCAAATAAAGTTTCTAAAAAAGAATTAGTAATTGCTAACTTAGATGAAATACAAGTT
The DNA here is from genome assembly GCF_963922255.1 of uncultured Flavobacterium sp. Lineage (GTDB taxonomy): Bacteria > Bacteroidota > Bacteroidia > Flavobacteriales > Flavobacteriaceae > Flavobacterium. The sequence goes on along the minus strand of NZ_CAWUIC010000007.1, from coordinate 74,644 downwards.
GTGCAAAATAAGATTAAAACAAGTGCTATAAAAATCGCTCAAAAAGAAGCTTTAATGTGGGGAACTATTCAAGCTGAAGCAATAGAATTTGGAAACACTTTACATGAAATTTTATCTTATATAAAAACTAGTAAAGATGTAAGTCAAGCTATCGCTATTTCTTTAGAAAAAGGTTTAATTAATAGATCACAAGTTGATATAATTGAAGAAGTTATAAATTCTATAGTAAATCATTCAGAATTAAAAGAATTTTATGAGGTTGATGCAAAAATTTACAATGAAACTAGTATTATTGACGAAAATAAAAACACTTTTATTCCAGATAGAATTTCGATTAAAGGCAATAAAGCTTATTTATTAGATTATAAAACAGGAGTTCCAAAAGAAAGTCATAAACATCAAGTTGAAAAATACGAAAACCTTTTAGAAAAAATGGGTTATCATGTTGAAGAAAAAGCTTTAGTTTATTTAGGAGAAAATTTAAAAATTATACATTTGTAAAAAATAAAGATATGTACGGCAAAATACAACAACACTTACAAGAAGAATTACAAGCTATCCAAGATAACGGACTGTTCAAAAAAGAACGAATTATAACTTCACCACAAGGAGCTGAAATTACAATTTCAACAGGTGAGACAGTTTTAAACTTTTGTGCAAACAATTACTTAGGACTTTCATCGCATCCAGAAGTGGTTCAAGCCGCAAAAGACGCTTTAGATTCTCACGGTTTCGGAATGTCATCAGTTCGTTTCATTTGTGGAACTCAAGATATTCACAAAACATTAGAACAAAAAATTGCAAATTTCTACGGAACAGAAGATACAATATTATACGCTGCAGCTTTTGATGCAAATGGTGGTGTTTTCGAACCGTTATTAGGAGCAGAAGATTGTATTATTTCAGATAGTTTAAATCATGCTTCAATAATTGATGGTGTAAGATTATGTAAAGCAGCTCGTTACCGTTATGAAAATAGTAACATGGAAGAGTTAGAGGCTCAATTAATAAAAGCCACTGAAGAGGGAAGAAGGTTCAAACTAATTGTTACAGATGGTGTTTTCTCTATGGATGGTTTAGTAGCTCCATTAGATAAAATTTGCGATTTGGCAGATAAATATGACGCCATGGTTATGGTGGATGAATGTCATGCTGCAGGTTTTATCGGTGCTAAAGGTATAGGTACACTTGAAGCCAAAAATGTTTTAGGAAGAGTTGACATAATTACTGGAACGTTAGGAAAAGCTCTTGGTGGAGCAATGGGTGGCTATACAACGGCTAAAAAAGAAATTATTGAAATTTTACGTCAGCGTTCTCGACCATATTTATTTTCAAACTCATTGGCACCTTCAATTGTAGGAGCTTCTATAAAAGTTTTTGAACTACTAGAAAAAGATACTTCTTTAAGAGATAAGTTGGAATGGAACACAAATTATTTTAAGGAAGGAATGAAAAAAGCTGGATTTGATATTATAGACGGAGACTCTGCAATCGTTCCAGTAATGTTATATGATGCAAAATTATCTCAAATTATGGCAGATGAATTATTGAAAAAAGGAATTTATGTAATAGGATTCTTCTTTCCGGTTGTGCCTAGAGATAAAGCAAGAATTAGAGTCCAACTTTCTGCTGCTCATACAAAAGAGCACCTTGATAAGGCTATAAACGCTTTCATTGAAGTAGGAAAAGCATTGAATGTTGTAAAATAACATTAAAAAGTTACATAATACCCATGAAAAGGGGTGTTTTTAAGTTTTTTTTGTGAATAAAATTTGCAGATATAAATAATCGTGTTAAATTTGTCTAAATTATATCAGTTGTAATTAAATAAAAATTAAAAAAAAGTATGAAACATCTTAACAAATTATTTGCTGTGGCTTTAATGTTTGCTGGTATAGCAACGCAAGCACAAGACAGCAACAATCCTTGGGCAGTGTCTTTTGGTGCTAACGCAGTTGACACTAAATTCAGTGCATCAGAGTCTTTCGAGCACCAAATTGCTGAATATTTCAATGTACAAGACCACTGGAACATTCTTCCTTCGGTTTCTTATGTTGGAGTTTCTAAACATGTAGGTAACAATTTTTCTGTTGGTTTAACAGGTTCTGTTAACAAAATTGATAAATTCGTTACAAAAGTGCCTAACACTATTAACACACATGTAGTTACTAATCCTGGAGATTTATCTTATTTTGCTGCTGATTTAGCTGTAAAATATAGTTTTATGGAAATGGTAAAATCTAAAGTATTAGATCCATTCGCTCATTTAGGTGGAGGTTATACTTGGATGGGTGATGCATCTGCAGGTACAGTTAACGGAGGTTTAGGTTTAAACATTTGGTTTACTGATAACGTAGGTTTATCATTACAATCTACTTACAAACATTCATTTGACGATACAAGAACTCCAGATGTGGATGTTGCGACTCATTTACAACATTTTGCAGGTCTTACTTTCAAATTCGGAGGTAAAGATACTGATGGAGACGGAATCTATGATAAAGATGACGCTTGTCCAGAAGTTCCTGGTTTAAAAGAATTCAACGGATGTCCTGATACAGACGGTGATGGAATTATGGATTCAGCTGACGCTTGTCCTGATGTTGCAGGTTTAAAAGAATTAAACGGATGTCCAGATAGAGACGGAGACGGAATTATCGATTCTGAAGATGCTTGTCCAGATGTTAAAGGTTCAAAAATCATGAAAGGATGTCCTGATACAGACGGTGACGGTGTTGCTGATAATGTTGACAAATGTCCAGAAGTGAAAGGTCCTAAAGAAAATGCAGGTTGCCCATGGCCAGATACTGACGGTGATGGTGTTGCTGATAAAGATGACAAATGTCCTGAAGTTAAAGGAACTGTTGCAAATAACGGATGTCCTGAAGTTTCTGAAGATACTATGAAAAAATTAAATGAGTATGCTAAAACAATCTTATTTGATTCTGGTAAAGCATCTTTCAAAAAACAAACTTACTCAGTTTTACAAGCTATTACGGCTATCTTAAAAGAGTATCCAAACTCTAACTTCTCTATAGAAGGACACACTGATAGTGATGGTAAAGAAGATATGAACCAAAAATTATCTGAAGATAGAGCTGCTGCTGTTAAAAACTATTTAGTTGAAAACGGAATCAATGCTGCAAGATTGTCTTCTAAAGGATTTGGAGAATCTACACCAATTGATACAAACAAAACTGCTGCTGGTAAAGCTAACAACAGAAGAGTTGAAGTTAAATTAGTAAAATAATTTAATTCCAAAATATTTTTAAGAAAACGCTCCGTTTATTCGGGGCGTTTTTTTATATTTATATTTATGAATAACCCTACATTTCTAAGTAAGCTTACAGACGAATTAATCAGTCTTTATCCTGATACCTTATCGGATATAACCATAGTTCTTCCAAGTAAAAGAGCAAGAGTTTTTTTAATTGAAAACATTCAATCAAAACTATCTAAACCAATTTTCACACCTAATATAGTTAGTGTAGAAGAATTCATACAAGAGATATCAGGTATACGAACTATTGATTCTATGGAAGTGTTATTCGAATTCTATAATGTCTATTCTTCAATAACCGATAAGAAAGATATTCAAGACTTTGAAACCTTTTCTTATTGGGCAAAAACACTTATCCAAGACTTTAATGAAATTGATCGCTATTTGTTAGATCAAAATCACGTTTTTTCTTACTTAAAAGATGTAGAAGCTTTAAAAAGATGGGATTTAGAACTAAATCAAACCACAAAGCTGATTGATTCTACTTTAGAGTTTTGGGATAAATTACCTCACTATTATAATTCATTCTATAAGTATCTTTTAGATAAAGGAATTGGCTATCAAGGTTTGTTATATCGTGAATCAATAAATAATTTAGATTCTTTTACTAAAGAACTTCCGACTTCAAATAAAATTGTCTTTGCTGGTTTCAATGCGCTAAATCAAGCTGAAGAACGCATTTTTCAACACTTAATGCTTCATGAAAAAGCACTAGTTTATTGGGATATTGATTATTCGATTCTACAAGATTCATTTCACGATGCGGGTTTATTCATCAGAAAGTATAAAAAAGAATGGAAACAATATGCCAATCAAACTTTCAAATGGATTGATACACATTTTGAACAAGAAAAAAATATCCAAATCATTGGAACTCCAAAAACCGTTGGACAAACCAAAATTGTTGGAAACATTATAGAAGAAATTCAAACCAAGAATCCTGATTTACAAAACACAGCTGTCGTCTTAGGAGACGAAAATCTATTGCTTCCAGTTCTGTATAATTTACCAGAAACCGTTGAAAGTTTAAACATCACAATGGGTTATCCTAGTAAAAATAATCCAGCTCAATTGTTGATTTCCAAAATTTTTAAACTTCACACAAACGCTAAACAAAGAAACGAGAAACAATATACTTTATATTACAAAGAAGTTTTAGATATACTAAATCACGCTTTAATTGAACCTTATATTGATGCCAAAAAAGTAGAACATGTAATTAAATATAACAACTTTACTTTCTTTTCTAATGATAAGTTATTTCAGTTGTATGAAGAGCACAAAACCAATGCTGAAAATCCACTATTTGAACTAATTTTTTCAAAATGGAATGATGATGCTTCTGAAATTATCACCAAATTAACTCAAGTTTTATTGACGATAAAATCGCGTTTAATAAATGATAATCAAGAAGATATAATTGCAAAAGCTTTCTTGCATTCCATTTACCAAGTTTTAAATCGAATTGCTACATTTATTGAAAAATACCAAAGCATTACTTCACTTTCAAGCTTATTTTCTATTTATAAAAATGTTGTGGATTTAGCTGAAGTCTCTTTTGAAGGAAAACCTTTGTCTGGTTTGCAAGTCATGGGAGTACTGGAAAGTCGTGTTTTAGATTTTAAAAATGTAATCATAACATCCGTAAATGAAGGAAAATTTCCATCAGGAAAAAGTTCAAATTCCTTTATTCCTTATGATATTAAACGTGAATTAGGATTGCCAACTTTCCGTGAAAAAGATGCTATTTATAGTTATCACTTTTATCATTTACTATATCGTGCTAAGAATATTTATCTGTTATATAATTCTGAAAATTCAGACGGAATTGACGCTGGTGAAAAAAGTCGTTTTTTAACCCAATTAGAAATCGATTTCCCAAATCATATTACAAAAAACACAATCTATAACGCTCATTTACCAAGCTTAGCTTACGAGCCTATTAAAATAGAAAAAACACCTTCTGTTTTAGAACGATTACAAGAAATTGCAACAGGAAAAGGATTTTCACCATCATCTTTGACCAGTTATATTCGAAATCCAATCCAGTTTTACACTCAAAGAGTATTACGAATTAAAGAAATTGATGAAGTTGAAGAAAATATTGCTGTCAACACTTTAGGAACTGTAATTCACGAAACTTTAAAGCATTTATATGATCCTTACAAAGAAAAATATTTGTCGGTGAATGATATTGAAAATATGTTGAATTTAGTTGAATCTGAAACTATAAAACAATTCAAAATCATTTATAAAGAAGGTGAAATCAATAAAGGAAAAAACCTTTTAGCTTTCGAAGTTGCCAAACAAAACGTAGAGCAATTTCTAAAAATGGAAAAGAAAGACATTGAATCGGGTAGTGCTATTAAAATTCTATTTCTTGAGCATACTTTAGAAGGTAAAATAGTTGACAAAAAGTTGCCTTATGAAATCACAATTGCCGGAAACGTTGACCGAATTGAATTAAGAGACAATAAAATCAGAATTATAGATTATAAAACCGGAAAAGTTTTAGGAAGTAGCTTAAAAGTGGATGATTTTACAGTTTTATCTTCTGATATTAAATACGATAAAATCATTCAATTGCTTTGTTATGCTTTAATGTTTGAAAACAAAATAGAATATAAAGAATATCCAGTCGAAGCCGGAATTATTTCTTTCAAAAACATGAAAGCTGGTTTTATGCCTTTTGGATTTGGAAAAGGAAAAAATAGTGATTCTGATATTACAACGCATACTATTGATTCATTTAAAATAGAATTAGTATCTTTAATACAAGAAATTCTAAACCCAGAAATTCCTTTTGAAGAAATAGTATAACTAGCCATTTATGGACAAATTAATCGAAAAATTTCAATTTTATTATGATGCAATTTTACAAAATGCACCTTCTTTTTTAATTGGAGTTGTGGTTTTATTTATTGGTTTTGCAATTGCTAATTTTGGAAAAAAACTAACCGAAAACAGAATTAAGTCAAAGCTTCAAAATACGCTTTCCAGACTTTTTATAGCACAAATAATTTCTGGAATTATAAAAATCATTACGGTTGTTATCTTTCTAGATTTAGTAGGTTTTCAAAATATCACGACAAAAATATTAGCTGGAGCAGGAATTTTAACCTTTGTTATTGGTTTTGCTTTTAAAGATATTGGAGAAAATTTCTTGGCAGGAATTTTATTAGCTTTTAAAAGTCCGTTTAAAGAGAATGATTTGATTGAAACGGAAAAAGTTATTGGCTATGTAAAAGAACTTCGCATAAGAGAAACTATTATAAAAACTACTGATGGAAAAGATGTTTTTGTGCCTAATTCTCAAATAATAAATTCACCTTTAATTAATTATACTATTGATGGTTTTTTGCGAAATGAATTTTTGTTAGGATTAGACTATTCAAGTGATTTGTCAAAAGCGATTCAAGTGATTATAGAATCAGTTTCCAAAACGGAAGGTGTTTTACTAGGTGGAAAAAAACCAGCAGTAATTATTGATGAATTCGCAGCAAGTACAATTAATTTAAAAGTTCTTTTTTGGTTAGATACTTTTAAAAGTTCTTCAAAAAGTTACCATTTAGGGATTAGAACTCAAGTAATGAAAAATGTTTTATTGGCGTTGACTGAAAACGAATTCAGTTTACCTTCAAACATTGTTGAAGTTAAGCAGTATGAGGGTTAACGATCAGTTTTTCCTTGCGAACTTTGCGAAAACCTTTGCCTCTTTGCGTTTAGACCTTTTTCAAAAAAGAAACTAAAACCTCACTCAATTCTTCACGATTTTCAATGTGACTCATGTGTCCATCGTTAAAAGTGACTAATTCAACTTTGGTATTTTCTATTTGAGTTTTATTTTCTTCATAATTCAAAACAGGATCTTGTTTACCCAAAATCAAAAGAATAGGATAAATCGCAAAATGTAAAATAACTTCTCTGTCATTTCGTGTTTTCATGCCTTCTAAAGCAGCTACGATTCCTTGTAAAGGAGTTTTTAAAGCTTCATTACGCACAAGTTCGATTTCGTTACTTAATCGCTCTCTGTTGTTCTCACTAAATAAATTGGCAATTGACATTTTAATGAAAGTAGTGTAGTTTTGTTTCACAGCCAAAATAGCTCTATCGCGATTGGTTTTGCGTTCCTCAGAATCAGCTCTTGAAGTTGAATTCATCAATACCAAACCTTTCACCATTTCTGGATACAATTCTGCAAAAGCCAAAGCCACATAACCACCCATAGAATGTCCAATCAAAACGGCTTTTCTAATTTTCAATTCGTGTAAAACATGATGAACCATATCCGCTTGGTCTTCCATCGAATGCACATAACCCAAACAATCCGTTTGACCATGACCTAACAAATCAATACAAACTACACGATTACGTTTAGCTAAAACGGCAACATGCGAATTCCACATCGTTGAGTTTTCTAAAAAACCGTGTAATAAAACCACAGTTGTGCCTTTTCCAGTTTCAGAATAAGCGATTTTTGTGTTTTTGAAGAGTGTTTGTTTCAAGGGAAAATTTGTTTAGTACAAAAGTAGAATTTTTAATTGAAGTTTGAAATTTAACCGCAAAGTTCGCAAGGATTTTTCGCAAGGTTTACAAAGTTTTTCTTAAATCTTGTCATTCTGAACTTGCTTGTGCTGAATTTATTTCAGTGATATAGAATCTCTTTTTTATGCAATCGATTTTATAAAGAAATAACTTATCTTTGAGAAAAGCATTTTTAGATTTATGAACAGATTAGTTATTATTGGAAACGGTTTTGATTTAGCTCATGATTTACCAACGAGTTATAAGGATTTTATTGATGATTATTGGTCTTCTATTAAAAGCAGCAAGCATAATGATGATTTTATTTATTTTGTAGATACTTTAAATGTTGTATTTGAAGAGATAAAAGGCTTAAACTGTATAGCTAAATGTTTAATGCAGTTTGATGAAAAAATAAAATTTTCGGAAGCTGAAATTTATACTGAATATGGGAATAATTTTAGGACCGGACAATACCCAAGAAGACATATTTTGAATTATAAAAATTCTTTTTTTAAAGCTATTAATCAAAAGAATGTGCAAAATTGGGTTGATATTGAGAATGAATACTACAGACAATTAAAAAAAATAATCAATTCAAAATGTTTAGATGTTTCTAAGTCTATAGAATATTGGCAAAATGAACAAAAAATTCAAGTACAAGAATTGAATAAAGAGTTTGAATATGTAAAAATACTTTTAGGAAAATATTTGAAAGATAAAGTTAAAGATGCTTATATATTTAATTATCATTCTAGTTTAAAATCGATATATGATGTTCTAAAACCAATTTCACTCACAAGTAATGAACATGATGTTTTGAAAGAATTTAATAATTCTGAAGATGTTGAAGAAATAAAAGATCATTTCGAAAAAGAAAAAAAAGAAGAGTTAGTTAATAAAATATATTTTTTAAATTTTAATTATACTCCAACAGTTAAAATTTACAGTGATATTTTAAACACAAGTGAAAGAATAGAAACTAAAGTAAATTACATTCATGGAGAATTAGAAAATGTTTCTGATAATAAGGTAAATTTTGGTTTTGGAGATGAAATGGATGAAGACTATAAAGAAATAGAAAATTTAGATGACAATGAGTATTTGAAAAACTTTAAGTCATTTCAATATTTACAAAATTCAAATTATAATGATTTATTGTCATATGTAGAAAGTGAAAAATTTCAAGTAATAATTCTTGGACATTCTTGTGGTTTATCAGACAGAACATTATTAAATACTATTTTTGAACACGAGAATTGTCGTTCTATAAAAGTCTTTTATTATAAAAATGGTGAATATGATAATTACACAGATATGGTTCAAAATATATCAAGACATTTTAATGATAAAAAGATTATGCGTTCAAAAATTGTAAGTAAACCTTTTTGTAAACCAATGCCACAAATTCAATTACCAAAAAAAGAATAAATTTCAAAAATTTTTCTAATTTCTCAAATCTGTGTTCCAAAAAAAGAAGCTAAATCAAGTTCCTCAAAACAAAATTAAAAGCAAAAAAAACGGCTCACTTTCGCAAACCGTTCTATCTGAAAATCTATAATTCGAAAATCTGAATATCCAAATTAGCTATTCATAATCGACTCAATTTCATCAATCTCAATAGGAATATTTCTCATCAAATTAAAGGGTTCACCTTTACTTTGAATCACAACATCATCTTCTAAACGAATTCCAAAACCTTCTTTTGGGATGTAAATTCCTGGTTCAACAGTGAAAACCATATTCGCTTGCATTGGTTCGTACAATAAACCATAGTCATGTGTATCTAATCCCATGTGATGAGAAGTTCCGTGCATGAAATATTTTTTATAAGCTGGCCAATCTTTGTTTTCATTTTGAACATCAGCTTTGTCTAATAAACCTAAACCTAATAATTCAGAAGTCATTAAATTTCCAACTTCCACATGGTATTCTTTCCATAAAGTTCCAGGAACTAATAGTTTTGTCGCTTCATTTTTAACTCTTAAAACAGCATTGTAAACTGCAGCTTGTCTTTCAGAATATTTTCCAGAAACAGGAATCGTTCTACTCATATCACTAGAGTAATTGGCGTATTCTGCACCAACATCCAACAAAATTAAATCACCAGCATTACATTGTTGGTTGTTTTCAATATAGTGTAAAACGTTAGCGTTATTTCCAGAAGCAATAATTGGAGTATAAGCAAAACCTTTTGAGCGATTTCTTAAAAATTCGTGTGCAAATTCAGCTTCAATTTCATATTCCATTACGTTTGGTTTCACAAAATTTAAAATTCTACGAAAACCTTTTTCTGTAATATCACAAGCTTGTTGAATCAAATCTAATTCTTCACTTTCTTTTACTGAACGGATGCGTTGCAAAATAGGATTTGATTTTTCCACTTTATGAGCTGGATAATTTTCTTTCCATTTTTTAATGAATCTTGCTTCACGAGTTTCGGTTTCAATCGTTGCTCTGTAATGTTCATTCGTGTTGATGTACATCGTATCAGCGTAAGTCATTAACTCTTTTAAAGTCTTATCAAAATCTTGCAACCAAATCACATTTTTGATACCAGAAACTTCAAATGCACGTTCTTTGGTTAGTTTTTCACCTTCCCAAATAGCAATATGTTCGTTCGTTTCTTTTAAAAATAAAATTTCACGTTGATTTTCATAAGGAGCATCAGGAAAAAGCACCAAAATACTTTCTTCTTGATCTACACCACTTAAATAAAAAATATCTCTGTGTTGTGCAAAAGGCAAAGTAGAATCAGCAGAAACTGGATAAATATCGTTTGAATTGAAAACGGCAATTCCGTTTGGTTTCATTTGACTAGTAAACTTTTTACGGTTTTTTATGAATAAATCGCGGTCTATTTGATGGTATTTCATTTTTTAAGTTTTAATGTGCTTCAAATTTAAAAAGATAAAATCCAAATCTTGTTAAAAGGAATTAAAAATTTCAATTATCTTTAACAGATTGCTTATTTTAGACCAAAATTTCAAAAAATGAAGAAAATTCTATTCCTTTTATTACTTGTTCAAAGTATTTCTTTTGCACAAACCAACTTATTCGAAGAAGTTAAATTCCAAAGTATTGGTCCAACCATCATGAGTGGAAGAATCGTAGATTTGGCTGTAAATCCAGAAAATCCAACAGAATTTTACGCTGCTTATGCTTCTGGTGGACTTTGGTATACAAACAATAATGGAACAAGTTTCTCTCCAGTTATGGATTCGGCTCCAACTTTAAATTGTGGTTCAGTTACTGTTGATTGGAAATCAGGAACAATTTGGGTCGGAACTGGTGAAGTAAATGCTTCTCGTTCTTCTTATTCAGGAATCGGAATTTTAAAATCTTCTGATAAAGGTAAAACTTGGGAAAATTTAGGTTTACCGGAAAGTCATCACATCAGTAGAATTCGTGTGAATCCAAATAATATTGACGAAATTACTGTTGGAGTTGTCGGACATTTATATACAAAAAATCAAGAAAGAGGAATTTATATAACTATTGATGGTGGAAAAACATGGAAGCAAACACTTTTCATAAATGATGAAACTGGAATTATTGATGTAGTTGTGAGTCCAACAAATTACAATATTCAATATGCAGCTGCTTGGCAAAAAGACAGAAAAGCTTGGGATTTTAAAGGAAATGGAGCAGCTTCTGGAATTTATAAAAGTACAGATGCAGGAAATTCTTGGAGTTTAGTTTCAACGGAATTGAGTGGTTTTCCAAATAATGAAGGTGTTGGTCGAATTGGTTTAGCTCTTTTTAATGAAAATGTAATTTATGCAGTTTTAGACAATCAAAATAAAAGACCAGCTTCTGCAAAAAGCAAAGGAAGTTTGCCAACAATGATGAGTTCTCCAGGTGAAGATTTTGCATCAATTTCAAACAAAGAATTAAATAATGCTCTAAAATCTGCTGGTTTAAGAGAAAAATATAGAGCCGAAAATATAAAGAATTTTGTAGAAGCATCTGACCTTGAACCCAAAGAAGCTTTCAAAGTTTTACAAGATGCCAATAAAGCTCTTTTTGAAACGGAAGTCATAGGTTGTGAAGTTTACAAATCTATTGATGGTGGAAAAACTTGGACAAAAATGAATCAGAAATTCATTGATGATTTCTACTATACTTATGGTTATTATTTTGCAAAAATTACCGTTGATGCAACTGATGAAAACCGAATTTATATTGGTGCAGTTCCATTGTTATTCTCAAAAGATGGTGGAAATACATTTGAAGTTATTAGTAAAGAAAATGTTCACGCAGATCATCATGTGGTTTGGGTAAATCCAAACAATCAAAATCATATTATTAATGGAAATGATGGTGGGTTAAATATTTCGTATGATAATGGAGCAACTTGGATAAAATGCAACAATCAAGCCGTTGGACAATTTTATGCAGTTCAAGTGGATAATGAAGAAAAATACAATGTTTATGGTGGTTTGCAAGACAATGGTGTTTGGTTTGGTCCAAATAATTATTCACATGACAGATCTTGGCAACAAGAAGGAAAATATCCCTATCAAGGATTAATGGGTGGCGATGGAATGCAAATTCAGGTAGATAATCGCAATTCAAATATCGTTTACACTGGTTTTCAATTTGGGAATTATTATAGAATTGACAAAAGCACTGAAAAATCAGAATCGATTACTCCAAAGTCAGCTAAAGACGAAAAACCATTTCGTTTTAATTGGCAAACACCAATTTTATTGTCATCGCACAATCAAGATATCGTTTATTTTGGTTCTCAATATTTGCATCGTTCCATGAATCAAGGAAAAGATTGGGAAAAAATTTCGGAAGATGTAACCAAAGGTTTCAAAGAAGGAAATGTAGCTTACGGAACAATTACAACCATTTCAGAAAGTCCTTTCCAGTTTGGCTTATTGTATGTGGGTTCAGATGATGGTTTGATGCATGTTTCTAAAGATGGTGGAGCAAGTTGGACAAAAATAGAAATTCCAGAAAATGCTACTAAAACAGATGATTTGTGGGTTTCAAGAATTGTAGCTTCTCAACACAAAAAAGAACGAGTTTATGCAACTTTAAATGGCTACAGAAATGATGATTTTACTAGTTATGTTTATGTTTCTGAAGATTTTGGAGCAACTTGGACAAACATTTCAAGAGGTTTAACCAATGCAGTAAACGTAATTATTGAAGATGCTGAAAAAGAAAATATTTTATACGTTGGAACGGATAATGGTTTGTTTATTTCAATGGACAAAGGAAATTCGTGGCAAGATTTTTCTTCAGAATTACCAAATGTTGCGGTACACGATTTAAAAATTCAAGCTAAAGCTAAAGATTTAATAGTAGGAACTCATGGTCGTTCGATTTATAAAGTGAATTTAGAAAAAGTTCAAGCTTTGACTGATGAAGTTTTGGCTAAAAATGTTCATTTGTTTGCAGTAGATAAAATCCAAAAATCAAGACGTTGGGGAAATTCTTGGAGTTCTTGGTCGGAAGCTTACGAACCAAAAACTGAAATTTGGGTGTATTCAAATCAAGCCAAAGAATCGGTTTTAAACGTTGTAAATAAAGATAAAGTGAATGTTCATTCAGAAAAAATTCAACTTAAAAAAGGATTAAATAAAATTGAATATACTTTATCAATAGATGAAAAAACAGCTCAAAAAATCACCAAAAAAGATAAAAAAATAGAAATCAAACCAGCTAAAAACGAAAAGTTATATTTACCTGTTGGAAATTACACGATTTTGGTAGAAAACGAATCAACAACTCTAGAAATCTTTGAATCAAAATAACATGAAAAAATTAATATTAGCTGTTGTTGCATTTATTTCCTTTTATGGAATTGCTCAAGACAAACAAGCTTATCAATTATTTGATAAAAACGGTAAAAAAACAACCTATAAAAAGTTAGTTACATCTTCACTTAAGAATGATATAGTTCTTTTTGGAGAATATCATAATAATTCGATTTCTCATTGGTTACAACTGGAATTGACAAAAGATTTAGCTGAAAAAACAGATTTGGTTTTAGGTGCAGAAATGATTGAAGCTGATAATCAAAAGCAATTAAATCAATACCTAAAAGGTGAAATCACACAAAAAGGTTTAGATACTTTAGCCAGATTATGGAATAATTATAAAACGGATTACAAACCTTTAGTTGATTTTGCCAAAGAGAAAAAATTCGATTTTATTGCGACCAATGTTCCAAGAAGATATGCTAGTCTAGTTTTTAAGAAAGATTTAGTGGCTTTAGATTCACTTTCAACGGAAGAAAAATCTTGGATTGCACCTTTACCCATAGAATTTGATGTGAATTTACCAGGTTATCAAGCTATGATGGGAATGCAAGGTGGTCATGCTGGAGACAAAATGCCAAAAGCACAAGCCATTAAAGACGCTACAATGGCTTACTTCATTAACAAAAACAGTAAAGAAAATAGCATTTTTATTCATTATAATGGAACGTATCATTCCGATAATTATGAAGGAATTAATTGGTATTTAAAAAAGTACAAACCAGGAATTAAAATTCTTACGATTGCAACAGTAGAACAAAAAGACATTTCAAAATTAGAAAAGGAGCATTACAATAAAGCAGACTTTATTCTCGTTATAGATGAAGATGTAACAAAGACTTATTAAAATCGTCTTTATTTAAATTGGTATGATGAAAACAAGATTTTTATTTTTCGGTTTAATAATTTCTTTGAGTTTTTTCTCATGCCAAAAAGACGATGTTACATCTGAACCAAATTTAATCATTAAGTTTAAGTTTGACCCGAATCAAGTTCGATTAAATAATTTGGGACAACCAGCTACAATTCCATCAGGAAATGCAGCACAAACTCCAATTTTCAATACTATTTCAGCACATTATTTTGAGTTAGCACCAAATACATTCACGCAATTAGGACAAGGAACTGTTTTATACCACGCACCAGAAACTATGGCTGGTGGTTCTTCTGCCATTGATTTTGATCAATCTAAGATTGTGGCTCAAGATGAAGTTTTTTTATCAATTCCATTAAGTCAAGTTACACAAGGAAGTTACGAATGGGTTAGAGTTTCGCTTTCGTATCAAAATTTTGATGTTTCTATTCGTAATGCAGGAACCGATTACACAGGAACATTTGCAAGCTTTGTAGGATTTAATACTTATATAAATACACACAATATTGGTACCAATACATTTCCTGTTAACGCAAATCGTGCTCAAGGATATTGGGCTTTTGGATTAAATGGTTTTCCATTTGCAACTTCTGGTCAAGCACCAGCCGGAGCTACAACGGTTCCAAACCCAATAGCAGCAACTTCTCCAATTCCTCAAGGCTCATGTGTAGTTACAGGAAAATTTGCTAATAATTTGGTTATTAAGGGTAACGAAACCAAGGATGTTGTTGTGACTCTTTCACTTTCAATTAACAATAGTATTGAATGGACAGAAGTAAATGCTGATGGAAAATATGAACCATCCATAGGTGAAAACATGGTTGATATGGGATTAAGAGGTTTAATTCCAAGTCATGATAAATAATTTGATATGAGGTCAATTCTAAAAATACTATTCTTTCTTACAATAAGTTCCTCGTGTTTTGGTCAGGAATTAAGTAAAAACCTCTATTTTATGTCTTTTTCTAAAGATATGAATACTTTGCAAAATCCAACAATCAACCTTAAAAAGATTAATTTCAAAATAAACTCATACGGATTACAGGTTTATAACCCTTCCATAGGATTGTTTGAAAATTATCGATTTGTAACCGAAAATCAATTTGAGAGATCACACAAGATGATTCTAATACCTACTAATGATCAATATTTTAGTTTAAACTCAAATTCATTTTTTAACCCATATAATAACAGACGTATTGACTCATTTAATCCTTATGGAGCATCCAATGTTGGGGAACTTTTTGCTCTTGGTGTAATCAATATGCTTCTGAATAAAAACTAATTAACCTTCAACATAAGTTAAACTCATTTTAAATTGAGTCTAAATTAGCTGTGAAAGGTTGTAGTTAATTTATTTTAACCTTATTTTTGTTTGATTTTTTATATAAAACTATACAATCAAATAAATTATGGCAAAATCTGCACTTTTAAAGTCATCTATCGCAAAAAAATATTGGATGGCTCTTACGGGTTTATTTTTATGCTTGTTTTTGGCAGGTCACTTAGCAGGAAATCTTCAATTATTAGTTCCTGACAATGCTTCAGCATTTAACCAATATGCATTGTTTATGACAACCAATCCAGCAGTTAAAGTATTATCTTACCTAACTTACATTTCAATTATTTTCCATGCAATAGATGGAATTATGTTGGCAATTCAAAACAAAAAAGCAAGGCCAATTGCTTATGCTAAAAACAATCCTTCAGCAAACAGTAGTTTCGCGTCAAGAAATATGGCTGTGTTAGGAACTGTTATTTTAGTTTTCATTGTAACGCACATGATTACTTTTTGGGCAAAAATGCATTTTGATAAAAACATGCCGTTACAAACTTTATCCGTAACAGATGAAGCTTCCGGAATGAAACAAGATTTTTATATTACATCGGGTTCTGGTCAAGATAAATTCTTGCCTGTTAATCAAGTGGATGGAGAGAACATGGTTATCGAAGGAAATAAATTTTTTATTACTAAACCAGTTAAAGTTGAGTTTACTCAAGGTTATAAAGATTTGTATAAAATTACATTAGACTTTTTTAGAGATGCGAAGTACGGATTAGTGTACACACTACTGTATGTTTTAGCCATGTTAGCCTTAGGTTTTCACTTATGGCACGGCTTTGCAAGTGCATTTCAATCCTTAGGATTAAATAATCCAAAATTTAATGCAGGAATAAAATTCTTTGGAAGAGCATTTTCGGTAATAGTACCTTTGTTATTTGCTATTATTCCTTTATACATTCATTTTACTAAATAATCAACATCAATATATTATGAAGTTAGATTCTAAAATACCTCAAGGTCCTTTATCAGACAAATGGACCAATTATAAAGATCACTTAAAATTAGTTGCACCTAATAATAGGCCAAAAATTGATATTATTGTTGTTGGAACTGGTTTAGCTGGTGCCTCGGCTGCAGCTTCTCTTGGAGAGATGGGTTATAATGTTAAAGCTTTTTGTTTTCAAGATTCACCTAGAAGAGCGCACTCAATTGCGGCTCAAGGTGGAATTAACGCAGCAAAAAATTATCAAAACGACGGAGATTCTATTTACCGTTTGTTTTATGATACAATTAAAGGTGGAGATTATCGCTCACGTGAAGCAAACGTACATCGCTTAGCAGAAGTTTCTGGTAATATCATCGACCAATGTGTAGCGCAAGGAGTTCCTTTTGCTCGTGATTATGGTGGAATGTTAGACAATCGTTCATTTGGAGGTGTTCAAGTACAACGTACTTTCTATGCAGCTGGACAAACAGGACAACAATTGTTATTAGGGGCTTATTCAGCATTATCACGACAAATTGGTTTAGGTCGTGTGAAGATGTACAACCGTCACGAAATGCTAGACTTAGTTAAAGTAGACGGAAAAGCACGTGGAATTATAGCACGTAACTTAGTTACAGGTGAATTAGAAAGACATTCAGCTCACGCAGTTGTTATTGCTTCAGGTGGATATGGAAATGTTTATTTCTTATCAACAAATGCAATGGGAAGTAACGTTACAGCTGCTTGGAAAATTCATAAACAAGGTGCTGCTTTTTCAAATCCATGTTTTGTACAAATTCACCCAACTTGTATTCCAGTTCACGGAACAAATCAATCTAAATTAACATTGATGTCAGAATCTTTGCGTAATTCAGGTCGTATTTGGGTTCCTAAAAAGAAAGAAGATGCTGAAGCAATTCGTGCAGGAAAACTAAAACCAACACAAATTGCGGAAGAAGATAGAGATTATTATTTAGAAAGAAGATATCCTGCTTTTGGTAATTTAGTACCTCGTGATGTAGCTTCTAGAGCAGCAAAAGAACGCTGTGATGATGGTTATGGTATTGAAGCAAATGATACGAATGAAGGAGTTTACTTAGATTTCTCTTCGGAAGTGAAAAGTAAAGGTAAAGAAGTTGCTTATGCTCAAGGAAATCACAACCCATCTGAAGAAGAAATTATTACTTTAGGTAAGAAATGGATTGAAGAAAAATATGGTAACTTATTCGAAATGTATGAAAAAATTACAGACGAAAATCCATATGAAACTCCAATGAAAATTTATCCAGCAGTTCACTACACAATGGGTGGAGTTTGGGTCGATTATAACTTACAATCTACAATTCCTGGTTGTTTCGTTGCTGGTGAAGCTAACTTCTCAGATCACGGTGCAAACAGATTAGGAGCTTCTGCTTTAATGCAAGGTTTAGCTGATGGTTATTTCGTATTACCATATACTGTTTCAAATTATTTAGCTGATGATATTAGAACAGGAAAAATCTCAACTGATTCTCCTGAATTCGCTGAAGCTGAAAACAATGTAAAAGCAACAATTGACAAATTCTTAAACAATAACGGTACAAAATCTGTTGACCATTTCCACAAACGTTTAGGTAATGTTATGTGGAATAAAGTCGGAATGGCTCGTAACGAAAAAGGTTTAACAGAAGCCATTGCTGAAATTGGACAAATTCGTGATGAATTCTACAGAGATGTTTATGTTCCTGGAAGTGCAGATGAACTAAACCCTGAACTAGAAAAAGCACTTAGAGTCGCAGATTTCTTAGAATTAGGACAATTGATGGCTATGGATGCTCTGCAAAGAAAAGAATCTTGTGGAGGTCACTTTAGAGAAGAATATCAAGATGCTGAAGGAGAAACTTTACGTGATGATGTAAATATGTCTTTCGTAAGTGCCTGGGAATATAAAGGTCAAGATACTACACAAGCGGTTCTTCATAAAGAAGAATTGAAATATGAGTTTATTAAAATTGCAGCTAGAAATTATAAATAAAATACTATGAGCGCAGCTAAAAATATAAATATAACCTTAAAAATTTGGCGTCAAAAAAATGCTGATTCTAAAGGTGGAA
This sequence comes from uncultured Flavobacterium sp., assembly GCF_963922255.1. Lineage (GTDB taxonomy): Bacteria > Bacteroidota > Bacteroidia > Flavobacteriales > Flavobacteriaceae > Flavobacterium. The sequence continues at coordinate 55,826 of NZ_CAWUIC010000007.1, read as the reverse complement.
TTGAAACATACAAATTAGATAATGTTTCAACAGCAAGTTCATTTTTGGAAATGTTAGACCAATTAAATGAACAATTAGTAAATGAGAGAAAAGAACCTGTGGCATTCGATCACGATTGTCGTGAAGGAATCTGTGGAATGTGCTCACTTTACATCAATGGTAGAGCTCACGGACCAGAAACAGGAACAACAACTTGTCAGTTACACATGAGAAAATTCAATGATGGTGACACTATCTTTATTGAGCCATGGAGAAGTAAAGCCTTTCCTGTTGTTAAGGATTTAGTAGTTGATAGAAGTTCTTTTGATAGAATTCAACAAGCCGGAGGTTTTGTTTCTGTAAATACTTCAGGAAACACAATTGATGCCAATTCAACTCCAGTCCCTAAAGAGGATGCTGATAAAGCTTTTATGGCTGCAGCTTGTATTGGTTGTGGAGCTTGTGTAGCAAGTTGTAAAAACGGTTCAGCTATGTTATTTGTTGGTGCAAAAGTATCTCAATATGCATTGCTACCACAAGGAAAAGTGGAAGCAACACAACGTGTTCAAAACATGGTTCGTCAAATGGATGAAGAAGGTTTTGGAAACTGTACAAACACTGGAGCCTGTGAAATAGAATGTCCAAAAGGAATTTCTTTAGAAAACATTGCTCGTATGAACAGAGAATACTTAAAATCTAGTTTCTAAAACATACTTGTCTTTCTGACGAAGGAAGAATCTAAAACGCATTCATTAATTTGGATGCGTTTTTTATTGTATTACTACTTTAGCATATTTATTGTTTACTTTAATCAAGTATAAGCCTTTTGAAAATGCAGCTACATCAATTGTAGTTATTGATGAATTTACAATGCTTGAATACACTTTTTTGCCAGTATAATCAAAAATTTCAATTGCATTTAATGGAGTTTTACTTTCAATATGAATTTGATTTGAAGCGGGATTTGGATATAAATTTAATGTATCATCAGTCAAAAATTGTGATGTTGTTAATGTATTTGGATACGATAAAAAACCAATTGTATTTCCTACATCAGATACGTTATAAGGTAAGTTTATTCCATTTGAACCAAATTCTTCCGCACCAGCATCAAAGTTTGCTGTAGGTCTATTTCCATTTAGAATATCTTTTGTTAAAAAAGAAAAACTTCCAACTCCAGCATCAATAGCTGCACTTCCAGTTTGAACTCTATAAAAATCTGTTCCAGATGTTAATAATCCCGAACTTACAGCTGTATTGTTATTTGTTCCTGTAGGAATATCCCAACTTCCTGTTTGACGAATATTTCCCTGATAAATTGAAGTCCCTGTTGGAGCAGTAACTACATTTATAGCTTTGTTACTTGAATTTAGCATTATATTATTCGCTACTGTAACATTTAGAGGAGCTAAGGTTAAATCTGAAGAAACATCTGTTCCCATTCGAATGCCATAATCGCAATTTACAAAAGTATTATTTGTTACAATTGCATTTTTAACTTGGTAATAACCATTTAAAGCAGAACTTGGTCTTCCATTTGAAATATTAATTCCACCGCAAGTTTTGGTGCTCGAACCATCTGGTTTTATAGAGTTTACTCCTTCAACATAGTTATTATATACTTTGTGATTTTCACCAATGATTCTGATTCCACCTGAAAACAAATTGTTATTGGCAAAGAAATAATTGCCATAAACTTCGCAATCATTACCATGTCTTAGTGTTAATGTTCCTTGATAATTTCTAAATGTGTTGTTGTAGTATTTATTTTTCCCACTTTTGTTAGATATAATTTCCACTTCACCAGACCAATTATTAAATAAATTATTATAAACTACTTCCGTTATCAACTAAATTAGAAGGATTTCTAAAAATTACACCTTCAAAAATAATATATGAACCTCCTAAGCTTATTCTCGAATTTCCTTCAAAAAAGACTTGTCCTGCAGTTTGAGCTACAATTTTTATAGGATTTGAGGCGTTGCCATTTTTATTTATACTTAAATAAATATTTGTCCAGATTCCATTTGCTAATGTAATTGTGGTTCCAGCTGAAGCACTAGAAATTGCTGCTTGTAATTGAGTGTTGTTTGTTACAGTTTGCCCTATCATGCTTTGTAAACAAATAACCACCTATAAGATACTAATTTGAATTCCTTTTTTCATAATCAAAAAAATTGGTTAACCAATTTGGTTATCCGGACAAATATAATTGATTTTTGCATACATTTGATAAAATTCATTACATTTAAAATTTATTCTACATTTAATGAAAATTGCTTTATTCCAAACCAGCTTAGCTTGGGAAAATCCAGAAGTAAACCGAACATTTATAGAAAAATATTTTATGAGTGAAGAGGAGTCTTTTGATATATTTGTGCTTCCAGAAATGTTTTCTTCAGGATTTACAATGAATCCAGAAAAAATTGCCGAAACAATGAATGGGAAAACAATTTCTTGGATGAAATCTTTAGCTTTTAAGAAAGATTGTGCAATTTGTGGTAGTTTGGTTATTGAAGAAAAAAACGATTATTACAATCGCTTTATATTCGTTCATCCTGATGGAAAAATTGACTTTTATAACAAAAGGCATTTGTTTTCATTGGCTGGTGAACATGAAAAATATTCAAAAGGAAACAAAAAAGTAATTATTGATTATAAAGGCTGGAGAATTTGTCCTCAAATTTGTTACGATTTGCGTTTTCCAGCATTTTCTCGTAACCATGAGAATTATGATTTGTTGCTTTATGTTGCCAATTGGCCAAAAACAAGAATAACTGCTTGGGATGCACTTTTAAAAGCAAGAGCTATTGAGAATATGTGTTATGTAATTGGTGTAAATCGAATAGGTTTTGATGAAAACAACCACCAATATATAGGTCATTCACAAGTTTTAGATGAATTGGGAAATCAAATTCTTGATGCTGATGAAAAATTAGGTGTATTTATAGTTGAATTAGACAAAAATAAAATGCTTGAAAATAGAAATAAATTGAATTTTTTAAACGATAAAGATGAGTTTGAAATAACGTTTTAAATTCAAAAATAAATTTTCTAAATTTTTCCAAGCTGTGTTTTAGAATGTTTAATTCCTCAAATCAAACTCCTGATCGACATCCCAATTGGATCTAACATCAATCTGTTTTGGAAAATAGATAATTTCTTCTGCTTGCCTTTTTTCTAAAAAGCTACCAGTGTCCCATTCACCATTTCCATTATCATCATAAATAACTCTGATTGTGTAAAGTAATGGATCAATTAAATCGAAATTTAGTGTTGTTTCTTTTTCACTAATTTTAGAAGCCAATACTGTTCCTTTACTATCCAGCAATTCAACAATTATTGGAAAACGATTTACATTTTTTAAATTTACTCTTAAATTACCAAAATCAGCATACGTTCTAGTTCCAGTTCTTTGAATTAAAGTGTCGTTTGTTGTGCCATAAAAATCAGTTATTGCACCAGGTAAAAGTTCTAAAGTGTATTTTTCATCTTCTTCTTTTTTGAAATCAAAAACAAGCTCTTGTTCAAATTCAATATATTTTATTTTGAAATCGAGGGCAACAGAATCTTTATTTAATAACTTCATTTTTGATGGGTCAAAACTAGATAATGGAGTAGTTGATTTTAATGCAAAATTATCTGAAAACCTCAAAGTACCTGATTGTTTTGCAGTTATCGACAAAGTGTCAGTCTCTTTTAAAACTTTATATTTTGAAACAAATGATTTTGAATAACCTTCATTTTCAACTAAAAACAAAATTGAATCTGATGCTACTTTTGGAACAAATATCTGAACAGAATCTTTTCCGACAGTTGGAAATTTTGCCAACTTAACATCAATGTTGTCTGATCCTGTTTTTGCTGTTACTTTTAAATTTTTAATATTTCCAGTAAAAGCCATGAAAAATTTATTTGTTGTTTGTTGAATTGGTTTTTCGGCTTTAAAAATTGGTTTTTCTGCAAATAATTCTAATTGATAAGCTATTTCCGTAGGAGTTTTGATAGGCTCTTTTAAAAATCCAATTTTATCAGACTTTGGGTCAAATTTATTGTTGCCATTTTTATCTTTCATTGCTACTAAATAGTATTCTCCTTCTTTTAGATTTTCTAAGGCAAATACTTTTAAACTGTCTAATGTGTTCGTTACATACAAAGGGGTTTCCTTATAAACAGTAGAATCTTTGAAGGTTTGAGCATCATACAACATTACTGATACAAAGTTATCTGGCTTTTGATTGTAGGCATCTTTAATTTTTCCAACAACAGTTAAGGAATCAATATAAGAACCCGTTGAAAACACATATTTGAATTGTGAATATGGATTTCCTTCATTATTATCTGTAATACTTTGTCCAAAATTGAAACTATATGTAGTGTTTTCTTGTAAAGTATCTTGAATCTTAATTGAAATAAATTTACTGGCACTTCCTTGAGGAACTATTATTGGAGCAGTTTTCATTGGAGGTGAAATAATCAATTGTTTATTAATGTCTTTGATCTTTATTAACTCGTTAAAAACAATCTTTATTTCTTTTCCAGTGAAATTAGTTTTATAATTTTCAGGTGAACTACCAATAATTTTGGGTGGAATGGTGTCTTTTAAACCACCAGTGATGGTTCCTCTTTTAGCGCAACTTGAAAAAGCAAAAAGAAGACTAAATATCAGTGTTAATACTATAAAATATATTTTTTTCATAAGATTCATAAATTCAAACACAAAATAACAACTATATTTAAAGCTTACATACTTTTTTTACTATTTTTTATGATTGTGTATAAGCAATAGCCAACAAACTGACTTTAGAATTCGGAATTTCCAACAAAGCTTTTGCAGAAGCTTCAATAGTTGCTCCACTTGTAATTACATCATCAACAAGAAGGTAATGTTTGCCAATATGATGGTCTTTTGCCTTAATTTCAAAGTTATTTGACATCAATTCAGCTCTTTTTGCTTTAGATTTTTTGGTTTGAGTTTTGGTGTGTTTAATTCTAAATAAAACATCATTCTCTATAGGAATTTTAAGCTCTTTCGACAAAGCTTCACAAAATGTAGTCACTTGATTGTAGCCTCTATCTTGCAATCTTTTTTTATGAATTGGTGTTGGAATTATATAGTCAACTTTCGGAATTTTATTAGCATCTATAAGTTCATGTGCATAAATGTTACCCAAAATTGTTCCGATTTCTTGTTGTTTTCTGTATTTTAAATTATGAATTAATTCTTGAACAATTCCTTTAGAATGAAAATATAACATTGCTGTAGCTTGTTCAATGGGAAGTATTCCATAGAATTTGCTCATAATATCATTGTTCTCTATTTGATGATGATAAGTATAAGGCAAATTATGTCTGCATTTAACACAAATAACAGATTCATTGTTCAATAACAAAGAGTTACAGCCATTGCAGAGTTTGGGAAAGAATAAATGGAGTAATGATTTAAACATTTGAAAAAATAAAATTAAAGATAAAAATTCTTCTTTAATATTCTATATAATTTTTACTTTTGCATCATTATGGCAAAACAAGAAGATTTATTTAAGAACGTAGTTTCGCATGCAAAAGAATACGGATTTATTTTTCCGTCAAGCGAAATATATGATGGTTTGAGCGCGGTTTATGACTATGCTCAAAACGGTGTAGAATTAAAAAAGAATATTAGAGAATATTGGTGGAAAGCCATGGTGCAAATGCATGAAAATATTGTAGGATTAGATGCTTCAATTTTCATGCATCCAACAACTTGGAAAGCTTCTGGACATGTTGATGCGTTTTCTGACCCATTAATTGACAACAAAGACTCTAAAAAAAGATATCGTGCCGATGTTTTGATTGAAGATTATGCTGAAAAAATCAACATCAAAGCTCAAAAAGAAATAGAAAAAGCAAGAACACGTTTTGGTGATGCTTTTAACGAGGAAGAATTCACTTCAACAAATGAAAGAGTTAAAGGTTATTTAGATCAAAAAAATACGATTTTACAACGTTTAGCACGTTCTCTTGAAAAAGAAGATTTAGCCGATGTAAAGGCATTGATTGAAGAATTAGGAATAGCTTGTCCAGATTCTGGTTCCAAAAATTGGACAGAAGTTCGTCAATTTAACCTAATGTTTGCTACTAAATTAGGAGCTTCTGCAGATACAGCTATGGATTTATACTTACGTCCAGAAACAGCTCAAGGTATTTTTGTGAACTTCTTAAACGTTCAAAAAACGGGTAGAATGAAAATTCCGTTTGGAATTGCTCAAACAGGAAAAGCCTTTAGAAATGAAATCGTAGCAAGACAGTTTATTTTCAGAATGCGTGAATTCGAACAAATGGAAATGCAATTTTTTGTAAAACCAGGTGAAGAAATGCAATATTATGATTATTGGAAAGAAACACGTTTAAAATGGCATTTATCATTAGGTTTAGGAAAAGAAAATTACCGTTTTCATGACCACGAAAAATTAGCTCATTATGCTAACGCTGCAGCAGATATTGAATTCAATTTCCCATTTGGATTTAAAGAATTAGAAGGAATTCACTCAAGAACAGACTTTGATTTGAAAGCTCATGAAGAACATTCTGGTAAAAAATTACAGTTTTTTGATAACGAAACAAATTCAAGTTATGTTCCTTATGTAGTTGAAACTTCTGTTGGTTTAGATAGAATGTTTTTAGCTGTTTTTTCAAAAGCATTAGAGGAAGAAATACTAGAAGATGGTTCAACCAGAACGGTTTTACGTTTACCTTCTGTATTAGCTCCAACAAAAGCTGCTGTTTTACCTTTATTAAAGAGAGATGGTTTGCCAGAAATAGCTAAAGATATTATTGAAGAATTGAAATGGGATTTCAACGTAGCTTACGATGAAAAAGATGCCGTTGGTAGACGTTATCGTCGTCAAGATGCACTTGGTACTCCTTTTTGTATTACTGTAGATCATCAAACAAAAGAAGACAATACAGTTACAATTCGTCATAGAGATACCATGAAACAAGAGCGAGTTACCATTACTGATTTGAGAAAAATCATCTCAAATGAGGTTTCAATGCGTAATTGGTTAATGAAAATGTAACAGTCTAATAACAATATATTTGGTAAGACTTGCTATTTTGCGAGTCTTTTTTTTAGTTATTAACATGCAATTCTTTTTTTGTTCTAAAAATTGAAATTTAGTTGAAATACTGCATTTGACAGTGTGTAAAATTCATTTTGTCGATATTTATATCCAAAAAACTAATAAAAACCTCAAATAACTGTTTTTAAAAGCGTTTTTTAAATGTATTTCAACCCTTTTTTAATGTAAGTTAACGGGTTGTTAACATGTTTATGTATTTGTTAACATTTTTTTGTTTGCAAAATGGAATTACGGTTTTACCCTTTTTATTCAAAATTTAACTAATATTGTTACCAGTAAAACCCCAAATTTTACCCTTTAAACTACTAATTCTAGATAATCAATAAGGTTATTGGTATTAGACATATGACATATAAATATATTATAATTGACGGTAACAGTCAAAGTAGCATGAGTTTGCAGGCTCATGTTTCTACTTTGGGTGATTTTCACTTCTCTGGTTATACAAATAACACAGCAGAAGGGTTGAATCTTATTTTGGAAGAAAATCCAGATGTAATTTTTTTAGGAACAAACCTGGCAGATTCTAATACAGAAAGTAATTTTACTTTAGTAAACGAATTATATAAGTATATGGTTGTTTTACCTAAGATAATTATTATCTCCAACACCAAAGAAGTTGCTTATGAAGCAATGAAATATGATGTGTATGATTTTATTTTGAAACCTTTTCAAAAAATCGACATTATAAAGACGTTATTGAAATTTAAGAAAGAAAAGAGCTTTGCTTCATTGTTAAATCAAGTAAACTTTTCACAGATTGAAGTCAATCAACCTATTGTAAATACTAATGTGACCAATGCTATTCCTCTGGTAGAAGAGAAAAAGTATGATTTTAGTGAAAATGGCGTTGAAAAGGAAATTCCTAAAATTGACGTTCAATTTAATACGGAAGAAATAAAAAACGAATTAATTGATATTGTTAAACAAAGTTTAGAGTTTAAACCAGTTATAGTTCAGTCAGAACAAGTTGTGGAACAAAAAAACAACATTTTATGTGTGAAATCGTACGGAGATTATAGATTCATTGAGTTTGATGATATAGTTTACTTAAAAGCAGATAATAATTCAACAGATATTATGATGAGTTCTGGTGATAGTATTACAGCCTTTAAAACTTTAAAATATTTTGAAAGTTCGTTGCCAAATGATTTTGTCAGAATCCATAACAGCCATATTATAAATATAAAATACGTTTCTAGAATACATTTAGGTAATTCAGACTGTTATTTAAACAAAGGAAAAGTTAAACTTCCTTTTTCGAAGTCTTATAAAGACAATATTAGCACAATTATTGAACTATATGCATCTAATGAGCCAAAAGACGATTAGATAATTTAATAGTTACATTTCAAAACAGTCATTTAACTCTTGTTTGTAGTTATAATACAAATAGGAGACAAAATCTTGCGTACATTCTTCAAATCTTATCTATTTTTACATTGTTCTTAAAGAAAAGGATAGTCTCATACCCATTTCTCAAAGAGCTACGTTCTTACCGATTAATTTTTATTAATATTTATATATGTCTTTAAAAAGGCTACTTGTAATTTTTCAAGTAGCCTTTTTAATTTTAAAAAAAAACCACCATTTTACTTAAAAAAAACAATTTTTTAGTATAAAAAATTTAAATACAGATTGTTGTTTTTTTTCGTTTAAATACGAAATTAACCGTTAAAATAGAATAGTCAGTAAGAAAAAACTTAATTTATTTAAAGATAATAAATGTTTTTTGACTATAAATTTACACCATAATCTATCAATCTACCATTTTTTACGCTTCTAATACATTTATTTACCCTCAAAATATATATGATTACCCTTGCTTTTCGCTATTGGAATAGGTTCCTTCTAATTTTATAGAAACAAAAAACAAATTACAAACCCTTAACTCTATTTATTATGAAAAAACTTATTGCAACCTTCGCAGTAGTACTATTTACTGTAGTGCTAACATCTTACAACAACAATGGTGATGATCAAATTGCTGGTGATAACACTTCAACTCAAACACAAGAACCAGGTGGAGTTATTCAAGATGTTGGAGGAATTTAATATATTTTATTAATTGAATAATTAAAAAGTGGTAAAATGATATATTTTACCACTTTTTTTTTATTTTCGTAAGCATGAATATCAGTTTAAAAAGAATATTTTTTTTAATAATTATTCTATCATTTTATTTTTGCGATAATAAAAAAAATTATGATTTAATAAATCATAATATTAATGATAGTATTGTTTATTATAATGACAGCATTAAAAATTTAAATATTTCAGATTCGTTAAAAAAATCTCTGAACGATAAAGTATTTGAATTAAATAAGTTCAATAAAAACGATTCTATTAGAATAAAGAATAACGATACTATTGCTTATAACTATTTTAAATTAAATTTTTTTGACGATTATAATAAAGTTGTAAAATATAATTACTCTGAATCATTAAAACTTAAAGACACTTCAAGAATTATTAAAAGCACCATAAATTATGGGCATTATTATTTGAGAAGAAATTTTTATGATAGTGCCTTTTATTATTTTGACAAATCCCAAAAACTATATGTAGCAAGTAATCAATTAGATAAATCAAATGAATTAGCAATCGAGAAAGCAACAATACAATATTATAAAGGTGATTATTTAGGAAGTGAAACAACAATTTTTAAATCTTTATCTTTTTACAAAAAAAAGGAGGATTATTTAAAGTTAAATACTGCTTTTACAATTATTGGTCTATGTAAAATGGATCTTCAAGAATATGACGAATCAATTGAATATCTTACTATGGCTTCAAATTTGTCAAAGAAGATAAATTCAAATAATTCTACTGATCCTATATTGTTAAACAACCTCGGTTTAGTATATTTCAAAAAAGAAGAATATCAAAAAGCAATTGACTATTATTTAAAAATAATTAACTATCCAAATATTGAAACTGATAATTTTCAAGTATATACTTTTGCAAAACAGTTTTTAACCTATTCAAAATTTAAGTTAGGAGATTTTAAAAATTTTCAAAAGGAATATGATGAGATTATTCAAAATTATAAAGAATTAAATATTTCTTTAGTACAACCTTATGTTCAATTATCCGAAATATATGAGTATAAAAATGAAAGTAACAAAGCTCAGGAATTTGCATTAGAAGCTTATAATATTTCAATTAAAGATGGTTTGTATAGAGATAAACTGCTAGCTATTAAACAGCTAGCAAATGTATACCCTGAAAAATCTAAATACTACTCTAATGAATATATAAAACTTTCAGACAGTATTGCAGCGGTTGACAAAAAAGTACAAAATACCTTTGCTCGTATTGAATACAGAGTAGATGAATTGAACAATGAAAACCTTTTATTAGCTGAAAGAAATAAACAATTAATTTACTACTCTATTATTGGAATTTTGTTATTGTCTATGTTTTATTTCTATAGATGGCAAAAACAAAAACAAAAAGAGCTTTTGTTAATTCAAGAACAACAAAAAGCCAATGAAGAAGTATATGGTTTGATGATTAATCAGCAAAATCAAATGGATTTAGTGAAAGCTCAAGAGCAAAAAAGAATTTCGCAAGAATTACATGATGCAATTTTAGGCAAACTTTTTGGAGCCAGAATGAATCTTGATTATTTAAACGGTAATGAATCTGAAGAAGTAAAGAAAAATAAAGAAAAATATATTCACGAAATAATTCAAGTTGAAAAACAAATTAGGCAAATCTCTCATGAATTAAATGACGACCAAAAAGCAATTATTAATAATTATCAATTAATGATTGATAAGCTTGTTGATGAACAAGAAACAATTTTGAATCATAAAATTGATTATACAATTAATACCAAAATTCCTTGGGAAAAGCTTACTGCAGAAGAAAAAATTAATTTATATAGAATTTTTCAAGAAACGTTTCATAACATAAACAAATATGCAAAAGCAAAAAAAGTAACATTTTCTCTTGTTTACAATGATAATAAATTAAAAATCAATATATTAGATAATGGAAAAGGTTTTGAAAGGAAGAAAGTAACTAAAGGTATTGGAATAAAAAACATGAAAGAAAGAGCCAAATTAATTAACGCTATTTATACAATCGAATCAGAAATTAATAAAGGAACTAGAACCCAAATAACACTTTACATAAACCCCAACAAAGAATTTTAAATTATGAAAAAACTAACTGTTTTTATGGCAGATGATCACCCTTTTATCATCGAAGCATATAACAATACTATTAAAAGTTATGAAAATGAATATGACATAACAGTATTTAAAGCTAGTAATTGTAAAGAGGCATATGAAATTTTAAGCAATAGCGAAACACCAAATTTTGATTTGGCTTTTTTAGACGTAAGTATGCCTCCTTTTGAAGAACGAAATGTTTTAACAGGTGAAGATGTAGCTAGAATTCTTAAAACAAAACAACCTCAATGTAAAATCATCATGTTAACAATGCTCTCAGATGCATTACGTATTTTAAACATTATTAAAAATATCAATCCAAATGGATTAATTATTAAAAATGATTTAACTTTTGACGAATTAAAAAATGCTTTTGAGAAAATTTTAAGAGGTGAAAATTATTATAGTCAAACCGTTGTCAAATACGTTAGTCAATCTGTATCAATTGAGAATAGTCCTATTGATGAGTTGGACCGACAAATTTTATATCATATTTCAAGAGGTGTTAAGACCAAAAACATTCCAATGTACACTTCAATGTCATTAAGTACTATTGAAAAAAGAAAATTAAGCTTAAAAGAACTCTTCAAAGTAAAAGGTGGCTCTGATGAAGACTTGATTAGAGAAGCAAGAGATAGAGGGTTTTTATAATAAATACGGGAAAACCGTAACACAAAGAGGTTGAAGCCGCAGACAACTTTAGACACTTTAATGTAATTTAGCCAATGGAATTCTAACAGAGTCTTTCATACGTTCTTATAATATTTTATGTGTCTATTATTTAAATCTAAAGAATTAATTTTTTCGTAATTTTTTAGTTCTTTAGATTTAAAATTAAAATTTAATTAACAGTTGAAAAGTGAAGCCCTGCAATTTGCCCCAAGCAAAACTTAACATGCTAAGCCAGAAGCTGTTTAATTATTTTTTAAAAAATTAAAAGAGCGAATGCATTTAGTTATGTCATTCGCTTTTTTGTTTTTAGTAGTATTTTACTCTTCTTTCAAAGCGTTCCAACCTTTAGCTTTTAATTCAATTTTGGTATTTGCTCTAGTAATTAGATGATTACCTTCTTTTTCATTTACCATATGGCCAATCACAGTTAAGTTTGGATTTGCCTTAATTTTATCGTAATCTTCTAATTTAATTGTAAATAATAATTCATAATCTTCACCACCATTTATGGCAATCGTTGTGCTGTCAATATTAAACTCTTCACAGACATTTATTAATTGTGGATCTAAAGGAATTTTCTCTTCAAACAAATTACAACCTACTTTACTTTGTTTGCAAATATGCATGATTTCTGACGATAGTCCGTCAGAAACATCAATCATTGATGTTGGTTTGACTTCTAATTGAGCTAACAATTCTTTGATGTCTTTTCGAGCTTCTGGTTTCAATTGACGTTCAATTAAATAAGTATAAGCATCTAAATCGGGTTGATTATTTGGATTCACCTGAAAAACTTGTTTCTCACGTTCCAAAACTTGTAAACCCATATAAGCTGCACCCAAATCTCCTGTAACCACTAATAAATCTCCTTCTTTTGCACCATTTCTATAAGCTAAATCTTTTTCATCTGCTTCTCCAATAGCAGTTATAGAAATAATCATTCCTTTTTGAGAGGAAGTTGTATCACCACCAACAACATCAACATTATAAATTTTAGCTGCTAACGCAATTCCGTCAAATAATTCTTCCAAAGCTTCAAGCGGAAAACGATTAGAAACTGCAATTGAAACGGTTATTTGTGTTGGAGTAGCATTCATGGCATAAATGTCTGAAAGATTCGCTACAACAGCTTTATAACCCAAATGCTTCAAAGGCATATAACTCAAATCAAAATGAACACCTTCTATAAGTAAATCGGTAGAAATTACAGCTTTTTTCTTCTTAAAGTCAATTACGGCAGCATCATCACCAATACTTTTTAGTGTAGATTTCTGTTTTATATCAAAACGTTGAGTTAAACGATCTATTAATCCAAATTCACCTAGTTGCGATAAATCTGTTCTTTGAGGGTTTTTGTCTTCTATCATTTGGCAAAGGTACAAAGGAATTTTATTTGCTAAAAGATTGAAAGGCACAAAGATTTATTAAAATATAGTTGTTCAATAAATTTCTTACTTTTGATTAAATACTTTGCATGACAATTCCATTTGAACCAATTATTTTAGGTTATAAAATCAATATTCACTTAATAGTTGAGTATTTGGCATTTTTCATAGCTTTTAGATATTATATTTTTTTAAGAAAACGTTCTAGAGATGTTATTCCAAATTCAAATAGACTTTCTATTATACTTGGTGCTGCGATTGGTGCTTTAATAGGTTCAAGAATTGTTGCTTTTTTAGAAAATCCAGTCTTTACTTTTGATGTTTCAATTTTGATTACTCTTTTAAATTCCAAAACCATAATGGGTGGATTATTTGGTGGATTATTAGGAGTTGAATTAGCCAAAAAAAATATTGGAGAAAAAAAATCTTCAGGTGATTTATTTGTATTTCCTATTATAGTTGGAATTTTTATAGGACGAATAGGTTGCTTTTTATCAGGAACTAATGAGTTTACTTATGGAAATGAAACGACTTTTTTTCTTGGAATGAATTTAGGAGATGGCTTAAATAGACATCCAATAGCTCTTTATGAATTATTATTTCTACTACTTTTATTCCTATTTTTATGGAAATTAAAACGAAGAGATTTAAAAAATGGTTTATTATTTCAATATTTTATGATAAGTTATTTTACATTTCGTTTTTTTATAGAATTTATAAAACCTAATGTCTTTTTTATTTTAGGATTAAGTTCAATTCAGATTTTATGCTTAATATGTTTGCTTTATTATAACAAAACAATTATAAATTTATTCAAAAATGCCCGTTAGAAACTATACTTATTACGATTATACTTTAAGCCTTTGTCCAGAATGTTTAAAACGAATAGATGCTAAAATTGTTTTTGAAAACGATAAAGTTTACATGCTAAAACGCTGTCCAGAACACGGAAAATCAAAAGTATTGATTGCTGATGATATTCCATACTATAAAAATATAAGAAATTACAATAAACCTTCTGAAACCCCTTATAAATTCAATACTAAAACTGATTATGGTTGTCCTTATGATTGCGGTTTGTGTCCAGATCATGAACAACATTCTTGTCTAACTGTAATTGAAGTAACGGATAGATGCAATTTAACTTGCCCAACCTGTTATGCAGGTTCTTCTCCCACTTATGGAAGACATAGAACTTTGGATGAAGTAAAAGCTATGCTAGATACCATTGTTTTGAATGAAAAAGAACCTGATGTAGTTCAGATTAGTGGTGGAGAACCTACAATTCATCCTAATTTTTTTGAAATTTTGGATTATGCCAAATCGCTTCCCATTCGACATTTAATGTTAAATACTAACGGAATTAAAATTGCAAAAGACAAAGAATTTGCCAAACAATTAAAAAGTTATGCTCCAGATTTCGAAATATATTTACAATTTGATTCTTTTGAAAATAGTGTTTTGCAAGAATTAAGAGGTGCAGATTTAAATGAAATTAGAAAACAAGCTATTGAAAACTTGAATGAACTTAATTTATCAACGACGTTAGTAGTCACATTGCAAAAAGGATTGAACGATAATGAAATTGGTAAAATAATTGACTTTGCTTTGCAACAAAAGTGTATTCGAGGTGTAACTTTTCAACCTACTCAGATTGCTGGAAGACTGGAAAACTTCAACCCTGAAACTGATAGAATGACATTGACAGAAGTTCGTAGAAAAATTTTAGAACAAACTGCAATCTTCAATCCAAATGATTTATTGCCTGTGCCTTGTAATCCTGATGCTTTGGTTATGGGTTATGCTTTGAAATTAGATAATGAAGTTTTTCCATTGACACGATATATTAATCCAAATGACTTATTAGATAATAGTAAAAATACTATCATTTATGAGCAAGACAACGTACTTCAAGAGAAAATGATTGAATTATTCAGTACTGGAAATTCTGTGGAAGTTGCTGAAGAAAATTTAAAATCTATTATGTGCTGTTTACCAAATATTGATGCACCAAATTTAGGTTATGATAATTTGTTCAGAATTATTATAATGCAATTCATTGATGCTTATAATTTTGATGTAAGAGCTATAAAGAAGTCATGTGTTCACATAGTGAATAAAGACAATAAAATAATTCCATTTGAAACTATGAATTTATTTTACAGAGACGAAAAATTAGCAAGATTAGAAGAATTAAGAAACGAAATTAAATTTTAGCATATGATAGCATTAGAAGGAAATATAGATTTAAGTGGTTTGATTATAATTTTGGTGTTAATAATGGTTGGACCACCAATTTTATTAACTATTATTGGCTTTGCAGTCAAGAAAAATAATCCTAAAGCAGCAAAAGTATTATTCATTTTAGCAGCATTATATTTACTAATAGGATTGGGAATTTGTGGAAGTTTAATGCGTTAAAAATGAAAGAATGATTGTTTTTTAATACCATTATGTGTTTTTATTTTACCAACTATTTTTTTATTTAGAGAAGGTTTTTCTCATAGAAAGTCAAAACCAGATAAGGCTAAATTTTGGTATGTTTTAGCAGCATTATATTTAATAATAGGTTTTGGGATTTGTGGAAGTATTATCGGATAATAAAAAACCCAACAACTTGCGTTATCGGGTTTGGTCTATTTTCTTTATTCTATTCTCTATGTTCTTTTTTTAATCATTCAACTTCAAAACAGCCATAAACGCTTCTTGAGGAATTTCAACATTTCCTACTTGACGCATACGTTTCTTACCTTTTTTCTGTTTTTCTAAAAGTTTACGCTTACGAGAAATATCTCCACCATAACATTTGGCAGTTACGTCTTTTCTTAAAGCTTTTATGGTTTCTCGAGCAATAACTTTTGCTCCAATTGCCGCTTGAATAGGAATATCAAATTGTTGTCTTGGGATTAGTTCTTTCAATTTCTCACACATTTTCTTACCAATGTAGTAAGCATTACTTTCGTGAATTAAAGCTGAAAGAGCATCAACGGATTGTGCATTCAATAAAACATCTAATTTCACTAATTTAGATTCACGCATTCCAATAGGTGAGTAGTCAAATGAAGCATATCCTTTGGAAACGGTTTTTAATCTGTCATAAAAATCAAATACAATTTCCGCTAAAGGCATGTCAAAATTCAATTCAACTCGTTCTGTAGTTAAATAGGTTTGATTAGTGATTACACCACGTTTTTCTATACATAAACTCATTACATTTCCTACGAAATCAGCTTTTGTAATGATAGTTGCTTTGATATATGGTTCTTCAACTCTATCCAATTTAGAAGGTTCAGGTAAATCGGAAGGATTGTTTACAATTAATACGGTATCTGGTTCTTTTTTGGTAAAAGCATGATACGAAACGTTAGGAACTGTTGTGATAACAGTCATGTCAAACTCACGTTCTAAACGCTCTTGAATAATTTCCATGTGCAACATTCCTAAGAATCCACAACGAAAACCAAATCCTAATGCAGCCGAACTTTCAGCCGTAAATACCAATGAAGCATCATTCAACTGTAATTTTTCCATTGATGCACGTAAGTCTTCAAAATCTTCTGTATCTACTGGATAAATTCCAGCAAATACCATAGGTTTTACGTCTTCAAAACCTGTAATCATATTAGTGGTTGGCGTTTTTGCATCTGTGATGGTATCACCAACTTTTACTTCTTTAGCTTCTTTAATTCCAGAAATCAAATAACCAACATCACCAGTAGAAATTTTATCTTTTGGAACTTGATTTAATTTTAATGTGCCCACTTCATCCGCAAAATATTCATTGCCAGTAGCCATGAATTTGATTTTTTGCCCTTTCTTTATTTCTCCATTTTTAATTCGGAAAATAACTTCAATTCCTCTAAAAGGATTGTAATGTGAATCGAAAATTAAAGCTTGAAGAGGTTCATCAACATTTCCTTTTGGAGCTGGAACTTTTTCAATAATAGCTTCCAAAATTTTATCCACTCCAAAACCAGTTTTTCCTGAAGCGTGAATAATATCCTCTAATTTACAACCTAATAAATCAATAATATCATCACTAACTTCTTCAGGATTAGCACTTGGTAGATCAACTTTATTTAAAACCGGAATGATTTCCAAGTCATTTTCTAAAGCCAAATATAAATTAGAAATCGTTTGTGCTTGAATGCTTTGTGCAGCATCAACAATCAATAAAGCTCCTTCACAAGCTGCAATGGAGCGAGAAACTTCATAAGAAAAATCAACGTGACCTGGTGTATCAATTAAATTTAAAATATAATCTTCACCATTGTGTCTATAATTCATTTGAATAGCGTGACTTTTTATGGTAATTCCACGTTCACGTTCCAAATCCATATTGTCTAATAACTGTGCTTTTTCTTCACGAGCTGTTACGGTTTGAGTCGCACCAAGAAGCCTGTCGGCAAGCGTACTCTTTCCGTGGTCAATATGAGCAATTATACAAAAATTTCTAATGTTTTTCATTCTCTTTTTCTTACTTTATTTAGAAATGCTCTTGCATTTAATCTGCAAATATAATTCAAAGTTTTGGATAAAAATATCAACTTATTATGAAGTTGTTAGTTTAATAATTTCTTATAGGATTAAACAACTCTTAAAGTTTTTTAAATTCAACAAAAAAGGAATATTTATTGATACATTTATAATTAAAAAAAAGTATTGTGAATTACGATCGAATTAAAGAAAAATTAGAAATTCTAGCTGATGCTGCAAAATATGATGTCTCTTGCTCTTCTAGTGGTGGAAATAGAAAAAACAACAACAAAGGTTTGGGAGATTCTTCGGCTTCTGGTATTTGCCACACCTACACTGAAGATGGTAGATGTGTGTCATTACTTAAAATCTTACTAACCAATTTTTGTATATATGATTGTGCTTATTGCGTGACTCGAAAAAGTAATGATATTCAACGGGCAGCTTTTACAGTGGATGAAGTGGTGGACTTGACTATTAATTTTTACAGAAGAAACTATATTGAAGGTTTGTTTTTGAGTTCAGGGATATTTAAAAATGCTGATTATACCATGGAACGATTAGTTCGCGTGGCCAAAAAACTTCGACTTGAACATAAATTCAATGGATATATTCATCTAAAAAGTATTCCTGGTGCAAGTGACGAATTAATGCGAGAAGCAGGATTATACGCAGATAGACTAAGTATGAATCTCGAAATTCCAACAGAATCTGGATTAAAACTACTAGCTCCAGATAAGAATCATCAAGATATGATTAAACCAATGGGGTTTGTGAAAAATGAACTTATTCAGTATAAAGAAGAAAAGAAAAAATTTAAATCAACTCCAAAATTTGCTCCTGCTGGACAAAGTACACAAGTTATCGTTGGTGCAACGCAAGAAAACGACAGACAAATTATTCAAGTCGCAGATCATTTTTATAAAAATTTTAATTTAAAACGAGTGTATTATTCAGGTTATGTTCCAGTTTCAAATGATACAAGGTTACCTGCAATAGGAGCTCAAGTTCCTTTAGTTCGTGAAAACAGATTGTATCAAGCAGATTGGTTAATGCGTTTTTATGGATTTAAAGCCAATGAAATCTTAGAAAAAAATAATCCTTTTCTAGATTTGGAAGTTGACCCAAAAATGGGTTGGGCATTGCGAAATATTACTCAATTTCCAGTAATTGTTCAACATGCTCCTTTAGAGATGATACTTAGAGTTCCAGGAATTGGAGTAAAATCAGCGCATAAAATTGTTCATGCTCGTCGGTTTCAAAATTTAACGATAGAACATCTAAAAAAAATTGGAGTGGCTGTTAACAGAGCTAAATACTTTATCACTGTTAGTAATGAAAATACCTATCTCAAATTTTTGAATGCCGTTAACTTGAAAGAGATAATTTTAAGTGACACCAAGTCTAAATTTGAAAAACCATTTGACAACCAATTATCATTATTAAATGACACTACTTTCTTACGATAATACTTTTGAAGGTTTTTTAACAGCTGTTTTTGAGATTTTTGAATATAAATATGTTCAGCCAAAAATCATCAAATACACTGATTTACAACAAAATTTATTTATAGATTCTATTGAAATAATAACCAATATTGAAAAATCTGACAGAGTTATAAAAAGATTAAACGAACAAATTGGTGCTGATGGTGTTCGTTGTTTGATTTATGCTTTTCTTTCTGAAAAACAAGATGTTGAAAATAGTATATTAAAAGTAATTGAATATGCTGTGAAGAATCCATCGCAAAATGTGATGAAAAATTTTTCTAATGAAGCTGTGTTGCAAATTTCTAAACTTACTAAAAGTGTTGGTAGAGAAAAACATCGAATGGAAGCTTTCATTAGATTTGAATTATTAAAAGACGGGATTTATTTTGCTAAAATTGAACCTGATTTTGATGTACTGACTTTGATTATTAGACATTTTAAAAATAGATACCAAGACCAAAAATGGTTGATTTACGATTTGAGAAGAAAATATGGAGTGTTTTATGATTTATTCAAAACCGAAATTGTTTCACTCGATTTGGATTTAAAATTACTTGAAGCAAATAATAATGAAGTGTTTTCTGATTCAGAAATAGAATACCAAAAATTATGGTCAGAATATTTTGATCATACTAATATAAAAGAAAGAAAAAACACAAAATTGCACACGCAACACGTTCCAAAACGGTATTGGAAGTACCTCACTGAAAAGAAAATTTTTTAGACTTAAAATGAAATCTGTACTTTTGCAAAAATTTTAGTTCAAAAATGCCAAAAATCGGAAACATAATTTTACCTGAATTTCCTTTGCTACTTGCACCTATGGAAGATGTGAGCGATCCACCATTTCGTAGGTTGTGTAAATTGCATGGAGCCGATTTAATGTATTCAGAATTTATTTCGTCTGAAGGATTGATTCGGGATGCGATGAAAAGCAGAAAGAAATTAGACATTTTTGATTACGAAAGACCCGTTGGTATTCAAATTTTTGGAGGCGATGAAGAAGCTATGTCTGAAAGTGCAAGAATCGTTGAAACGGTTCAACCTGATTTAGTTGATATAAATTTTGGTTGTCCAGTAAAAAAAGTGGTAACAAAAGGAGCAGGAGCAGGAGTTTTGAAAGATGTAGATTTGATGATTCGTTTGACAAAAGCAGTTATTAGAGGAACTTCGCTTCCAGTAACAGTAAAAACAAGATTGGGTTGGGATGATGCTTCTATAAATATTGATGAGGTGGCAGAAAGATTGCAAGACATTGGCGTGCAAGCGTTGTCAATTCATGCCAGAACTCGTGCCCAAATGTATAAAGGACATTCGGATTGGAGCCACATTGCAAGAGTAAAAAATAACCCAAGAATTACCATGCCAATTTTTGGAAATGGTGATATAGATTCCCCTGAAAAAGCTTTGGAATACAAAAATAAATTTGGTATTGACGGAATAATGATAGGAAGAGCAGCTATTGGAAACCCTTGGATTTTTAATGAAATTAAGCATTTCATGAAAACGGGTGAAAATTTGGCTCAACCAACTATGAATGACAGAATTGAAGCGGCCAAAAATCACTTAATTTGGTCAATGGAATGGAAAGGAGAACATTTAGGAATAATAGAAATGCGTCGTCATTATACCAATTATTTTAAAGGAATTCATTCGTTCAAAGAATACAAACAACGTTTAGTTACAACTGATGATGCTAATGGATTAATGCAGGTTTTTGATGAAATAGCAGAGGTTTATGCTAATTATCAGTTTTCGTAAACTATTCAACTAATTTTTTTGATACAGTGTTGCTTGCAATCCAAGAAGCAGCAATTCCAAGTATATATATGGTTGCAATCACAATCAAGATGTTTTTAACTTCAAAAACGACTGGATAAGGTAAAGACTCATTAACCATCACTAAACTAAATTGTTGTTGGATTACTATAATAATGATTCCTATAATTAAACCAATTAAACCTCCAAAAAAAGTAAGCAAACTACCTTGAAAAAAGAATATTCCTCTCAATTGCCTTATTTCAACACCTAAATTATACAAGGTTTTTAAATTGGATTTTTTATCTATAATCATCATGATTAAAGCGCCAATTAAATTGAATAAAGCAATAATTATTACTAGTGTGAAAATGAGATACACTGCAATGTTTTCAGTATTCAACATCTTATAAAGTGAATCGTTTAATTGTGCCCTGTTTTTAATAACTACCTCATCTTTAAATATAGAATTTAATTCACTAATTGCTTTTTCTTCAGTTGAATTAGGTTTTAATTTAAATTCAATATTTGTGACTTGATTAGATTTAAAACCTAATAATTCTTGAGCAATTTTGATGTCACAATAAACATATTTATTGTCAATTTCTTCGTTTAAAGAATATATTCCAACCGGAATTAAGGAGGATCTTTTAAAATCATCATCGCTAGAAAGTTGCCCTTTCTTGGCCTTAGGAGCAATAACTTCTAATCGATTGTTAAAATCTAACAAACCAATCGAAAGCTTACGTTGTATGCCAGCACCAATAATTCCCTGATTGGTTTCAGATTCAATCCATGAACCAGCAAATAGTTGTTCATTAATGGAAGTTACATCCGAATATAAGGAATCAACTCCTTTGATATAAGCAACTTGTTCTTTTTCATCATATAGAAAGAAAACACGTTCTTCAACAATCTTGCTAAAGGCAGAAAAATTTTCAGATTTTTTTAACTGATTGATTTGGTCTAAAGAAAGAATGAAAGATTTCCCTTTTGAAGCTTCGATTTTTATATCAGGATCAGTAGAATTGCTAAAACTCAAACTGAATTCTTTTAAACCACTAAAAACAGACATGACTACAAACAAAGCCATTGCGCTAACAATAATTCCAAGCGAAGCAATAAATGTAATGATATTTATGGCAGTACTTTTACTGAAACTTAACGCATATCTTTTAGCTATGTAAAAAGGAAAATTCAAATTAAGATTTTTTTCTTTTTTCTAATAAATCAGGATTTTCAATAGGATTTTCGCTTCCTTTTAAAGCATTGTCAATGCCTTCGATATAGTCTAAACTATCATCAATGTAAAAAATAAGATTTGGTACTTTTCGCAATTGATTCTTTACGCGTTGCGCTAAATCGTGTTTAATTAAAGGAGTATTTGTTTTAATAGCTGCTAAAATCTCGGGTGCTTTATCTGTCGGAAAAACACTTAAGTGAACTTTTGCAATGGATAAATCCGTAGTTACATTAACTTTTGATATTGAAATAATTAGGTTGCTGATTCCGTTTTTACGAATTTCACCTTGCAAAATATCTACTAAGTCATTTTGCAATAAAGCACCAATTTTTTTTTGTCTGTTCGTTTCCATTTGGCAAAAATACGATTTTTTTAAAGTCACTTATAATATATGTGATAGGATTTTATTTTATAATTTTACCAAAAATATAAAAAATGAGAAAAATTGAACATATTGGTATTGCTGTTAAAGATTTAAATCAATCCAATCAGCTTTTTGAAAAATTATTTGGAAATCCACCATACAAAGAAGAAGAAGTGGCTTCAGAAGGTGTGAAAACTTCTTTTTTTATGAACGGTCCAAATAAAATTGAACTTTTAGAAGCTACAAATGAAAATAGTCCAATTGCTAAATTTTTAGAAAAAAAAGGAGAAGGAATTCATCACATTGCTTTTGATGTAGAAGATATTGAATCAGAAATAGTTAGACTGGAAAAAGAAGGGTTTGTTTTAATAAATGATAAGCCAAAAAAAGGAGCAGATAACAAGTTGGTCGTTTTTTTACATCCAAAAAGTACAAATGGAGTTTTAATAGAACTTTGTCAAGAAATCAAAGAAAAGTAATATAAGATTTGCAAGCAATTAAAAATAGTAGTAATATTGCACTCTCAAAACTGGTCCTATAGCTCAGTTGGTTAGAGCACCTGACTCATAATCAGGTGGTCCCTGGTTCGAGCCCAGGTGGGACCACAAAAGAAAAGCCTTTCTTTACTGAAAGGCTTTTTTTAAACGATGTTATTTGTATTTAATAGAGATATAATGCATTTGAGGTTATTTTAACATTATTATTAATTTTAAAATTTTGTAAGTAATTTATTTTTTTTACTTTTACGCACATGAGATTAACCCCAAATAAATATTTACTAATCAGCTTTTTGATGGTTTGTTGCCCTATTTTCGCTGGTCCAACTAATCCACCAGCACCTGCTGGTCCTCCGGTAGGGCCAGGTCTTCCATTAGATTCTAATTTGTATTTATTGTTTCTTTTAGGTGTAATATTCTCTTTTATTTTTTTTAGAAATTACATCAAATCAGGTAATAAGGTTTAATTAATCATTAATTAAATTAAATTCTGCTAATCTTTTAACGTATTTCCCGATTACATCAAATTCTAAATTAACTACATCTCCAATTTTTAAAGTTGAAAAAACAGTATTTTCATAAGTATATGGAATGATTGCTACGCTAAATTCGTTTAATTTAGAGTTTACAACCGTTAAACTTGTTCCATTAATAGTGATTGAGCCTTTTTCAATTGTGACATTATTCAATGATTTGTCATATTCAAAAGTAAAATACCAACTTCCTTCTGCTTCTTTTATTTCTTTGCAAACACCAATTTGATCGACATGACCTTGAACAATATGTCCGTCAAGTCTTGAGCCTAGTATCATGGCTCTTTCTATATTTACTAAATTATTTTTCTCCCAATTCGAAATAGTGGTTTTTTCAATGGTTTCTTTAATTGCAGTTACGGTATATTCATTTTCATGAATGTTTACAACTGTTAAGCATATTCCATTATGAGCCACACTTTGATCAATTTTTAATTCGTTAGTAATTTTAGATTCAATTGTTAAGTGAAGATTTTCTTGGTCTTTTTGAATCTCTTTTATTATTCCGATTGTTTCTACTATTCCTGTAAACATAAGTGGTTTTATTTTACTAAATTTGCAGTTCAAAAATAGCATAAATTACTCTTTATAATGGTTAAAATAGCAGAAAATATTATTGTAGGAATTTCAATAGGTGATTTAAACGGTATTGGGAGCGAGGTTGTCCTTAAAACTTTTGAAGATAACAGAATGCTAGAGTTGTGTACACCCGTTATTTTTGCTAATGTTAAAATAATGTCTTACTTAAAGAAAGTTTATGAATTAACATTAAATTTTCACGGAATTGATTCATTAGATCAATTAGTGATAGGGAAAATTAATGTGCTTAATGTTTGGAAAGAGCCTGTAAATATTGAATTCGGCAAAACAAATAATGAAGTTGGTAAATATGCAATAAAGTCTTTCTTTGCAGCTACTAAGGCTTTAAAAGAAAACAAAGTAGACGTATTGTTAACAGCTCCAATCAATAAATATAACATTCAATCAGAAGAATTTAAATTTCCAGGTCACACCGATTATTTGGCAAAGGAGTTTAACGAAAATGCTCTTATGTTTATGATTCATGATAACTTAAGAGTTGGATTGTTGACGGACCATGTGCCAGTTAATGAAGTGGCTAAACATCTAAATGAAGCATTAATTACAAAGAAAGTTAAAGTTATAAATAACACCTTAAAACAAGATTTTAGAATTGAAAAG
The DNA here is from genome assembly GCF_963922255.1 of uncultured Flavobacterium sp. Classification (GTDB taxonomy): domain Bacteria; phylum Bacteroidota; class Bacteroidia; order Flavobacteriales; family Flavobacteriaceae; genus Flavobacterium. The sequence goes on along the minus strand of NZ_CAWUIC010000007.1, from coordinate 30,924 downwards.
CCAAAAATTGCAGTTCTTGGACTCAATCCTCATGCTGGTGATAATGGTGTGATTGGAAAAGAAGATGAAGAAATAATTAAACCAGCCTTAAAGAAAATTTATGATGCTGGAGTTTTAGTATTCGGTCCATATTCAGCGGATAGTTTTTTTGGAAGTAATCAATATAAACAATACGATGCTGTTTTAGCAGTGTATCACGATCAAGGCTTAATTCCATTCAAGACAATGTCATTTGGTAATGGAGTTAATTATACTGCTGGACTGAGTAAAATTAGAACTTCTCCAGATCATGGAACCGCTTTTGATATTGCAGGAAAAAACAAAGCAAGTGAAAGCTCATTTAGAGAGGCTTTGTATTTGGCAATTGATGTGTTTAATAATAGAAATGAGTATAAGGAATTGACCAATAATCCTTTAATTGCAAGTAAATAATTAGTTATAAACAAAAAAAAGTTGACAACTACTTTTATTTTATAAATATTTTATATCTTTGCACTCCTTTAAAAAGGAAAAAACTGTTGTAATGGATAATTTAAAAGAGTATTTAATTCAATTTGTTGGATTAAAAATAGGGAAACACCAGTTTGATTATCACATAGATAATTCGTTCTTTGAGCACTTTGAGTTTGATGAATATAACGCTTCAAATATAAAAGTTGATGTCTTGTTAGATAAAAAAAACACAATGCTTGAGTTAACAATCAAGCATAAAGGAACTGTAAATATTCCATGTGATTTAACTAGTGAAGATTTTGACTTGCCTATAAAAGGAAAAATAAACTTAATTGTAAAGTTTGGAGATTCTTTTAATGATGAAAATGAAGAATTATTGATATTACCTCACGGAGAATTTGAATTTAATGTGGCTCAATATATATATGAGTCTATCATACTTTCAGTTCCTTCCAAAAGAGTTCATCCTGGAGTGAAAGACGGAACGCTAGATTCTAAAGCATTAGAGCTTTTAAATGATTTAGCACCAACAGAGATTAAAGAAGAAGAAAATAAAGATACCGACCCAAGATGGGACGATTTAAAGAAACTATTAACGGATAAATAATATAGTAAAATGGCACATCCAAAGAGAAAAATCTCCAAAACAAGAAGAGATAAGAGAAGAACACATTATAAAGCAACTCCTGCTCAAATCGCTACTTGCCCAATAACTGGTGAAGCGCATTTATACCACAGAGCTTACTGGCACGAAGGTAAAATGTACTACAGAGGACAAGTTGTAATTGACAAGTCTGAAGCAGTAGCTTAATAGCATTTTAAATTATAGAGAAAAAACTCTCACTTCGTGGGAGTTTTTTTGTTAAAAACAAATCATTGATAATTATACTCAAGGATTTATTTGGGTTTGAATTTTTTTTTGTAATTTTCACAACTATTCAAATGGCATCATTTGATAAGAAAAATTATACTTATGAATAAAATAACAGCCGCAATAACAGCAGTTGGATCCTATGTTCCTGACTTTGTTATGTCTAATAAGGTGTTGGAAACTTTAGTAGATACTAATGATGAATGGATTACTTCACGAACAGGAATCAAAGAAAGAAGAATTCTTAAAGAGGAAGGTCAAGGAACGTCTTTCCTGGCCATAAAAGCAGCACAAAACTTAATAGAAAAAGCAAACATCGACCCAGCTGAAATTGACATGGTCATCATGGCTACTACAAGCCCAGATATGCCTGTGGCAGCTACCGGTGTTTATGTTGCCTCTCAAATAGGTGCGGTTAACGCATTTTCTTATGATTTGCAAGCAGCTTGTTCTAGTTTCTTATACGGAATGTCAACAGCTTCAGCGTACATACAATCTGGTAGATATAAAAAAGTACTTTTAATTGGAGCCGATAAAATGTCTTCAATTATTGATTATACAGATAGAACTACTTGTATCATCTTCGGTGATGGGGCTGGTGCAGTTTTATTTGAACCTAACGAAGAAGGTTTAGGTTTGCAAGATGAATACTTAAGAAGTGATGGAATTGGAAGAGATTTCCTAAAAATTGAAGCTGGAGGATCTATAATGCCACCTTCAGAAGAAACCGTGAAAAATAAAAAACATTTTGTGCAACAAGATGGAAAAACTGTTTTCAAATATGCAGTTTCTGGAATGGCTGATGTAAGCGAAAAAATTATGCAACGTAACAACCTTACTAAGGATAATGTGGATTGGTTAGTAGCTCATCAAGCAAATAGAAGAATTATTGATGCAACAGCAAATAGAATAGGTTTAGAAGATGACAAAGTTTTAGTAAATATCCATAGATATGGAAATACAACTTCTGGAACTTTACCTCTATTATTAGCTGATTTTGAAAGTCAATTAAAAAAAGGAGATAATTTAATATTTGCTGCTTTTGGGGGTGGATTCACATGGGGATCTATCTATCTAAAATGGGCATATAATTCAAAATAAAAACAAACAAACTAAATCAAATCAAATTTTAATAGTATGGATATTAGAGAAATTCAAAATTTAATCAAATTTGTATCGAAATCAGGTGCAACGGAAGTGAAATTGGAGATGGATGATTTTAAAATCACCATCAAAACTACCGCAGAAGGTGCTGAAAGTACTACTACTTATGTTCAACAAATGCCAGCTGTTCAACAAATGCCTCAAGCACCAGTAGTTCAACCTGCAACTCCTGTAACTCCTGCAGCAGCAGTTGAAACTAATGATGATTCAAAATATATTACTATAAAGTCTCCAATTATTGGAACATTATACAGAAAACCAGCTCCAGATAAACCAGTTTTTGTTGAAGTAGGAAGTACAATTTCTAAAGGAGATGTGGTTTGTGTAATTGAAGCAATGAAATTATTCAACGAAATTGAATCTGAAGTTTCTGGTAAAATTGTTAAAATTTTAGTAGACGATTCTTCTCCTGTTGAATTTGACCAACCATTATTCTTGGTAGATCCATCATAATTATTTTGAAATTCCAATAGTCAAAATACAAACTCCAAATGTTGGATTTTGGGATTTGGGATTTGTAATTTTAAAATTTAAAAAAAGATGTTTAAAAAAATATTAATTGCCAATAGAGGAGAAATTGCACTGCGTGTAATTAGAACTTGTAAAGAAATGGGCATCAAAACTGTAGCTGTTTATTCAACTGCAGATGCAGAAAGTTTACACGTACGTTTCGCTGATGAAGCTGTATGTATTGGACCTCCTCCAAGTAACCTTTCGTATTTGAAAATGTCAAATATTATAGCTGCTGCCGAAATAACAAATGCAGATGCTATTCACCCAGGATATGGTTTCTTATCTGAAAACGCAAAATTTTCTAAAATTTGTCAAGAACACGGTATCAAATTTATTGGAGCTTCTCCAGAAATGATTGATAGAATGGGGGACAAAGCCAATGCTAAATCAACTATGATTGAAGCGGGTGTTCCTTGTGTTCCAGGTAGTGAAGGAATTATTACTTCTTATGAAGAATGTGAAAAAGTTGCCAAAACTACTGGATATCCTGTAATGCTTAAAGCTTCTGCAGGTGGTGGTGGAAAAGGTATGCGTGCCGTTTGGAAAAAAGAAGATTTGAAAAACGCATGGGAATCAGCAAGACAAGAAAGTAAAGCTGCTTTTGGAAATGATGATATGTACATGGAAAAACTTATTGAAGAGCCAAGACATATTGAAATTCAAATAATTGGAGATTCTTTTGGAAAAGCATGTCATTTATCAGAAAGAGATTGTTCAGTACAACGTCGTCATCAAAAATTAACAGAAGAAACACCTTCTCCTTTTATGACTGATGAATTGCGTAACGCAATGGGCGCTGCTGCTGTAAAAGCCGCTGAATATATTAAATATGAAGGTGCTGGTACGGTTGAGTTTCTTGTAGACAAACATAGAAATTTCTACTTTATGGAAATGAATACTCGTATTCAAGTAGAACACCCTATCACAGAGCAAGTTATTGACTATGATCTAATTCGTGAGCAAATTATGGTAGCGGCTGGAATTCCAATTTCTGGTAAAAACTATTTCCCAATGCTGCACTCTATTGAGTGTCGTATCAACGCAGAAGATCCTTATAACGATTTCAGACCTTCACCAGGAAGAATTACAACACTTCACACACCAGGTGGACACGGAGTTCGTTTAGATACTCATGTTTATTCTGGATATACAATTCCTCCAAATTATGATTCAATGATTGCTAAGTTGATTACAACAGCTCAAACTAGAGAAGAAGCAATCAACAAAATGAAACGTGCTTTAGATGAGTTCGTAATTGAAGGTATAAAAACAACAATTCCTTTCCACAGACAATTAATGGATGAACCAGACTATGTAGCGGGTAATTACACTACAAAATTCATGGAAACTTTTGTTATGAATGAAAAGGTTGAAGAATAAACAAAAAAACGCTCAATTTTATTGAGCGTTTTTTTTATCCAATAATTTGTAATAAATCATCTACTTCTTTTTTTTGGGACTCATATTTCAATTGAAATTCAGAACCTTCTTTCATTTTATTATAATAAGACAATCCCTTTATAGCAAATGCTTTTAAATAATAAGTAGATAATGTTGGAATCAAAGGAAATTTTTTATGAAACAACATTTCATAATAAGCTTGCCATTCTCTTTCATTTCTATCCTTAAGAGCTATTTCAGCTGATTTTTGATGTACATGTAGCATTTCATGAGCCAATAAATTTAACATCAAATCTAATGGAAACTCAAAAGTGTTTTCTGGAATTCTAATAATTTGAGGTTCACCAATTTCTCCTTCAGTAGTCATTAAAATAAAATCGGGTTTTGCTTTTTCTCTTAATTCAATTCCTTTAAAATTGGGATGCGATAAGTCATATTCCCTAATTAATAATTCAGCGGCTTCAACTGTCAATCCATTCTTGTGAAAGATTTGTATGGTGAACACTATGTCTTCAAATGACATCATAAATAAAAATTCCAAAAATTAAATTCCAAATTCCAAAAAAAAGATTATTCAAATTTCTCCAATTTCTATAAATCTGTGTTCCAAATATAAAATCCCAAATTCTAAAAACTAATGTAATCACAAAGTATCTTCAAGCCATTTAAAAAACTCACGTTGCCAAACTAAACCGTTTTGTGGTTTTAAAATCCAATGATTCTCTTCTGGGAAAATCATAAACTTACTTTTAATTCCTTTTAACTGTGCTGCTTGAAAAGCTTCTTGACTTTGTCCAATTGGCACACGATAATCAATGCCACCTTGAATAATAAAAATAGGAGTATTCCAATTGTTTACTAAAGTAATTGGATTGAAATCCTTAAAAGTTTTCTGTGCAATTTTATTCTCATTTTCCCAATAAGCACCACCTGAATCCCAATTCGTAAAGAAAACTTCTTCGGTTGTGCCATACATACTTTGTGTATTGAAAATTCCTGCGTGAGAAATAAATGTTTTGAATCTGTTGTTGTGAATTCCCGCTAAATAAAACACAGAATAACCACCATAACTTGCTCCAATTGCTCCTAATCTTTCTTTATCTACATAACTTTCTTTTGAGATATCGTCAATAGCTGCTAAATAATCATCCATCACTTGTCCACCCCAATCACCACTAATTTTTTCATTCCATTCCACACCATGACCTGGCATTCCTCTTCGGTTAGGAGCTACAACAACATAACCTTGTGAGGCCATCACCTGAAAATTCCATCTAAATGAATAAAATTGCGTCAAAGCACTTTGTGGACCACCTTGACAATACAAAAGCGTTGGATATTTTTTAGAAGCATCAAAATTTGGAGGTAAAATTACCCAAACCAACATTTTCTTGCCATCTGTTGTGGTTACATATCTTCTTTCGGTTTTACACTTTGTAATATTAGCATAAACTTCATCATTTACTTTGGTAATTTGGTTCCATTCTGAACTTTTTAAATCATATGAATAAATCTCACTAGCATGATTCATATCTCCACGAGTTACAATGATTTTTGAATCGCTAAACCCAACAATTCCGTTTACATCAAAATCTCCTTTTGTGATTTGATTTACGCGAATCATGATTTTAGTTAAACCCGGAAAATTCACTTCAAACAATTGTTTTGTGCCATCAATTGCAGCAATAAAATAGACTTTTTTACCGTCTTTACTCCAAGTAAAACTATCTACAGTTCCATCCCAATTACTTGTCAAATTGATATCTAGCCCTTTATGACGAACAATAATATCATTTTTATCGGCTTCATAACCATCTCTTTTCATTTGCAACCAAGATAAATCTCCATTAGGTGAAAACTGTGGTGCAACATCATACCCTAAATTCTTTTCCGTAAGGTTTTTAGTGGTTTTAGTTGCAATATCATATTCATATAAATCTGTATTTGTTGAAGTTGCATAAGCTGTTCCTGCTTTTTTCTTACTTACATAAATTACTTTCTTTCCATCAGGTGAAAAAATATAATCTTCATCACCACCAAATGGTTTTTGTGCACAATCATAAGGTTCGTTTGCCATGATATCTTCATCATTCACAAAAACATGATTATGTTTACCTTCATTCCAAGTATCCCAATGACGGTAATCTAAGCCATCATAAATTTGAACATTAGATTTCTCTAATTCAGGATAAAAATCTTTCCCTAAAACTTTTTCAATTTTGACTTCTTTGTGCGAAAGTGTTTTTCCATTAGAGATGTTTTTATCCTCCAATAACGATTTGTAATCTTCAATTGCAGTAGCTTTTCCACCTTTTATTGGAATAGAATAATAAGTAGCATTCAACTTATTTTCAACCATATCGGGTTTAGATACTTTGTAAATTACTGATTTTCCGTCTTTTGAAATTCCCAAAGCAGAAACTCTGCCTAATTCCCATAATTTTTCTGGAGTCATAATAGCTTGAGAAAATCCTGATGTTGTAATCATAGTGAGAAATATTAAAGTAATCTTTTTCATTTTTTAACAATTTTAATAGGCTAAAAATAATCATTTTTTAAAAAAATATACCTAATTTCACTTTTTAAAAGCAAAAAAGAAAATAATGAGAAAATTAGCATTGCATTGGCAAATTTTACTAGGAATGGTTTTGGGAGTAATTTTTGCTTTTTTGCTCGTTCAATTTGACTGGGGAAAGCAATTTATTGTAGATTGGATCAAACCTTTCGGTAATATATTTATCAATTTATTAAAATTAATTGCTGTTCCGTTAATTTTAGGTTCATTAATTAAAGGAGTTTCTGATTTAAAAGACATTTCTAAGCTTTCTCAAATGGGAGGAAGAACCATTGGATTATATATAATGACAACTGTTCTAGCGGTTTCTATCGGTTTAGCGGTTGTAAATATTATAAAACCAGGTGAATTTATTTCTGAAGATACCAGAAACGAACTATTAACCAATTTTGCAGGTGATGCCACTTCTAAAATTGAAGCAGCCAACAAACAAAATGAAGCTGGACCATTACAGGCTCTTGAAGATATTGTGCCAGATAATATTTTTAAATCAGCAACTGATAATGGAAGCATGCTACAAGTAATTTTCTTTGCATTGTTTTTCGGTATATCTATGATTTTAATTCCTGAAGAAACAGCTAAACCAGTTAAAGCTTTTTTTGATGGTTTTAATGAAGTAATTCTCAAAATGATTGACTTAATCATGTTGGCTGCTCCAGTTGGAGTTTTTGCTTTATTGGCTTCTTTGGTCGCTGAATCACCAAGTGCAGACTTATTTAAAGCTCTCGGAATGTACGGAATTTCCGTTTTAATTGGATTAGCTTTAATGATTGCAGTTTATTTATTAATTGTAAAAATATTGGCCAGAAAAAATGCTTCTTTTTTCTTAAATGGTATAGCTCCAGCTCAATTATTAGCTTTTTCAACCAGTTCGTCAGCTGCAACTTTACCTGTGACAATGGAAAGAGTTGTAGATAATTTAGGGGTTGATGATGAAGTAGCTAGCTTTGTTTTACCCATTGGTGCCACAATAAATATGGATGGAACGAGTTTATACCAAGCAGTGGCTGCTGTATTTATTGCTCAAGCTTTTGGTATGGATTTAACCTTAGGAGCTCAATTAGGAATTATTGTTACCGCAACTTTAGCATCGATAGGTAGTGCAGCTGTTCCTGGTGCAGGAATGGTTATGTTGGTTATTGTTTTAGCTCAAGCTGGAATTCCAGAAGCTGGTTTGGCTTTAATTTTTGCCATTGACCGACCTCTAGATATGTGTAGAACTACAGTAAACGTTACAGGTGATGCAGCAGTTTCAATGGTAGTAGCAAAATCAGTAGATAAATTAGAATAATTTTCAATCTTAGTGTTCTATAAAAGTTAAAGTATAAAAAAAGCATTAACTAAATGAACCTAAATACCTAAATGGTTTAAAAAAACAATAATAATGAACGACTTTCATTGGACCAAACTCTTTAATCCCGAATTCTATATTACTATGGAAGTTGGAGGTGTACCTATTGGAATCTATATGGTTTTGTTCATTGTTTTTGCTGAAACGGGTTTGTTTGCAGGTTTCTTTTTACCGGGTGATAGCTTGTTGTTTCTTTCTGGAATTTACAGTAGAGAACTAGTGGAAACGTTCTTTTATATTCCAAGTGATTTTTCAAATGTGACTATTTTAGCTTTATTAATTGCTGCTGCTGCCACATTAGGAAATGTTTTTGGCTATTGGTTTGGAGCAAGAAGCGGACAATTTTTATATGCTAAAGAAGACAGTTTCTTTTTCAAAAAGAAGTACTTGTACCAATCACAAGAATTTTTTGAAAAACACGGTGGAAAAGCCATTATCTTCGCTAGATTTTTACCTATTGTAAGAACATTTGTGCCCATAATTGCAGGAATTGTTCACATGGAAAAAGGAAGATTCATGTTTTATAATGTGTTGAGTTCACTACTTTGGTCTTTTACTTTAGTTTTTGCAGGACATTATTTATATGACTTATTTTTATCAGAATTTGACATTGATTTAAAAAAACACATTGAAAAAATTATTTTAATATTGATAGCAGTTACCACATTTCCTTTAGTAATGAAAGCTATAAAATCTAAAAAGTCGAATTCTAATACTCCTGAATAATGCAACTAAGCTATTGGGAATTAAAAAACTGGTTCTCTAATGTTGATTTCACTATCGTAGGAAGTGGAATTGTAGGTTTGCATTGTGCGTTAGAATTGAGAGGAAGATTTCCAAAAAGTAAAATTTTAGTACTCGAAAAAGGAATTTTACCACAAGGTGCCAGTACAAAAAATGCTGGTTTTGCTTGTTTTGGAAGTATTTCGGAAATTATTTCCGATTTAAGAACCCATTCCGAAGAAGAAGTTACTCAATTGGTTCAAAAAAGAGTCAATGGTTTACAATTACTACGCAAACGTTTAGGTGATGAGGTTTTGGATTACAAACCTTATGGTGGTTATGAATTGTTTTTAAAGGAAGATGAAGCTTTTTATACCGAATGCCTTTCAAAAATTCCTTTCATAAACGATATTTTAAAACCCATTTTTAAAGCAGATGTTTTTGCCAAAGAAGTAGACCGTTTTAATTTCAAAGAAATTTTTGACTATCTAATTTTCAATCCGTTTGAAGGGCAAATTGATACCGGAAATATGATGCAAGCTTTGTTAAAAGAAGCAATTTCCAACGATATTCTAATTTTGAACCAACAAAACGTAACTTCATTCACGGATAATAATTCATTTGTTGAAGTGGTTACCAATGAAACTTCCTTCAAAACAAACAAACTACTCTTTGCTACCAATGGATTTGCATCCCAATTAACAAACAACCAAGTAAAACCAGCAAGGGCTCAAGTTTTAATTACAAAACCTATTGAAAATTTAGATATAAAAGGAACTTTTCATTTAGATCAAGGGTATTATTATTTTAGGAATATTGGAAACAGAATTCTTTTTGGAGGTGGAAGAAACCTAGATTTTGAAGGTGAAACGACGACTGAATTCAATCAAACCCAAATTATTCAAAATAAGTTGGAGCAACTACTAAAAGATGTGATTTTACCCAACCAACCTTTTGAATTTGAGCACCGTTGGAGTGGAATTATGGGTGTTGGAAATCATAAAAAACCAATAGTTGAACAGCTTTCTAACAATGTGTATTGTGGTGTTCGTTTAGGTGGAATGGGAGTTGCTATTGGAAGTTTAATTGGTAAAGAATTAGCGGATTTATTATATTAGTTTCTTTATTTATAAGAAAAATTGATAATCGAGTAAATATCCAAATTCTTGAATATATTTGTTACTTATTTAAGTACGCTTTTTTATGTTCAAAAAAATAAAACGAATTATTTGGAAAACCTTTCTGTGGTTTAATATCATCAGTCTTTTTTTAGTATTGCTTTTCAAATTTGTACCAGTTCCTTTTACACCTTTAATGGCAGTTAGAGCTATTGATCAAAAATTGGAGGGCAAAGAAATGCGTTCCAGTCACGATTGGGTTCCTATTGAAGAAATTTCTCCAAATCTTCAAAAAGCAGTCATTGCCAGTGAAGATGGAAATTTTTTGACACACAGTGGTTTTGATTTTAAAGCCATTGAAAAAGCCTATGAAAGCAATCAAAAAGGGAAAAAAGTTAAAGGAGGAAGTACCATTTCTCAGCAAACCGCAAAAAATGTTTTTCTTTGGCAAGGTAGAAGTTATTTAAGAAAAGGTTTAGAAGCTTATTTCACCGTACTTATTGAATTATTTTGGAGCAAAGAACGTATCATGGAAGTGTATTTGAACAGCATTGAAATGGGTGATGGAGTTTATGGAGCTCAAGCAGCAGCAAAACATTGGTATCATAAAGATGCAAAAAACCTCTCAAGAATTGAAGCAGCTGGAATTGCAGCCATTTTACCTAACCCAAGAAAATTTAAAGCAGTAAATTCTTCCAATTACATTAACAGAAGAAAAGCAAAAATCAGTAAATATATTGGGTATGTCTCGCTAGACTATTAAACCTTTAATCGATATAATCTACTGTTCGTCTGGTTTTTATGTTTAAAACGATATTCAAACAGAATTTTTTATACATTTGCCACCTAACGACAAAATAGAATATTAATGAAAAAAATGCTCCTTTTTTCTGCCTTTCTTGTTATGCAATCACTTTTCGCTCAACAAGAATTAGATCTTACCATCAGATATGATGATACAAATTCAAGATATGAAGTTTATGCTAAACCAAACTTTACGCAAAGCAATTTTACATGGGGACCTTCACAAATCAGTGTATTAGTGCCTGCAAGTTTTCCTGATCAAGCTTTATTAATTACTTCTCACGCAGGTGGATCTTGGGGCGACAACTCAATTGTTTATGCACCTTCATCTTCACCAAATTATGATTTTCACGGTGTACAAACTGGTGGACAGCTAACAAATTTAGTAGCCAATCAAGAAAAATTAGTATTTTCTTTTGTTTCTCCTTCTGGAAGTTGTGTAACGGGTTTACGTTTATTCATTAACGGTTCAGATCCAAATTCAAGTCAACCAGGAATGGCTGGTGGAGATTTCGCAAATTCAATCGATAATGGAAATTTAACGGACATTTATAATACAAATTACAATAATACAGGTTCTACATGTACCACATTATCAGTTGAAACACAAGCTCCATTAACAGAAGTAAATATTGTAGCTTACCCTAACCCTGTAGTGAATGAATTGACTATTTCAGGCTTAACTACTTCAAGTAACTCAATCCAAATTTATGCTTATAACGGGAAGTTGTTAAAAACATTTGAAACAATTGAAGCAGAATCAAAAATTTCATTTTCAGGATATGCTGACGGAGTTTATTTCATAAAAATTCAAAACGCAGAGAATCGTTTTACCATCAAAAAAATTATTAAACAACCATAAGGTATTTGCAATAAACACTAACAAAAGGAGCTAAATTTTAGCTCCTTTTTTTATTTCTGAAAATTGAAACGTAACATTTCACACTCAAATTCGACTAATAAATAAAAACGAATTAGATATGCAAGCACACGAAATTGATTACCATATTTATGGAGAAGAAATGCAATATGTTGAGATAGAGCTAGATCCTCAAGAAGTTGTAGTAGCTGAAGCAGGGAGTTTTATGATGATGGACAGTGGCATCAAAATGGAAACTATTTTTGGAGACGGAAGTAAACAAGAAGGTGGCATTTTTGGAAAACTATTATCCGCTGGAAAACGAGTTTTAACAGGTGAAAGTTTATTCATGACGGCTTATCAAAACATAGAATATGGGAAGAAGAAAGTTTCGTTTGCTTCACCTTATCCAGGAAAAATTGTACCAATTGATTTAGCAAAATACGGTGGAAAATTTGTTTGCCAAAAAGACGCTTTTCTTTGTGCAGCCAAAGGAGTTGCTGTTGGAATTGATTTTTCAAGAAAACTAGGAAGAGGTTTATTTGGTGGAGAAGGTTTCATCATGCAAAAATTAGAAGGAGATGGAATGGCTTTTGTACACGCAGGAGGAACTCTAGCAAGAAGAGAATTACAAGCTGGTGAAGTTTTAAAAGTCGATACTGGTTGTATTGTAGGTTTTACCAAAGATGTACAATATGATATTGAATTTGTTGGTGGAATTAAAAACACCATTTTTGGTGGAGAAGGAGTATTCTTTGCTACACTTCGTGGTCCTGGAGTAGTATATATTCAATCGTTACCATTTAGTAGATTAGCAGACAGAATTATTCAATCAGCACCTCAAATGGGTGGAAAAGATAAAGGGGAAGGAAGTTTATTAGGTGGTTTAGGCAATCTTTTAGATGGTGATAATAGGTTTTAATCTTTCCTGCAAGGTTTTCAAAACCTTGTAGGTATAAATTCCTTTAAATAAAAAAAGGTCAAAATCATAAAAACCCAAATAACATAAAATAAAACTAATTTTAAACATAAAAATCCCGTTTAGAAACTACCTAAACGGGATTTTTTTTAGAATGATATTTCAAAAATTATTTCAATTCTCTGACACCCATATTATATAATGTAAACGCTTGAATATCTACTTGCTCATTAATAATAGCTTCAGTAGATTTTCCAGCACCATGTCCAGCATTAACATCTATTCGAATTAAGGTTGGATTTGGACCCGTTTGTTTGGCTTGCAATTCAGCAGCAAATTTAAAACTATGAGCTGGAACAACTCTATCATCATGATCACCAGTAGTAATTAAAGTCGCTGGATAAGCAGTGCCAGCTTTAACATTGTGAACAGGAGAATAACCTCTCAAATAAGCTAACATTTCTTTGGAATCTTCAGATGTTCCGTAATCATAAGCCCAACCAGCTCCAGCGGTAAAGGTATGGTAACGCAACATGTCTAAAACACCAACAGCTGGTAAGGCTACTTTCATTAAATCAGGTCTTTGCGTCATGGTTGCTCCAACTAATAAACCACCATTAGAACCACCTTTTATAGCTAAATAATCAGATGAAGTATATTTTTGAGCAATTAAAAATTCAGCGGCAGCTATAAAATCATCAAACACATTTTGTTTTTTCATTTGCGTTCCTGCATCGTGCCATTTTTTACCATATTCTCCACCACCACGAAGATTCGCAACAGCATAAACTCCACCATTTTCCATCCAAACAGCATTTGAAATACTAAAACTTGGTGTCAAACTGATGTTAAATCCACCATAACCATATAAAATAGTTGGATTTTTACCGTTCAATGCTATTCCTTTTTTGTACGTAATAATCATCGGAATTTTTGTGCCATCTTTAGAAGTGTAAAAAACTTGTTTAGACTCATAATCTTCTGATTTGAAATCTACTTTTGGTTTTTCATATACTTTTGAAGCTCCTGTTTTTGGATCATACGCATAAATAGTTCCTGGAGAAGTATAATTGGTAAACGAATAGTACAATGTAGTTTCTTCCTTTTTTCCACCAAAACCTCCAGCAGAACCAATGCCAGGTAATTTTATATCACGAACTAATTTTCCATCATAATCATATTGTTTGATAAGCGAAACTGCATCTTTAATATAATCTGCAAAAATGTATCCACCACCTGTTGAAACCGAAAGCACATTCTCTGTTTCAGGAATAAAGTCTACCCAATTTTCCATTTTTGGATTGGCTAAATCAAATGTTACTACTCTTTGGTTTGGAGCTTTATAATCCGTAGACAAATAGAATTTTGTGCCCACATTATCAACTACATTGTTATTGTAATCAAATGTGTTTACAATTTTTTGAATAGGGCCATTTTTACTCAAATCTTTAATGTATAACTCATTTCCGTTTGTAGCAACAGCAGCAGAAATTACTAAATAATTCTCGTCATCAGTAACGTAACCACCAACATATCTTCTTTTTTCATTCAATCCAAAAACAACTTTGTCTTCTTTTTGCGAAGTGTTTAATTTATGGAAATACAATTTGTGTTGGTCTGTTTTAGCAGAAAGTTCACTTCCTTTTGGTTTGTCATAACTGGAATAGTAAAAACCTTCATTTTTGTACCAAGAAATCCCACTGAATTTTACATCTACAATAGTATCTCCAATAATTTCTTTGGAAACAGCTTGCATCACAATTACTTTTCTCCAATCGCTTCCACCTTCAGAAATGGCATATGCTACTAAGGAACCGTCTTTTGAGAAGTTTATTCCACCTAAAGAAGTGGTGCCATCTTTTGAAAATGTATTGGGATCTAAAAACACTTCTTGTTTGCCATTTTTGTCTTTTCTATACAAAACCGATTGATTTTGTAACCCATCATTTTTGTAAAAATAAGTGTAATCTCCTTCTTGGAAAGGAGCTGAAATTTTTTCGTAATTCCATAATTTTTCCAAACGCTCTTTAATTTGCTTTCGAAACGGAATTTTATCTAAATAGCCAAAAGTAACTTCATTTTGTGCTTTTACCCAAGCTTTGGTTTCTTCACTATGGTCATCTTCTAACCAACGATAAGGATCTTGAATAGAATCTCCAAAATAGACATCAACAGAGTCTACTTTTTTAGTTTCGGGATAATTTACAGTCATGTCTGCTTCAGCTTCTGTTTTAGGCTCTTGCTTGCACGACAAAATAGATAGTGCTACAATAGCTAAGGTTATTGTTTTTTTCATGTTTACTGAATTTATTGAAGTATCTTTTTGTTATAGGATACTTACGGTTTAAGGTTGTTGTGTTACAAATTTAACAAATTGATATTTAAAGCTTTGTTAAATGCAAAAAAAAACGACTAAAATTTAGTCGTTTTTGCAATGTTTAATAGATTAGTTAGTTTACTACAATAGGAAAACTAACTTCTGCATCTGTATTACCTGCTGCATTTGTAATGTCTCCAGTGTTAACGTTTGCAGCAGTTTTATTCGGCTCATGTCTTAAAGTTACCGTCAATGTACCTGTGGAACCAGAAGTTCCAGCAACTAAAGTAAACGCTAAACCTATTGGATTACCATTTTCATCTACGTTGTTTGCATCATAAGTAACAGTTCCTAAAGACGCTGCTAACTGATAGAAAACTTGGTGATCTGCTCCTTCTTCTTCAACTTCTTCAGTGATGTCTTCCGCTGGATTGGCTAATTCATTCAAAAATGTAGTATAACCTGTGTAAGTTGTTCCGGCTGTTAAGGTACCGCCTCCAGTTGGTGTTAAAACAGGAGCATTTGGCCCATCACCATCTAAGTCTCTTGAAGTTAAAATTATAGTTTGTCCTCCACCAATTAGCGTGGTAGTTACTGTTGTAATAACTTCTTCTTCGTTTACAGCGGTTGTATTGTCGTCGTCATTGTTACAAGAAGTTGCAAATAAAGCTGGAATTAATACTAAGGCAATAAGTTTTAAATTTTTCATTTTTTTAAATTTTAATAATTGAATTTTAATTGAATTTGAACATTTCTACCCATTTCATCTACAAAAAAGCGTTGACGATTTAGGTAATCTCGATACGTTGTGTTAGCAATATTTTGTACACTAAAAGAAGTGGTTAAACTATTTTTTTTGGCAATTTTAAAAGTCATCTCACTGTAAAAATGCAATAAATGATATCCGTTTGGAGGGGTGCTAATGTCTACCAAAACAGGTGTTAAAACATCATCTACAATAATATTTGTTTCAAAATTGTAATTGGGATACTGACTTTGTGTAAAAACAACTTCGCTTTTTAAGGAGGTTACGAAATTAAACCAAGATTCATTGCTATATTGAATTTTGTTATTAATGGTAAAAGGGGTCATGTCAATAAGATATTCATCGCTACTTAAATTTTGTCCCTTTACATAAGCTAAATTCAAATCATGTGAAAAATGGTTGTTAATAACCCATTTAGTATTTAAATCGAAACCGGTTAACAAAGCCTCTGTTTGTTTATAATCCCACACAGGAAAAGCACCACGAATGGTAGTTTCAAATCCAATAGGTTGCAGATACATAAAGTTTGTAATACGATTTACAAACGGATTAACTGCTACGCTAAAAGCCTTCCAATCTTTCTTAAAGGTGGTGTTGAATTTATAGGACTGCTCTTTCTCTAAATTTAAACTTCCTAATTCAATTTGACCTGTAGAATGATGTAAACCATCACTAAATAATTCAGAAGGATTTGGATTTCGAGAAGCTAAACTTACATTTACTAACCATTCCATTTCATGATGAAACAATTTTTTCAAACCAATATTTGCCGAAATAGTATGATAGTCAAAAGTAGGCTTGGTCAGCCATTGACTGCTTTCTTCGCCTACAATAAATTGCGAGAAATTGGCGTCATAACCACGTTCTGCCCATCTTGATTTTAAATAATATTTTGTGGCTTCTATAGTCGAAAAATCATAACGAATGCCAGATTCTAAAGATGTTGCGTTATCAAATTTATAAACTGCAATTCCATAAAAACCCGCATCAAATTTATCATAACTTGGAATTAAAGGTCTAACACCTGTATTTGGGTTGGCAAAGTTGTTCTGATATCCTAAATTAACTCCCGAATTTAACTTCCAATTTTCAATGGATGTTTTGTAATCAGCCAAAAAAGTATGTGTAGCCAATTGCAAATCTAAAGCAGCTTTGTCATTATTTGCACTACTTCTTCTAACATCATACTCAAATCTATTGTTTAACTGAAAGGCATATTGAAAATCAAGAGAGCTGTTGTCATTTAGCCATTGTTGATAATTAATTTTTGCTAAATGATGTTGCACTTCTTGTTTCGGAGCAACAATAGAATAAGTAAAAGGCTCAATAATAGTAGGTTGTTGATTGTTAATTGAGTTGTATAAATCGTTTACATTGCCAATATGAGAAGCACTCAAAATTCCTATTTGCGCATTATAAAAACTATACATCGCATTGAATGTATAGTCTTCTTTAGCAAAACGAATGCCTCCTGAAAAATTTTGTTCTCGATTTCCAGAATTAGATAATACATAATCGGGTGTTTCTCTATCCCCTAAATATTTATAGGTTCCAAGAACATTCCAACTCCAACCATAACGATTCCCTTTTTGTAAACTCGAACTCAAACTTCCACCCATGCCATTTGAAGCCAAATTGACAATTGTTTTTCCAAACAAAGTGTCTTTTTTTACAATTTCAGGCTCTATAATTACTACACCACCAATGGCATCACCTCCATATTGTAAGGCAGAAGCACCTTTAATAACAGTTATTTTTCCAGCGGAATTAATATCAAAATTAGGGGCATGTTCTGTTCCCCATTGCTGATCTTCCAGTCGGACATTGTTATTAATTATAGGCACGCGGCTACTGTGTAATCCATTGATGACAGGTTTAACAATTGTACTACCTGTTTTTAAAATGGAAACACCAGAAACTTCTTTTAAAGCATCTCCAAGGGTTTGGTTACTAAACTTTTCAATAACTTCCTTGTTAAGGTATTGCTCGTTACTGCTTTGTGTTTTAGAATTTGTGTTTTGTTGAATAACAACGGTTTCTAATTTGTTCACATCTATTTCCATTTGACGATTTATAGTCAAATCACTTGAAACAGTAAGCGTTTCTTCGATAACTTGATATCCTATATAGGAAATATAAAGTTTTTGTTGCCCCAATGGAATGCCAGTCAAGATGTAGCTTCCGTCTGAATTCGTCGAGGTGGTTTTGTTGCCAATATGTACGTGTGCAGCTTCTAATGGAGAGCCATTTTCATCTGAAATTACTCCAGTAATTGTTACTTGAGTGTATCCAAAAAGGCTAACCAAAAAGATAAATAGAGTCGATAAAAATCGCATTTCTTTTAGTTTTAAGGTAACATAACGTATCATTATTTTTAATAACGATATCTATAATATAATACTTAAACTAATGTGGGTGGACCGCGAAGATAAAATGAATTCCCTTTAAACGTAATAAATACTTCATTACTGTTAAATTGATATGGAATCCTATTAAATGAAGATAAATAATCAATTTGTAAAACTTCAGGGGAAAGAAAAGCCGCAAATTTGAAATCACAAACGGGACAATCTTCCTTTTCAGAAATTTTATAGATTAAATTTTTATTAGATTTTGAATGCGAGTGATCATGTTCAGAATCTTGCTTTATAGAGTGAGAAAAAGCATGCACAGATTGATAGCAAACAGCAAATAATACTGCTAGCATCAAACCAAAATTCATAAATTGCAATTTCTTCTTCATTGATGCAAAAGTAATTCTTTTATAACCAAAAATAAAAAGAAACCACAAATTAACTATTTTTTAGGATTTCCTAAAGGAATTAATTTGTGGTTTACAATAATTTAAAGAATATTTTGTTCTGTGATTAAACTAAATCATTTGCTACTAAATATTCTGCGATTTGAATGGTATTCGTTGCTGCACCTTTTCTTAAATTATCTGCAACAATCCACATATTTAAAGTGTTAGGTTGGCTTTCATCTCTACGAATTCTACCCACAAACACATCATTTTTACCTTGTGCATACAAAGGCATGGGATACGTAAAAGTATCTAAATTATCCTGAACAGTAATTCCTTCAGTATTATGTAAAATTTGACGAATTTCAATCACATCAAAATCATTTTCAAACTCAACATTAACCGCTTCACTATGCCCACCAACGATTGGAACACGAACAGCAGTGGCTGTAACAGCAATGGTTTTGTCGTTTAAGATTTTTTGAGTTTCACGAACTAATTTCATTTCTTCTTTAGTGTAGCCGTTTTCTTCAAAAACATCACATTGTGGAATGGCATTTCTATGAATTTGGTATTTGTAAGCCATTTCACCTTTGGTGCCAGCATATTCGTTTTCTAATTGTTCCACAGCTTTTACACCAGTTCCAGTAATGGATTGGTAAGTAGAAACAATTATTCTCTTAATTTTATATTTTTCGTGCAAAGGTGCTAATGCCAAAACCATTTGAATAGTAGAACAATTAGGATTTGCAATAATTTTATCTTCTTTGGTTAAACCCGAAGCATTAATTTCTGGAACTACTAATTTTTTAGTTGGATCCATTCTCCAAGCAGATGAGTTATCTATTACGGTTGTACCAACTTCAGCAAACTTCGATGCCCATGCTAAAGATGTTTCTCCACCAGCAGAAAATAAAGCAATATCTGGTTTCATTTCTACCGCAGTTTGTAAACCAACGACTGAATAATTTTTACCTTTATATTCAATTTGTTTTCCAACTGACTTCTCAGAAGCCACAGGAATTAATTCCGTAATCGGAAAATTTCTTTCTGCTAACACTTGTAGCATAACTTCACCAACCATTCCGGTTGCACCAACAACAGCTATTTTCATAATGAATTATAATTTTAAAATGCAAAAGTATCGAATATAAATATCATTTCACAAGTATTTTTATAAATATAACAAAAAGTTTAATATATAACATATGTAGAAGTATTTTTCAAATTTTTATTTAAAAAAATAACTTTTAAAATAGGCAATAAAAAAACCCTGAAGTTTTTTCAGGGTTTAGTACTGAATTGAATTCAGTATAAATTAGAATAGGTATGTAGCGGTATTATTTTTTTAATAAATCTCTAATCTCAGCCAACAATTCTTCTTGTGATGGTCCCGCTGGAGCAGCTGGAGCTGGTTCTTCTTTTTTCTTCATGGCATTAACTCCTTTAACAATCATAAACATTACAAATGCAACAATTACAAAGTCAATTACATTGGTTAAAAATTCTCCCCACATAACAGCAACTTCTCCTTCAATTACTCCTTCAGCATTTGCCGTTCCTTCAGTGATAACATATTTTAAATCTTTAAAATCAGCATTAAATAGTAATCCTATTAAAGGGGAAACTATTCCTCCTGTAAAAGATGATACTACTTTGTTAAAAGCAGCACCCATAACAAAACCTACAGCAATATCTACTAGGTTTCCTTTCATTGCAAATTCCTTAAATTCTTTTAGCATAATGTTTAAATTTTAAATTTTAAATTAGTTTTGGATAATATCTACATACGAATTTATAAAAAAAATTAACATTTATTTTAGTTTTTATAAAAAACACGCTTCACTCTTTGCGAAATTCCGACGAAAACCTCATATGGTATGGTGAATGACACTTTTGCAATTTCTATTACATGTGGTTTTTCACCAAAAATGATTACTTCATCTCCAGCTTTACAGTTAATTTTAGATACATCAACCATAATCATATCCATACAAATGTTTCCTAAAATTGTCGCTTTTTGATCTTTAATTAACACATAACCTTTTTCATTACCCCATAATCTTCTTATTCCATCTGCATATCCAATTGGGATAGTGGCTACTTTAGTTTGCGTATTAGCTATGTATTTTCTAGAATAACCAACACTTTCTCCTGCTTCAATGGTGTGAATTTGGGAAATAATGCTTTTTAATGTACTAACATTTAAAAGCTGTTTTGTCTCTTCTTCTGAATTTCCTACTCCATAAAGACCTATTCCCAATCTCACCATTTCCATTTGATAATCAGTATAATTGAAAATACCTGAAGTATTTAAAATATGTCGAATAGGTTTGTGGTTTAAAACTGAAGATAAAGTATCATAAGCTTCAGTAAATAATCGAATTTGATTTAAAGTAAAGTCTTTAAAATTTGGGTCATCACTCGCAGCTAAATGTGTAAATATGCTTTCAACTTTAATGAAATTATTGTTCTTGATGATTGCTTTTAGTCGTTCAAACTCATTTGGTTCATAGCCCAAACGATGCATTCCCGTATCAATTTTTAAGTGAATTGGATATGAAGAAATATTGCGTTGTTGTGCTATTTTTAAGAACGCATTTAAACCGGTTATTGAATAAATTTCCGGTTCCAAATCATAAGCAATCATGGCATTAAAACTACTATTTTCTGGATTTAAAACCATAATCGGAACAGTAATTCCAGCTTTTCTTAATTCGATACCTTCATCCGCAAATGCAACTCCTAAATAATCTACTTTGTGATGTTCTAAAAGTTTAGCAATTTCATAACCACCATTGCCATAACCAAAAGCTTTAACCATAACCATTACTTTAGTTTCAGGTTTCAGTTTGGATTTATAAAAGTTGAGGTTATAACTCATAGCATCTAAGTTAATCTCCAATACCGTTTCATGATTTTTTTCTTCTAAAATCACGACGATTTCTTCAAAATCAAAACTTCTTGCTCCTTTTATTAAAATGGTTTCATTTTCAAAAGAATTCAAATTAAATTGTTGTAAAAATTCTGGTGTGGACGAAAATGAAATTATATTGGGAATATCTTTCAAGTAATTGCCAATGGTATCACCAATGGTAATTAATCGATCAATTTTATTGTTCTGAATTAAAGACGTAACTTTTTGATATAATTCCTGCAAAGGCAATCCACTTTGAAAAATATCTGAAAGAATTAAAGTCTTTTTTTGATGTAATTTTTGCTGCTCTAAAAAATCCAAAGCCATTTTTAAGGATTGATAGTCTGATGAATACGAATCGTCAATCAAAGAACAATTATTGATTCCTTTTTTAACTTGCAAACGAAGTTCAACTGGATATAAATTTTTAATTCTTTCAGCAATTACATTAGTATCATATTTTAGATATAATAATGTGCATATACAAGTCATTACATTATCTAAAGAAGCTTCATCTTGAAAAGGAATTTCAACTTTAAATGAATTTTTAAGGTATGTTATGGTAAGATTAGTAAAACCATTTTTACTGTTTTCTTTCTCACCAAAAACAGTAGCCTTTTTATCCGTAAAACTCCAAGTTATAGCTGTTGAAGTAAGCAATTTTTCAATAGAATTATCCTTTTCAAGAATAACTATTTCACAATTTTTAAATAGCTTGACTTTTTCTTCAATTTTTTCGTTTTGAGAAGAAAATCCTTCATTATGAGCATTGCCTAAATGCGTAAAAATTCCGATTTTAGGTTGAATGATTTTTTGAAGTTTTTCCATTTCATTTGTAGTAGAAATTCCTGCTTCAAAAATCCCAAAATTGTGATTTTCATTTGTTCCAAAAATGGATAACGGAACACCAACTTGCGAATTATAACTTTTCGGACTTCTAACAATTGTAAAATCTGGACTCAATAGAAAATTCAGCCATTCTTTTACTATGGTTTTTCCATTGCTTCCGGTTATTCCAATAGTAGGAAAATCAAATAAATTTCGATAAAAAACAGCTGTCTGTTGTAAAGCATTTAAAGTGTTTTCAACCACAACAAAGTGAGCTTTATCTTTTAATTGTTCTGGAATATATTCAACCACAAAATACTGAACTCCTTTTTCTATTAAGTGTTCAAGGTATTGATGAGCATCATGATTATGTCCTTTTAAAGCAAAAAAAAGGGTTCCCTGATTGTTTTGTAAGGAACGACTGTCTATGGAAATGTTTTCAATACTAAATTCAGGTAAATTTTTAGCTGATTTAGCATCGATAACCGGAATAATATTTTGGAGTGTAAAAGTCAAATTATTGATTTTCTTTATTGTCTTTCATAGCTTTAAAAAATGCAGCTCTGCTCAAAGGTTCATATTCTTCGGTTTCACCCAGCATGACTAATTTATCACTTTCTGATTTTCTAAAACTATAATTAGCCAAATTTCCTGTTCGTGTACAAACAGCATGAACTTTTGTTACATATTCTGCGGTTGCCATCAAAGCAGGCATTGGTCCAAACGGATTTCCTTTAAAATCCATATCCAAACCAGCCACAATAACACGAATTCCTGAATTGGCTAAATCATTACAAATAGCAATAATTTCATCGTCAAAAAATTGAGCTTCATCAATACCAACTACATCGCAACCTTGAGCCAAAATTCTAATATTTTCGGCAGCGGGAACTGGTGTAGAACGAATCTCATTAGCATCATGAGAAACAACCATTTCTTCATGATAACGAGTATCAATTGCGGGCTTAAAAATTTCAACTTTTTGTTTGGCAAACTGAGCTCTCTTAAGACGTCTAATTAATTCCTCTGTCTTGCCAGAGAACATAGAGCCACAAATAACTTCAATCCAACCAAATTGTTCTTGTTGATTTACGGTGTTTTCGAGAAACATTTTGTATATTTCGGACGATTAATACTAAATTCTTTTATTTTTGTAATCAGAAACAAATTTATCAAAAAAATCATCTATAAACTCTATTCTATTCTATAAAGTTATGAAGAAAAAGCTAGAAGGCGAATTAATAAGCATCGCACACCGAGTTTTAAAACTTAAAAATCGTTCTGAAACTGTGCTTTTACAACAAGAAGCTAAAAAGTTATATGAACAATTAACAGTTTTACGTTTTTATGAAGAAAATTTCGAAAATTTAAAAAACGATATTTCTCCAGAACAATTAGAAGAAAAATTGGAGCAAATGGCAACAATTGCTGCTGTTGAAACTACAGATTTAGAAGAAAAAGTAGCTGAAGTAGCCCAACCAGTGGAAGAAACAAAACCAGTAGAGGAAGAAGTAGAACAACCTACAGAAGTTCAAGCAGAAGAAGTAATTGCTGAAGAACCCGTAAAAGAGGATGTTGTTGCAGAAGAAATTGTTACTGAAACTGTTGAACCTGCTAAAGAAGAAGTTTACGCATCGGCAGAAGATATCAATAAAATAGTGGCTGAAATGGCTAACAAAAAAAATGTGTTAGAGGAAACTCCTATTGAAACAGTGACTTTTGAAGCTTCAAAGCCAAACGAACCACAACAAATTTCATTTGAAGATTTATTAGGTGAATCCTACAAAGAACCTGAATTTGTTCGTGTAGAAGATACTCCAAAAGAAGTAGAAAAAGCAGCTGATTTAGTTTTTGAAAAAAAAGAGGAAGTTGTTGAACCCAAAAAAGAGGAAGTTGAAGCTGCAGCTGACGTAATTTTTGAAAGAGCTAATGAATTGCCTCAAGAAGAGAAAAAAGAAGAATACAGTTTTACAACGCTAAATGCCGAAAAAACAGAAGCAAAGCCAAAATCATTGAACGATCGATTAAATAGTGGAATTAGTTTCGGATTAAACGATAGAATTGCTTTTGAAAAAAAATTATTTGGAGGTAGTGCAGATGATTTTAATCGTGTGATTTCTCAGTTGAATACATTTGATTCTTTTGATGAAGCAAAATCTTTTATCAGCGATTTCGTAAAACCTGATTATAAAAATTGGGAAGGACAAGAAGAATTTGAAACTCGTTTTCTAGAAATTATAGAAAAAAAGTTTAATTAATGTATTTGACCATTTACCCATAACCTATAACCCAAAACCTATTTTATGGGAAAATTATTTCTTGTACCAACACCCATCGGAAATCTCGAAGATATGACTTTTAGAGCCATTAAGGTTTTAAAAGAAGCAGATTTAATTTTGGCTGAAGATACACGAACCAGTGGAAAACTGATGAAGCATTTTGATATTGCGACTCAAATGCACAGTCATCATATGCACAACGAACACAAAACGGTAGAAAATATCATCAAGCGATTACAAGCTGGAGAAACTATTGCTTTAATCAGTGATGCAGGAAC
Source organism: uncultured Flavobacterium sp. (assembly GCF_963922255.1). GTDB lineage: Bacteria > Bacteroidota > Bacteroidia > Flavobacteriales > Flavobacteriaceae > Flavobacterium. The sequence continues at coordinate 6,045 of NZ_CAWUIC010000007.1, read as the reverse complement.
ACCAGCTATTTCTGATCCTGGGTTTTTATTAACTAGAGCTTGTGTAGAACATAAAATTGATGTGGAATGTTTGCCTGGAGCAACTGCTTTTGTACCAGCTTTGGTAAATAGTGGTTTACCCAATGATAAGTTTGTTTTTGAAGGATTTTTGCCGGATAAAAAAGGAAGACAAACCCGTTTTTTAACGTTAGAAAACGAAACCCGAACCATGATTTTCTACGTTTCGCCTCATAAATTGAATAAAACCTTAGCCGAATTTGTACAATATTTTGGAACAGAAAGACCTGTTTCTGTTTCTAGAGAATTATCAAAACTACACGAAGAAACCGTTAGAGGAACAGCCGAAGAAGTGCTAAAACATTTTGAAGCCAAACCTGCAAAAGGGGAAATTGTTGTGGTTGTGGGTGGGAAGAGTTTGAAATAGCTAAGGGTCATTTTTTATAAGATTGAATGGATTATTAAACGCTTTAGTATTTTTTTCATAATCTGATAATTTTTCAAAACATTCATTTTCATATGTTGTTTTAAATTCTTTAAACCTTTTATGTCTATAATATTGGTTTATATAGGTTCTTACTAAATTTAATATACTTCCCATAAAATAGCATACTGCAATAAAAATTAAATTTTCCATTTTCATTATTTTTAAATTATTTTCAAAAGTAAATTCTAGTAATAAAAAGAAATAGACACTTAAAAAAGGAGACTCATTCTTTACTATTTTATTACTTCTTGCTATTAAAACTAAAATTATATGCTGTTTGTTACATTTATTTTTCAACTCCTTTAACTTAGCCTTCTTTCTTTAGTATTCAAACAAGTTTGCCTAACTTTGAATTATAAAAAATAAATTCATGTCAACACAAAATACAACTACAACCTGGAAAGGAAAAATGCAATTCGAATCCACAAATCCTAGTGGAGAAACTTTTTTAATTAATGCAGCTGCCGAACATGGTGGTGAAGGAGCTGGGTTGCGTCCAAAAGCATTGATGTTGTCTGCTTTAGCAGGTTGCTCGGGTTTAGATGTAGCTTCATTAATTGAAAAAATGAAGTTAGAAGTAGCCGATTTCAAAATTGAAACTATAGCAAATTTAACCGAGGAACATCCAAAAGTATACGACAATGTAACGCTTGAGTACCATTTTTATGGTGAAAATTTAAACGAAGCTAAATTACAACGTGCTGTAGATTTATCAGTAGAAAAATATTGCGGTGTTATGGAAATGTTTAGGCAATTTGCTGAGGTTAAAATAAAAACAATCTTTCATAATAACTAACATCATGACAATTTCAGAACTAATATATAAGGTAAAAAAAGGTGAAATTCTTCCTTTTACTGAAGTGATACAAACTATTGATAATTTGTATGTTTTTACTCCAACAACATTTAAAAACGGAAAAATTGTCAACGAAGCCAATACTAATAACGGTTCATGCAAAGTGTTTTCTTTCGCAAAAAAGCAACAATTAACTGTTCAAGAAACTTTATTTTTATTTGGTGAACATTATCAAAAAGTAGTGGATACTCCAAGTGAAGAAGACCATCAAAATATTAGAAATTTTATCAAGTTTGGTTGGGAAGGCATTCATTTTGAGAACGATGCTCTTCAATTAAAAAAATAATTAGTTTTTGAATTGAAATTATTTATACATTTGCCTTTCAATTATATACGCCAAAAAAAATGAATTTGTATGTCATCTCGAGCGGAGTCGAGAGACAGAATTCTAACTTCTAAATTATCTAAAATGAGATGGAATTTAAAATCTAAGCCAGAAAGACAAAAAGTACAAGCCTTACAAAATGCCCTTCAAGTCGATGAAATTATTGCAACACTATTAGTACAACGAGGCATCGAAACCTTTGAACAAGCCAAAACTTTTTTCAGACCCACTTTAGAAGATTTACACAATCCTTATTTAATGAAAGATATGGATTTGGCCGTTAATCGCATTGAAAAAGCCATTCAAAATGAAGAAAATATTCTGATTTTTGGAGATTATGATGTCGATGGAACAACAGCGGTTTCTTTAGTTTCAAGTTATCTAAAAACGATTTATCCAAACATTGATACTTACATTCCAGATAGATATGAGGAAGGGTATGGAATTTCTTTTAAAGGAATAGATTACGCAGAAGACAACGGAATTTCACTAATCATTGCTTTAGATTGTGGTATAAAATCCATTGATCATATCGATTATGCAACTAATAAAGGAATTGATTTTATCATTTGCGACCATCACAGACCTGGAGAAATTTTACCCAAAGCCATTGCTGTTTTAGACCCAAAACGCGAAGATTGTTCGTATCCTTATGACGAATTATGTGGTTGTGGTGTGGGTTTTAAATTAATTCAAGCTTTAGGGCAAAATAGAAATCAAACTATTGAAGATTTAGTACCTTATTTGGATTTAGTTGCCACTGCCATTGCCGCGGATATTGTTCCCATGACTGGGGAAAATCGTGTTTTGGCCAAATTTGGTTTGGAAATTATCAATTCAAATCCAAGACCAGGCATTAAAGCATTAATTCAAAATATCAAAAAGAAAACACTTACAATTACTGATGTCGTTTTCATTGTGGCACCAAGAATTAATGCAGCCGGAAGAATCAAACATGGAAATTATGCCGTTCAATTGTTAACCGAATTTAGTTTGGAACAAGCCACAGAATTTGCTTCTGAAATAGAAGATTTTAATTCCGATAGAAAAGGGTTAGACCAACAAATCACTAGGGAAGCTTTACTCCAAATTGAAGAGAATCAAGAAGAAAATCGCTTTTCATCTGTGGTGTATCAAGAAGATTGGCACAAAGGTGTTATCGGAATTGTAGCGTCAAGATTAATTGAAAAATATTATCGACCAACCATAGTTTTTACCAAAAGTGGAGATAAATTAGCCGCTTCAGCACGTTCTGTTAAAGATTTCGATATTTACAATGCTTTGGAAGCTTGTGCCGATCATTTAGAACAGTTTGGTGGACATATGTACGCAGCTGGAATGACCTTGAAAGAAGAAAACTATGAAAATTTCAAGAATGCGTTTGAGAAAACAGTAGAAGAAACGATTCATCCCGATTTGTTAATTCCTGAAATTTCTATAGACGCTGAGATTGATTTTTCAGATATTAATCCGAAATTTGTACGCATTTTAGATCAATTTGAACCTTTTGGACCTCAAAACATGCATCCAATTTTCTTAACAAAAAATGTTACAGATACGGGGCATGGAAAACCTATGGGAAAAGAAGAAGAACATTTGCGTTTGTTCCTAAAACAGAATAATTCAGAAGGAATTGGTGCAATCGGTTTTGGGTTAGGAAATAAGTTAGAATTGACTAAAAATTTCAATCCATTTGATATAGTGTATTCCATAGAAGAAAATGAATGGAATGGCAATGTGAGTTTACAATTAAGATTGAGAGATTTAGAATCAAATTTGCATAGTATCTAAGCATCTTAGTCACTCAGCAACTTTATACAAAATATGGCAAAAAGAGATCCTTACGCAGCTTTACGATACAAAGAATTTAATTTTTTCCTTTTCATGCGATTTGCTATGGTTTTTGCTTGGTCCATGCAGTTTGTAATTATAGAATGGGAAGTATATAGTTTAACAAAAGACCCATTGTCACTAGGAATTATTGGTTTGATGGAAATTATTCCAGCCGTTTCTATGGCTCTTTTTGCAGGTCATATTGTCGATCAAAGTGAAAAGAAAAAATTACTTGTAAAGTGTATTTTAGGTTTTTCCATAGTTAGTTTAGGGTTGTTTTTAATCACTGTTCCACAAATTACCCAAGATTTATCTACCAAAACTATTTTATATACGGTTTATGCTTTGGTTTTTTTTGGTGGTTTAGTAAGGTCGTTTATAAGTCCAACCATTTTTTCTTTACTTTCTTTAATTGTTCCAAAAAAAGTCTATCCAAACGCTGCCACTTGGAGTAGTTCTACTTGGCAATTGGCTTCTATGTTTGGTCCAGCTTTAGCAGGTTTATCAATTAGCATTATTGGTGTACATTGGTCTTTATGTTTGGTTTTTGCTTGTTCATTAATGGCCTTGATAACCTTAACAAAAATTGAAACTAAGCCTATTTTAAATCCAAAAATAGGGGAACCTATATTCAAAAGTTTAAAAGAAGGCTTGAATTTTGTATTTACCAATAAAACCATTTTAGGAGCTATTTCATTAGACATGATTGCCGTTTTATTTGGTGGGGCTGTGGCATTGTTGCCTGTTTTTGCTCAAGATATTTTAAAAGTAGGTTCAGAAGGGTTTGGTGTTCTAAGAGCAGCACCAGCATTAGGCTCTTTTTTAATGATGATTTTTTCAGCTTACATTTCCTTAAATAAAAAAGCTGGAATAAAATTATTAGGAGCTATCTTTATGTTTGGGGTGTGTATTATTGTTTTTGGAATTTCTACAATTTTTTGGGTTTCAGTTTTAGCAATGTTCTTAAGTGGTGTTTTTGATGGTGTTTCTGTCGTTATTCGAAATACAATTCTCCAATTGCATACACCAGATCACATGAGAGGAAGAGTTGCTTCTGTAAATTCTATTTTCGTAGGTTCTTCAAATGAATTGGGAGCTTTTGAAAGTGGTTTAACAGCTAAATTAATGGGAGTTGTCAATGCAGTTGTTTTTGGTGGAATCATGACATTGCTCACTGTTACTTTTACAAGCTTTGCCTTGCCAAATTTTAGAAAATTAGACCTAGAAAAAGATGTAGAAGACTTAGAAAAAGAATTGTGATAAAAACAGCTATATCTTAACCAATTTGACTCTTAAAACTTGTGATGGTTTGTAGCGTTCAACAATAAACTTTACCTGGCTGTATAAACAAATAGATTATTTGAAAAACTAAAGAAAAAATTTCCTTTTGTGGAACTAATATAGTATTATCCTAATAAACTTTATAGTTATTTTTAGGACGAGTCAGGGACAAGTCAAATAAGTAGATGCTCCATACATACTCCATACATACTCCAAGCATAAAGTTAACATACTCTATAGTTGTAGTGCCTAAAAAGGCACTCTAGAATCAATTATCTAATCAAAAAAACTTTTCTTAAATATCTCTTTGTGTTTCAAATTTCTTCAATTCAAAGATTTCTCCATCAAAAACTCCATATGTAAAATAGCCTATCCAATCTCCAAGATTTACATACTTAGAATTTTCTCCAATATCAATAATCATTGGTAAATGTCTATGACCAAAAATGAAATAATCATAATGTTTTGTTTCTAATTTTCGTTTGGCATAGAGTACAAGCCATTCATTTTCTTCTCCTAAAAATTTCACGTCTTCATCACCTGAAATTAGCTTGTTTTTTACGGATAGATATTGGGCTAATTTTACACCAATATCAGGATGCAACCAACGAAATAACCATTTTGAAAAAGGATGAGTAAACACTTTTTTCATACGTTTATATCCTTTGTCTCCCGGGCCTTTTCCATCACCATGACCAATTAGAAATGTCTTGTTGTTAAACGTAAATTCCTTATTGTCATGATACACAGGAATGTTTAATTCTTTTTCAAAATAATCATGCATCCATAAATCGTGATTTCCAACAAAAAAATAAATTGGAATTCCAGAATCTCTTAGTTCGGCTAATTTTCCTAAAACCCTAACAAAGCCTTTAGGAACAACAGTTTTATATTCAAACCAAAAATCAAATAAATCGCCTAATAAAAAAATAGCTTCGGCATCTTTTTTAATTTCATCCAACCAAGCCACAAATTTCTGCTCTCTAGGGAAGCTTTGTTCAGGGGTTGGTGCACCAAAATGTTGATCAGAAGCGAAATATATTTTTGTTTTCAAGGGTGTTACTTATTGTTTTTTGTCAAATATATAAAAGTTTTTTATTTATTTTAATGATTAGTGTATCCACATTTGAAATTGACATATACAGGTTCAAAAATGTTAATTTCTCATTTTTTTTGTTAATTTTTGTTAAAAAATCCTTAACTTGGGGGGCTAAATCAAACCAAACAACAATATAATGATGAAGAAAATTACGCTATTTTTAGTAA
>NZ_CAWUIC010000006.1:0-171895 GCF_963922255.1 uncultured Flavobacterium sp. | reverse complement strand
ATTAGTGATTAGTGATTAGTGATTAGTGAAAAATAGCTTAAATTTTAAAACAAAAACAATGAACAGAATAAATAAAAAACTTCAAGAAGATAAAAAACTGCTTTCTATCTATTTTACAGCAGGTTATCCTAAAATAAACGATACGGTTTCCATTATTCAAGAATTGGAAAAAAATGGTGTTGATATGATTGAAATTGGCTTGCCTTTTTCTGATCCTTTAGCCGATGGACCAACCATTCAGGAAAGTTCGACTATTGCTATTGAAAATGGAATGACGACTTCGCTCCTATTTGAGCAACTGAAAGACATTCGTAAAACCGTTCAAATCCCTTTAATTATAATGGGATATTTCAATCCGATGATGCAATTTGGAATGAATCAATTTTGTCAAAAATGTGCAGAAGTTGGTATTGACGGTTTAATCATTCCCGATTTACCGTTACATATTTATGAAACTCAATACAAAACGATTTTCGAAAAATATAATTTGAAAAACATTTTCTTAATCACACCACAAACTTCTAACGAACGCATTGATCAAATTGATGCTATTTCAGATAGTTTCATTTATATGGTTAGTTCCGCTGCAGTTACTGGAAGTCAGACTGATTTTGGAAACGAACAAATGGATTATTTCAAAAGAATTTCAGATTTAAACCTAAAAAATCCACAAATCGTTGGCTTCGGAATTAAAGACAATGAAACATTCACTCAAGCCACAAAATATCAAAAAGGAGCGATTATTGGAAGTGCTTTTATTACATATTTAAATGCAAATAAAAATCTTAATAATTTTATCAAATTCATTAAATAAAGTTAAAAAAAATATAATTTTATGTAATTATTAATTCTTTTTTACATATTTTTGGTTAACCAATTAAGTTTTGCATTTATCTTAATCAGTTTTTTTTCTACTTCACTAGTAGAAGCACAAATTTATGTAACAACTGGTAACAGTCTTCAAACGCAAGTAAATGCAGCTGCACCAGGTTCTGTTTTTATAATTCCAAATGGAACTTACAACAACTTTAGTGCTACTTTTACTGCAATTGCCAATGCAACAAATCCAATAACTGTAAAAGCTGAAACTGTTGGTGGTGTAACTTTAACTGGTAGTTCAAAATTTATATTTAATAAAGCTGCACACATCATTTTAGAAGGTTTTAAATTTGATTGTACAGGAACAAGTACATTGGTAAAACTTAATGGAAGTAATAATTTAACTTCTTTTAGTTGCTATCCCGTTACCAATCAAGCTAGATATGTTAAAATTGTTGGAAATGGTCAAACGGCAGGATCTGATTGGAATAGTATTACTGAAATTGAATTTTATGGTTCTTCTGCATTAACCACTGAAAATTTTCAAAATAATAATTTAGTGGTTTATCCAAATCCTGTTCAAGATATATTACATATAGAAAACAAAGTTAATTCATTCAAAAACATTAATTTATATAGCATTGACGGTAAATTATTACTTTCAAAATCATTCGATAGTCCTATTAATACTTATGATTTAACAGTTTCCAATTTTCAAAAAGGAACTTATCTAGTAAAAATTGAAGATATAAACAATAAAAGTACTTCTAAAATGATTATAATTTCAAATTAAAAGAATTAATACTGCAAATAGTACATCCCAAATTCCTATTCAGGTTTTTGGGATTTTTTTTATCAAAATGTATAAATTTAAATATTTTAATTAAATTTGATTACTAAAATTAGTATTGAAATGAAGTCCTTATTTTACATTTTATTCTTTCTGTTTACAGTTCGTACTTATGCACAAACAGATGAAATCAATAATTCTATTTTAACTGCTGAAAAAGCAATTGAAAATAAAGAATACAAAAAAGCAATAGCTATTTATAAAGAATTATCGGATAATTATAAATTCAATCCTGACTTTCTTTTTAACTTGGCAAATTTATATTTCATTACAGACAATATTGAAAACGCATGTGAATGTTTATATAATGCAGCAATATTAAATGATAAAGAAGCTGTAGAACTTATCGAAAGTAAATGCCAAACTTATAAAAATGGTAAAGTAAAATTATTACAACAAGTTGATAGTCCTCCGAAATTTTTATACCAAAGTGTTTATCATAATCTAATTGAAAATAATGTTATAAATCCAATTTATATTGATGCTATTAAATACTACACCAAAGGAAAGAAATATCTGCCTGACTACTTAATGAAATATATTGAAATTGATGTTAAAATTGATGAAAGAGGAAATTTTATTGGTAAAATCGATAGTTTTGATTATGATAATACTGAAATTAATCTAATTAAAAATGATTTAGAAAAAATATTAAAAACTAATATAAAATATAAACCAGCTATCTATAAAGGAGAATCTGTTGAAATTTTTGAAAATTATTCCCTTACACTACTTTAAATTTAATTGGATATTATAAACTTGTATTCTCTTATCTTTGCGATTCAATTTTATATATGAGTCCTACCCTACTATCATCACCTTTACAAGGTTTTACCGATTTCCGATTTAGAAATGCGTTTCACAAATACTTTGGTGGCATTGATACTTTTTATGCTCCTTACATTCGTTTGGATGGAAAATTGGTGATTAAAAATTCGTACCAACGTGATTTACAACCTGAAAACAACACTGTCTCAGAGTTGATTCCACAAGTGATGACTAATGATGCGGATGAGTTCTTGTTTGTGGTAAAATACATTCAAGAATTGGGTTACAAGGAACTGAATTGGAATTTAGGTTGTCCTTATCCTATGGTGACCAAAAAAGGAATGGGTTCTGGTTTAATTTGCGAACCGACAAAAATTGACCACATTTTAAATCGTGTACATAATAAAACTGATGTAATTGTTTCTATGAAAATGCGAATGGGTTATGAAAATCCAGAAGAAATTTTAGATGTTTTTCCGATTTTGGATAACTATCCTTTGAAGAATATTGTTATTCATGCTCGAATTGGTAAACAATTGTATAAAGGTGATGTCAATTTAGAAGCTTTTGAGCGATGTACAAAAAATACCAAACATAAATTATATTATAATGGTGATATTACTTCTGTAGCCAAGTATAAAGAAATGCAAGATCGTTTTCCAAGTATTGATCATTTTATGATTGGTCGTGGCTTAATTGCTGATCCTTTTTTACCAAGCATGATTAAAAACGACACGACAGAATACCCAAAGGATAGATGGAAAATCTTCAACGAATTCCACGACACCATTTACCAAGAATACGATGCGGCTCTTTCTGGACCAACTCCTATAAAAATGAAAATGTTAGGTTTTTGGGAGTACTTTTCTACTTCGTTTTCCAACCCACAAAAAACGTTTAAAAAGATTAAAAAAGCCCAAAGCCCAAGAGCTTACCAAGAAGCTGTGAAGGAAATTTTTAAAAGTGAGAAGTAGTTTGAAAATCTATTAAATTTTTATTAATATAACTATTGATACTATCAAATGATGCTATTAAAAAATAATTATCTAGTAAACACCAAAGTATTTCCCTTACTCAAATTCGCATCAAAAGCGTAACCTTCATAATTGAATCCTTTTAAATCCTCAATGGTTTCTGCATTGTTATCAATAATGTAACGAACCATTAAACCTCTTGCTTTTTTGGCAAAGAAACTAATCATTTTCAATTTTCCGTCTTTATAATCTTTGAATTCTGGAGTGATTACTGGTACTTTTAAAGTTTTGGTATCTACAGCGCTGAAATATTCGTTACTCGCTAAATTCAAGAATAATTCGTCTTTTTTTAGTTCGTCATTTAAGGTTTTGGTTATTGTTTTTTTCCAAAATTCGTATAAGTTTTTTTTGGTTCCAATTTTTATCGAAGTTCCCATTTCCAAACGATAAGCTTGCATCAAGTCTAAAGGCTTCAACAAACCATACAACCCTGAAAGAATTCTCAATTTATCTTGTAAGTCATCCAATTTCTCAACTGGAATTGTATATGCATCCAAACCTGTGTACACATCACCATCAAAAGCATAAACAGCTGGTCGAGCATTTTCTGGTGTAAATGGCGTTTCCCAAACTTGGTTGCGTTCCCAGTTCAAATCAGCCAACTTTTCAGAAATAGACATCAAATCCATTAACTGTTTTGGCTTTTTCTTTTTCAACGTTTTTTGAATGGTATTGGCTTGTTTCAAAAACTGTGCTTCTGTATGTTTTTTGGTTGGTAATTCACTTTCAAAATTTAGTGACTTGGCTGGTGATATAACGATTTTCATAGTTTTATTTTATTGAACCCAAATTTACAAATTCCTTTTCTAAAATCATATACGTTAAAATGGTTTGTAGCGATTTTGGTATAAGGGAAATTTATTGTTTTGGTGGCACAGAGTTGCTCGTGATTTTCTTTAACTTTATTGAAAAAATATTATATTTGAATTGAAATAAAATTGTAAATGCAAATAATTTTAGATAATCAACTTGAGTTCAGACAAAGAAAAAATTTATTAATATTGAATATTTCCTTATTACTTATTTTTCTCGGAATTTTTAATTTTAAAATTAGTTCAAAAATTATATTAATTCAATCACTATTTGCACTTATTCTAATTAGTTTATTTTCACTTTTATTTTTAAAAAAAGGGTTATCTATTAAAAATAGTGAATTATTTTATTGTTATTTCTTATTTAAATTTAAAGTTTTTCAAAAGAAAATAAATTTAGAAAGCTTAACTATTTTTTCAACTTTGAAATTTAATAAAAGCCCTAATTATGCCTATTTTATTGGAATACGACCTATTCTTACAAGAAATATTGATCAATCAATGCAATACTCTTATCAAACTTTTGAAATAAATTTATTAAATGAAAATCACACATACAAAAAGAAAATAATCGTATTACAAAGTGAAGAATTTAATGAATTGACTAAAAATTTTATTAAAGAAAATTTAAACTTTAAATATGAAAAATATAGTCCAAACTTTAATTAATATGTAACAACTACTTTTTATATCTTTGCATCTGTATTTTACAAAAACACCATGATTAACCCATCAGCAAACGGTTGGATAAATAAGTTTTTCTCTGAAAATAAATCGAATTATAACAATTATAATAACGATTTACTAGCTTTTTATCATGATGTAAGAACTTCTGGTTTTATTTATGGTCATGTTATTCGAATTAATCTTATCAACCCCATAGATACTAAAGAGCTTTCTAGTGATGAGATTACCAAAATAGCTTTGTTGAATTCACTTTTTTCAATTTATAAAATTATTACGAAGTCTGATAATGAAAAAGATTTTGTGGAAAAAGCAATCGATTTTTATACATTTTTACATCAAAAAGGAAATTTGCTTTTTTCTAAATCTAAACCCAATTTAGAAGAATGTATTGCTACAAGAATTCAAACGAATGAAAATATCTTTGCTCGTAATTTTTCGCATATCATTACAAATGCTTTGCTTTTTATGGATATTTTGGCTTTCAAAAAGTATTTAGAGACTTTTGAAAATCCTGTTAATTATTTAAAAAAGGTAGAAGAAAGTACGATTGTTTTGGTTTCCAATGCTTTGTCTGTAAAGGAAAATCCTTCGCAATATGACAATTTGTTGGTAAAGCTATTTGAAAACTCTTTGCGTTATACCAAATTCTACAGAAAACAATTAGAAGTTTCTGATTTTGAACAATTTGAAAAATACGATTCGATTTTAGAAAAATTATATTTGTTGGATTTAGCTACAATGGCTATGTGGAGCGATGATGAACTAACAACTATTGAAAAAGATTATTTGCTGACTCTTTGTGCTGAATTAAAGATTGGAGAAACGGAATATGCAATTAGTCTGCAAAATATAGATGCCTATATCAAGCAATATAGAAATGAAATTCCGTATTTTAATTATTCGAATCCCGTTAAACATTTTTACGAACAATCGAATAAAACCGTTACAAAGTTAATTACCAGAAACGGAAAACGATTAACTAAAGAAATAAGAGAAAGTAAGGAATTAGTTCGTCTCTTAGCCAAATCAACGACAACTGATTTGGACAAAGAAGAAAAAAAGAAAGTAAAAAAACAGTTGTTGGATATTTGTAAATCTATACCTTCATTAACTATCTTTTTACTTCCTGGTGGAGGAATACTTTTACCGATTTTGATAAAATATATTCCTCAATTATTACCTTCTGCTTTTAATGAAAATTTAGAAGATTAAAATTCCAATTTAAAAATTCCAAATTCCAAAAAACGAGATTTGTTTTCTAAAATTCCATTTGGTAAACAGCATCTAAATCATCGTTACTATTTAAATTATAACCTAAATCAGTAACATATCCAGAATTTAAACCATAAACCCAACCGTGTATTCCTAATTCTTGACCGGCATTCCATGCTGATTGCACTATTGATGTTTTGGCTAAATTGAAAACTTGTTCGTAAACATTAATTTCTACAAATCGATTGAAACGTTCGTTATCATCCTTTATGGCATTTAGTTCTTCTTGATGCAAACGGTATTCATTTTTAATATGACGAATCCAGTTATCAATAATTCCAATAGAACTGTTACCCATTGCAGCTTTTACACCACCACAACCATAATGTCCACAAACAATAACATGTTTTACTTTTAGTACATTTACGGCATAATCTAATACACTCAACATATTCATGTCAGAGTGTACAACCATATTGGCAATATTTCTATGTACAAAAACTTCTCCTGGTTCTGCACCGATAATTTCGTTTGCAGGAACGCGACTATCTGAACATCCAATCCATAACAATGGTGGATTTTGTCCTTCAGCTAAATTATTGAAATAATCTGGACTAATTTGAAGTTTCTCTTCCACCCACTTTTTATTGTTTTCTAATATTTTTTTATAGAATTCGCTCATTTCGTTTTTTCTTTGTTTACAGCTGTTAAGATGTTTTAGTATGTACTGAATACATTTTTTATATGATGCCAATTTACAAAAAAATACAGGTAATTTGGTCATATAAGCAAATATAAAAATGCTTTATTTTAGAAATTTACGAATGCCATAATATTAAGCTGATCCCGACTAGAAGTTTCAAAAATTTGATTCATATAACCTAATTCAAATCTCAAATCTTTTGAAAATTGATAGCCAAAACCTCCATAAATTCGGTTTCTATCAAAAACAGCAGATTTTGTGTTTAAAAAAATCTCATTATAAGCTGCTAAATAAAAAGAATTTGTACCATCTTCTTTACTTTGTAATGGAATTTTTAATCCTAAAAAGTATCTAAATCTCATTTTAAAATCACTTTCCACAAATCGTTCTTCTAAACGATAACGGTGACTTAATCCAACCTTACCCATACTCTGTTTTGTAGTAAATTGTTGAAAAATTCGATGTTCTTCCACAGAAGTTTTATCATCAGTTTCATCTATATAATTCTTGGATAATATATAACCATAACCTAAAAGAATATTATTGTTATTTTCAGTTAAATTATAGCCTAGACCTGTACGAATCAAAAGCTGCTCTAAATCGCCAATAGCATTGTAATTTCGATATTGAACTTCATTGTGAATGTCAAAACCTTTATCTAATTTTTTATTTCCAATATATATTAACCAATTTCCTAAATCGCTATTTTGACTAAATAACCAAAAAGGCAATAGTAACGTAATTATTACTATTGCCTTTATTTTTTTACTTTTCAGTTGAAAATAATTCATTAATGATATTTTTATTCAAAAAATGTTACAGCTCCTGTATTGATATCATACATAGCTCCTACAATTTTAATTTCACCGTTTTTTTCCATTTCTGATAAAATTGGACTTTCTGCATGAATTCTATCAATTGTTAATTGCACATTTGTCTTAGCAACTTCATCCACAAACTCAGTATTTTTTGAGTTTCTTTTTGAAACATCAGATGGTTCTTTAACAGCTTCTACAGCCGGTGTAATTTTTTCAATAAGTTTGGTTAAATTTCCCATTTTAGCCCCATCACAAGCTCCTTTTACTGCTCCACAAGCTGTGTGTCCTAAAACCACAATTAATTTTGTTCCAGCAAGTTTACAAGCAAATTCCATACTTCCTAAAATATCTTCATTTACAAAGTTTCCTGCAATTCTCACGCTAAAAATATCTCCTAAACCTTGGTCAAATACCAATTCGGCTGAAACTCTAGAATCTATACAACTCAAAATAGTTGCAAAAGGAAATTGTCCATCACTAGTATCATTTACTTGCTCTAATAAGTTTCTATTTGCCTTTAAATTATTTTGAAATCTTTCGTTTCCTTCTTTTAAATACTGTAATGACTTTGCAGGTGTCATTGTTGCTTGAGTTTCTCTTGTATGTGCTTTCATTATATTTTTTTTAATTTGTAAATTGTTCTTCTATTGGTCTTAGTTGAAAAAATTCTATATAACTTGGTGGGTTTTCAATCACACCGCGTTCTGAAATAAGTTTGATATCAATATTTCTTGCTTTAGCCTTAAAAGCAAAATCGTCTAAAATTTCTATAATATCAAAATCTAAATATCTAGTTTTTCTAACGTCTAATTCTAAATTTGTATTGTTAGGGATTCGTTCTAATTCTTTTAAAATTGCACCTTTGTTAAAGAATGTAACTTCTTCTGCTAAGGTCATTTTAATTTTATTTGTTCCATTAGTCACATTTTCTTTATGTAAGAAATGAGAATTTTGATAACTCTTTATTAAAATTATTATAATTCCAATAGCCAATCCTAATCCTATTCCCATTAACAGATCTGTAAATATAATTCCTAAAACAGTAACAATAAATGGCAGAAATTGTTTCCAACCTAATAAATACATTTTTTTAAATAATGCTGGTTTTGCTAACTTATACCCTACTATTAAAAGAATTGCAGCCAAAACTGACAATGGTATCATGTTTAGTAAATTTGGAATAACAATAACTGATATTAAAAGTAATAAACCGTGTATAATAGCTGATAGTTTAGATTTACCACCAGATTGAATATTGGCAGAACTTCTAACAATTACTTGAGTAATAGGTAAACCTCCTATTAAACCAGAAATAATATTTCCCGTTCCTTGCGCAAATAATTCTCTATTTGTGGGTGTAACATTTTTATCTGGATCCAATTTATCAGTTGCCTCTACACATAATAGGGTTTCTAAACTAGCTACTAAAGCAATTGTAAATGCTACTACCCAAATATCGATATTTGTTATTGCTCCAAAATTGGGCATACTAAACTGTCCGATAAACGAATTAAAACTATCTGGAACTGGTACACTTACAAGATGTGATTTAGCAATGCCTAATGTACTATCGTCTTTAGTAATCTGGTAAAAAATTATTCCTACTACTACAGCTACTAAAGGACCTTGAATTATTGAAAATATTTTCCCTTTCTTAGACAAAACATTGTCCCAAAGCAACAAAATACCTAACCCAATTATACCCATTAAAAGCGAACCTAAAATAATATTATCTGAAATATTTGCTATAGCAGAGAAAGTATTTTCTCCCGATTGCTCAATAAAACTATCAGCTCCTTCAGCTTCAGCATCATACCCAAAAAAATGTGGGATTTGCTTAAGAATTATTATAATTCCAATTCCAGTAAGCATTCCCTTTATTACTGAAGACGGAAAATAATATCCAATAATTCCTGCTTTTAAAACCCCAAAAATTATTTGAATTAATCCTCCCAAAACAACAGCTAAAAGAAAATTTTCATATCCACCTAAACTGCCGATTGCAGTTAATACAATTGCAGCTAAACCAGCAGCTGGACCACTAACTCCTAATTTTGAACCGCTTAAAGCTCCTACTACTACTCCACCAATAATACCTGCAATTAAACCCGAAAATAATGGTGCCCCACTTGCTAATGCAATACCTAAACACAAAGGTAATGCCACGAAAAATACGACTATACTCGCTGGTAAGTCATTCTTTAATGTCTTAAACATAAATGATTTTTTGAATTATATAAAATTTTTACACTTCAAACCAATGAAGCTTTTGAAAAATTAAACTAATTCTGGAGGTGGTAAAAAAACTTTTGGTTTTAAAGAGTTTACTTTCCTATCATTCAATACAGAATACTTAGCTCTTTGAAAACCTTCAAAATCAATAATCAATGGAATAGAATAAATCATTGGCATAGATTTAACTTCATTAAATGACGAATGACTTTCTTCTTCACTCATGTTAAAAAAGTAAGAGGTATCTATAGTTTTATCGATAGCAGACACAATTGTTGGTGTTGCTAAAAACAAAACAAAAATAAATAATACTATTTTACACATTGACTTCATATTGCAAATATACTATTTTTTGTTAAAAAATTAAACAGATAAACCTTAAATAAAACATAAAAAAACCACTAATTAAAGTGGTTTTTTAAATCTTAAATTTCTTCTTCCATCCATGCTCTCAGCATCCAAATCGTTTTTTCTTGCTCCACAATGAAATCACTCATCATTGAACTTGTACCCTCATCATTTATTTCTCCTGACTTTTCTAATATAAGTCTTTCAATTTTAAGTAACTCAACTAAAGAATCACTAACTAATTGAACAGCTTCTGTATCTTTTGAAATATTTTTTCCGACTTTTAATTTACTGTTTTCTATATAATCTGAAAAAGTATGTAAAGGTGAAGCTCCTAAAGTTAAAACTCTTTCTGCAATTAAATCAATTTTCAATTGAGAATCATTATATAACTCTTCAAACTTGATATGCAAATCAAAAAATCGTTTTCCTCTAATATTCCAATGTAAACCTCTTAGATTCTGATAATATATTTGAAAATTTGATAAAAGTATGTTTAATTCATTAACTAATTCTTCTGTCTCTTTAACTGGTAATCCTAAACTATTGATTTTCATATTTTCTTTGTTTTTATTTAATATTCAAATTTACCCAAATTTTAACAATTTTAAGTATAAGTAATATTGATAGTTTTTATATTTTTATCGAAAATAACTATACAATGACTATTACTCAATTACATTATGTTTTAGCTGTAGCTGAACATAAAAATTTTACATTAGCTGCTGAAAAATGCTTTGTTACTCAACCTACATTGAGCATGCAAATTCAGAAATTAGAGGAAGAACTAAAAATTCAAATTTTTGACAGAACCAAAAAACCTATTCAACTGACTGAAATTGGAGTTAAAATAGTAACTCAAGCTAAAAATATTGTTAATGAAGCAGGTAGAATAACAGACATAGTTGAACAACAAAAAGGATATATTGGAGGAGAGTTTAAAGTCGGAATAATTCCAACTGTGATGCCAACGCTTTTACCTATGTTTTTAAGTAATTTTATTAAAAAATATCCAAAAGTTAATTTAATTATTGAAGAACAACCTACAGAAGAAATTATAAAACGATTAAAAAACGGGCATTTGGATTGTGCCATAGCAGCAACTCCTTTGGAAGAAGAAAACTTGAAGGAGATTGTTTTATACTATGAGCCATTTGTTGCCTATATTCCAGAGGGACATTCTATTTCAGATAAAAATGAAATTGAAATCAACGATTTAGATATTGAAAATATTCTTTTACTTCAAGACGGACACTGTTTTAGAGATGGCATTTTAAATCTATGTAAAAATAATAAATACTTAAATGAAAATCATTTCCAAATCGAAAGTGGCAGTTTTGAAACTTTAATAAAATTAGCAGATGAAGGTTTAGGCACAACTTTATTACCTTATCTGCATACTTTAGACTTAAATGAAAAGAATAAACATAAATTAAAACACTTTAAAAATCCAAAACCAGCACGAGAAGTGAGTTTAATATATCCAAAAAATGAATTAAAAATACATATTATCGATGCTTTGAGAACTGTTATTTCTGGTGTCGTAAGAGGTGCAATTGCCTTTAGTGACGTAGAAATCATCAGCCCAAAAAAACAAGCATAAAAAAAGGTACGTGAATACGTACCTTTTTTTATTTTTATTCTATCAGTATCAAACATTGTCTTAATTCTGGTTTTTCAATTGTAAACTGCATTACCCAATCTTTTAATTGCTCTATTTCATATGGTAAAAGCACTTTTAAAGCTTTTTCAAACTCTTTGCAAAATAGTATTGGGTCAAAACTTACTCGCTCTAAAATTGACTTCGTATACGTAAACATTCTTGTGGGCATAATACAAAAAATTAAGCGTTAATATTTCTCTTGAACGTGTGGTAAATTTACTGAATAAACCATTACTATAACGTTTTCGTATGTGAATTTATTGTTATAAAAATCATAAATTTTATAATTTACTGGTTTTCAAATTATTAAAACAGTAAAAAATGGAAAAATATAATTTATTCTTTAAAGCCTCTCAACATCTCTCTCTTTCCAGGTGCTCCAGGTAATTTTTCAACTTTAAAACCAGCTTCAATCATTGCTTTTTTAATGACAGTTCTGCAAGCATAAGTAACTAAAATTCCCTTTGGCAGCAAAGAATTATACATTATTTTAAAAATTTCTTCATTCCATAATTCAGGTTGAACATCAAAACCGAAAGCATCAAAATAAATAAGATTATATGTGTTTAAATCAGTTATCACTTCAAACTTTTGTTGTCTTTTGGTTAAATGGAAGTTTGGATCAATTTCATTTTCAACTTCCCAAGCACATTCATGCATTTTATCAAATACACTTTGTTGTTCGTTGGCATTTAATTCGGTAACATAATTTAGACTTGAAATTATATATAACTCCACTGGATATGCTTCTATACCAACATACTGAATATGTTGATCTCTTTTTTGGGCTTCTAAAAAAGTAATGAAGGTATTTAGACCTGTTCCAAAACCAATTTCCAAAATAGAAACGGACTTGTCATTTAGTAATGAAAGTCCGTTTTTAATAAATACATGTTTTGCTTCTTGAATAGCTCCAAATGTTGAATGATAAGTTTCGTTTAATTCGGGTAAGAAAATAGAAGATGAACCATCTTTTGTAAGGATTATTTCTTTTTTCAATTTATTATTCAATATATAATTTTTTAATTCTAGGAATTGGTCCACTACATTTTTGCTGATGACAAGAAATACATGCATCTACTCCATCGTTAAAATGTTTTTTAGCATTAGCTGGATCATTGTAAATCAATTCTTGTGCTTCAATAAATTTTTTGGCTTGTTCATCAAAAAATGCATCTTTATCTTTCTCATCTGTCATAACTGACTCGTGAATTTTTAAAAAATGCTGAGGAAATTTTCCTATTGTATCGCCTTTAATGATTTTGTCTTTCAAACGTTGGTTATCTACATACATTTGTTCCATTAAAGCTGCCATTTCTGACATTTCATACATTTTAAAGCTTTCTTCTTCTTTAATTACTTCGGTTGTTTTAGTTTCTTTTTCTTCATTTTTACATGAAAATAAAAAAACAACTACTAAAATGTAAAGTAAATTTTTCATTTTATAATGACTTATTTTTTTATTAAAACGCCATCAGCCATAAATAAAAATTTCTTCTTTGGTGCAATTATACTATCTATAGAAGCTTGTGATTTTCCTGCATCTTGTGCGTAATGCTTCAAGTCAGCAACACTTTCTTCACTTATGTAAGCTTTTCCACTAACTACAACTTCTTTGTTTTCTGCATTCATTGGAACAAAAAATTCATAATCTTTGAACTTTACAAAAGTTTCTTTATCATCTGCCAAAGCTACATTCATCCAGCAACCTTTCTTTTGACAAATATCTTTAATCGTAGAACTAAACTTTAAATCTACTGTATCACCTTCTTTTAAATCTCCAAATTTAGAAGTCATTTCTTCAAAACTCAAAGCACCTTCAGCACTGATCGAATCTCCAAATACTGAATATTCTACTTGAGGTTCAGTTGCTACAACTTCCTTTTCTGTTTCTTTTTTACAACTCACTAGCGATACTAAAACGGCTGCTGCCAAAACTATTTTTTTCATTATTGTCTTTTTTTTAATTTAAACAAAAATAGACACTTTTGTTTAAAACACGAATTTTTGTTAATAATATTATTTATATATTTTAAAGAAATCTTAATAAAAACCCATTCTAATTCTTAAATTTGCAAAAAATGAAAACGTTTTCGCTTCATTATTAAAATACTCAAAATGACTACAAACACCCTAAATGAGATTGAAATTATTAAATCATCAACTTCTAAAATTGAATCAGTAGATTTTCAAAATTTAACCTTTGGAAATATTTTTACCGATCATATGTTAGTTTGTGATTATAAAAATGGACAATGGGAAAAACCTGTAATAAAACCTTATGCACCCTTTATGATGGAACCATCTGCAAAAGTTTTTCATTATGGTCAAGCAATTTTTGAAGGGATGAAAGCCTATAAAGATGAAAGTGATGACATTTGGCTTTTTAGACCTGACCAAAATTATGAGCGTTTTAATAAAAGTGCTACTAGAATGGCGATGCCTGAAGTTCCTGAATATGTTTTTATGGAAGGTTTAAAACAACTTATCAATTTAGAAAAAGATTGGGTACAAAAAGGATTAGGAAATTCGTTATACTTAAGACCTTTTATGATTGCAACTGGAGCCGGTGTTATTGCTGCTCCTTCTCAAGAATATAGATTTATGATTATACTTTCTCCAGCAAAATCTTACTATTCAGGAGAAGTTAAAGTAATTATTGCTGAACATTTTAGTAGAGCTGCTAATGGTGGAATTGGTGCAGCAAAAGCGGCTGGAAATTATTCGGCTCAATTTTATCCAACAAAATTAGCTAATGAAAAAGGATTCCAACAAATCATATGGACAGACGATGCTACTCATACTAAATTAGAGGAAGCCGGAACAATGAATGTGTTCTTTAGAATTAATGATACCTTATACACTGCACCAACAAGTGAAAGAATTTTAGATGGTATCACTCGTAAAAGTGTTATTGATATCGCAAAAAGAGACAATTTAAACATCGAAGTTCGTTCGGTTTTGGTGGAAGAATTAGTTGAAGCAGCTAGAAATGGTTCATTGAAAGAAATTTTCGGAGCAGGAACAGCTGCAGTAATCAGTCCAATTGTAGGATTTTCATATAAAGAAGAGTATTTTGAATTGCCTAAAATTGAGAATTCATTTGCAATGCATATCAAACAAACGCTTACTAATATTCAAAATAAACTTGCCGAAGATACTTTTGGTTGGACAGTTAAGATATAATGTTCATTGTTCAAAATTATACAAAAAGCGATTTTCAAATTGAAAATCGCTTTTTTATTATTAGTTGTTTTTTCTGTAATATTAGAACTATTTTAGTATAACTTCAAAATTGGGTTTAAAGTAGTTTGGACCTTTCATCACTTTCCCATCTTCTCTATAGATAGGTTTTCCATCATGATTCAGTTTACTCATATTGCTTCTTTGAATTTCTTCAAAAACTTCTTCAATTTTATGTTGTAAACCGTGTTCTAAAATAGTTCCACATAAAATATACAACATATCTCCAAGAGCATCAGCGGTTTCAGTTAAATCGTTGTTTTGAACGGCTTCTAAATATTCTTCGTTTTCTTCTTTCATTAGGTTAAAACGCAATTCATTCTTATTTTTTCCTAAATCAGCTTTCATTTCATTGGAAACTCCTAATCCAAAAGAAGTATGAAATGCTGCAACAGCTTCTAATTGTCTTTTCATCTGTAAAATATATTTGATTTTTGTTAATGCAAATTATCTTTTTTAGTGCTATAATACCTATTTTTGCAACAAAATTTATCAGTATGTTTTCAACAGGTCAAATATATTTTGCAATATTTTTTGTGATTGCTTTTGTAATTGCAATGATAGGGGTTTATAAAAGAGATTTAAAAATTCATAAAACGTTTTATAAAGGCAGTAGTTTATGGGTTTTACTCGGATTTTTATCTTTTGTAGCAATTTTATTTGTTTTAAAATTTTATTTGAAAAATAATTAATATATTTGATAAATATTAATGAATAAAGTTGCTTTTTAATGAAAATACTGAAGTATATCTTTTTACTTCTTCTCCTTTGTGGAATTGCTGGTTTTGTGTTTATAGCAACACAACCGGGTGAATATACTATCACAAAAAGCAAAGAAATCAACGTTTCTAAAGAAGTTGTTTTTGATTTTGTAAATGAGTATCAAAATTGGAATTTATGGAACGTAAATATTGATTCAACTTCTTCTAAAGAGTTATTTTCTGAAGATTCAAAAACTTACACTATTACAAATGGCAATGAATCAATTGTATATGAAACTATAGCTCAATATAATTCAGATTCTATTGTTCAAAAACTAACTCAAAACAATCTAACACATGATTTAGTTTGGAAATTTACAACCACTCAAAAAGGAACCTTAGTTTCTTGCGAAATGAAAGGTAACATGACTTTAAAACAAAAAGTTTTTTCTGTTTTACAAGGTGGTGCTCAAAATTATCTTGGTGATGACCTTGAAAAAAACCTGATAAATATTGAAAAATATTTAACCAACCAATTAAATAACTTTAACATTAAGATTAATGGTTTGGTTACTAAAGAAGGAACTCTTTTTATCAAACAAATTGATAGTAGTTCTATTAAAACATATAATTCGATTGTAAGAAGTAGAATCCCTAATCTTCTGAATTTTGCAAAAGAAAACTCAATAAATTACACGGAAAACCCATTTGTTATATTTGATTATTGGGATACCAAAAATGATAAAACAAAATTTTCAATTTGTCTACCTGTAAAGGAAGAAATCATTACTTCAGAAGGAAGTGACGTTTTAGGTGGAGAATTGTTTGAATTTAGAGCTGTTAAAGTAACACTTATTGGTGATTATTCGCACCTAAAAAAAGCTTGGGATGAAGCTTTAAAATACATTGAAAAAAATAAATTAGTTGAAGACACAAAAGGAAGTTATATAGAATCTTATAAAGTTTCTGCTTCCAATGAAAGTCAACCTTCAAAATGGGTAACCGAAATTTATATTCCTATTAAATCGGAAGTTATTCCTAAAAAAACACCTACTACAAATGTTAGTGTTGAACCAATTATAGAAGAAAATCAACCGACAGAATAAAAAAAATCCGAATTATCAATTCGGATTTTTTTTGTATATATTTTATTAGAGTAGAAATTACACATTAAAACGAAAATGCATTACATCACCATCTTTAACGATATATTCTTTACCTTCTACTCTTAGTTTTCCTGCTTCTTTTACTTTAGCTTCTGTACCATAAGTTACATAATCATCGTATGCTATAACTTCTGCACGAATGAATCCTTTTTCAAAATCTGTATGGATTACACCAGCTGCTTGTGGAGCAGTGTCTCCAATGTTAATAGTCCAAGCACGAACTTCTTTAACTCCAGCTGTAAAATATGTTTGTAGGTTTAATAATTTGTATGCCGCACGAATTAAAACTGCTGAACCTGGTTCAGTCAATCCCATGTCTTCTAAGAATACTTGACGTTCTTCGTAGCTTTCTAATTCTGTTATATCAGCTTCTGCTCCTACAGAAAGAACAATAACTTCTGCATTTTCATCTTTAACTAATTCACGAACTTGATCCACATATTTATTTCCGTTCACAGCAGAACTTTCATCAACATTGCAAACATACAGAACTGGTTTTGTAGTAATCAATTGAAATTCTTCCATCAAAGCTTCTTCGTCATTATTTTGAGGAACAACTGTTCTTGCTGATTTTGCTTGTAAAAGAGCTTCTTTAATTCTATCTAATAATGCTTTTTCAACTTGTGCTTCTTTATTTCCTGTTTTGGCTGCACGATTTGTTTTTTCTAAACGTTTTTCAACCGTTTCTAAATCTTTTAATTGCAATTCTATATCAATAGTTTCTTTATCACGAATTGGATTTACATTGCCATCAACATGTACAATATTATCATTATCAAAACAACGAAGAACATGAATAATAGCGTTACATTCTCTAATATTTCCTAAGAATTGATTTCCTAATCCTTCTCCTTTACTTGCTCCTTTCACCAAACCTGCAATATCTACAATATCAACGGTTGCCATTTGCACACGTTCTGGTTTTACTAATTCTTCTAACTTTGCAATTCTTGGATCTGGTACATTTACTACTCCAATATTTGGCTCTATAGTACAAAAAGGAAAGTTTGCACTTTGCGCTTTTGCATTTGATAAACAATTAAATAAGGTTGATTTTCCTACGTTTGGTAATCCTACAATTCCTGCTTTCATATTTTTAGTTTTCAGTTAACATTTGGCAGTTAACAGTTTTAAATCTTTTTTGAAATAAAAGTGTGCAAATATAGAAAATGTAAATTTACTTTTTCAAGTTATTGATGATATCTTTTTCGGTTTGTGTCAACAAAACTCCAGTATCAATTTCCCAATATTCAGTCAAAACACTATCTGTTTTGTTCAAGAGAGTTTTATCTTTAAAAATTTCAGCATCTTGGTATTTGAAAATATTAGTTCTAAACTCTGTAGTGATTAGATAATTAGTTACTTCAAACTTAGTTTCAATTTTGTTTTTTTCGGTTATAAAACCGATTTCTTCTTTGGAATTTGCTAAATAATAGTCTCTAGTTTCAAGTCTATAAGTGTTTTTAAAAACTGATTTATAAATTTTTCTGTTTTTAAAATCTAAAAAGGTGGCATTATTTTGGGCTCTATCTTCTGGCAAAAATGAAGTAACTTCTAATATTATTTTTTTCTTACTATCATATAAAATAGAATATTCAGACATAAACCCTTCAATGGTTGTATATGGTTTTACTCTAATCAATAAATAGTTTTGATTTTGAGGATAGGTTAACAATTGAAAATCATATTTCTTTTTAGCCCTAGAATCTAAAATCTTTTCTAAATATTTAAATTGATAATAATTTTCCATTAAATTATTTAAGTTATAACCTAATAAATCTTTATCAAATTCGTCCACTAAACCTATTGTTCTATTTTGTTCAACCAAAATATCAGTTTTAATGGTTCTTTTATTATCTAAGATTTGAAAGTTTACCAATCCATCATTATAGAATGAATATAGATTATCTCGCTTGAAAAATTCTCGAGTAAAAACACGCAAATTTGCTGGAACTGTTAACCTTTTTAATGAATTTTTAATCAAATCCTTCAAAATATCTTGTGGATGTCTATCAGTTAAAATAACTTCTTGGAGTAGTTCAGTATCTTTCTCAAGTGTGATAATATTTGTTCCTTCTTCAATTAAAGTACTAGACTTAACCAGCAATTTTTTGTACGAAGTATGTGAAATTTCAATGGTGGAAGCTCTGGTTAGACTTAGTTTAAAAACACCTTCTGCATTACTTATTAAACCTTGATTGGTTCTTAAAACTGTAATGATAGCATCCTCAATAGGTAAATCTGTATCAGCATCTTTTAAAATAACAGTAATTTCTGCTTGAGAATAACTTATTATAGAGCACAATAGAAAAATTAGAACTAAAAATCTTTTGATATGTTTTTCTAGATGTTCCAATTAAAGTAGACTTTTATAATTCTTAGCTAATTTATTACAAATTAATAGATTATATAGAAATTATGCAAAGACTTTTTAACAAGAAACTACTAAGTAATTAACAATCAATATGGTAATTATATAAATAATCTTCAAAATATTAAAACATAAACAACTCAACTTCAAGTAATTTTGTACCATAATCATTTAAAAACAAAAAAATATGAAAAATCTAATAGTAACTTTATCCTTAATTTTATGTACAACTTATGGATTTGCTCAAAACAAAAACGTACAAGCTGAAGAAAAGACAACAGTAAAAACTATCAAAGATTCTGATGGTGAGAAAAAAATCGTCAAGACTGAAGAAATTAAAGAAGTTCAGAATATTGAATTTGAAAATGAAAACAGTAAAGCATTAAACAAAGATGTAAAATCAACTCCTGTTAAAGTGGAATCAAAAACAGAAGTAAGCGTTGATGGTGTAACTCGCTCTATCGATATTGATCGTTCTGCTTATTATAATTTAGATGGGAAAAAATATGAAGTTGCCGTAGACAAATCTGGATACAGCATCAAAAATACAGATGGTAAAAATTTAGGTTTACTTAGAAAAACCTCAAGTGATAGTTACTTATATGTAACAAAAAATAAAGTTTCAGTAGGATATTTTGATAATGAAGGAAACCTAATTATTGAAACTTATGATGACAAAAACGATGTTATGATTGTTGATAAATATTTAGTGGTAAAATAATGAACCACAAACTTAACCAAAAAAAACCTGAAATAATTTTCAGGTTTTTTTTTATTCATTATGCAAAAATGCTTGTCGGTTCAAAAGTGTTTCTTCACTTTCAACATGATTATCATCAGGAACACAACAATCTACTGGACAAACAGCAGCACATTGTGGCTCTTCGTGAAAACCTTTACACTCTGTACACTTCCCAGGAACAATATAATACAAGTCATCTGAAATTGGTGTTTGTGCGGCTTCTGCATCTACCTCTGTTCCATCAGGTAAAATAACTTTTCCCGATAAACTTGTTCCATCCTTATATCTCCAATCATCTGCACCTTCATAAATTGCTGTATTTGGACATTCAGGCTCACAAGCACCACAATTTATACATTCATCCGTTATTATAATTGCCATCTTATTAAAATTTAGAAATTAGAACGCTGAAGTATTTTTATTTACATCTTAGCCTTCCAACTTTATTGCTTATTTTTGCACAAAATTACAATGTTATCTATTTAAAAACAAGTTACAAATGTTACAAATGTCAAAAAATGAAATAAAAGATTGTTTTATTGAGTTAGGTAAGTTCTTAAATCAATTTTCTTTAGAAGAAAGTACTCGTAATAAAACTGTTAAAAACAATGATGCTTTTTTTGAACCATTTGTGGATTTAATAATTTTATCGCAATCACATAACGGCTGGTTCACTCCAGAACAAGTATATTTTTCAATTCAATCTTGGGCAAATGCTTTAACGGAAGAAAATTTAACCAAATGGTTGTCTGCATATAATTTCAAACCAAATGAACCAAAAAAAATTGGTTTAATTTTAGCAGGAAACATTCCTTTGGTTGGTTTTCATGATTTTTTAACGGTTTTAATTACAGGAAATGATGTTTTGGTAAAAACATCTTCTAATGATCAACATTTAGTAAAGTTTATAGCCAACTATTTAATTGCTTTAGACGAACGATTTTTATCAAAAATTTTTTTCGTAGAAGGAAAATTAGAAGGTTTTGATGCTGTTATAGCCACAGGTAGTAATAATACATCAAGATATTTTGATTATTATTTTAAAAATGTTCCCAACATCATTAGAAAAAATAGAAATTCGGTTGCTGTTTTAAATGGAAAAGAAACTGATGAAGATTTATTTAATTTAGGTGAAGATATTTTTAGATATTTTGGTTTAGGTTGCAGAAATGTTTCTAAATTATTTGTTCCAAAAGGGTATGATTTCAAAGCTTTTTTTGAAGCTATTTTTGCCTATAAAGATGTGATTTTTTATGAAAAATACGCTAACAACTATGACTATAATAAAGCTGTTTTCTTAATGAGTCTTTATAATTTACTTGATAATGAATTTTTAACATTAAAAGAAGATACGAGTTATTCCTCACCAATTTCAAGTGTTTTTTATGAATTTTATGATGATTTAGAAGACGTAAAATTGCGTTTAAAAACAGATGAAGATCAAATTCAATGCATCGTTTCCAATAATTTAATTGAAAATAGTATAGCATTTGGTCAAACTCAAAAACCAATGCTCTGGGATTATGCGGATAATGTTGACACAATTGAATTTCTAAATAGTATATAAAAAAGAAAAGAGCCTCCTTTCGGAAAACTCTTCTCTAACAAAAAACAAATCTAAACTAAAACTATGCCTTTGGTGTAATAACTGCATCAATTACATGTATTACCCCATTTGATTGGTTTACATCTGAGATGGTAATTTTCGCTGACATTCCATTTTCATCAGTTAAATAGATGTCTTTTCCTTTCATCCAAGCGGTTAGTGTTCCACCACTTACAGTTAATAGAGTAGCTTTTCCATCTCCTTTTTTGATGACTGCCATTAAATCTTTAGCATTCATTTTTCCAGCAACTACGTGATAGGTTAACACGGTTTGTAACAATTTCTTGTTTTCAGGTTTTAATAAAGCTTCTACTGTTCCAGCTGGTAATTTTTCAAACGCTGCATTTGTTGGGGCAAAAACGGTGAATGGTCCTTCTGACATTAATGTTTCAACTAAATCTGCTGCTTTTACAGCTGCAACTAAAGTGGTGTGATCTTTTGAGTTAACTGCATTTTCAACAATATTTTTTGATGGATACATTGGGGCACCTCCAACAGTAACACTTTTTTCTTTTTGAGCAAAAGCATTTCCAGATAAAATCAAAGTAAATGCAAGTAATGCTGCTGATAAAATTCTTCTAGTTTTCATAATTCTTTTTATTGGTTATATTGTCATTTACGAAAGGAATTTAACTTTGGATTTAAAAAAGATCTTAATTTCCATATTTAACATATTAAATTAAAAAAAAATCAATTTTCATCGCAACTATATCGTTATCGTTAATAAGAAAGGCTTTTTATTGCTAATTTATTACCTTCAATTAGTAGCAATTTCCGAAATTTGCCTAATACAATTAACTACTTACTCTCATATAAAATGAAAAAACACAACTATAGCGCTGGTCCCTGTATTTTACCACAAGAAGTTTTTGAAAAAGCATCACAAGCTGTATTAAATTTTAATAATTCAGGGTTATCCATATTAGAAATTTCTCACAGAAGTAAAGATTTTGTAGCTGTAATGGATGAAGCAAGAGCATTAGTATTGGAATTATTAGGTTTGGAAGGAAAGGGGTATCAAGCATTATTTCTTCAAGGTGGTGCAAGTATGGAGTTTCTAAGAGTTCCTAATAACTTATTGAAAATTAATGGTAAAGCAACATATTTAGATACAGGTACTTGGGCAAGTGCTGCCATTAAAGAAGCCAAATCTTTTGGTGAAACTGTTATTGTAGCTTCATCAAAAGAAAGTAATTATACTCTTATTCCAACGGATTATAGTATTCCTTCAGATGCTGATTATTTTCATTGTACATCAAACAATACTATCTTTGGAACTCAAATTAAATCTTTTCCTGTTACGAATGTACCCTTAGTTTGTGATATGAGTTCAGATATTTTTTCAAGAACTTTAGATTTTTCAAAATTTGATTTGATTTATGCAGGTGCTCAAAAAAATATGGGTCCAGCTGGAGCAACTTTAGTAGTTATAAAAGAAGAAATTTTAGGTAAAACAGAAAGAAATATTCCTAACATCTTAAATTACGAACAACATATAGCCAAAGAAAGTATGTATAATACGCCACCTGTTTTTGCAGTTTATACATCTTTACTTACCTTGCAATGGTTAAAAAACAAAGGAGGAATTACGGCAATTGAAAAAGAAAATGAAGCTAAAGCAGCTTTATTATATGCTGAAATTGATAGAAATCCTCTTTTTAACGGAGTTGTGAATACAAAAGATAGGAGTATTATGAACGCAACTTTCACATTAAAAAACACGGAACATCAAGAAACTTTTGATACTATGTGGAAAGCTGCTGGAATTTCAGGATTAAATGGACATCGTTCTGTAGGTGGTTATAGAGCTTCAATGTATAATGCATTACCAATAGAAAGTGTTCAGGTTTTAGTGGATGTGATGAAAGAACTGGAAAAAAAATTTAGTTAAATAATATTAGTTTAGCAATTTAAACCAATAAAAGAAATAAAAATAAGCATAAAATGAAAGTATTAGCCAACGACGGAATTTCAGATAGTGGAATAAAAGCCTTAGAAAAATCTGGTTTTGAAGTAATTACAACAAAAGTAGCCCAAGAACAAGTTGAAAACTATATCAATAAGCACAAAATTGATGTTATTTTAGTTAGAAGTGCTACAAAAGTTAGAAAAGATATTATTGATAATTGCCCAAGTTTAAAAATTATTGGTCGTGGTGGTGTTGGAATGGATAATATTGATGTTAATTATGCACGTAGTAAAGGTTTACATGTAATCAATACACCCGCTTCATCTTCTGAATCTGTTGCCGAATTAGTTTTTGCACATTTATTTAGTGGAGTTCGTTTTTTACACGACTCAAATAGAAATATGCCATTAGAAGGAGATACCAATTTTAATGGTTTAAAGAAAGCCTATGCAAACGGAATGGAGCTTAGAGGAAAAACAATTGGTATTATTGGTTTTGGTCGAATAGGTCAAGCAGTAGCAAAAATAGCTTTAGGTTTAGGCATGAAAGTTATTGCTTCTGATAAATATGTTGGCGAAGCTGTAATTCGTGTTGACTTTTATAACGGACAATTCATTAATGTTGATATTGTAACCGAACCTTTACAAGATTTATTTAAGCACTCTGATTTTATCACTTTACATGTGCCTGCGCAAGATGGTTATGTTATTGGTAGAGAAGAATTAAAAATGATGAAAGAAAATGTTGGCATTGTAAATGCTGCACGTGGTGGTGTGATAGACGAAGTTGCTTTAATTGAAGCTCTAGACGAAGGAAAAGTATTATTTGCAGGTTTAGACGTTTTTGAAAATGAACCTACACCAGAAATGCGTATATTGATGCATCCTAAAATATCTTTAACTCCTCATATTGGTGCTGCTACTGATGAAGCTCAAGATCGAATTGGAACCGAACTTGCTGAACAAATTATAAGTTTATTAAAAAATAATTAATTTTTTTGTATCTTTAACTACTAACCAAAATTTTAAAAAATATGTCAGGAATATCAGACTTACTAAATAGCGAAATAGGAAAACAACTTGTAAAAAGTATTTCAGAAAAAACGGGAATTAATCCTGCTCAAGCTGGTGATGTTGTATCATCAAGTGTACCTGCTTTGTTAGGACAAATGCAAAACAACGTGCTTTCTGGAGAAGGTGCTACTGGATTACTAAGTGCTTTAACAAGTGGAAAACATGATGGAAGCATTTTACATAACTTAGGTGGATTTTTACAAGGCGGAGATTTTTCTGATGGTGAAAGAATTTTAAAACATGTTGCTGGAAACAAACAAGATACAATGGTTCAAGGATTAAGTGCCAAAACTGGTGTTGATTCGAGTATAATTTCAAAAATATTACCTATGTTAGCTCCTATTATAATGGGGTATTTAGGAAAACAAACAAAAGATAGTGGTGTAACCTCATCACCTGATTTAGGTGGACTATTAGGTGGTCTTCTTGGAGGTGGAAATAGTTCAGATAATGGTAGTTCACTAGGAGGTTCATTATTAACTTCAGTTTTAGACCAAAATGGTGATGGAAAACTAGATGTTAGTGATGCTATGTCTGCAATAAGTGGAAATGGAAAGAAAAAAGGAGGATTAGGAGGACTTTTAGGAGGTCTATTTGGAAAAAAATAATACACCAAAACTTATACTAATGTTAAAAGCATCGGCTAAGTCGGTGCTTTTTTTTATCTTTATAGTCTAAATTCATCTTACTATGAAAACGTATATTTCTATTTTAACTATAGTTTTTGTTATGTTGCTCAGTTGCAATTCAAGTAAAGAGATGGTAAGTAATGATAAGCCGAAACTTGAAAGTGATACTGTTCGCATTGCCAATGATGAAATTGAGTACGAAGTTATAATCATTGATGGGGGTTTTACTTATTGGTTCAATGCTTATGCAAGACCAAGAAGTTTTTATACGCAGAGTTTTCTTGAAGCTAGAAATCGTCTTTGGGTTTTAGAATGGAATAGAAGGGCTAATTCACCTTCTATATATAATTCTAACTTATATGAAATGCCCATAAACTATCAAAGTGGTATTGATTACGGATTTGAAGCTAATTATATGATATACAATTATTTAACCTATTTTCAATTAACAAATAAACAACAATTAGGAGGTTTTCCTGCTCGACTATAAAAGAATGAACAAACTCAAACAACGCTGGAATATTAATTCAAATTGGCAACTAATTATTATTTTTATTGTTTTCGCAATCACCGGTTCTACTGCAGCATATCTTTCAAAGCCTTTTACTAATTTTATAGGATTACATAAAGAATCAATTTCATTATGGCTTTATTGGCCAATTAGGTTATTGGTCATATTTCCAATTTATCAAGTAATGTTAGTTTTAATTGGTGCAATATTTGGTCAATTTAACTTCTTTTGGGAATTTGAAAAAAAAATGTTAATTAGAATGAAACTTGGTTTTATCGCTAATTACGTAGATAAATTCATTAAATAAAAAAGACATATTTTTCAATATGTCTTTTTGTTTTCTTAATCTTTTTCTTTTTTAATTAAATATTTATAAATCCATGTTAAAGTAAACGTTGGAATAAAATCAATAAAGGGAAAAGCCTCTTCAATAAAACTAATTGTACCAGCAATTTTACCAGTTGTTCCCTTGTACATTGCCATCATTAAAAAACCTGAAATTGGAGCCCAGACAATATCTGTAACTTCTGCAAAAACAGGAACAATATAGGATAGCATTCCAATTAAATCAAAGGCTATTCCGAGAATTAACTTCGTTTTTTTATCGCTTTTTGTTTTGGGTTGAATCATTTCAACTTGTTGATTTGACATTCATTGTGTTTTTAAATTCAATTACGAATATACAAATAAGATGCCATTTTTATTTCAATTTAGATTTATAATACTTGCGCAATTTGTCTAATTTCGGAGCAATCACCATTTGACAATATCCTTGCGATTTGTTTTGATTATAATAATCCTGATGATAGTCTTCTGCTTTATAAAAAACTACAGCTGATGAAACTTTCGTAACTATAGGAGTATCATATAGTTTTTCTTTTTCTATTAAAGCAATGTAATCTTCTGCTGCTTTCTTCTGCTCTTCTGAATGGTAAAAAATTTCACTTCTATATTGAGTACCTACATCAGCTCCTTGTCTATTTAATGTAGTTGGATTATGTGTACTAAAGAAAATCTCCAATAAATCTTCATAAGCAATTAATTTTGGATCAAAAGTAATTTGAATGGCTTCTGCATGACCTGTAGTGCCTGCACTTACTTCTCTATAAGATGGATTTTTAACTGTCCCTCCTATGTAACCAGAAACAACTTCTTCAACTCCTTTTAGTTCTAAAAAAATCGCTTCTGTACACCAAAAACATCCTCCTGCAAAAGTAGCTATTTCTTTTCCGTCTTGTATATTCATTTTGATAGGTTCTTTAAATTCTTGATTTTTGTTTTTCATTTTTCCTTCACAAGAAGATATTAAAATTAAGGATAAAAATATAGTTTTCATAATAATTATTTTTTCAAAATTAAGTCAAAATTGTTTAATAAACTGTTGTTTAGCTTACACTATTCTATCTACGAAAATAATACCAAAGCAGTTTTATATACAAAAATAGATCCAAATGGTAATGCTATAACATTAAGCTAAAATATTGTAAATAAATTAAATACAAGATTTCTAGATTTGTATAGTAATGTTAAAGCATTATTCTTTTGCATTGCAAAACTAAAAACTAATGTTAACTAAAAACTATTTATTATGTTAAGATGGACAATTATATTTATTATTCTAGCAATAATTGCTGGAGTTTTAGGATTCGGAGGAATTGCTGCTGGTGCAGCCGGAATAGCTAAAGTATTATTCTTTATTTTTATAGTACTATTTATTTTATCACTTATTAGTGGTAGAAAACGTATTTAAAGGATGAATATTTTAGTAACTTGTGTAAGTTGATTTAATTTTTAAATTGACTTACACATTTTTTTTATAATTCATTTCTATAAATAATGACATGCTGTTTTACAAATCACAAAAAATCTTTGTTTCTTTGTACAAATAGTCAAAAATGATAAGAGTTACTAATTTACATAAATATTATGGTGATTTACAAGTATTAAAAGGTGTAAATCTTCATATCAAATCTGGTGAAATCGTTTCATTTGTTGGTGCTTCAGGTGCCGGAAAAACAACTTTGTTACAACTTTTAGGTACTTTGGACAAACCAACCATGCAAAATGATTCTTCACTTTCGATTGATGGAACAGATATTTTAAAATTAAATGATAAAGAATTATCAAAGTTTAGAAATCTGAATTTCGGATTTATTTTCCAATTTCATCAGTTATTACCCGAATTTACTGCATTAGAAAATGTATGTATTCCAGCATTTATAGCTAATAAAAACAAAGCTGAAACAGAAACTGAAGCTAAACGTTTATTAGAATATTTAGGATTAAAAGACAGAATTCATCACAAACCTAGTGAGCTTTCTGGTGGTGAACAACAAAGAGTTGCTGTGGCAAGAGCATTGATTAACAAACCGAAAATCATTTTTGCTGATGAACCTTCTGGAAATTTGGACACACAATCTGCTGAACATTTGCATCAATTGTTCTTTAAATTGCGTGATGAATTTGGACAAACTTTTGTAATCGTAACCCATAACGAAGAATTAGCTGATATGGCTGACAGAAAATTAGTTATGAAAGACGGAAATATCATGGTTTAATGCTTGTACTTTTAGTTTATTGGTTCATTTTATTTTTATTTGCTTCTTTATCAGGAATTGCATTTCAGAATATATTTGGACTTTCTAAAACTAATACTTCATTTACTTTACTATTTGGAATTATTTTTCAAACTCTTTTTTTGAGTCTTTGTGCTTTCTTTTTTCGAATAAATATTGAAGTTTTTATTGTAAACTGTTCTATTCAATTACTATTTTTCTTTAAATATAAATCCGAATTTTTATCATTCTTTAAAAATTTTTTTAAATCTTTTTCCAAAAAACAAATTTATTTATTTATTGCCTTAACAATTTTTGTTGCCTTAAAATCTGTACAATTGCCTTCCGTTTTTGACAACGAAAGTTATTATATTCAAACGATTAAATGGCTTAATGAATATGGTTTTGTAAAAGGTGTTGCCAATGTTCATCCATTTTTGGGACAATTTTCTTTTTGGCATGTATTACAAAGTGGATTTAATGCTGAATTTATTTCAGTATCTTATGTTCCTTTACAATTCAATGACATTAATGGTTTTCTTTTAATAATTGGAATTTATTATTTCATTGAAAAACATAATATTTTTGGTTTCAATTGGTCTTTTTTTGGAATACTATTTCTTGTTTTCTACTATCAATTTATTGATGCTCCTTCTCCTGATTTACCTATTCTTATCTTTTCTGCTATAGTTTTTAATGAATTTATTGAAGAAACTAAAGATGTAAAAGCAATTATGATTTTGATTGTTTACATGCTATTTTTAAAAGTTACCATTGCTCCTATTCTATTAATTACTATTATTTATTTGTTAAAAAATAAAAATACTACTGCATTTTTTGTAATTATTTCTTCTCTTTTTGGAAGTATTTGGATAGCTAAAAATAGCATAATCACTGGTTATCCTTTCTTTCCTTTATCATTTCTAGAAACCAATTATGATTGGAAAATGAGCCAATTTGTTTTGAATAAGATAGCGCAAATTACTATAGATGCGGGCTATTCTGAAAACCTTATTAATACTAAAAACCTAACACTTTTTGAAAAAGTACATCTATGGATAAATCTTGACGGAATAAATGCTTTGTTTAACAAAGGCATTCTACTGTTGTTTGTTCTTATTCCTTTTTCTCAATTTTTTAAAAAAAATACAAATTTTAAAGTACTGTACTTTATTTTATTGACGCATTTTTTAATTTTACTATCAATTTCTCCTCAGTATCGCTTTTTCTTACCAACATTCATTTTATTTTCCACTATAATTATCTATGAGATTTCAATCTATTTAAAATTTTCAATTAAGAACAGTATTGTTGCAGTATCTTTAATTTTTATTTGTGTGAACTTATTTATTGATGTAAAAAATATTTCAAATAGTAATCTATTTTCATTCAGCCAATTACTTATTCCACAACCAATAACTAAGTACAAAAACATTTATTTTGAACTAAAAAGAATTGATAATTTTAAATTTTATGATCCAAAACTTTATAATCTACATGAAACTTCAAACGGAAATTTACCTTGTGTTAACGAAGAATTATTTCATTTCTATAACTATATTCCACAACAACGAACCAACGATATAAGAGATGGTTTTTATGCAAAAGAAATAAAACATGAATAAATCAGAACTTAAAGATTTTTTAGACGAAAAAGTAATTCAATACAATCATTTTGATTTTATTGAAAGTGATCCTATTCAAATTCCTCATTCATTTTCATTAAAAGAAGATATTGAAATTGCTGGATTTTTGAGTGCAACACTTGCTTGGGGAAACCGAAAAATGATTATCAATAACTCCAAAAAGTTAATGGAAATTATGGGAAATTCTCCTTATGATTTTGTGATGAATCATTCACAAGATAATTTAGATGCCTTTGATGATTTCGTTCACAGAACTTTCAATTCACTTGACGCAAAAACATTTATGAAAAGCTTGCAAAATATCTACAAAAATCATGATGGTTTAGAAGCTATTTTTTCAAAACATCAAGAAGAACATAGTATGCAAAAAAGCATTCATGAGTTTAAGAAAGTATTTTTTGAAATTGAACATTTACAACGAACTCAAAAACACGTTTCAGATCCTTTAAACAATAGTGCAGCCAAAAGAATCAACATGTATTTGCGTTGGATGGTTCGCAACGATAACAAAGTTGATTTTGGAATTTGGAAATCCATTCCTACCTCTAAATTATCTTGTCCTTTAGATGTTCATTCGGGTAATGTAGCTCGAAAACTTGGACTGCTCAAAAGAAAACAAAATGATGGAAAAGCTTTAGCAGAATTAGATTTAGCTTTAAGGAAACTAGATAAAAATGATCCAGTAAAATATGATTTTGCTTTATTTGGTTTAGGTGTTTTTGAAGGATTTTAGCATAAAAAAATCCTAAACGAATTAGGATTTTTTAAAATAGTTTGGTTGGTTTGGTTATTTGAATCTTATTTGTAAACAGATTCTTTTTTGAAGTGAACAGTTAATAAATAATAAACTACTGCTCTATATTTGCTTTTGTTTGATCTTCCGTATTTTTCCATTACTGCATCAATACCTTTATCTAACTCAGCACCATCTTTAAGACCTAATTTTTTGATTAAGAAATTGTTTTTTACAGTAGCTAATTCTTTTTCATCAGAACCTGCAACAGTTGCTGAATCTGCATTATAAATTGATGGACCACATCCAATTGTAACTTTCGTTAGTAAATCCATGTTTGGAGTTACACCACATTTATCTTTTAAATCTGCAGCGTATTTAGTAATTAATTCGTCTCTTTTACTCATTTTTATATAGTTTTTATTAATTATAGATACCAAATTTAGTTAAAAATATTAAGATTTAAAATAGTTAATCAATATTTTATTATTAATTTTTTCTGGAGTAAAAATTTCAAAAATAGATGGCTTATCATTTTGATTTATAAATGATTGCCATCCGTCTTCAAGGTTTTTTTCATCGCTGGCTTCAAAATAATTAAAACCATACATTTTGGCTAAATGTGATGCATTTAAATCATGTGTAGTTTCAAAAAAAGTATTAAAAACTTCCGTTTCTTGATGACCTGGTAAAATTCTAAAAATGCCACCACCAGAGTTGTTTATCAATATAATTTTGAAGTTTTTAGGTATATAATTGTTCCACAAAGCGTTGCTATCATAAAAGAAACTAACGTCACCTGTAATAAAAATAGTTGGTTTATTAGATTTTAGAGCTGCTCCTATTGCTGTTGAAGTTGAACCATCTATTCCACTTGTGCCACGATTACAAAAAACTTCAATGCTTTTGTCAATAGTAACCAATTGCAAATAACGAATTGCTGAACTATTACTAACCTGCAATTGAATATCTTTTGGTAAATTTTGACTTACAAATTCAAACACTTTAAAATCTGAAAATGGAATTTCATTAACGTATTTAGTATGCTTTTCTTTTCTATGTTGAATTATTTCTGAATAAACTTTTTTATAAGCACTATCTACAGAAAATCTACCATTCAACAATTGTGTAAAAAAATTATTCGGATGTGTTTTAAAATGTTCTGTTAAACTTCCATAAGTATCGTAAGCTCTTAACGTATCAATATGCCAATGCTGTTGGGGTTTATATTTTCTCAAAAATGCTTTTATTCGTTTTGAAACAACCATTCCACCAAAAGTAATTAGAATTTCAGGTTGAAAATTTTTAAAATCTTCATGGGTAAAAGGTGTAATTAATGTGTCAATGGTATCTATAAAAGTATCATGGTGTAAATTAGACGTTTTTTCAGTTAAAACTACTACAGAGTTGTCTTTTGCCAATACATCAATAATTGAATTTTCAATAGCATTTGGTTTTAATTCACCTACCAAAATCAATTTCTTTTTAGCCAAATTCCATTGCTGAATAAACTTTTCTTCAACCGTAAAATCATGGACTTCATTTTCATAAGTTAGAAGTTTGGGTGCTACTGAAAGTTCGGTAACTAAATCATACAAAGGTTCTTCAAACGGAACATTAATGTGAGTTGGACCTTTTTTTACAATCGCTTCATGAATAGCAACATTGATTTTTATATCATTATCATTGGAAGCATATTCCGTTAAATTAGCATTGTACAAACAATGATTTGTAAAAACATTTTCTTGTCGAATGGTTTGTCCATCTCCAATATCAATCTTGTTTTGTGGTCTATCTGCACTTACAACAATCAAAGGAATTTGACTGTAAAAAGCTTCAGCAACAGCTGGATAATAATTCAATAAAGCTGAACCTGAAGTGCAAACCAAAGCTACAGGTTGGTTTAACTGTTGAGCCATTCCTAAAGCAAAAAAACCTGCACAACGCTCGTCTGCAATACTAAAACATTTAAAAACATTTTGTTGATTGGAAAAACCTAAGGTTAAGGGTGCATTTCTCGAACCAGGAGAAATTACGATATGATGAATTCCTTTGGCTTTAAAAATTTCAATTAAACTTTGAGCTAAAGGTATTTTTGGGTAAATCATGCTATGCTGAATTTATTTCAGTATCTAATTTTCTGAAGCACAAATATACGAATTTGAGTGATTAGTAAATAGTGATTAGCAATTTGTAATTTTCATTCTTAAACTTTGTAACTTTGAAACTCTGAAACTATAAAAAATGAAATATATCATTCGAAAAGCTACCGAAAAAGATTTAGAAGCCATTTTAGAAATTGTGAATTATAATATTTTGAACACTACTTCAATTTATGATTATGAACCTAGAACTTTAGCCCAACAAAAAGCAATTTTTGATGATAAAGTTAAAGCCAATTTACCTATAATTGTTATTGAAGTTGATGGTGAAGTTGCTGGTTTTGGAACGTATGGAACTTTTCGTTTCAAAGAAGGATATAAATTTACGGTTGAACATTCGGTATATGTTTCAATTAACCATCAAGGAAAAGGTTTGGGAAAATTGCTATTAGCAGAAATGATTGAATTGGCTAAAAAACAAAAACTCCACACCATGATTGCGGTTATTGATGCCGAAAATCAAAAAAGTGTGGAATTTCATAAACAGTTTGGTTTTGAAACTGTAGGTTTAATAAAAGAATCTGCCTATAAATTTGATAAATGGCTAGACACTGTTTTTATGCAATTGATACTTGAAAATTAAAATTTTACTTCTCCTGTTTTTAAATATTCTATTGTATTTTCAATGGCTTTAATAGAAGCTCTCTCAACAATTTTTTTATAGTCTCTTTCAGAATAATCAGATTCACCCGTTACATAAAACTCGGCAAAAGCTTTTTTAGATGCTTTATCATAAACCTTTATTCTTGTTCTAACAGAACTCTTTTTTTTATCTGAGTTTCCTAAATTAACAGCATAACTATTGTTTTGTGAACTTTCATAAAAAGCTGCAATTTTTAAATCTTCAATTGAAATTATATAGTCAACTTTATCATTTGAAAAAATAGTTTCAATGTCTAAAGTACCATTTGAAGGTAGTACTTCTTTAAAAATTTTATCAGCACTTACAAGTTGATTAAAATTGTTAACGTAATAATCAGAAAATTCTTTTTTATCTTTAAATTGTTTAGAAAATTCTTTATCAAATTCATATAAAATTACTTCATCTTTAGAAATCACTACAACAGATTTTGAAGCATCTGCAATAGGTGCAGAAGGTTTTTTTAATTCTTCAACATACTTTCTAGCACATGATGTAGTAATCGAAACTAAAACTAAAAAAAACAAAAGTTTACTTATTCTAATCATATATTTAAATTTTAAATTATCCTTCAATCCATTTTATTACTGAATCATCAGTTGGCAACGTTCTAGGTGCAATAACTTTTTCTAACTCACCTTTTTCGTTAATTAAATATTTTTGGAAATTCCATTGCACTTCACTGTCTTCTAATCCATTTTTACTTTTTTTGGTTAAAAATTGATAAATTTCGTGCATATCATCTCCTTTGACAGAAATTTTAGACATCATAGGGAAAGTGACTCCATAGTTTTTTTCGCAAAAAGCTGCAATTTCTTTATTAGTACCTGGTTCTTGAGAGCCAAAATTATTTGCAGGAAAACCAACAATCACAAAATTTTTGTCTTTGTATTTTTCGTAAAGAGCTTCTAAATCTTTGTACTGAGGTGTCAATCCACATTCTGAAGCTGTATTAACAACCATGATTTTCTTTCCTTTTAAGCTTGAAAAATCAAACTCATCTCCATATAAATCGGTTACTTTAAATTGATGAATGGTTTCTTTTGCCATAATTGAGTTATTAGTTGCAACTGAAGTTACGTGATTTTGTGCTTTATTTTGACAACTAAATAAAAGTGTTGCCAAGAGAATTGTAATAAATGATTTTTTCATAATTTTTCTTTTTTTATCAAATATACACAATCAAAAGCTTTTTGGTTGTTAACAAACCATAAATTATTCAAAAAAACGAATGCTTTGTTTACCTTTGCAAAAAATAATTTTATGTCAAACAATTATATAGGATATCATTTTACAATTAGTCCTAAAGAGCTAGGTAGCGAAATACTTGTAGCTGAATTAGGAGATAAAGCTTTTGAAAGTTATATGGAAACTGAAGAAGGAATTTCGGCTTATGTTCAAAAAGAATTATGGTCAGAAGATATTTTGAATGATGTTTCAATTTTAGAAAATAATGAATTCCAAATTTCATACAAAATTGAAGAAATTGAACAAGTAAATTGGAATGAAGAGTGGGAAAAAAACTTTGAGCCTATTGATGTAGATGGAAAATGTCATGTTAGAGCTCCTTTTCATTCAATGACTGAAGCTGAGTTTGATATTGTAATTGAACCTAAAATGAGTTTTGGAACAGGTCATCATGAAACAACTCACATGATGATTCAACATTTATTAGAAACTGATGTTACTAATATGAAAACGCTTGACATGGGTTGCGGAACAGCCATTTTAGCCATTTTAGCAGAAATGAAAGGAGCAAAACCAATTGATGCTATTGATATTGATAATTGGTGTTACTTAAATTCAATTGAAAACGCAGAACGAAACAATTGCAAAGAAATTACGGTTTATGAAGGTGATGCTTCTCTTTTAAAAGGAAAAAAATACGATTTAATCATTGCTAATATCAATAGAAATATTTTATTGAATGATATGCAGCAATATGTTGATTGTTTAAACCCAAAAGGAATTATTTTGTTTAGTGGTTTTTATACTGAAGATATTCCGTTTATTGATGAATCTTGTACTAGCAAAGGTTTGACATTTGTTAAAAAGTTTGAAAGAAACAATTGGGTTTCTTTAAAATATGTAAATTAGCATTATAAACTAATAACCTATTACCCATAACCCATTACCAAAAAAAGAAATGAGTACTAGAGAAAAAATACAAGAAGAAGTTGATGTCTTAGAAGAGATTTCAAACAACAATGAAATTGTTTTGTACAATGATGATGTAAACACTTTTGATCATGTAATTGACACATTAATAAGAGTTTGTGAACATACTAACGAGCAAGCCGAGCAATGTGCTATTTTAGTTCACTACAAAGGTAGGTGTACCGTAAAAACAGGAAGTTATGATGAACTAAAACCACAATGCTCATCATTATTAGATGCAGGTTTAAGTGCTGAAATACAATAAAATAATCCCTTTCAAATTTGAAAGGGATTATTTTATTCAAGTAAAGAAAATATTATTTTCTTGTTAATACACTAAAATATACTTCAGCAGTATCTGGATCAGTAAATTTTAATTTTAAAGTAGTATTTGACAATTCTAAAATTTCTGCTGTAGTTACATCACCACTAAAATTTACAGTAATAGTATTTCCACTTCTTAACCAAGATCCATTATCAATATCTTCTTCACATCCACTTCCAAAATCTTCAAAATAATGGTCTTTTAGTGTTCCACCTGCAATAATTTCTGTATAGTCTTTATTGCAACCAGTAGTATGATCATAGTCAACCAAAAATTCTTGTCCAGATACAATCGTACCTACTTTAGAAAATTCCCAAGAACCCTCAATAGATGCTGAATCTCCATCATCGTCTTTGTTACAAGATACTAACGTAACTGATGCTACTAAAAAAAGTAGTACTAATTGTTTTAATTTTTTCATTTTTATCTGTTTTTTATAAGTTAATTAAAACAAAAATAGACTTTTTTCTTACATGACAAATAAATTATGTAATTATTTTAATGTGGTAATTTATCTTTTAAAATTCCATAAATAAAATTTCCTAAAAGAGCCCCAAATAGGACAATTAAAATTGGTGTTATTCCTGCTCCTAACAGTACAAATATTGGCCCTGGACAGCAACCTACTAAAGCCCAGCCTAAACCAAACATAATTCCACCAATTATATAACGAAATGGTGTTAATTCTTTATCCAAAATTTCGATAGAATGACCTTTATAATCTTTAATGTCTTTTTTCTTTAAGAAGCGAATGCCTAATACTCCTGTTATAATTGCAGTAAAAATTACACCATACATATGAAAAGATTGAAAGTGAAACATTTCATATATTCTATACCAAGAAATAGCTTCCGTTTTAGTTAAAACTATACCAAATATAACTCCAACAAATATAAATCTGAATAATTTCATTTTAAAATAATAAAGGAATTATGAAATAAGAAGTGATTAATCCTCCAATAAAAAAACCTATAACGGCTATTAAAGAAGGTAATTGTAAATTACTTAACCCAGAAATTGCATGTCCAGAAGTACATCCACCAGCATAAGGTGTTCCAAATCCAATTAATAAACCACCAATTAACAATATGGAAAACCCTTTGGGTGTTTGTATTGCTTCCAAACTAAATAAAGCGTCAGGAACAATTTTACCTTCGGGTGCATCTATATTTAAGGAACCCAACTGCTCAATGGTTTTTGGATTTATTTGCGCAATATCTGGACTACTTAAAAATTGAGTAGCAAAATATCCTCCTAAAATTGCACCAAGAACCATAGCTAAATTCCACTTTTGTTCTCTCCAATCAAAATCAAAAAAATCACTAAATCGTTTTGCTCCACCTATAGTACATAGTGTTCTCAAATTAGAAGACATACCAAATGATTTACCAAAATAAACCAATAAAAGCATTATCATTCCAATTAAAAATCCAGAAATTGACCAATGCCAAGTCCCATATATAAAATCCATATTTATAATTTTAGGCAAATATAATTAATGTATTCAATTTGGTAAACATTTATTACTTTTATAGCGTTTTTAATTTAAAAAAATAAAATGGAAAAATTTAAAATCGAATTAAAATGGGCAATTATATATTCAATCTGCTTATTCGTTTGGATGTATTTTGAAAAAACAATGGGTTGGCACAGTGAAAAAATAAAATTTCAACCAATATATACAATGTTTTTTGGACTCGTATCGATTGCTATATATGTATTAGCTCTTTTTAATAAGAAAA
This sequence comes from uncultured Flavobacterium sp., assembly GCF_963922255.1. Taxonomy (GTDB): domain Bacteria; phylum Bacteroidota; class Bacteroidia; order Flavobacteriales; family Flavobacteriaceae; genus Flavobacterium. The sequence continues at coordinate 134,038 of NZ_CAWUIC010000006.1, read as the reverse complement.
AAGATTATTTTAATAATCAAATAGATTGGAAACAAGGTTTCTTATCAGGTGCCATACTTTCGTTATTTATTGCTGTTTTAACTCCTTTAGTGTTGTTTTTTACTTTTGAATTTATTTCACCCGATTTTTTCTCAAACATCATCAAGTATAAAGTTGAAAACTCAAAAATGTCTGTTGAGGATGCTGAAAAATATTTTTCATTTTCAAATTATATTTACACTAATACTTTTTCTACTTTATCCAATGGAATTGTTCTCAGTGCCATCATTTCATTTTTCATAAAAACAAAAACTAAGTAATATGAAAAAGTTACTGCTCATCTTAATAATTATTGTAAGTACTTCCTCTTGTATCAGTACAAAATCTACTATAAAAAATATTGATAACGACGCAATAAGACCTAATGTCAAGAACGGTATGTTTATATTTACTGAATATGCTACAGATTCAAAATATGGAATGGATGCCGATTATCCTGTGAATATTGGTCCTTCTAATTTTCAATCTGAAGAGGTATTAATTGGCTACTTCTTTAATGGTTTACAAGGTCCAAATGGAGAAAAAATTGAATTTAAAAAAACAGAAACTTGCTGTCCTTTTCCTACAGAACATTCAAATATGGGAGTTGGTTTATTATCTCTCTATGAGGTTAACTTTGAAGGTTACACAAAAAAACAAATTTTCTATTTTAATATTTATGAGAAAGGAAAAGTAGTTTGTCCAAAAGGTTTTTCAATAAAAAAATAAAATAAGTATTAAATTATTCTTATCTGTAACATAAGTAACCTTTTAAACTTCGGTTTAGAAGGTTTTTCTTTTTATCTTTGCCACTTCAAAAAATAACTAATTATGAATATAAATAATATTCCACAAATAAAACATACTTCTAGTGGTAATTTTTTTCTTTTAGCGGGTCCATGTGCCATTGAAAGTGAGGAAATGGCTATGAGAATTGCAGAAAAACTAGTTGCAATTACTGATAAATTAGAAATACCATACGTTTTTAAAGGTTCATTCAAAAAAGCAAATCGTTCAAGAATTGATAGTTTTTCTGGTATTGGAGACGAAAAAGCATTGAAAATTTTACAAAAAGTCTCTAAAGAATTTGGAGTTCCAACGGTAACAGACATTCATACTAACGAAGATGCACCTATGGCTGCTGAATATGTTGATGTTCTTCAAATTCCAGCTTTTTTAGTACGTCAAACTGATTTAGTTGTGGCTGCTGCAAAAACTGGAAAAACAGTGAACTTGAAAAAAGGCCAATTCATGAGTCCAGAAAGTATGAAACATGCCGTTCAAAAAGTATTAGATTGCCAAAATGAAAATGTAATGGCAACTGATAGAGGAACAATGTTTGGTTATCAAGACATGATTGTGGATTTTAGAGGAATTCCAACAATGCAACAATTTGCTACTACAGTTTTGGATGTAACACATTCGTTACAACAACCAAATCAAACAGCGGGTGTTACTGGTGGACGTCCTGAGATGATTGAAACTATAGCTAAAGCAGGTATAGCGGTTGGTGTAGACGGAATTTTCATAGAGACTCATTTTGATCCAGCTAATGCTAAAAGTGATGGAGCTAACATGTTGCATTTAGATTACTTTGAAGCATTGATGACTAAATTAGTTGCCATTCGTAAAACTGTAAATCAATTTTAATTTTTTTTAATACTACAAATGAAACAATCATTTTTAATGGTTGTACTAACTTTTTGTGTTTTTTCACAGTACAGCTTTTCGCAAGAAACAGTCGAAAATCCTGAAAAATACACGGCTCACAACAAAGGTAAATTTTATGTTTATTGGGGTGGAAATAGGGAAAGTTTTTCCAAATCAGACATTCGTTTTAAAGGAGCTGATTATGATTTTACATTGTATGACGTAGAAGCTCATGACAAACCAAAAGGATGGCATGTAGATTATATCAATCCAGGAAGAATGACAATTCCTCAAACTAATCTAAGAATTGGATATTTTATAAATGACCATTACAATATTTCAATAGGTGTAGATCATATGAAATATGTAATGTATCAAAATAAAACTGTGAATTATTCAGGTTATTATCCAAATCCTGGAACTTATAATGAAAACCCAACTGCAAATCAATTAACGTTAGACGAACAATTTTTAACCTTTGAACATACTGATGGGTTGAATTATGTCAATACGGAAATTGCTCGTGTTGATGACATTTCAAAACTATTTAGACTTCCTAATATTGATAAATTTCAAATAAACACCGTTGGAGCTGTTGGTGTAGGATTATTATTTCCAAAAACAAATGCAAAAGTACTAAACATGGATCGTCATGATGATTTTCATGTATCTGGTTTTGGAACTTCTCTAAAAGTTGGTTTAAACTTTACCTTTTTTAAACACTTTTTTATTCAAACCGAATTAAAAGGTGGTTATATTAATATGAATGATATTAGAACAACTGCTTCTAGTAGTGACAAAGCAGAGCAACATTTTCTTTTTCTACAAAGAAATATTGCCTTGGGAGGAATATTTAGAATTTAATTCTTTTAAACATAAAAAAGAAGTCGCTTTATTTGCTAAAAGCGACTTCTTTAATTCTTACAATTTACTGATAAAATTACTATACAAATCTTTATACTGATAACCCGAATCCACTCTGTTTTTAGTAAGTTTTTTATATTCCACTAAAGCCCAAAGAATGAATTCTTTCATAAAGTAAATATCTTCTTTTGCTGTTTCAGGTTGGTATTTTTTGACTAAATCATCTAAAGGTTTTACTTCGTCTAGTATTTTTTGATATTCAGCATTACTTTCATCATCTAATAATTCAAAACCACTTTCATTGAAAAACCATTCTAATAAATCAGTGTAAGCATTTTTTTCATTTTCTTTTTCTAACTTTTCAATCTTTGGAAAATATCCTGAAAATAAAGTATGAATGGCATCACCAATAAGGTATTGAGCAACTGTTGCTGCACCTTCTTGTTCTCCTTCATAAACCAATTCTACTTTTCCAGTAATGGCTGGAGTAATTCCCAAAAAGTCGGACAATCTTACTGTAGTTTTGTCTTCACCTGCTAATAAAGCTCTTCGTTCTGCGGTAGAAATTAAGTTTTCATAAGCTGTAATACTCATACGAGCTGAAACACCACTTTTAGCGTCAATAAATTCGCTATCTCTAGCTTCAAAAGCAATTTGCTCTAATAAATCTTTGGCTAAACTTGGCACATAAACTGTTTCGGATTGATCTTTATCCAGTTTTGATTCTTGTTGAGTAATGGTTCGAGCAATTCCAATACTTTCAGGATAATGTGTTAAGATTTGTGAACCAATTCTGTCTTTCAAAGGTGTTACAATACTTCCTCTATTGGTATAATCTTCAGGATTTGCAGTAAAAATAAATTGCAAATCTAAAGGCATTCTCAATTTAAAACCACGAATTTGAATATCACCTTCTTGAAGAATATTAAACAACGCTACTTGAATACGAGCTTGCAAATCGGGTAATTCGTTTATTACAAAAATACAACGATTGGCTCTTGGAATCATTCCAAAATGAATTACTCGTTCGTCAGCATAGTTCAATTTCAAATTAGCTGCTTTTATGGGGTCAACATCACCAATTAAATCCGCAACAGTAACATCTGGAGTTGCTAATTTTTCAAAGAAACGTTCACTTCTATGTAACCAAGTTATTGGAGTATTATCTCCTTTTTCTTCAATTGAATCTTTAGCAAATCTAGAAATCGGATTTAAAGGATCGTCATTAATTTCTGAACCTTCAACTACTGGAATATATTCATCTAAAAGTTCTATCATTTTACGAGCCAAACGGGTTTTAGCTTGACCACGAAGTCCCAATAAATTAATATTATGTCTAGATAAAATTGCTCGTTCCAATTCAGGAATTACGGTGTTTTCAAAACCATGAACTCCATCAAAAGTAGTTTCACCTGCTTTTATTTTGTTTCGTAAATTAGTTCTTAACTCGTCTTTTATGTTTTGGGATTTGTATCCTGATTTTTTTAATTCGCCTAATGTTTTTATTTCTTTCATTTCAATTTTTTATTTTTTTTGGAACACAGATTAAAGAAATTTAAATAATCTTTAAAATTTGTTTTTGCTATTTATTATCCATTGGCTGAAGCTAATGGCAATTCATTTTATTTTTTTCTTTCTATTTGCTTCATAATCTTGAAAAATCATTTCTCCTAAACCTTTTAAGCCTGTGTAAAATGCTTTTCCTTGATTGGCTTCAGTGAAATGATTTACAAATTGCTGTAAATAAGGATCACGTGCAATCATAAAAGTGGTGATAGGAATATGTAATTTTCGAGCTTGAGCTGCTTGATTACAGCACTTATCAACTATATATTGATCTAAACCGTTACTATTCATGTAATATTCACCGTTTTTTTCGCGAACACAACTGGGTTTCCCATCAGTAATCATGAAAATTTGTTTGTTGGTGTTTCGTTTTCTTCTCAAAATATCCATTGCTAATTGCAAACCTGCAACAGTATTGGTATGATAAGGTCCAACTTGTAAATAAGGTAAATCTTTGATTTTGATTGTCCAAGCATCGTTTCCAAATACTAAAATATCTAATGTATCTTTTGGATAACGCGTCGTGATTAATTCGGCTAATGCCATTGCAACTTTTTTGGCTGGTGTAATTCTGTCTTCACCATAAAGAATCATACTGTGTGAAATATCAATCATCAAAACCGTACTCATTTGTGATTTATGATGACTTTCCTCAACAATCAAATCACGTTCAGTTAGCATAAACTCGCCTACTCCATTGTTCACTTGAGCATTTTTAAGACTTTCGGTTAATGAAATTTGCTCTACTGAATCACCAAAGTGAAATTCTCGAAAATCTCCTGTTTGTTCATCACCTTTTCCAATATGTTTTGATTTATGATTTCCTGAAGAAGCTTTTTTAAGGTTTCCAAAAATTTGATCTAAAGCAGCCTGACGAATGGCTCTTTCGGTTTTAGATGTAATTCCCATTCCACCAGTTCCATCAGGTTTAATTTCTTCTCTGATGTACCCTTTTTTCTTTAAATCTTCAATAAAATCATCTATTGTATATTCTGGTGTAGTTAGTTTATATTCAACATCTAGCTGACGTAACCAATCTATGGCTTCATCAAAATCTCCAGAAGTATGTGTAATTAATTCTTTAAAAATCGTAAACAACTTATCAAAAGGTGACTCGTAAGGTGCTTCGTAATTCTTAAAATAAAAACCTGATTTATTCACTTTATTCATAGTTATAAAATTAAGAATAAATGACTAAAGAAAATTATAACGAGTATTAATATTTAGTTAAAGGTATAAAGACTTTAATTCAATTAAAACTTCGTTCAAGACTTTATTATCTACTTTACTTAAGTCATCAAAACGAAGAGAAGCAACCAACTTTCTGTCTTTGTCAATCATTAAATTTCTATGCTTTTTTAGAAGATGTCCTTTCATAAAGCACAAATCAACTGCGTTTTCTTTTTTTAAGACATTTAGATAACAAAACGGTTTTTTCTTGTGGTAATAGAAAGGTAATTTCCATTTGAAAAGTAATTCAGATTCTGGAGCAACTTGCTCAATAACCGCACAAAGGTGCAACATGATCGCTTGAAAATGTTCAGGTTGATTGAGAATGTGTTGCTCTGCTGGTTTCATTTTTTAATACTATCGTTAGTGTTTTTAGACGATTTTCGAATCATTTTTTCACTATATTGATATAATTTATATGCCAAAAATCCAGCGAGTAAAATAATAAAAACTTGACCCAAAATATATTGAGTTTCTTCACCTTTATTTTTAATTTCAACGGGAACACTTCCTGTAATTATACTGTAAATAGTTCTTACAATTGCTACAAAAATATACAAACTCATTCCTTTTAAGATATATCCTAGAATCTTCATAATTACTTTTTTTCAAAAATAATCAAAAAAATAGTTCATCATTGAAAAATATTTATTTACTTTGCAATTCAAAGTACTTTAAAATGGAAAACGAAAAATATCTTCAAGACATTGCTGAAATTAAAAACATGATGAACAAATCATCTCGTTTTTTATCGCTAAGTGGTTTATCTGGTATTTTAGCTGGATTTTATGCGCTAGTTGGAGCTTTTATGGCAAATAACATTATCAAATATACTTATGACTCGAGATATGTTATTGTTAGAGGTAAAATGAATCCGCAATCAACGGAAAATGCTATAAAACAATTGTTTATTATTGCAGCAGTTGTTGTAATTTTATCCATTATAACTGGAATTGTTTTGAGTTCGACAAAAGCCAAAAAATTAGGTGAGAATCTTTGGGATGTTTCTTCCAAACGATTGGTTGTTCAGTTTTCTATTCCATTAATTAGTGGTGGATTATTTGCTTTGGCACTACTCTATCAAGGTTATTATGGCTTGATTGCTCCTGTTACTTTGATTTTTTATGGTTTAGCTTGTGTGAATGCTAGTAAATATACTTTAGGTGATGTAAAATATTTGGGATTAACGATGATTGTTTTAGGATTAATTTCAACGTTTTTTGTGGGTTATGGCTTATTCTTTTGGGCCATTGGTTTTGGATTGTGTCACATTGGTTATGGATATGTGATGTATCGAAAATATGATAGGAAATAAGATATTTAGAACAGAATATTAGAACAAAAAAAATACTGAAACAAGTTCAGCATAAAATGAAAAACATCATACAAAACATAAACAAAGCTTTTGATCACAGGATTCGTCTTGGGATTATGTCTGTATTGATGGTAAATGAAAGTGCTGATTTTTCTACTTTAAAGGAATTACTTGGTGTAACCGATGGAAATTTGGCCAGTCATGCTAAAGCTTTGGAAAATGAAAATTACATAACTGTGGAAAAACAATTTATTGGTAAAAAACCCAATACCAGTTACATTGCAACTAAAGAAGGAAGAATTGCTTTTAAAAACCATATTGACGCGCTTGAAAAATTAATCTCAAAATCATAGAACCTTTTTTTTATTCATTTACTTTGAAATTCAAAGTACTTTTAATCTATAAATCATGAAAGAAATCATCATCGAAAAATTGTACAAAATTGTAAAAGTTCCTTATGAGTTTTTATTTAAAAATCAAAAAGCATGGAATGTTACTATTTCTGACTGCATTAATCTACCTGAAGAAAGTTTAGGGTTTCATTTGGGTTGTTTTCTATTGAAATATAATTTGGAACCTCAACCTAGATTAGAAGAACACGACATTTATCATGTATTGACTGATACAGGAGTTTTAGTAACAGATGAAATTAACATGCAATTTTATTTATTAGGCAATGGAAAAAAATCACCTTTTGTTTTTATGGTAATTGCAACTGGATTAGTCTTCTACCCTTTCAGGATAAAAACCTATTTAGAATTTTATAGAAAAGGAAAACAAGCCCATCAATTTTATCATTTGGATTTTTTGAAGATGCTTCCTGTTCCATTGGCAAACATTAAATCAACTTTTAATATTCAATAACAATAAATCAATAAAAATCATGGAAGAAATAGTTAAAAACCCATTTTATCAAAAAAATTATATTCCTATTTTATCCTTTACAATAGGAACAATTCTATTGCTTTTATATGCAATAACTAAAATTGATTTCTTACCGCTTATAGGGCTATTCTATGTTTATTTTGCCCTTTTTGCTAATAGTTGTTACCTACTTGCAGTGGTTACTCAACATTTTATTGAAAAAAGAAATAGCCAAGAAACTTTGACAAGAATTGGAATTACTTTATGCAACATTCCAATAACTCTTTTTTATATGTATTTAGTTTTTAACGTAATACATTAACCACAAAACCTTATAAACTTTTAAACACATAACCTTTTAACCATTAAAAAAAACATCATGGAAAATCAAACACAAAACCCGCAACAAAAACCTTCGTTTTTTCAATCTAACACAGCTAAAATGATTATGGTTGGATTACTTTGTTTATTCTTATTAATTCCTTTAGAATTAGTCAAAGGATTGATTTCAGAACGTTCACAACGCAAAAAAGAAATGACTCAAGAAGTCAATACGCTTTGGGGCTCAGACATTAAATTTTATGGTCCAATATTGAGCATTCCTTATTATAGTTTTGAAACTATTGAGGTAGTTGATGCCAATTCGCAACGTACAACACAAACTAAAAAAGTAATTAAAAATGCTTATTTTTTTCCTGAAAAACTAAATAACAATTCTGTCATTAAAAAGAGTAAGCCTTTAAAAAGAGGTTTGTACGAAAATGTGGTTTTTACTTCTACTATGGATTTTGAGGGTAACTTTGAAAAACCCAATTTTGAAAAACTGAATATCAATCCTGAAGCTGCTATTTGGGAAAAAGCTTCTGTAATTGTAAACACGACCAATTTAAAAAGCATAAAAAGTGATTTGAATATAAGTTTGAACAACCAACTTTTCTCTTTTGAATCTAAAGCGAATGAACGTTCTAATTATGGTGTTTTGGCTTCAAGTATTTTTGATTATAATACATTGCAAAACAATGATAAAATCAATTTTAAGTTTCAAATGAAATTTAATGGTAGTGAAAGTGTACAATTTATTCCTATTGGAAAAACTACCAATGTAAAAATTGATTCCGATTGGAAATCACCAAGTTTAATGGGAACTTTTGCAGCCAATGAAGAAAATAAAAAAGTAGATAGCACGGGTTTTCACGCAGAATGGAAATTACTAGAAATTAACAGACCTTTTTCACAACAATATGAAGAAAGTGTTCCAAATTTAAACGAATATTTATTTGGTGTAAAATTATTAGAAACTGTGGATCAATACCAACAAAATGAAAGAGCTTCCAAATATGGTTTCTTGGTAATTGGATTGACGTTTTTAGTCTTCTTTTTGATTCAATCGATTAGCAAAATCAACATTCATATTTTTCAATATACTATGATTGGTTTGGCATTAGTTATGTTTTATACCTTATTGATTTCTATTACAGAACATTCTACGTTTAGTATTGCTTATATGATTGCGTCTTTAGCTGTTATTGTAATGATTGTCCTTTATTCGATTTCAATTTTAAAGAATAAAAAATTCCCAACTTTTATTGGAATTTCATTAGCAGCTCTTTATAGCTTTATATTTGTCATAATTCAACTAGAAGATTATGCTTTATTGGTAGGAAGTATTGGCTTATTCTTGATTTTAGGAGCTGTGATGTATTTCTCTAAGAAAATAGATTGGAATAATTAGTTTTTTAGTTAACAGTTGATAGTTTAAAACCACAGATTCACAGATTTTAATCTTTGGATTTGTGGTTTTTCTATTTGAACAAATCCATAAAAAAAATGGCAATTACAGTTATTAAAGTCACAATTAATAAAATTTTAAAATATAACTTATGAACCTTTTTTTGTACTCTATAATCGTAAGTAGGAATAGTTTCTGTACCTGCAATGATTTCGTTTTTAATTAACAATTCATTGATTTTAATTCTGTCTTTATCTAATAAAATTATAGTGAATCAATTGTTAAATCGTTTTTGTAAAAAGGAATATTGTTTTCTATCAATAACTTTTCAAATAGAATTTTATCTTTGAATAAAATATTTAATTTAAAATGCTCTTGTAATTTTATATCTAAATTATTCATTTCTATTTAAAAAAATAAAAAATCAATTTAAATTTGTCATTGTTCCTGTAAAATTACCTGTAATAACATTATTATTATTTGAAAATGAAAAAGTTATAGTATAAACTCCATTTACTAAGTTAATTGTTGCTTGCCCTTGAGTCATATCATCTGAACTCAAAGAGTTAGAAGAAATATAAACTTGATTTTGAATGACAACATTTGTATTTATTCCTGAATGATCAATATAAGCATTGTTCAAACTAAAATTCGGATCATTTGTATTCAAAATTGGATAAGTAGTATTCTCAACATTTCCTGAACTTTGAATTGAAGTATACATATTAAAATCTATCAATTGAGTAATTTCATCTGAATAAACAAATTCATCATTTGCATAAGTGACATTACCGTTTGCTAAAATGAAATAAAATCTTCTGGGATTAAAATTAGGATCAGAGCCATCTGGATTTGGAATAATAAAACCTTTTGTAAGGTCATATTCTACACCATTAACTGCCATTTTTCCAACTATACTAATTGCTTCAGAACTATCATCATCAGAAGAACAAGAGTTTAATGACAATAAAAACAAAATTCCTAATAAAAATTTTAACTTCTTCATAAATTATATTTACTTCAAATTACTATTTTCCATCAACATAATCCTGCAAATATGCAAAACGTTCAGTTAATTTGCCGTTTTCTGTTACTTTAGCTCTTGCTAAAACACCATCTTTATCCTCATTAAAAAAAGCTGGAATTACTCTTTCTAAAAACACTTCACCAAAACCTTCACTAGCATCTTTTGGCAACTCACATGGCAAATTATCTACAGCCATAACTACAACAGCAGATGGATGAGTAAAAGGCACTTCTTTATCTTCACTAGCTAAATAACCATATAAAGGTTCAGCAATGGTACTAGGTCGAATAGTACAAGCCACTGGTCCATCAATATCGCACGAAATATCTGCCACAACTTTTAGTTTGCATTTTGGAGATTTCAACATTTCTTTACTTAAGATAATTGGTGCACCATTTCCATAAAAATGTCCTGCCATAAAAATATCGGACACATGGGTAAACTTTTCAAAATCTGATTCATATTCAGATGGATTTGAATAAAAATCAAATTTATCTAATACTTGACCATCTTTTCTTTTATTATAGTCTAAAACATCAATATGAGTATAAACAGGGACATCATATTTTTTGTTCAAATAATTTTCAACGGATACTTCTTTCATTTTCATGGCATCAAGCATTTCTTTGGCACCATGAGCTACTTTACCACTTCCAGTAAGAACAATTTTTATGTTAGGTAATTGATTTCTTCTTAATCGTTCAATCAGAGTTTTTTGATCAGGTAACGTTTCTGCTTTAGCTAGATTAAACAATTCATATTTCATACCAAAAGCTCTAATTCCGTTGTAAGCACCAACAATTCCGGCATAACGACCAAAACCAATTAAGCGATGATTTTCTTGATTAACAATAGTTTCATGGTCGTATAATTCGATATTTTTTTCTAATATGGCTAGAAGCAAACTACGATTATACGGTTGCTTTTTGATGGTATGGGAAAAGAAAAAATACTTTTTATTAGGAATCAAAGCATCTAAAGGAACTTCTTTAACACCAATCAACACGTCACAATCAGTCATATCAGTAACTACATCTAAACCTTTTTCTTGGTATTGTTCATCTGAAAAGATACGAACATCGGAAGATTCAACCTTAATTTCTGCTTGTGGAAATTCATTTTTAAAAGCTTCAAGTCTGAAAGGAGAAAAAACAACTCTTCTATCAGGTGGGTTTTTACGTTCTTTAATTATTCCGAATTTCATTTTATATTGTTTAGTTACGCACATTAATTTAAAGTACACAAATATAGCTTTTGAATATCTATTCGCAAAAGATTTTTTAATTGATAAAATAGTAGTAATTTTGGCATAGTTTTAGAAGTTAGAAGTTTTCAGAATTCTAAATTCTAAATTAAAAAAGGGGTCGACTGGTTTTGACAGCGAGTGGAATTAACTAGTAAGCACGTCGAGCATTGTATGTTTTGCTCGTAAATCCAAACGTACAACATTTTACACGGCGAAAATAATTACGCTTTAGCTGCTTAATCCGAATTATAGTACGATTTGCCTAGTTCCTACAAGGTAGGAAAGCTAGATTCTCAACAAAAGCCTTGGTTTATGGCGTTTGGATTTTGGGAACCGTAAAAGTAAACCTAGAAACGGTAAAACTTTAAATCCGTTTTGAACTGGTAAAGTTAAGCAAAGAGTGGTTGTTTCTAACCTAGCTTTTTGTCGAAAATTCAATTAGAAACTAAGCGTGAAGAAAGCTTTTTGATTGCTTGTTTGGACGAGAGTTCGATTCTCTCCGACTCCACTTAAATAACCGTAATTTACTTATAATTAAGTGATTACGGTTTTTTTATATTCGATTTTACTACTCTATTGATGACCAACAATTGGTTAATTTTGGTTTTAATATAATCTTCTTAACTGCTATTTATTTAATTATTAGGTACTAGAACCACCTAGCATCTATGGGGTTTATATGGGATATGTATAGGACAAAACAATATTTTTAATCTAAAGCGATCTCAACTCTATTATAGTAGTAATGTATTTTTTGCCTGTTTAGGGAATTTGTTCTACTAATAACCATTTCTTATCTATTAAACCCAGCGCACATAATATCCACTTTATCTGGGATTATCTAATAATGGTGAAAAATGAGATTCATGATTTTAATTTACTGAAATGAAACTTTATAAAAAAGCATATTTATTAAGTGTAGAATTGCTAATCTGTTGGTTGTGGAATTGACAATTAATAAGGTATTAAATGTAGAGGAAAATGAGAAGCAATTGTAAAAACAATGCATTAACCTGTCGGGTGCGATGGTGCAGTAGCTCAAGCATGGGTGTTATTTTTTGATTTGCTTTGTGGGATATTTGTGATTGCTATTATGAATAGTTGATGCCACTATTAGTGTTCAGTAATTTGTGGTTTAGAAATGCTATGGCATCAGCTATTGTGAAAGTAATGGACCTGGTAGTTGTGGCAAATGAAAAATAATACTTATGCTGGGATTTTTGATTTTGTGGGTTTCTTAAGTATTGAACAGGTGGGAGATTTTAATTTGTAGTTATAGGTGTTTTGGAAAAGTGAAGAAACGCATAATAAGCAATGCAAATGCTACCGATGTCTGCACAAAGTATATAAAGACCGTTACCGTAAAAATTCTTTAGAAAATTTATAAGTGTACTTATTCCTATGGAAAGCAGAACGTTGTTTAAGGCAGTGGCGAAGGACGGTGTTTTTTGTAGCTGGGTAATGCGATGGGAGCTGCAAAAAATGCTGTCCTGGAGCCACTGCCTCGAGTGTGGGGTGAACGGATGTTTAATATAATGTCATCTTATTGTGCGTGACAAACCCGATTTCAATACACAAAGCTGTTATGCACTAGAAGGTTAATTATGTAATAATAGTTTGGGAGTGGTTGTTGTGTGTTTTTATCGTTTGTTTTTTGGATTGGGTGTATGTGGATAAAAAAAGGTGGACTGTGTGCGAGGGCCCTTCGACAAGCTCAGGATGACGGTTAACGGAATTTTGATTTTTAGTTGAAAACAGGGAGCCTTATTTTATTGACTTACTTTGGGTAAAACAAGTGCTAAAAACACATAAAATACCACTAGTGCGTTGGGGAGCCCTTCGGCAAGCTCAGGATAAACTAAGACTGGGTGGGTGAAACTACTTCAGCGAAGCGTTCCTATTTTAATAATTAACATCAAATTACATAGAAGCTTTTCTTTCTACTTCATTAATAAGTTTATTTAATTTATTTAATGAGTTTACTTCTTTATTTAATGCATTAGTATAAAATAATTCAATGTCTAATTCCTTACATTTTTCAATTATAGATGAATTAGGCAATTCCCTTGATACTAAAATTGATTTTGCAATAGCTCCTCCATATGTTTGTTTTACAATCTTCATTTTATTGATATCTTCTTGTTTTACTAAACCTGATTTACATTCAATAAAAATCAACTTTTTTCCTGTGTTTATTAAAATATCAATTTCGTTTTTTGTTGTATTCTTATCTGATTTGAAATTTAGCTCAAAACCTAAAAATAATTCTTTAAATTTTATTGTTTTAGCAATTTCATTAGCAATTAATAATTCCCACCATACTGCTTTAAAAAACAAGTCCTGTAATATGAGAGAATTTATATTCAATAAGACTTTATTATTAGATTCTATTTTTAAAACTGATTGATTCCAAATCACTTTGAGATTATTATTAATTGATTCATTACCAGATAAAGGCAATGGATTATTATTATTCAGATATTTTTTTCTAAAATATCCGATAATTACTTTATACCTATTGTCATTATTAGCAAAATTTTTAATTTTCTCAGCAGTTTTTATATCTTCTTCTTTAAAATCTTTAATTGTTTTATAATTGTAAGTTTTATGTCCACTTAAATCAAAAAATTCATTTACGGTTAACTCCAAACTAATATTTTTCCTTTCGTATGAAGGTAATTCCAAATAAGAATCATCTTGATTAATGTAGAATCCTTTTAACTCTTTTTCGTGTATAATAGCTTGACAAGCTAATACCATAATTTTAGTTCCACCTGTAAGATTGAATTCAATGATGTCGTTTGGATTTAATTTATGAATTATCTTTTCACAAATGGATTTAATTTCATAAAAGTCAAAAGGATTACATTGATATCCATTAAACGGAATACCTTTAATAATTGGTTTTAAGTTGTTTAAACTTGCAACCGATTCTTTTGAAACAATAAAGTGTATTTTGTCAGGATTAAATTCTTTAATACCTACATATATTGGTAACAATTGACCTCCAACAAGTGAAATTTGATGTTTCATTATATGAATAATTCAGGTTGATTGATTAAAGGATCGTAAACTATATTCAGAATCTCTGATCCTGGTAAAGGTTTTCGTAATTCTTTTAAATATTCAGCAAAATCTACATAAACTATCTTACAACCATAATCTTTTCCAAAGATACTTGCTGCAGCTACCATGGATTTTTTTCCACCCGTAATATCAAGAGTTATATTTGAGCTTGGATTCAAAATCAAAGATTCTTTTAAAGCCTTATACAAAGTGTTGAAATTTTCATCTTCAATATATATCATTTCATAATTTGTATCTAAAAACTTTTCTAAGTAATCATTTCCGTCACTTTTATTGTTTGTTGTAAAAATAATATGCTTTTCAGGTTCAATGGCTTTAGCAGTTAAAATAATTGGTTCTGGAGAAAAACCTAAAATTGAAAATAGGACACCACCCGAAGGAATACTTTCTTTATAATTACTTTTAAAATTATCAATTACTGCTTCAAAAAGATTTTCATAATAAAGCTCTTGAGCTCTATTAAAATTTCCTGATTTAGCTAATTCTAGCCATTCGTTTAAATATGGAATTTGCTTTTTCATTATAGTATTTCTAATGTTAAATTAAAAAATTTAAGAAAATATTTTTCTCTATTAAATTGAAAGTATTGCTTTTTAATGATTGTAAAGGTATTGCCTTCAAAAACACAATCATATGTATAATTACCAACTGTTAAATGAGCATTCTTATCTGATATTCCATAAAAAATTGGAAGTTTTACAAAATCGTCCTTTTCAACATTGATGCTTGTGCTAACTTTTACAATGAGGTCTTGTGGTAATAATGGTGGAGAAATCTTTTTATACTTTTCATAATTAATATAAGTTTTGATTAAATCAATTCTTTGAGGTGATAGAATAAATTTATAATTACTGTTATTGATTAAATATTTATGAAAATCTAGAAAATTTTTTCTTTGCATTTCATCTAATTTGTATCCAATTTCAAAACCATTTGTTAAACCATGATTCCCATCAATATTAGCTGTAAAAATCATTGCCTCATTTTCTGTAACAATACCTTTTGAGTGATTGTCATAATTTGCAAAAATATCACATCCTAATTCTGCTAAAAACTGAGAAGCAACAATATGATCGTTACGATAATTCATTCCTCTACAAAATATATTCACAAGTACATCTCTTTGATTTGCTTTTTTAATTGCTTCCACAAATTCCTGAATATTCTGCAAACCTACAATACTGTAAGTTGATAAATAAATAAAATCATTTGCTTCATCAATACATTTAATTATTTGTTCTAAAAGATTTGTGTGATTTTCCGTAAAAGTGTATCTGAGGCTTGAATCCTCAGGGGCAGGTAAATTTTCGAAAGTATCATCAACATCTGAACTTATTACAAACATTTTATTTGAACTAGAAGAATCTAAAAACTTTGTATAATTAGTGCCTTTTTGATAGATAATATCAAATAACTTATCTAATTCTTGACTACTCTCTTCATCCATATACACCCCAGATTCCATATTTTCATTTAATGATGGAGTTGTGAGGTTTGCGCTAGTAATAAAACCTTTATCTCTATCGGAAATAATAAACTTTGCATGAGCAGATTCAGAAGCTCTGACATGAACACCTACATCATATAATTTTTTGATATTTGATAAATGTTTTACTTCTGGTTTTTCTGCTATTTCCTCCTCTGTGATAAAATCTAAATTATCACTTCTACTTGTCATTTTTTTAGCATCAAACTGAGTTAATATGAATATAACAACATCGGTTGATGTTGCCTTGTCTATTAATACTTCAAAAATTTCATTATCAGTAATTATAAAACTACAAATTTTAAGTACTGTTTCTGCCGAATCGATAATTTCAATTATCTCATTTTTAAGTCTTTTATCTTCTTTATGAGTACAATAAATGGATTCATAATCATAAAAATTATAAGTAGATTGTTGGCTCTCTATGCTTATAAATGCTCCTTGATTGAGGACATCAGTATGTTTAACTTCGAAACTCATTAATTAGGTAATATCATGTGATTAAAAATATCTATACTTTCTAAAACTTCAAATTCTCCGGCTGCTATTAGACATTCTCTAAAATCGTATTTATACTCTGGATGAAAAAACACAATGGTTTGAAAATCTTTCTTGTTTTTTGTATATTCATCAATGATTTTTTTAAACTTGATTACTTTATTAACAAATTCATCTGTGGATTTATAATACAAATAGAGCATGAATACATTGTTATAAGTATTTACTATTGTATAGTCTCTTTCCCTCAATAAATTTGATATTAATGTCTTTCTATCATTTGAAGCAAACAACATTTTTTTTGTGATGTTGATACCAATTTCAGATTCTTCATTAATCAAATTTTCTATTTCAACATTTTTTAAGTTATAAAGCTTTTCAACTACTTCTTTTAGGTCTTCTTTACTGAAAATAAAACATTTTTGATTACTTTCTTTGTATTTGTCAATTTCATTCCAATTAGAAGTAATAAGTGGTTTTTTATCTGTATTTACTTCCTCCCCTTTTTTAGGTATTATAATTTTAAATTGTAAATTTTTGATTCTTTCTATACAATTCTTTTCAAATCCTATAACATTTTTGCGTGCTTCATCATAGTATGAATTTTCACTATCAAAAGCATGAAATACAAAGCCATCAATTAATTCTTTTTTTATTCCATTTACACTTTTAGAAACTTTAATTAGAACTGGTAATGAAAGTTTTGTAAAAGATATATCTTCAATTTCAACTAAGCCTAATGGAATTGCATAGTTTTCTCTTTCTAGTTCAGGGATATCCATTATTTTATTTACTAAAGTTTCTTTTGTAATTGGAGTGTGGACAATATCTGGAGCAAATGGTCTATTAATACTAGTTTTTCCTTTGTTATTTGTATAATATTCAATATCATACTCACTAAAAAAATTGGCTTTATAGAATTTGTAAAAATCGTCACTTAAAGGGTTTAAATTAATACCATCTAAATAAAAGTCATATGATTTTTTATGAAGTCGTTTTAAAGTTTTATGAATAAAAACTTCTTTACCTAACTCTGTAATGATAAAATCATTTTCTTTTTTTTCTAAATGATTATCTACAATCAATTTATCAATGCGGTATTCTATTAGTTTTTTTGAAGTACCTAAAATAGCTGCTAGTTGTAATTGTGAATAATTTGATTTTATATTTAAACAATCTATTATTAATTGGTCTAAACTGTCTAAACTATCAATTGAACTGTCTAGAATATTTGTATGAATACAATATATTGGATATTGTATACAAAACATACCAAGAATCTTTTCACCTTTTACTGAAAGTTCCTTGTAAATTTTCTCTATATCTAAGCTAAATAAACCCATATTATATTTTTACTGCAATTTGTTTTTTATTGTAATCTATTTCATGGATTTTGACTTCAATTTCATCATTTATATTCACAATGTAATTCTCTGGAATTTGTCGATTGTGAAGTAATGCATCAAAAATGTTATCTAATTTGACAAAATAACCAAATTCGACTTTCTTTGTAATTATTGCTTTAATAGTTTTGTCTACAGAAAGATTATCTTTTATTGAATCCAAATACTTATTTCTCTTACTCAAAGCAATATTATCTCTTTCCTTTTTTGATAATGGTAATATTAACGTTATTCTTTCTTGATCTTTATCTATTTTATATATCGATAATTTGATAGTTTGCCCTTTCTCCAAACCTTCAAAATATTTTAATTGATGATTTGGGATATGTGATTTTGGCAATAAAGCTTTTACACCATCAATATAAAAGAAAGCTCCAAACATTTTTTCATTTGTTTTACCTATGTTATCAAATTTTGTTTCTACAATATCACCTGTTTTATACTTTTTATAAAAATCTTCAAATGGTTTTATCTTGTTATTATAATTGGCAATATTTATGAAGTTTCCTATTTCTGTCTTCCTACTTAGCTTTACTAACTTTTTAAATAAATCTGTATAATTAAAAAGAAGGTCGAAGTGTGAACGTTTATCGGTTAATGTTGTCGCATTTCCAACTAAAATTAATTTTTTCTTTGCTCTACTAAACGCTACATTCAATCTTCTTGCATCGTCTAAAAAGCCAACTTTATTTGAAACTTTCTTACCATTTACAATTGTTGGTTTTAAAAAGTTTGATGCTCTTGTAAAACTAAAAATAATGATATCATATTCTTTACCTTGGAAGGAATCTAGTGTAGCCACATCAATATTTTTTTGTTGGCATAACGTTGATTTCTTTATAAAGTTCTTAATATTTGAAACTTGAAATTTATATGGCGCTATTATCGCAATATTTTTTTTATCAATTTCGTTTTTGAACAATTCAGGCAAAATAAATTCAGATATATATTCTGCTTCAGTATCATTTTTTACAGCATTCTCGCTTTTTATTTCATAAGGATTTGAGGTGTTAGAAGTGTCAAAGAATATGATTTCTTTATCAAATGGAGCAGGTAAATTTAATCTATTTAGATGTGTTCTACTTCCCATTTCTACTTCAGCACCATAAAATGATTCTGATACAAATTTTCCAATATTTGGATGCATTCTATGTTGATAATTCAACATTTCTTTATTGTCTTTGGGAAACAAATCTACATCAATACGATTTACTATAAATTCAAAAAAAGATGTCTTTAAAGCATGAGCAATTTCATCTTCGGTGAAACCATAGCCATATATTGAATTTGGAAAGCTATTTTTATCATTTTTATCCAAAAGTGAACTATCCATATATGGTGGTAATTGCATTTGATCTCCAACAAGGATTATTTTCTTACCTAACTCCATTGCTACTAATGATTCTGCTATATTTGCTTTACCTGCTTCATCAATAATAACCGTATCAAATTTGAAATTAGTTTCCCTAAAAATCTTATCCCCTTTTATTCCAATACAAGTAGCAAATACAACGTCTACAGAATTGTAAATAAATGGTTGTAATAAAATTTCGTATTCCTTACTAAATGAATTTTCCCAGTTTTCAAGTATTGTAATGGTTTCAATTAACTCTTGCTCAGAAAGATTTGATATATTGTCTCGTAAAAGAAAATGCTTTTGTATAAATGTTTCCTTTTGTGAATTATAGTTTTCGGCTAGTTGATAAACTTTATCTTTAAAGCTATTTCTTTGTTCTGTAGATTCTGTATTATTTTCATTAAATGCTAGTAATAACTTTGTTAACTCTTTTTGATTAGTTATAAATTTTTTGAAATCCAATTTATACTCTTCAACCAAATTCTCATAACAATATTTCACCAAACTTTCATCAATTCTCTCAATATTTCCTACTCTCAAAAGATTTAAATTTGGCTTTCTTGAGATTTTTTCAAGAACATTATCAACTGCCACGTGATTTTGACCTGTTACTAAAATTTTTTCTCCTTTTTTAGTTAATTGCTCAATGATTTCCGCAATAACAGTTGTTTTCCCTGTGCCTGGAGGACCTTGTATTAAAAATACATTTTGATTACCAATAGCTTTTTCAACAGCTTTGATTTGATTGTTATCCGGTTGTTCTTCTTTTGTTCTTTGTAAATCTTCATTAATAAAGGTAACCTGTTTTTTTATTGGATTTTTGACATCAGGGTTCACCAACAATGATTCTATATGGTCAATTTTAATTTTTCTTTCTAAGAAATCTTTGATGATTTCTCTTTGAATATCAAATTGTCTCGTTGATACTTTAACATCAATGTAAAAACCATTTTCTAAATTTGTTAAATTTATTTCATTAATAAAATCAATTTGATATTCGTCATTTATTATTGAAATTACACCTTCACTTACTTTTTGTTTTTTTTGGTCTTTTACTACTCTGATGTTAACAATATTATCCTCTGCTAATTCTAATCTATCTCCTACTACCTGAGGAATTTGAATAGCACTATTACCTTTATTACTTTTTACTCTTCTGAAATCTTTAATTTCTATACTATTTGCTTTGTCTTTTTTTAATAGATCAATTTGATACTCTAAAAATTTGTCGATGATTCCTAATGTTCTTCCTTCTTGTTTTAAAATTTCCCCTGATTCTATTTTTAGATTTTGATAAATTTCAAAACATTCTGTTTTTGTAACACAATAATTTAAAAATTTACTTTGAGAATCGTCAAATGGAATTATACCATTTGGTGCTACCAACTTTACTTTATTATTTAAAAGAAATGAGCCATATTTTTCATTATTCTTTTTTGCTACAGAAGCAAATTGAAATGATTGGCCAAAACTGAAATTCTTAATCAAAAACTTGACATCTTTACCTTTGTTATCTTTAATAACCTCACCGTAAAAATTAATTTCATTATTATATAAAGTAAACTCTATTATCTCATTAGGTTTGTTCTCTTTATTGTTTTTTTTGTCGATTCGTGTATTTAATTTGAACCAATATTTTTCATTAGACAATTTATCTAATAGTATTTTTTCATTTTTATCGTTATACTTTTCACCATTTAAAAAATAAGGTATGGCTTGAGATTTAAAATTATTTTCATAAGAAGCATCACTCATTCTAAATTGAATGTAAAATGTTACTCCAGTATCAATTTCTTTACTAAAAATATTATTATCTATTTCAAAACCTTTTTCAATACCTTTTAACTGTTCTTTAGAAGCTGTGTTGCCTAAAATTGATTGTTTAAAATTTGAAAATGTTCTTAGTTCAGGTTCAATAAAACTTGCATGTTCTTCAATTAGTTTTTCATATTTAGACTCATCTAATTCCTGATGAACTATAGGAATGAATTCTAATAAATATGCATCATTTAGTTTAGCATTTATCCTAAAATTCTCATTTTTTATAGTGTCTTTACCAACATTTTTATTTAGTAAACCAAATAATAAGTTATTTGTTTTTACTATGTAATTTTTGTGTAGATTTTGTACAATTTCTAAATTAACTTCTTCTCCTCTTGTTATTTTTTCCCATTTAGCTGTTTGATTTAAAGGTTTTACTAAATGTTTTTGAGATAGAATGATTTGCTTTTTCTTTTCATCAACTTTTAAAATAACTGCTTGTATATTGGAGCCAATTTTATATTTTTTAAATACTTCTTCTCCTTGTGGTAATGACCAAGAAATATCTAAAACCGATAGTCTTCCAACGAATCCTCCTACATAAGAAGTTACAATTTGAGAAGGGGCTATTATTTTTGTTATTGAAACATCTACTACATTACCAATAGTAAATAATCTTTTATCATTTTTAATTTTTTTTTGAGCTTCTTTTTCTTGGATTTCGCTTCTAATTTTATTTAAGACTAATCCATTTTTAACTAAACGGTTTATTACTTCCTTTGAAACTTCCTTTTTTCTGTTATCATATGAAAATTGATAACACAGTAAATCGTACTCAGATTGAGAAATTTTTGCATTAGGGCTGCTTTCAATATGAATATCCTTTTCTTTTAAAAAATCTACAGCTCTATCTAATGATAAATTTAGCTCTCTTAAAACTTTATTAATACGAATTACTCTTTCTTCAGCCATTGAAATTAAATTTTAATAAAAACAACAAAAAAGAATCATAGCATGAAAATGATTATTTCAATTGTTAAGAATAAATACGAGTTTAATTTTGTGATTTTTAGTTAAAAAATATAAAACCAATCGTATTTACGATTCAGTATATAAAAATATATAAAGCAAATGAATGAAAAATGAGGAAAACCTCATTTTGAATCAAAAATATTAACAATTCTTGTTAACAACATTACAAAGTTCATATTAAAATTTGCACTAAATGAATTTATTTTGGTCAGAAGCTTTTATATTTAAAGACTATTATTTTGTAATAAAAAGAAAGATTTTAATTTATCTATATTAATATAATATTAATATTTTTATTCTTTTATCTGAAAGGATTTCGTTTTCGAGCAATGTATTCATTGGCTTCATTTTCTATGTCTTGTCTTGTTTTGACTTTATTTGCATATATCCATTCATCTATCTCTTCTTTTTTAAAAAATAGCTTTTTACCTAATTTGTAATGTGGGATTTCTGCAGTTGATGTTAACTTATAAATTGCAGATGTAGAAGTACCCATATAAGCAACCACTTCTTTCAAATTCATTGGTTTGGATTCTGCAACAATACTATTTTCTGTTTTTAGATTGGATATTGCTTTTTCAATTCTATCTAATCTTTCCATTATTAACTCAATTTTCCATAATCAAAAGTTTTTAGTTTTAGTAAAATTAACGAAATGAAGCAAACAAAGAAGCGGCTTTAGGAGTACCTGGACTAAAGACGGTTTTTGTGCAGGTGAATGAGGTAATTTAAATATATGTATATATATTATTATTGAGAATATGGTATAAGATATAATTTCCTCAAAATACACTAATAAACTTTAAATTACGCAATAAGTCGACAGTCGTCTATTGTACAATTGTCTACTAAATCACATCTTCGTAAAATGGAAAATATTAAAGTAAAATTCGGACAAAGAGTTAAAGAATTGAGATTATCAAAAGGATATTCTCAAGAAAAATTAGCTGAAATCTCTGATTTAGATAGAACTTATATTCCTGGTATTGAAGCAGGAAAAAGAAATGTATCATTAGTTGTTGTAGAAAAAATAGCAAAAGCATTTACTATTTCAATCTCTGAACTTTTAAATAAACTCTAAAAACATTACTAACTTATGACAATGAATCCATTACTTGATGAGTTAAAGAAGTTAAGAGAATCATCAAAATATGCTGTTGCACAAGGTACTTATTCAAACCTTAATGGCTTTAAAAAGTATTTACACATAGAACGAGATGTAGAGAAAAAATTAAGAACAATAATCACGAATGCATCAGAAAATAATAAATCGCAACTTTTATTAGTTTGTGGAAATGTAGGTGATGGTAAATCTCATATACTTTCCCATTTACATGATGAATTAAAAAATGTTATATCTCAGTTTATCATTCATAATGATGCAACAGAATCACATAACCCTAATGAGTCTTCTAATGAAACTTTATACAAATTATTAGAAGGATTCAAAGATGAAAAATTAAAAGAATCGAAAGACAAAGTCATACTTGCTATAAATCTTGGTACTTTAAGTAAATTCATTGAAGAATTTGGAAATGAATTTATGACTCTTAAAGAGTATATAAACTCAAGTAAAATATTAGATACGGATTTAATTCATAATGATGAGTTTGATTCTACGAGTAATTTTCATCATGTTAACTTTACAGATTATCATATTTATTCATTAACTGAAAATGGAGCTGTATCTGACATAATTACTACTCTACTCGAAAAGATAGTTTGTGAAAATGAAGCAAATACAATTTACAAGGCATATCAAGAATATAAAGTAAATGTAGGTGATAAAATATGTTGCCCTATACTGTACAACTACGAATTTCTTTTTAATAAAAATAACAGAGCAATAGTTTCTCAACTTATTATTAAAGCAATAATAAAGAGTAAAGAAATTGTATCAGTGCGAACCTTATTAAATTTTATATATGACATTCTGGTTCCTGTTGATCTTTCCAATATTAGCCAAGCTGACTACTTTAAGGTAATTGATAAAATGAATGGAGTTGATTTCTTTTCTAATTTAATTCCAAATTATTTATTTGAACATCCTGAATTATCTAGCTTATTTGAAAAAATTGAAAGTTTAGATCCATGTACTAACAGAAACTCGGAGACAGACGACATTTTATTAACTTTAATAAACGCTGAGCAAATATTTTCCATCTTTTCAAAACATATAAATAATAGTTATTTAGATAAAATAGAATCAAAAATAGTTGAATCTAGTAATCATAAAACTGAACTTTCTAAATTGTTTATTAGGCTTAATTATTTTAGTAATTACCTTGAACAAAAACATCTCTCAGATGTTGATTTTGATGAGTATTTAGTTTGGTTATTTCATTATAACAATCATAATTCAAATTATATAAAAAAAATATATGAACTAGTTGAAAATGCAGCAAGAAATTGGAATGGAGACGCTAAAACAAACGGTAAAGTAATTATTAATGTTGGTAAAAAGCAAACTCAATTTAGAGTGTTTAAAGATTTTGAGGTACTACCAGATGTTGACATTTCAAAAGAGAAGTTTGATGTTCAGATAAATAAATTTACACAAGAGTTTAGTCTTTCTTTTAAAATAAATAATGAAACAGAATCTATAAAAATACATGTCGATTTTAGTCTATTTAAAATCTTAAAGATGATTTCAAAAGGCTACAGACCTAATAAAAAAGATAATAATAATTATGTGTATTTTGTAAATTCTATAAATACCTTAATTAATCAAAATAATAGTAAAGCACCATTGTATATCGACGAAGTTAATGTTGGTAAAGCAGTTGATTACAAGTTTTCAAAAGACACTTTCAGTGGTTATAAATTTCAAGTGATATAATGAAAATAGAATTAAAAAGAAACGGAGCTAATAGTTTAGATTCTATTTATCTAAGTAAGAATAGTGAATTTAGAGGTCATTACACAGGGAATCAAATAAAATTATTACCGTTTAAAACTAATCCTAGCGGTGATAATTTTACTGATGATTTTATATCTTTTCAAGGAGTTATAGGTGAATTATTCAGGTTTTTTAATTCTAAACAACAAATTGGATCAGACAAATCTAATGGATTGTTTAAAATAAATCTAAAAGAAAAGATACTAAAAAATGCTCTTGATAAAGTTGAAACTGATAACGTTGAAGAACTAAAAAACATGCTAGCAAAACTATTTTTTGAAGAGGAAAATAGTCTAATAAAATTCAATATCAAAACTTTGTCATATATGAATTTTATTAATTCTGACAATGCTATAAAAGAGGTCTCAAAATTTATAAATGATGTTTTTTTGCCTGAAAACTTTAATCATGATAGCTTTAATGAAGAAATCAATAATGAAAATTTATTACATCAGTTAATACTTCAAAGTTTACCTAAATTACCGGATTTAGACTCAAAACCAAAGGTTTCGAATTATTCTAATATTTTTCCTGAATTAAAAGATTTATTCCTTAAAGATTTCACTTTTTTAATTGCAAATGATTCATATTTACTAAAACATGTTGAAGATTTTTTCAAATATTACTATTTTCAATATTTAAGTCAATTGGTAATGAATTTTAATAGCTTTGGAAATGGTGTAAAAAAAATAAGACCCATTTATTTCACAATGGATTGGGAAACATTATCAGAATCAAGATTGTTAAGCCACACAATTACTTGGAAACAATTAAACAATTATTCTCCATCTATTTTTGCACATGCAAACACCTTAGAATTATTAAATTATATATATATTGATGATAGACCAATAGGGTACTATAATGATATTGTATCAGTATTTGAAAGCTTAAATGTTAAAGAAAGAGAGAAACTTAATAATTGCATAAATGAAATTATTTCATTTTACACTGAAAGTATAACTCTAAAAACTGGTAGCTGGGATGAATGTAGAGAACAATTTAATTTAAACATTTTAACAAAGAAATTTGACAATCCAATAACTAAAGAAATTTATTACCTATGGTATGTAATAAATTACCAATTTAGTAATACTGATCGTAAAAATGCAGATGTAAAATATGGAAAATGGTTTTCTCGATTTGTAAGTTTAAACTATACTAAACAAAGAGGTCGTTTAGGAAATACCATGGTTTTATCTCAGGAGCTTTTACTTTTCCTAACTAGAATTTGTATTGGAAGTGAAGAAAAAATCAGATTAAAAACATTATGGGATAAATTTAAAGATAGAGGAATTGTCTTTGATGAGACCACAAAATTAGAAATTACCAAATTGTTTGAAAAAATTAATTTAATAGAGAAAAAAAGTGATAGCGGAGATGCACAATACGTCAAGTCAACTATATAAATACGTTTCGAATTTAATCATTGAGTTTTTTGTTTCACAAAAAATTCAAGCAGGAGATCGTTATAATCTGTATCTTGAAGATATAGATCATATTGATTCTCTATATAATTCGTTGAACAAAAACTCAATAGTTTCTATTGAGCCCTTTTCATACACCCATCCCGAAGGAGGTCAAGCTTATTCTACTTTTAGTTTATTGATTGAAGGCACTAAGGTAATTATTGCTTCCAGTACATTTGCTTCTGAAGACTATTTTACTATGCTTAGAAATAAAGTGGCTGAACAAAACGATGAATTTGAAGGCACTGCCATTTTAATTTTATTTAGTGGAAAACTAGACAGTTTATTGGGTGGTAGTGGTAGTTTAATTAAAGAAGGAATGCCATTACATTATTCTCGATTTAAAAGTAAAATTGAAAATGATATAGAACATACTAAAGTTTTAAAAAAACATGAAAAAGTTATTCTAAAAGCAGTTTTAGATAAAAAAACTAAGAGTGTTGTTGAAGATAATAATTCCATTTTTGATTATGAGCAAGTAATCAACTCACTTGAGAAAGGAACTATTGAAAAACAAGACTATAAGTCTTTAGGTCTTTTCCCTCAAGAAGAATTAAGTAGTAAATCGGGTGATTTATCAAAAGATTTGAGTAGTAATTTTACTCTTTATGATAAATTTGAAAATATATTTTTAAATGGAAATCCAGCAACAGATTTAGAACAAGACTTACCAAGTTCAGCACTTACTCGTTTAATTAAAGAAGATTGGCATGAATTTGACTATTCCGAGTTAGTAAAATGGATGGATAAGGAGAAAGAAAAAGCTCCACCAATTTTTGAATCGATTGAAGGTGATAATTTACTTCAAACACTTTGGTATAGAACAGATGGAGAATCAGTTTCTAAAAAAAGAAATGTGAACTTAATTGTTTTTAATCCGTCTCTTGAGCTTCCTTTCAAAATAAACGTCAAATATGACCAATTTATTAAGAAAGAAGGAATCAATATAAAACAAGGTTCTAAGAGTATCAATGCTACAAATAGTGGTCATAATTTAATTGTTGAATTTAAGGAGTTTGATGCTGATAATTTGTTTAGTCTAATTGAGTATCGCGATTCTGAAACTGATAAAAGGTACGTTATCAAAATATTGCATTTACCTTTTAACCCAAATGTTATTTCACAATTTGAAGGTAACTTTCAATTGAACGTTCAAAAATCATACTCTTACTTACAAATTAAAGAAAGTCCAACATTAGTTTTTAACCCTGATGGGCAAATACCTATCAATGATATTTTAAGTTTAGACACTACTTTTAGAGTTAATGAAGAGCAAAAACTTATTATAAATTATGATTATTCCTTGGCTCAAGAAGATTTAATTCATTTTAATATTAATTTATTTGATGTTGTACTTCCAATAGCCATTAAAACTGATTTTGAACTTCCAAAACCAATAACTGGAATAGATGTTTGGAAAGAAAAAAGAGTTAATCAACTTGATTTTAAGTATATAAAAGAAGGAACAACTATAAAATTATTGTTTAAAAACAATGAGAAAACAGTAAGAGATGAATTTAGAAATAATCTAATTCAAGAAGAACAACTTATCAATTCTGATGGCTATTCCTGGTTTTTAGGTAATGAAAATAGTATTTCCAATAATGATATTGAATTAGACGCTGACATAAAAATTGCTTTTGATCAATTAAGAACTTATTTTAAAGACAAACAAACACAACCTAGTTTGGCTTATTTAAATGAAGAGTTAAAGCAAATTGCATTAACTTTTATAACCTGTTTTATTAACAAATTAGAGCAATTTGAAGAAAACAAGCCTTTAACCCATCAACAAAAAAATCTATTATGGTTAGGTGTTGTTAAAGAGCGTATGGGTGAAGAAAAAATTAAATTTAGTCCATTACACCCACTTAATTTAGCTTATCAACTTCAACTAAATGAAGATTTAAAAAATGAAGAAGTGTATAATGCTGTTTTGAAACGATTAAGTCCTTATAATTTGATTCCTTACATTGAAGGAAAGCCAAATGAAATCTATATTCCTATTGAATCAAGCCATTCACCAGAATGGTTGTATTACACTGTATATTTGAATTCTAAACAAGCTGTACCAAAAAGTTTTGTTTCGGATTTAATAACTGATAAAATCAAAGATTTCACTACTAATTTTGAGTTT
The DNA here is from genome assembly GCF_963922255.1 of uncultured Flavobacterium sp. Classification (GTDB taxonomy): domain Bacteria; phylum Bacteroidota; class Bacteroidia; order Flavobacteriales; family Flavobacteriaceae; genus Flavobacterium. Next base: position 105,400 of record NZ_CAWUIC010000006.1, on the reverse strand, counting down.
CTTTTTGACCAATCTAAAAAATCTCCAATAAAAATTAATGTTATTAATCTTGGAGATTGTAAAGAAGTTGTTGAAGGAGTTTTTGAATATTATAGAAAATATTTAAATAGTAATCTGAACAAGCGTTTGATCGATTTATTACCTATAGAAATAAGTATTTATGGGTCTGATAAATTGGTAACCAAATTTGAAGAATTAACTTTTCACGAAAGAGTTGAAGATATTGAAAAATATTTGGGAATAGATTTAAAAACTAAAAATTTTGAAAAGGAAGACCTTTTGAATGTTTTTTTAGATAAAGTTAAATTCTATTCAAAGAAGCAACCAAATAAATCAGAGAATTATGAATATGCTCATATTACTTTTTATCAGTTTGATGTAACTAAAACTGAAAAGTCCTATGATGAAATGAGTTTGGTGAAAACTGGTATTTCCTTTAATGGTTTAATGGCTGATGTTGCTTCTACACCAAGAGTTCAAAATTACAGGACTGGTTTTGGAATGAAAGATTTACCCGAAAACCAAAACGATTTAACTAAATTGTCTTGTTTGTATAATGCTTTAACTAGAGTTGCAGCCAATGGTGACCCTTATGAACGTAATAAGGCGCTTTGTACAACAATCAATTACGATATTAAGGAACAACTAGAAAAGTTATATTATGATTCTCAATGGGTAACCTATATTGACCCAAAAGTTGATTTAGATTTTTTTAAAGAAAATAAAGAGTTGGTAATTATTCATTACAGCGACCAATACAATAATTCCAATGGATATGATGCTATAACAGTTAGCCGTAAAACAAGTCAATACGAATTTGTTGTTAAAGAATTTTTAGAAAAACATCAAGTACAATTTGATGCTGAATCTGACACCATAAATATAATTAATTTTTTCAATGCAATTAATGGTGAATGGTTGCTAAAACTAATCAGACAACACAGCCAATTTCCTAGAGAAAAACTTAGTCTTTTATCAGGAATTAAATCATCATTAACGTTTTTACATCATCCCAATATTGTTTGGATTCCAATATCCTTAGAAGAAATCTTAAGAGTTTCTGGAAATGCTGGTCTGAATATGGGAGAAGGATTGTTTTCTACTAAAAATCTTGGAGCAATAGGCTCTTTTAGTGATGACTTATTATTTATTGGATTAGAACAATTTGAAGGACAATTATTAATGCACTTGTACCCAGTTGAATTAAAGATTGGTGGCTTAGGTATTGTAAAAAAAGGTATTGACCAAGGAAAACGAACTGCTCATTTATTAAATGAATATTTGAACAAAGAAGGGTTTTTATGTGAGTTTTATAAAAACTTTTTTGCTAAAATCGCTTTAACCAATGCTGAAAAAATGAAACTTTTTCATGTTTGGGATTCTCAAAATTGGAATGTTATTACTACAGATTATCGTAGTGATTTATTAAACAATAATTTCACAATCAGTAATCGATTAAATACTACTATTGGAACTTTTGGTTTAATTCATTTTGGAAATGTAGAATATAAGAAAAAAATAACAATTTACGACGATTATATGTGTGTTGATTTACAAGAAAAAGATGGAGACAATTTCTTTCAATGTGTAGAAGACCTTTTAAGTTTTTACACTGAAAGCATAAAAGCTTTTGATACTAGAAAAAAATATAAATACCGCAAGAATAATTTAAACTTGGCAATAAGACCTGAAAGTTTAAGAACTATTTACAAATTTTAATTTAACTCATTTGCTATAAATCAAATACATGAGAGTTTATAATTATTTTAAAAACAATTAATAAAGATTATTTTTACAGAATATGGAAAATATTAAAGTAACATTTGGATTAAAAATTAAAGAGTTGAGGAAACAAAAAAAATATTCTCAAGAACAATTAGCAAATTTAGCGGCGATTAATAAATCATACATTTCTAAAATCGAAACTGGAAAAACAGAAGTTTCCTTAGAAATTATTAATAAACTTGCAATGGCATTTGAAATTAAAATTGACCAATTATTTGATTAACAATCCGCATTATATTAAAAACTCTTTTAAAAATATAAATATGGAAGATACAAGTCTAATTGACATTGATAACAATCTAAAAATTTTATTTAAAAATAACAATGCAATAATTATTGATGAAATTAAAAACTCTATTAATTTTAGAATAGAAAAACACAGAGAATTTATAAAGAAAAGTAAAGCAGTAATTATCGAAAATGTGGATTATTTAAATATTGTAGAAGCTGAAACTAATAAAATTATAGCAAGGAAAAATAAAATTAATGAATTGCGCGAATTAGCAGAATATACCTTTGGTATAAATTTAAGATAAAATTTATTAGAAACTATTCAAAATCAAACCCACCAATGTTTTTACAATGGATTGGGAAACTTTGTTGGAAACAATTGCTTAACCTAGCAAATTAATTTTTTGAAATAAAACATTATGAAAAAATTAAAATTAATTAAGATAAATGGTAAAATTTACAATGTTATTGGACTCTATGGTGGCAACATTTACTTAGGAAATCCATATGATGTTAATAATGATGTTATAAAAAATGGAGTAATCTGGGAAATGCAACCCTTTTATAATGATGTGTCAAAAGTTATTAAATTGTATTTTACCATCACAAGATTTTTTAAAACAGATGTTTTTGGGAAAAGTAAATTTAAAAATAAATTATCAAAAGTAAAGTTTTTCTAAAACTGGAAAAATTTCAACATTATCAATATTCTTTTTTACTTGGAATAACGCCACGAATTCCTCCTTTTGGATTTTCGACATCTCCTTTATATCTTGGAATAATATGAATGTGACTATGCCAAATAGTTTGTCCAGCATCTTCATTTATGTTTATTCCAACATTAAAACCAGCAGGATTGTATTTTTCTTGAAGAATGGTTTTTACTTTATTGGCAACAATCCAACAAGCGGTTTGCTCTTTTAAAGTCAAATCAAAATAATTTGGAACTAATCTTTTTGGAACAATCAAAGAATGACCTTTTGAAACTGGGAATTTATCATAAAAAGAAAATACAGTTGCCGTTTCAACTATTAATTCTCTAGTTTCTTCTCCAATTAAAAATGGGCTTAAATCTACGTTTCCCTTATTTAAAGTTGTGTAATGTTCATATTCGTAAACTTCACAGTTTTCGTTCTTAAAAACGGACAAATAGGGTAATTTAATTAAACATTGATAAGTTTCTTTCTTATGAATTTTATGAATTCTAAATCCTTCGTATTGAATATCTCTGCGAACAGCAAAATATGCTTTTCCGTTTGGTTTTAAAAGATTTGAAACATTCATTAAAACTTCTGCTTGTTCCTCTGGAAGCAAAACATTTAAAACATAAAAGCACAAAATTGTATCAAATTTTTCTGTTGGAAATTCTGGAAAATAAAAAGGATCATATCCTATAATTTCAATCCCTTTAGATTGCAATAATTCAACATCTTTACCAATTCCACAACCAAAATCAAGAACTTTACCAATAATTTTATTTTGATTTAATATAATTCTTGCTGGATATGAAAGAGAAGTTCTTTCTATTGCAGTCAAATGACTATTTAGATTTTGACTATTCATTTTTCATAAACAAAAAACCGTTATTACTAGCAATTGTTATTAATGGCTGAATTGTATTTGAAAATTTTTCTTTTTCAAAACTATCAATATTTGGAAAAATAGAAAGATATTCATCCATATACTTACTTTTTGAGTTATAATATTTATTGATTTCAAAAGCTTCTTTTTGCAAATCATAAAATTTGTCAAAATGTTGATTAAAAATTGGAAGATTATCACTTTTCTTTGAATTAGTAATTTTTTCTATTGGAATTAAATTCCAAATCAAATCATGAGAAACAAATGCGTGTGGTATAAAATGGTCAATGGCAAAATTCTTTTCATCAAAATATAATTTGGTTCCAGAAAAAATACATTCAATAAAGCCCAATTCCTTAAACACAATTTTCCAATATTGATTTGTTTGTTTTGATAAACCATTCCTAACAGCAGGTTTAATTAATTTATTTGGAATATCTGGTACATTTGGATTTCTTGATTGAAGAAATAATGATAAATTCCAATAACAGAAATCTTTGAGAATTTTAGCGTTTGATTTTATGTAATTTATCCACAATGGATTTATTTCAATGAATTCATTGTGTAACCCATAAAGACAATTATTTTCAAACTTTTGAGAAGATGAATAAATTCGTTTTTTATAATTAGAATTGTTTTCTTCTTTCAGTTTTGGAAACCAAGGCGATAAAAACCAATGTGGTACATTTAAATTAAAATGTTCAAGTGATTTTTTTGTTTCATTTTTATTAGAATTTTCTAAAATTGAAATCAGATTGTCTTTTTTGATGTCTTTATTTAAATCTTCAAATTTTAAAATATCTTCAACAGCTTTTTGTATCAAATCTTGCTTTCCGAATGACACTTTGAAATAATTTACGGTGTACCAAGAATTACTGATCATTCTTGAAAAAACATCTCTTTTTTTGATTTTTTTTTGACCATTTTCAACCAATTCAATAATTGCAATTAACCAATAAAACTTATACGTCGCAGAAGTATTAGCAAATGAAGATGCTAATTTATTGGTTGGTAAATTATCTGAAAAAGGTAAATTCATCAAAGTTTGAAGTTATTTCAATTAAGCAACGGAAAACATTTTTTCATTTACAAAGCTTTCAATTCGTTTTTCTACATCATTGTGAAGACCGTATTTTGAAATCATCAATGTTTTGGTTTCTTGTAAAGCAATTAAGTTATCAATTAAATGATAATACCCTGGCTCTTCTTCACAAACGTCTCTCAAGATTCTACGTTCTGTATCATCCAATGACTTAATGTTGTTAGTGCTTATTTCTTTATTGTAAATTTCTTTATACAAATCTCCAACCGTATGATCAAAATAACCATCTCTATTCCAAGTTACTTGAATAGCAATTAATTCTTGATTATTAATTAAAGTGATGTGTGGTCTTTCTAGTTGTATTTCTTTTTGAACTAATAATAAATCTTTAAGTATTTGATAACGATATTCAAAGGTATAATTTCCATTAAAAGTTCCATCTTCTCTAACTGCTTCTTGACCATTTCTTCTAGTGTCCGAACGATTTTCTGAAATATTTCTACCTTCAACTAATCTATTTCTAAATGCCAGTAAAGGTTCCATCCAGTTTTGACCATTATTAACCAATGATGACATTGATTTATCGTTTTTTACAACTGTACAAGTCCAACATCCGAAACGACTTTGACCACATGAATTATGTTCTCTATTAACTACTACAGTTGGACATTCATAATCGTCAGCACTTGCATCAGCATATATTTTGAAAAGAATGGAATTGTCAAAACCCCATGGAGAAGGAACAGCATTAATGATATACCAAATTTCATCAACAATCATTTCTTTAATTGGAGCATAAACATAGGTATTTACGGTAGTTTGATGTTTCGATAATCTACTTCCTGTAACTTCATGTTTTCTTATAGAACGCTCTCTAGTAGCACTTTCGTCATAACGAGTTCCTAATAAAACAATTGCTTCGCCTTTTTCATCAATTTGTTCCACTAAAAAGTTTGAAGTTGGTCTAATTTTTAATTTATCAGTACACCATCTAAAAGCGTTATTTGGAACTGGATAACCTTTCCCAATAACATTAGTCCAAAAAGTTTCTTCTAATTTAGGAGTTGTTTTTTGTACAAATATCGGTAAATCTTGGTCTCTTGCAGCTTCTGTAATTTTAGCTAAAACATCTTCTACATAGTTTGCAATAATTGGATTTTCCACCATAGTATCATTACAAACAACATACACTTTTCTTTTTAATTGAAAAGGAAATGGCATATCTTGTCGGATTCTTTGAAGTGCAATCCAAACTAACATTAAAAGCACAGTAGAATCTTTACCACCACTGAATCCTATAATCCAAGGCCTATCAGATTTATCAGCATAAGCATATTGATCTATTATCTCTGCTATTATTCCTTCGACTTTTTTATTTTTTATAATCATTATTTTCTGAATAGTTTTTAGCAAATACTAAACTTTTTTATGCTATTGGCAAATTTAGTATTTAATTTTAAAATATTAACTAGATATAAGTTTTTACATTACAATATTAAAATCATAAATATCAATTCGTTAAGATTTAATTATATGTTTTAACACCATATTATTAATTTAATTAATCATTAGGGTAAGCAAGGTAAGATTAAATCATTACAAGTATTACTTTGAATCTCAAAATCTTAACTTTTGGATTTAACTGGACAATCTGGTGCAATTAAAAACTATAACTTCATTAAAATGCTTTGAATATAAAATTAATCGCTCAACTTTATTTTAATAAAAAAAACAGAAAAGTTGTTTGAAAATTTGCTTACCCAACTTACCAAATTTTAAATCAATCTTTTTTTCAAAAAAAGGATTGAAAAAATCAAACTAACTTATTATTACTATCTACTTCTTCATAGGATTTTTCAAGTAAAGCATAAACGTAAATACCTCCTTTTTTTAACCTTAAAAAATTATGCTTTTTTAATGCTTTGCCGAGTTTGTTTATAGTTCCATCATTGATATTGATTTTTGCTCTTTCGGCTAGTTTTGTAGCTATTTGCGAGGCGTTTAAAAATGCATTTGCCTTTTCTCTATCGCAAGGTTCAAACCATGTTAAAAGCAATTCTTCTTCTGGGCTTCGTAGTTGGTATTGTTCGTTGTTTTCGGTGATGTTTTTGATTTCTTCTTGGTCGAACCAATGTCTGAATCCTGTTTTAAATAAATACAAGGCTTGTGATAATACATTGTCAATGTTGATTTCGTGTTGGTATTGGATGTTTTCCACTTCAAAACAAAGGAATCGTCTGCTTCCTGTACTGTCGTTTAAGAATTGTGCTGTGTTGACACTTCCGGCAAATGATGCGCGTCTTGGCATGGTTTCATTGTTGTGTCCGTAGGCTTTTCTCATTCTGATTTGTGTCTTTGTAATGATTTCTTTTAAGCTTCCAATTTCGGAACGGTTTAGGTTTTCTAATTCGTCCAGGTTGATTAACATACATTCTGAAAGTTGCACTAAAGTGTCTTTGTTGTTTGGGTTTATGGTTCCTGAAAACAAATATTCTTTTAACTTTTTAGGTACAAGTTTTTCTACCCAAGTGGTTTTTCCTAATCCTTGTTTTCCACTGAACACAATTACGGTGTGATTGATTACTTTGTCATCTAAAACACAACCTACCATTGCTACCATCCATTTTTTAAAACACTCTTGCCAAAGTTCTTGTTTTGTGGTGGTTATGGTGTTTGCCAATTCTAAAATATAGTCTGTTTTTTCATCATACGATGGTAAATTATAAAAGTAATCTTCGAACGGATTGTATAATTCACAGAAATCGGAATACAATAGGTTTCGCAAAGAAGAAAGGTTTGTTTTGATTCTTCCTTTTAAACATTCGCGAAGCATTGAGTTTTCTATAAAATCGTTCATTACATGCCATTTTTTTTTACCGAAATATTGAAACAGAGGTTTAAAGCAATTACTGGACATGGTCTTTCTTTATACTCTGAAAATTGTATAAGTAGTTTTGTACTCGCAAACTTTTGTCTTAAATTTACGCAACTGCCACAAGCGGCTTAACATTAGCAGCTATTTAACATAACTGTATGGTAAAAAAGTCTATCTTCTTTATAAATATTATCTTATTAGGATTGTTTTCATGTAAACAGTCCAATTTAAAAGATTTAAAAACAAATGAAAAGAAATTTAGCTCTTTTTCAGATTCAATAAGTTACATAAACTACATGACTTCTATTGACAATGAAAGCACTTGCAATATTTTCTTGTAGTTAAAGTTAAAGATTTAAATACCGGGAATGTTAGGGAAATTTGCACAAAAGGGAACTTTTTATCTGGAGCTTTGCATAAAGAATATAATTTAGATTTTAATGAAAAAGACGCAACAAAACTTTATAAAGTAATGCTTGAAAACAAAGAAAGGTATTTTGAATTTAAAGACACTACTGCCATAAACAACCTTGGAATCCATAAATATTCAGTAGAAGATTTACAAAAGTTTGAAAAAAAACATAATATTGATTCTATTGCAAACTCCATAAAAAATAAAAAATGGAACATGTTTTTATCAGATGACAAAACTATGCTTCTTTATGCTCACTCTCTTTTTAATCGTGGAATTTTAACTGGTGAAAACAATTGTTTTGGAGGAACTCTAATGCATATAGATAATCAAATATTAGATAAAAAAAAGAAACAAATTGAAAGCATTAAAAAAAATAACATTAAGAAATAAAAAGCTGCTAACCACCGTTTGTGCCCATTGGTAGGCTCGACTTATGTTCAGAATTTTCTCCGAAAATTCTATCAGTAGTTTTATATTTGTAAACTTTTGTTATAAATTTACGTAACTACCACAAGCGAACTAACGTTAACCTACCCCACTACCCCTCTATACTCTGTCTTTGGGAGTTTTAAAAAAAAACTTTATAAAAAATTCTAAAATTACGGGAAACCGTAAAACACCTCAATATTTTGATTCTATTTTTGGTCGCTATAAAAAGTTAATCAAATTAATAATTTAAATAAACAAAGAAGTAAGTCCTAATTTTTCAATAACATTATTCTCTTATTCGAATTCCTATAATTTTAATAATTCAGCTACAAGTTCTTCTTGGATTTAAAAAAAGAAGTAATAGTCTACATCCATCTAGTCCCAAAGAGGCAAAAGTTAAAAGTTATAAAGAACGTCGCGAGTGTATGCTAACTAGCTATAATTTAATCCAAACTGCATGGTAGAAAAGAAATTCATCGAAAAATTAATCACACAGCATAAAAAAAGTACGCTGATCAATCATTGGAAGGATGCTTTTTTTTATCACACCACGAAATATAGTGGAGAAATAAAAGCAGATGAACTATTACTTTGGAGATCCTCTGCTCATTTAAGAGGAGCCTATCCTATTTTTCACTTAACCTTTCACCAAAATGGAGTGCTAAAAAAAATAGAAATTAAAAAAAATCCAAATCACAAACTTCTGGATTATTTAACAGTTGGATGTATTAATGTGCTGTTTATACTACTATTATGTACTGCCGAATTTAAGACTGCAATTCTTGGCATCATCGGTATTTTTGTTCTAGGAACATTATTACATTTAGTATAGTCTGAGGCTAAGAAATATGAAACAAAAAATTTAACTTATGAACTTAAAGAAGCGATAGAAAATATTGGACGAGAGCAAAATATTAAAATCTCCAATAAGCAGAAAGTAGAATTAAATAATGAAAAGTTACATCAGTGGTCTTTAAGAAAAGTTATTACAAGACTTCAAATCTATCCTTTTTGTCTTTTTATTTTATGGATTTCTATAACCTTTTTCTTGCCCGAGGGAAAAATAGCCCATGCTGTATTTGGAATAATAGTGGCCTTGGGTTATCCCATTGCAGATATTTTAATACTTATAGGAAAAAAGAAAAGCTATCTCTAATGAAAATTGTTATAGTGATTAATAGGTTAAGAATTTGTTTTATGAATAGCGCAAAAAAAATAAATAGCTAAAAACAACTAATGGAAACTAAAAATTTTAGCAATTTTTAATAGCTCTCAAACTTCTGCAGGTTTAGTTTCGAAATTATTGTAAAACTGAATTGAAAAAATTTTAATCTTATAATTTAATTAATGGTGGGAAATTAGCTGAAAAACCAAACGCCATAAATGACTTTTTACACCAAAAAAGCATACAATAAAGTAAGCAACAATAAATACTATTAATGAAAACAAAATTTTTTAAAGTAACGATGCTAATGTTAGTTGCAATTTTTACAATTTCTTGTTCCAAAGACGATGAATCAAGTTCAACCGAAAGTAGTAGTAATTCAACATCAACTACTACCACTTGGGTCAAATTAACTGCGATTACTTCTTCAGGAGTGGTTAAACCAAATTACATAATAATGATGTTTGATCAACCCATAACATCTACAACTGCTTTACCCGAAATAAAAAAGCAAGTTACAACTGATGCCAATGGTTTGGTTTATTTTGATTTAAATACAATGATAACGAGTACAACGCCAACAAAATATTATTTTGAAGCATTTGTTCAAAATAGTACAGGTTACACTTGGAAAAGTGTTTCTCATTACTCAGTTGATTTAAAGAAAGGAACAATGACAACGAGTTCAATAATAGTAAATTAAATATAAAGGCTATAGTAGAGTTTTTGAATAAAGCTTAGTATTATTTTATTGTAAAATAGGTGCTTATGCATTAGCACTTATTTTACATATTTTAGTACCATCTATTATTTTCAACATTTGTTTATAGCCCACAATTAAACAAAAGATGGAAGAACTTTAAAAAAAGTTTTACCATGAAAAAACACTTGTAAAATAAATTTTAGGATTAGCCATCATAGCTGTTTAACTATAGTAAGATTTAGTTAATAATCTATATGGTTAATTTAGGAAGTGTCATTTGGAAAATCAAAAGTAGGTCAAAGGTATAGATAAAGTATTAAAAGTGTATTATAAAGCTTAAATCACAGTACTACAAATTTCGGGTAAAAGTTATTATTATAGCTCTAAATTTCACAAATCCATTTAATACAATTATGAATGGATTCATACGCTTTCATCTATTCTACATAAAAGCTAATATGCAATACCTACTCTACTTAGTTTTCTTCTTTTGAGGGATTTCTATATACACTAATGTTCCTTCACCAATTACGCTTTTTATATTTATTTTTCCTTTAACAGTTTTTATCCTCTCCTTAATGTTTTTCATTCCAATACCATTTGGAGTTTGAGCAGTGTCAAATCCAACTCCATCGTCAACAACTGTAATTAATAATAAATCACCTTCAATACTAATTTTAGCATTACATTTTTCTGCTTGAGCATATTTATTTACATTGGAAAAAAGTTCTTGTAAAACTCTATAAACATTGATTTTAGTTACAGATGAATAACTGTCCCATTCAATAGAAGAATCTATAGTGCAAGTATAGTTTGTTTGAGAAACTTCATCAATAGATTGCACTAAATTATGCAGCAAGTATCTATAATCTGCTTGATTGAAATCAGTTTCATGATTCAAATCATGCGAAAGTTCTCTAATTTCTTATTCTATTTTTTGTAGTTCAGTAATGTATAGAAGACGTTTTTCTTTCATTTCTTCATCATCTGAACTGTTTAAAAATCCTAAATTTAATCGTACACTATAAATATTATTCATTACACCATCATGCAATTCTTTTGCAATTCTAGTTTGAACATTTTCTTTCATTTTGACCAATTGAATTTGGTAATCTTTAATCAAATCAAACAGTTCATTGTCTGCTGCTTTTCTTAATTCTAAAAATTCAATCTCTCTCTTCTTTGCTTTTCTATGTCTGAAACCTAAAATGATTAAAAAAGTAATGATTAATATTGATCCTATAATAAAGAGATAAAAATTACTTTTTGTTAAAAGTTCATTCGCATCTTCCAGCTTATTAGTTTCATATTCAATTCTAGCAAATTTATTGCTACTCGATCTTTGGGCTTTAATGATACTATCACTTACTTTTATGTATTCGCTTTTATAATAAGCACTATTTTTAGCATCTGCTTTGGATAAGAAATCTAATGATTTCAGAATTTCTTTTCCATTTTTAATTTTTTTAGATAATGCCAAAGCTTCAGTAAAGTTTTCTCTGGCTTTTAATGTATCTTTAGTTATGAGATTAAGTTCCCCGTAATGTAACATCCTATACAAATAACCTCTGTCTAATTTATTTGTTTTAGTTAAATTTATAGCTTCTTCAAGTAACTTTTTTGCTTCGGTTAAATTACCGTTTTTCATTTTAGAATAGGCTAAATTTCCAATTATTTGTGGATATAAATTAGGCCAATTCTCTTTTAAATAAGTTAAATTTATTTTTGATAACTCAGTGATCGATTTTTTATACTCACCTTTGTTATCATAAACATTGGATAAATTTATTAGGTTCAAAACATAATAATCATAGAAGGATTCATCACTATTATTATATTTAACTAAATTGAAATAAGATTCCTCCGCTAAGACAAAATACTCTAAAGCTTTATCATATTCTTCTAATTCATTATGAACAGACCCTTGCAACGTATAACAAGAATATTTTAGTTTATAGTTTGTTGAATTTTTTAAATTTTTAAGTGCCTTTATTACTTCAAATTCACTTTCAACAAAGTTGCCTTCGTAGAACAATAAATAGGCTTTATTGAAATATACTTTTGCTAAGCGTTCTTCATTATTAATTAATCTAAAAATTTTCTCTGCTTCTTTGTAATAATAGTAAGCACTATCTTTTTGAGTAAATTCATAACAATCACCCATATAGTATAATGCTCTACCCATAGCTATTGAATCTGATTGCTCATGGGCTAAATTATATGCTATTTTGCTTAACTTGAAAGACTTATCATTATCTTTCAAATAATAATATTCAGCGGATACTTTGAATGCCAACTTTCTTGTTAAAGAATCTTGTGGCATATTATCTATTTTTTGAGATATAGAATCTAAAAAAAATACTTTGCCTTCCTTAGAAGACAAAGCATATTTTTCTGAATCTAAATAGGCAATTAGATCATTATTTTTCTTATTTTTTGAACAAGAGCTCAAAAAAACAAGTAATACTAATATTATAAATGATATTGTTTTTTGTCTCAATTTTGCTTTTTATCAAATATATAAAATCTAATTGAAACAAATATAAATTAGTCCTTATCTTTTTTGATTATTGGCTCCCCTTCATTAGGATCTGTTGTGTTTCCGATAGAGTCTCCTCCTCTTGAAAATAAAGACTCATCAATATTTTGGTTGATTTCTAAATTTTGGATTGGTTCAATTGACTCAGTTTCTGCTGTACATGATACTAAAAATAATCCAGATGCAATAGCTGCTAATGTTAAAATTTTCTTCATAATAGGTAATTTAAGATTTGTTTGTTGTTTTTTGTTTTTGGATATCAAAACTCATTCTTAGAAGCAAATAGCAATATAAAAGCAGGGAAACTTTTATATATGAAATTAAAGAATTCCCTTTCCTTAATATCTACTTGAATCATCAAATATTCATCGTTTTGATAGTCCAAAATTATAAAAGCTCCTGTAAACAAAAGAAGAAAAGCAGCTCTAGTTAGTAAGTCACAGAGCAGATTAAGTAAGTAGCATCTATTTTAATGTAACTGACAAATTGGAACTATCCAATTCGTCTAATGATTGTCTCAATATTGTCTTTGTAAGTTCTAGAATAAGGTAATTTGTATTCATTATTAAACAAATAACAATCTGATTTACTAGTATTTATTCTGCTTACATAATTAATATTGACTACATAGCTGTTGTGAATTCTAAAGAAATAAAAGGGTAATTGGGCTTGAAAGAATTTTAAAGTTTTAAAACCTGAAACTACTTTACCGTTTTTTAAATAAAAATCTGTCGTATTATTATCAGCCATTAAATACATTATATCTTCAAAAGGAATAAAATAGTAGTCGCTATTGGTTTTAATACATAAATTTTCTTGAACTGTTTTTTTAGAAAACATACTATATTTCATAAAGGCTTTCCTAATTTCAATTGTAGTTAAAGGCAATAAAATGTAATCCATTACTCCATATTTTATGGCTTTATAGGCATTTTTATCTTCTTTATTAATTGCTATTACATAAGGCACATCTTCAATATAACGTTGTAATTCTAAAAGAAAATGAAGAGGAATATCCTCAGTGAAATGAAAAAAAACAAGTTGTGGTTTTTTTTCAATTATTGCATTAAGGGCAGATTCAAAATCAGTGTAAATACCTAAACAAACAAAATCAACAAATTGCTGAAAATCAGACATGTGATTTTCAACTGTTTGAGTTGAATCAATAATAATATAGGAATTTAGCACTATTTGATTAATTTTATACAAAATTAATAGCCTTTGGTGAATATTCGTTACGGTTTATTCGTGAAAAACTTACGGTTTATGTCAAAAACTCTAAACATACTTGTTGTTGATGATCATCCCATGACGACTGATGCTTATATAAACTTAATTACCACTTCAAAACAAGATTTGCATTTCAATTTTGAAAAGGCTATTGATTGCGAAACCGCATTTAAAAAAATTGAACAAATGTCAAATATTGGACATTCTTTAGATATAGCAATAATTGACATCGGATTACCTCCTTTTAGTGATGAAAAAATTACTTCAGGAACAGATATTGCTAAGTTGATAAGGGAGAAATTTAAATCTTGTAAAATAATAATACTTACAATGCATCATGAAGCGTTATTGTTAAATGATATTTTCAAAACAATAAATCCAGAAGGCTTTTTATCTAAAAATGATATTGATTTTCAAACATTTCCAGCTATGTTTTCTACTATATTGAATAGCAAACAATATATTAGTAAAACAATTTATGAGTCTTTAGTTACTTTATTTAAACAAAATATCAATTGGGACGAATATGATAGTCAAATTATGTTGTTACTAAAAAAAGGAATTAAAACGAAAGAATTACCTAAATATATAGATTTATCATTAAGTACAATTGAAAAAAGAAAAGCCAATATAAAGCTCCAACTTTTAGCAAAAAAAGGAACTGATAGTGAACTAATTGAAGTGGCAAAAAACTTAAATTTAGTATAATTAAATTAACTAATTTTGAATTCTTAAATTTTAAGATAAAATAATGTCTAAACTTCATCATTTCTTTTTCTCGCTGATCGTATTTATATTTAGTCTTCAAGGGCTTTTCGGACAAAGTATTTTGGATAATTTAATTATTAAAAAAACTTTATCTCAAGACTGGGAACTTGACAGTATCGATAAAAAAGGAACCTTTAAATTAGTTTCATATAAGCCTATTTATGTTACTGCAGGAAGATGGACAAACAAGCCAAATGTCTTGCCTTTTAGCGAAAATCCAGATTATTCGGCTACAGAAATTGATGATTATAATAAATATGAAGCAAAATTTCAAATTAGTTTTAAAACAAAAATTCTTCAATCAGCTTTTTTTGGGTTAGGTGATGTTTGGGTTGGTTATACCCAAAAAGCACATTGGCAAGTTTATAATAAAAAATTCTCAAGAGCTTTTAGAGAGCTTAATTATGAACCCGAAATCATTTTTAACTTTCCACTAAAAACAAAACTGTTTACAGGAAATATCAGAAATGTTGGTTTTGCTTTAAATCATCAATCAAACGGAAAAGATTTACCAAACTCCAGGAGTTGGAATAGAATTATTTTTAATATTGGTTATGAAAGTGATGATTGGATTGTAAATTTCAAACCCTGGATTCGATTAAAAGATGAAGATGATGAAAATCCTGAAATCATTAAATACATTGGTGACACAGAACTTTATGTAGGATATCATTATTTAAAACATGAATTTTATGCTATTGCAACACATCCTTTAACTTCCTTTAAAAAAGGAGGAATTCAACTAAATTATGTCTTTCCAATTAAAGGGCATATTAGAGGTCAAGCTCAATTTTTTCATGGTTATGGAGAAACTTTGTTAGATTACAATCACAAACAAACTACAATAGGAATTGGTATATCTTTTGCAAATTGGTAATATAAAAAACATCTATAAATTTAAACGAAAATCAATTTTAATTAATCAGATTTTACTATTTTTAAATTCAATTTGCTTTTAGAAATGAAAAAAGCCTTTTTTACATTACTTTTTATTTTTGTGACCAATTTAATGGAATCACAGACTGTTTCTATAGATAGCTTACAGTATTATGAAGGTAAAAAAGTAACTGTTTGTGCAAAAGTACAAGGTGTTTTTGTATCCAATAAATCAAAGAAAACTACGTTTATTAATTTTGGAAAACCCTATCCAAATCACAAATTTGTAGTTGTTATTTTTGAAAAGGACTTGATAAATTTTAAATATGACCCTGCTATATTCTTGAAAAACAAAACAGTTTGCATAACAGGAATTGTAAAAATGTATAAAGGTTTACCCGAAATAATTGCCACAAAAGAAGAACAAATTATCATTCAGAAAAACAAAACATAATGAAAATCTATTACTTACATGAAAACAATGTTAACATTGGTCCATTTAGTATTGAAGAGTTAAAAGAAAAAAAAATCACTTCTTTTACACCTATTTGGTGTGAAGGTTTTGAAAACTGGAAAATCGCTGGAGAAATTGAAGAATTAAAACCTATTGTTACTGAATTACCTTCACCAACTGAACAATTAACTACTGTTCCAAAAAATACTTTTCTAGGTTTTAACAGAAAAGGTGTCTTGGTCGTTTTGGCTGCTTTTCTGATTTTATTAATTACTTTGACATTGATGAATTATCAATCTCAGAAAATAATCGACATTGAAAAAACGAATAAGGAAATTCAAAAAGAAAATTACTTAAAAGAGATTGAAAAACAAAAGCTAAAAATACAAGAACAAAGTAAAGTCTTAACTGAGAAAGAACAACTTGAAAAAGAACGCTTCAATTCTGGAAGAAGAAAAGCTGATGAAGAAACCTATAAAGAGATATTAAGTGCAATTTCTAATAGTTATAGTGGATTGGAAGAAGCAAAACAAGATTTAGAAAAAGCAAAAGGATACAGAATCTTCCGTTCCGCTAAGAAAAAAGAGCAACAAATCAACGAAGCAGAGTACGAAATTGAAATTTGGAAACGCAAAATTGAACTTTTAAAGCTAGAAAAAAGAGAAATTGAAATTCGTTTAAATCAATAATCTTAAAAAAGTCTTGCCCTTTAATTGCTGGCATTGTATTTTTGCTTTATGAATGATAATTTCACTAATGAGTACTTTGGTATTGGAATCCAAAATGGTAAAACTCCAGAAAACCTTGGGGTTCTTTGGCGTTCTGCTCAAAATTTAGGAGCTAGTTTTATTTTTACCATTGGAAATCGATATGCTAAACAATCCTGTGATACCCACGATGTTGTTAAAGCACTGCCCTATTTTCATTACGAGACCTTTGAAGATTTTTATAAAAATTTACCCAAAGGTGCTCGATTAGTCGGTGTAGAATTAGATGAAACTGCTGAAAACTTAGAAACTTTTCATCATCCGAGAAGATGTGTTTATTTATTAGGTGCAGAAGATCATGGCATGTCTAAAAAAGCTATTGAAAAGTGTCATTCATTAGTCAAGTTTAAATCTGAAAAAAGTTTAAATGTAGCTGTTGCCGGAAGCATTGTTCTTTATGACCGAGGAATAAATAAACCAAGGTCATAAATTGAAACTATTATTTATCTAATAAATGCCTTACTACTGTTTCTGCAGCTTGTAAACCAAATTGTGCTGGCATCCAACTATTTGTACCATAAAATGATTTTTTGAAGTTACTCCCATCAGTCATTTTTATACTAGTCGTATCAGGTGCTTCAACAGAAAAAACAGCTTTTACACCTTTATTGATGTTAGCATTTTTAAGCCTTTTTCTAACATTCTTTGCCAAAGGACAAACTTTTGTTTTGCTAATATCTTTAACCATTACTTTGCTAGAGTCGTATTTTCCACCAGCACCTAAACAACTAACCACTTTAACCTTTTTACGTTTTGCAGCGATAATCAAATTTAGTTTTGGAGTTATACTATCAATACAATCTAAAACATAATCAAATTCTGGTGTAACAACTTCTAAAGCCCTTTCAGGAGAAAGAAATTCTTCAATTTTAGTTAAGCTTAATTCAGGATTTATATCTAATAATCGGTTTGCTACAATTTCAACTTTAGGTTGTCCAACCGTCGAATGCAAAGCAGGTAATTGTCTATTTATGTTTGTAATATCAACCGTATCACCATCAACAATTGTCATTTTTCCTATTCCTGCTCTTACTAAAAATTCAGCTGCGAAACTACCTACTCCACCTAATCCGACAACTAATATGTTGGAATTTTGTAATTTATTGATTCCTTCTTCTTTAAAGAGTAATTCTGCTCTTTCTTGCCACTTTGCCATTTTTATATATGTTGAATTGTTTAACTGTTTATTTGTTTAATTGATTGAAAACTTGATTAAAATTAGTTTTGATAACTTCTTTTAACTCTTCAATTTTTATATTTTTTATGTTTGATGCTTTTTGATATACATCGATAATTGTTTCTTCTATAGTATCTGTTTCGAGAAAAAATCTATCATTTGGAACGTAGTCAAAAACTTCTGACAATTCTGGATTTCGCAATAAATATTTCCCAAAAGACAAGTAAAAGTCATTATCTAAAAGTGAATTGGCCACTTGTTTGTTTTTAGAAAAACCGTGAATGATCATTGGATTTTCAACATTCATTTCTTTTTTAATCGAAATTACTTCTTGAAAAGCAGCTACACAATGTATAATTATTGGTTTAGATGTATTATTAACTAATTCAATTTGTTGCTGAAAAACTGTTGTTTGTTTTTCAAATGGAATTTCAATTCGTTTATCTAAACCACATTCACCTAAAGCTAAACATTCTGAAAGTTTTAATTTCTCATCGATTGATTTTAAGTCATCATTCAATCTGTTTTCGTCAATATGCCAGGGATGAATTCCGATTGAATAATTCGGAATTGCATCATCAAATTCCCATGGATATTGATTGACAACTTCTAAAATTGAATTTTCTTTTGAATAAGAATGAGTATGTAAATTGATGAATTCCATTAATCGTGAAACTTTTTAACTCCAGCGTTTATTTTTACTGCTAATTCATTTTCTAAAGGAACAATCGGACAAGAGTACTCAGGATTGTAAGCACAATAAGGATTGTAAGCTTTGTTAAAATCGATGATAACCTCATCTGAAGTTGGAATTCTCATATCCAAATAACGTCCACCACCATAGGTTTCAATTCCGTTTGTTTCATCTAAAAAAGGTAAAAACAAATAATCTTTAAATCCTTTTCTTTTCGATAAATCAATATTCTTATAAACCGTTAAAACCAATTCTTTTGAATCTATCCTAAAATGCAGTTCTCCATATTTGATATATTTTGGTTTTCTTGCTGTTGTAGTAGGCATTTCAAAAGGTTTTTGTCTTTTTAGCTTGATAAATTTAGCTTTTACAATAAACTTTTCATCAATTGGAAAAAAATCTAAACCTTCAAAATGCAATCTATCTTCTTCTGTTAACGGACTATGCAATGAATCTGCAAAAGAACGATTCAATGATTCTTGATATTCCTTACTAGTTTGTACTTTATCTTCTTGAGCAAAAAGATTTAAAGTACATATAAAAAACAAGCAGATTATTTTTTTCATTTCATTATTTTTTACAAAAATATATATTTTAAATTACATTCATTTCTTTTCGGCTTTTGTATTTTTGTACTTTCAAAAGATATGATACAAAAAGCTTTCCATAAATATATTGATAATTTTAGAGGATTTTCTAGAGAAATTTGGATATTAACCTTAGTTACTTTTATAAATAGAGCTGGAACTATGGTATTGCCTTTTCTATCTTTATATTTAAAAGAAGACTTGCATTTTTCTTTAAAACAAATAAGTTGGGTTTTAGTAAGTTTTGGAGTTGGCTCAATGGCAGGTTCGTGGCTAGGTGGAAAATTATCAGACAAAATTGGTTTTTATAAAATAATGATTTTTAGTCTATTTACTAGTGGATTGATGTTTTTTGGTTTACAATTTATTACCAGTTATGTTGGATTATTAATTGCCATGTTTCTTATCATGACAGTTGCGGATATGTTTAGACCAGCCATGTTTGTTTCCTTAGGAGCTTATGCAAAACCCGAAAACAGAACAAGAGCTTTAACTTTAGTAAGATTAGCTATCAATTTAGGTTTTGCTGCTGGACCAGCATTAGGTGGTTTAATCATTCTTTATGTGGGTTATAAAGGTTTATTTTGGGTTGATGGTACAACTTGCATTTTAGCAATCATTATTTTTGCCCTTTTGGTAAAAGAAAAAGCGAAATCACCTTATCAAGATAAAGAGCATCCTGGTGAAGTTTTGCGAGCTTCAGTTTTTAAAGACCATGTATTTTGGGTTTTTCTAGGAATGTGTTTAATTACAGGAATTCTATTTTTTCAATTATTCACAACTATTCCAATTTATCATAAGGAACAATTTAATTTAACTGAATTACAAACCGGATTACTACTAACATTAAACGGTGTTTTAGTCTTCTTCTTAGAAATGCCCATTGTGAGTTATATAGAAAAACACAACCTAAATCGATTAAAAATTGTGGTTTATGGGTGCTTGGCAATGGCAATAAGTATGTTTTTAATGATGGTTAATTATTGGTCTGGGATCTTAATTGTTATGATGTTGTTCATGACATTTGGAGAAATGTTTGCGTTTCCTTTTGCCAATTCATTTGCCATGGGAAGAGCACCAAAAGGTCATGAAGGAAGATATATGGCAATTTTTACCATGAGTTATAGTATGGCTCACATCTTAAGTGCAAGAATGGGTATGCAATTAATTGACAGCTTTAATTTTCAAACCAATTGGTTTTTTATGGGAAGCTTAGGATTAATTGGTGTTTTACTAGGTTATTATGCACTCAAATTGGTTAAAAAAGAAACAAAAACAAAGTTTCAACTTAAAAAGTAGTTAGATAACTATAAAAATAGTTGCGTAACTAAAAAAATAGTTATACATTTGTACTTCGACAGGCTCAGTAAGACAAAAACTATGACTATGCAAAAACTTACCAATAAAGAAGAAGAAATAATGCACATTTTATGGAACCTTAAAAAAGCGTTCGTAAAAGATGTATTGGCTGAAATCGTAGAAGATAAACCTCACTACAATACTTTATCAACTATTATCCGGAATTTGGAAGAAAAGGGATATGTTTCCTATACAGCTTATGGAAACACACATCAGTACTACCCTATTGTTACCAAAGAAGCTTATCGCAAAGAATTTATGAATACAGCTATTGAAAATTATTTCAATAATTCGTACAAAAATATGGTTTCGTTTTTTGCTGAAGAACAAAAAATTTCAGCCAAAGAACTTCGTGAAATTTTAGATTTAATCGAAAAAAAATAAGCTTATGGAAGCATTATTCACCTACTTTATAAAAGTCAATGGTTTACTGTTAACCTTCTTTTTGGCCTATTATTTTTTATTGCGAAAAGAGACTTTTTTCAATAAGAACAGATGGTTTTTGTTGTTAGGATTATTTGCTTCTTTAGTTTTACCCTTAATCACTTTTACCAAAACAATTTGGGTTGATCCAAGTCCGGTTATTTATGAAACTGTTACCACTGACTTTGTTCCCTACATAATAGAAAATAAAGTTATTGAAGAACCAATTGACTGGATTTCAATTCTATTTTATGTTTATTTAGGAATTTCAGTAGTATTTATGGTTAAGATTTTAATCGAAATACTTTCTTTTTTCAGAATTATAAAATTTGGAAATAGAACCAAAACAAATGAAGCTTTATTAATTGATAACGAGTCTAATGCAAATCCTTTTTCATTTTTTAATCATATTGTTTTTAATAGGAGAATGTTTACTGAAGAAGAATTACAACATATTATTTCTCATGAAAAGATTCACGTAAAAGAAAAGCATTCTATTGATGTACTAGTTTCAAAAATATTCTGTGCTTTGTTTTGGGCTAACCCAATTATGTGGTTTTATCAGAAAGAAATGCTTCAAAATCTAGAATATATTGCAGATGCCAAAGCTTCAGTAATAACTCAAGACAAAATAAATTATCAAAAAACCTTATTAAAAGTGGTGACTAATCAACACCAACTAAGTATTACCAATCAATTTTATCAATCATTAATCAAAAAACGAATCGTTATGTTAAACACCAATCCATCCCATCAAAAAAATTCGTGGAAGTATGCTTTAATACTTCCTGTTTTAAGTGCTTTTATGTTGCTTTTTCAAGTAGAAACTGTGGCACAAGTTAAAGAACAAGTAGCCAAAGAAACCAATTATGCTATTTCTTCAAATTATTCATCTATACTTACAAAAAACACAACAGATAGAGAACTTAAAGAGCTTGAAGAAACGTTTTCTAATGAAAATCAGAAGCTTGCTATTTCGAAAGTAAAACGCAATAAAAAGGGTGAAATCATTGAAATAAAACTAACTTTTGATTCTGGAAAAACATACAATCAAATTTTAGAGCGAAAATCATCCGAACCTATAAAGGATATTAAAATTTATGTTAATTCAGACAACAATAATACTATTACTTGTGGGTTTATTGAAGTTGACAATAAAGCAGCTTATGTAGAGGTTTTAGACGAAAATGCTATTAATGTAAATGGTTTTTCCAAAACATCTCAAGAATATTGGAGCATGGATAACATGACTAAGAATGGGAAAGAAGTTGTCTTAATCATTAACGGAAAAATAAAAGGAGCTACTGAAAAAGTAAAAATTCCGTTAAATGAAGAATTAGGCGATATGAATGAACTAACTCCTACTGAATTCGAAAAAAAATATAATAAAAAAGCAGATCCTAATAAATATTATTATGAAGTTGAAACTGTAAAAACAGTGGGTATTAGTTGGGATGAAGCTAAAAAAATATCTGAAGTTCAAAAAAAGAATACCAAAGAAAAAAAAGCACAAACAGGTTTTGGATTAACTTATGAAACAGAGACCTATTCATCTGATGAAAATATTTCAAGAATAAAAGAAGACAACTCAATAGACTTTAAAAAAGCTTTACTACTCTTGAATAACAAAAAAATTACTTATGAAGAACTAGACCAAATTGAATCAAATAGCATTAAGCAAATAATTTCTTTAAGTGGTAACGAAAAAATTATTCAAAAGTATGGTCAAGAAGCAAAAGATGGAGTAATTATTATAAATACTGAAACACCAATTTTAGTTAATGAAACAAAAAACAAAGAGGTAGATTTTAAATTAGAAAACAATAATTCAGGATTTATCATATCTAAAAATTCTAGAGAAGAAGATTTACTTTTCTATAAAAATACATTGGAAAAAAGCGATATTAAATTTTCTTACAAAAACATAAAAAGAAATAGTAAAAATGAAATCGTTACAATATCGTTATATTTACAAAGAGGATTAGAAAATATAGAATTAAAAATAAAATCTGATGAACCAATTGACAAGTACTTTATTGGAACAGAAAATAACGAAATAATCATTAGAAAGAAAAAATAATTCTATTTAAAGTCTAAACCCAAACCACAAATCTTTATTAATTTGTTAAGATTTGTGGTTTTGTTTTTTCCTATATTTGTAAAAAAAGAAATGTATAAATTATTAGCTAAACTTAACAAGCTCATCTTACCCAGTCTGACTAAAAGTGGTTTGGATATTACAAAAGCTAAAAAATGGCAAAAAGCTTTATTGGCTTATCGTTATTTTATAACAGTTAAAAGTTTGGATTAAACTAATACTTCAAAGCTGCAAAAATTTCATACTCAGAAATCTTTTCTCTACCATTTAAGAAAGCAATTTCCATTAAGAAATTACATTGTACTATATTTCCACCTAATTGTTCTACCAGTTGGCAAACAGCTTTTATTGTTCCACCCGTTGCTAAAACATCATCATGAATTAGGATATTTTCTCCTTTTGCAATCGCATCGGTATGCATTTCTAACACATCAGAACCATATTCTAGTTCATATGAAGCTGATATTGTCTCAAAAGGTAATTTTTTTGGTTTACGAACAGGAATAAATCCAACACCTAATCTTTGCGCTAAAAGCATTCCAAAAAAGAAACCACGACTTTCCACTCCAACGACTTTATCAATCTTTTTTCCTTCTAAAGAACTGACTAACAAATCTAAACATGCCTGAGTAGCTTCAGCATTTTGTAGCAAAGGAGTTATATCCTTAAAATTAATGCCCTTTTTAGGAAAATCTTGAATGTTTCTTATATAGTTTTCAAAATTCATTTCTTTATTATTTTTTTTAATTTGGTTTGCAAGTTACACAAATATACTTATATTTGCACCCACAAAAAAGGCCTCGTGGCGCAACTGAATAGCGCATCTGATTACGGCTCAGAAGGTTACTGGTTTGAATCCAGTCGAGGTCACGAATAAACAGTATATAAAAGAAAAATCGCCAAGTTCACTTGAGCGATTTTTCTTTTATATACTGTTTTCAAAGCGGAGCTTTGATGGATGCTGCGAAGCAAAATCCAGGTCGTGAAATATTATAAAAACATTAATTACAGTAATTTGTGTCCATTTCAAATTCAATTGAAAACTTAATTTTTATTTCATTACTTTTGAAAAACTAACTAACCAATTCAAATTTTAATGAAAAATATCTCCTTAGCAGAAATTAACGAAGCACTTAAAGGAACAATAGTAGGAAACTCAAACCTAATACTTACAGCTCCTGAACAAATTGAAGTTGCCAAAGAAAACGAAATTACTTTTATAGGTCATAAAAAATATGAAAAACTTTGGGAAACATCAAATGCTTCTGTTGCTGTTGTAAATGAAGATATTTCTATAGAACCTGGTGAAAACAAAGCGTTTATTAAAGTTAAGAATGCTGATTTAGCTATGTCGCAGGTTTTGGAACTCTTTGCTCCTGCTCCACCACTATTTCACCAAGAAATTCATCCAACAGCAACCATTGATGCTTCGGCTACAATTGGAAAAGGAACAAAAATTGGTGCAAATTGTTATGTTGGACCAAATACTGTAATTGGTGAAAATGTAATTTTATATCCAAACGTTACTATTTTAGATGAATGTACTGTTGGAAACAATACCACTATTTGGTCTGGAACCGTAATTAGAGAGCGTTGTCAAATAGGAAGTCATTGTATTTTTCATCCAAATGCTACAATTGGTGCTGATGGATTTGGTTTTAGACCTTGTCCGGAAAGAGGTTTAGCTAAAATTCCTCAAATTGGAAATGTAGTAATTGGAAATTATGTAGAAATTGGTGCAAATTCTTGTGTTGATAGAGGAAAATTTAGTTCAACAGTAATTGGTGATGGTTGTAAAATTGATAATTTAGTCCAAATTGGACACAACTCAAAAATGGGTAAATTCTGTATAATGGCTGGAAATAGCAGTTTAGCTGGTTCTGTGACTTTAGGAAATGGTGTAATCATTGGAGGAAGTGCTTCACTAAAAGATCATATCACTGTTGGTGATGGTGCTATTATTGGTGCTGGTTCTGGTGTAACTGCTGACGTTCCTGCTAAAGTAACCATGTTGGGTTATCCTGCAGTGGAAGCTAGAACTGCTTTGAAACAATGGGCAATTTTAAAAAGAATGGCAACGAGTTAATTATGAATTATGAATTGTAAATTATGAGTTTCTTCTTCTAATTCATAACTCATAATTTACAATTCATAATTATCTTTAATAACTTTTCGAATAGAAACAAATCCAATTTTATCCAATTGGATTTTTTCTTTTGTAACCCAAATCAATTCGTTAATTTCATCTTCAGCAGTAATGCTTATTTGATCGGAATTGACTTCATATTCATAAAAAATATCCATAGTTCGATAAGGAACATTTCTGTATAAATAGTTATTTGGTGAAGTTGTGATGTATTTTAAATCTTTAGGAGTTAAATCAATTCCCAATTCTTCTTTTAATTCGCGACAAGCAGCTTCTTCGGCATTTTCGTTTGGATCTATAAAACCACCTGGTAAATCCCATTTTCCTTTGTCTGGGTCAACGTTTCTGACTGTGAATAGAATTTTTTCATAGTGTTTAATAATTACGGCTACAGCAGCCGCGATGTTATGATACAACACAAAGTCGCAAGAATTACAATGAAACTTGAAATCATTTTCAAAAGAAAAGTCTTCTGATTTGCAATTTGGACAAAAATTGAAAAAGGATTTTGACATTTTTTAATTAATTTAATCAAAAATAACATTTTTAGATTAATAAGATTCTTAGTTTTTTAATTTTAACGTAATTTAGCCAAATGATTAAAGTAGTCCTTTTAGGTTCAGGAAATGTAGCTTCACATCTTATAAAAGCAATAGAAGCCAATGGTGCTATTGATTTAGTTCAAGTATTTGCTCGTTCCAAAAAATCACTTGAAAACTTAATTGATTCCTCTAAAATCACAACTTCATTTGCTGATTTAAAAAAAGCTGATGTTTATGTAATTTCGGTTAGTGATAAAGCTATTGAAGAAGTTTCTAATCAAATTCCGTTTACTGATAAATTAGTGGTGCATACTTCTGGCACAATGGATTTTAGAGTGATGCATCCTAAAAACAAACGTGGTGTTTTTTATCCTTTACAAACGTTTTCAAAGAGTAAAGAAGTGGATATGAAATCGGTTCCTTTTTGCCTAGAAACTGAACATGAAGAAGATTTCGAATTTTTAGAAAATTTAGCGAAAAGCTTATCCAATTCGGTTTATCGAATCAATGGAGAACAACGAAAAAGTTTACATATTTCAGCTGTTTTTGTCTCTAATTTTGTCAATCATATGTATCAAATTGGCAATGCCCTTTGTGAGGAAAATAACGTTCCTTTTGCTATCTTGCAGCCTTTAATTGAAGAAACAGCTAATAAGATAAAAACGCTAACTCCAACTGATGCACAAACTGGTCCAGCCATTAGAAATGATGAACCAACGATTCAGAAACATTTGGAAGCTTTAGAAAATCCAACTTATAGAGAATTATACAGACAACTAACATTATCCATACAAAATGTCAAAAAGCTATAAAGAATTAATGAACGATATCACTACATTTATTTTAGATGTAGATGGTGTTTTAACCGATGGAACCATTCACGTTACACAAACTGGAGAAATGCTTCGTCATATGCACATTCGTGATGGATACGCTATGAAAGCTGCTGTAGAAAATGGCTACACGGTTTGCATCATTTCTGGTGGAAGTAATGAAGGTGTTCGTATTCGTTTACGCAATTTAGGTATCACAGATATTCATTTAGGTGTTCCCAATAAAGTAGAAACTTTCAAAGAATTCACTGAATTATACAACATCAAACCTGAACAAGTTTTATACATGGGTGATGATATTCCAGATTTTCATGTGATGAAATTAGTCGGATTACCAACCTGTCCACAAAACGCTGTTCCCGAAATCAAAAACATAAGTAAATACATTTCGCACATCAACGGTGGAAAAGGTTGCGTAAGAGACGTAATCGAGCAAGTGATGAAAGTGCAAGGCAAATGGATGGAGCATTTTGATGCGAAGTTTGATTGATTTTATTTAGTAAAAAGTAATAAGGGATAAGGCATAAGTTAAATATGTTTAATCCGAATTACTTATCCCTTTTAACTATTCCCTAAACTCTAATAACAAAAAATGAATTTCCTAAAACTAATACGTTACCAAAACCTACTAATTATCGCACTAGTTCAAGCGGTTTTTCACTTTGGATTTTTAAAACAACAAGACGAATTACTACTTGCTTTAAATGATATTGAATTTGTATTATTAATACTTGCAACAGTTTGTATTGCTGCAGCTGGTTACATTATCAATAATATTGTGGATCAAGAAACAGATGCCATTTCAAAGCCTGAAAAAGTCATTGTTGGCAAACATATTTCAGAAAAAACAGCTTACAATTATTACTTAGCTTTTAATATTGTTGGTGTTATTCTTGGCTTTTTTTTAGCTAATATTATTTTTAAAGAAAGTTTTGCGGCTATTTTTATAGTAGTTTCGTTTGTATTGTATTTGTATGCAACGCAATTTAAACAGAGTCTATTGGCTGGAAATTTTCTAGTTTCATTTTTAGTGGCTTTTAGTATTATATTAGTAGGTGTTTTTGATTTATACCCAGTGATTACTGTTGAAAATCGTCAGTTTTTGAATGTACTTTTTCAAATTATACTCGATTATGCTCTTTTTGCATTTCTATTGACTTTTATAAGAGAAGTTGTTAAAGACATAGAAGATTATGAAGGAGATTTAAAAACAGGAATGAATACATTACCAATTGTATTAGGAAAAGAAAAAACACAAAAAGTCATTTTTGGAATTAGTTTCATTCCATTATTAGCACTACTCTATTATTTAAATGAAAATTTCACTCATTTAGAATATGTTATTTATTATGTTTTAGGATTAGTTGTAGCTCCCATGCTTTATTTTATTGTAAAACTTTGGCCTGCTAAAACCCAAAAAGACTTCAATCATTTAAGTACAGTTCTAAAATTCATAATGATTACTGGAATATTATCGATAATTGTAATTACGTATAACTTAAATAACTTAGCAACTCTTGGATAATTTTCTATCAAATAAAAAAATCATTTTAGCTTCTGGTTCACCAAGAAGACAACAATATTGCAAAGAATTAGGCTTGGATTTTTCGATTCAATTAAAAGAAGTCGAAGAAATTTATCCTGAACATTTAACGCATCATCAAATTACTGATTTCTTAGCCGAATTAAAAGCCAATGCTTTTGAAAACGAATTAGCTGAAAACGAAATCTTAATTACGAGTGACACCATTGTTTGGCATGAAAATAAAGCTTTAGGTAAACCAAAATATTACCAAGAAGCTTTTGAAATGATACATTCAATGAGTGGAAAAACCCATGAAGTTATTACGTCTGTTTGTATTAAAACAAAATTAAAATCAGAGGTTTTTCACAGCATTACTAAAGTAACTTTTATAAATTTAACCAAAGAGGAAATTGATTATTACATTACCAATTACAAACCATTTGACAAAGCTGGTGCTTATGGAATACAAGAATGGATTGGTTTAATTGGAATTTCAAAAATTGAAGGTTCCTATCCAAATGTTGTAGGGTTACCCGTTGATAAACTTTATGCTAAATTAAAAGAATATGTTTGATACAATTCAAAATAAATATCTACACGAAGAAATTTCGACCATTGTAGTTATAGTTGTGTTTTTGCTTCTTCGCTATTTTTTAGCCAAAGGAATTAGCAAGTATGCTAGGTCAAATGAATCGTTAGAACATCGAACAAATTTAGTTATCAAGTATGTAAATATTCTTTTGAGTTTATTAGCGATTATAACTATTGTAGTAATTTGGGGTGTTAAAAAAGACCAATTATTTCTATTCACTTCATCCATTTTTACCATTGTTGGTGTAGCTGCTTTTGCACAGTGGTCATTATTAAGTAATATCACAGCTGGAATAATATTATTTTTTTCTTTTCCTTTTAAAATTGGAGATCATATAAAAATTTTGGATAAAGATTTTCCTATTTCTGGTGAAATAATAGATATAAAAGCGTTCTATGTTTTATTGAAAACTGAAGATAATGAATATATTACTTATCCAAATAACCTTTTAATGCAAAAAGGGATTTCAGTTCTAAACAACCATTCTGAGCACCAAGAATTTACTGATTAACGTTATTTTCATTTTCTTATGAATAATAAATTACTGCCTGAGTATATTATTGAATTTGAATATTCGATAGATGCTAAATCCTATTATCAAATGCTTTTCTCAAAAGCAATTTTAGATTTAAACTGGAATATAGGAGAAATCAACTCTAACCATATCAAAGCAACAACCACAATGAGTTTATCCTCTTGGAGTGAACAAATTGATATTACATTATTAGATAACAAAGCAATAGTTTCAAGCAAATGTATTGGTAACCAAATATTAGATTGGGGCAAAAACAAAGAAAACGTTGAACTTTTAATTCAAAAAATTGAGTTTTTAAAAACCGAAATTAATATTAGTTCTAATAATTTAGAAACTGAAAATTCAGAAAATTTCAAAGAAGACAATTTAAAAATCAATAGCCTAAAAAAAGAAAAGTCTCTCAAAGATTTCTTTACAATTTTCATCCCAACCAAAGATTATATATTTACACCGTTATTAATAATTGCAAATATTTTATTTTTTGTAATTATGGCAATAGATGGAACTAACATAATAGAACCTCAAGGAGAAAAATTAATTTTTTGGGGAGCAAATGTTAGAGAGCTTACAATCAATGGAGAATGGTGGAGATTAGTTTCATGTATGTTTATACATATTGGAATCTTGCATCTTTTAATGAATTTATATGCCTTAATATTTATTGGAATGTTGTTGGAACCTCTAATTGGCAAAAATAGGTTTATCGTTGCTTATCTAATAACTGGATTTATTGCAAGCACAGCAAGTTTATACTGGAATACATTTGCAATAAGTGCTGGTGCCTCAGGAGCTATTTTTGGCTTATTTGGTGTGTTTTTAGCACTTTTAACAACTACTCATATAGAAAAATCTGTAAAAAAACCTATGCTAATTTATATCTCAATATATATTGGAATAAATTTAATAAATGGATTAAAAGAAGGAATTGATGCGGCTGCGCATTTAGGTGGTTTAGTTTCTGGATTTGTGATTGGATATGTATATTATTATGGCATGTTAAATAAAGAAAATAGAGACCTAAATTATTGGATTTTAGGAATCGTATCCTTTCTAGGAGTTTCAACTTCGTTTTTAGTCATTGAGTCTATTCCTAATCCATTAAAATACTACCAGTTTGAAGAAGAATCAACAAGTACTGAAGAACCAGGCCTAAAATATTTTAAACTTTATGAAACTCAAATGAAAGATTTTGAAGCTAATGAAGTTATGGCAATGGAGATGTTTACTTTTCAAGGAAACAATAAAGAAAGTTATCTCTATCAGATAAAAGACAGAAGTTTATATTTTTGGAAAGAAAACTTAGAAATTGTTAGAAAAATTGAAAAATATAGTTTGCCAAAAGAAATTTTAGATCATAATAAATTAGTCAAAAAATATGTGATTCTTAGAATTAAGCAAAATGATATGTTATATAACACCATCAATCTCGAAACCGAACGATATAAAAAAGATTTAATAGAAGTACAACAAGAAATTGATAATATTCTTTTTTCATTACAATAATAGATAAAAAATAACGTCTTCATTAAAACATGAGTAATTTTAGAAACAAGTATCATTCGAATTTGAAAAATGAATAGTAAAAAAAACTTATTACTTTTTTTCTTGGTGTTTTTGTTATGTACTATTGGTTTTTCTCAAACTAATCCTAAAGAGAAAGATACGGTCAAAATGTACCGAAATATTGAAGATTATTCCAAAAAAAGAGGTTTTACAAAGTTTTTACACAAACTCATTTTTGAACCTACAAAAAAAGGATATAAAGGTAACTCTGTAATTACAAAACAAATTGAAAAAAACTATTCGAGTTATGATGGTAAAATTGTTAGAAACATAACCATTGAAGTAATGGATCCTTTTGGGTTTTCAGTTACAGATAGTACTCAAAAACCAAATAATTTTGTAGAGCGAACAGGAAATAAGATTCATGATAAAACAAGTAATTGGACCATTAAAAATTTATTACTCTTTAAGAAAAACAAACCTCTAGACACTTTATTATTAAAAGATTCAAAACGTATTATTAGAAGTCAAAAATATGTTAGAAGAGTTGAAATTGATGCCGTTTTAATTGCCGAAAAATCAGACTCTGTTGATATTCATATTAAAGTATTAGATGCTTGGAGTACAGTTCCTGATTTTTCAACTACAACAAATAGATCAACATTTAAATTAAATGAATACAATTTTTTAGGTTTCGGTCACCAATTAAAGAACTCATACCAAAAAAGTTTGACTAATAATGAAAGTGCTTATAGTGTTGACTATATAGTTCCCAATTTCAAAAACACTTATATCAGTACAACTTTGAGTTATGATATTGATTTAGATAAAAATTATGATAAGCATATCAACATTGAGCGACCATTTATTTCTGCCTTCACAAAATGGGCTGGTGGAATAAAAATTGGCCAACTCTTTAGAAGCGAAATTCCTATTGACACAACATTTATTAGCGATAAACAAAATTTTAAATACAACAATCAAGACTTTTGGTTAGGAAGGTCGTTCCAAATTTTTGGTAATGATACCGAAAAAGATAGAACTACTAATTTCATTTCATCAGCTCGATTTTACCGAACAAATTATTTAGAAAAAGCTTCACCTTTATATGATACTGCTGATTTTTTTTCAGATGAACAATTATATTTAATAGGTTTTGGAATTGCATCTCGACAATTTGAACAAAAAAGATATATTTTCAACTATGGAATTATTGAAGATGTGCCAACCGGAATTGTCTATGGGATAACAGGTGGTTACCAACGTAAAAATAATGCATATCGCTATTATTTTGCGGGTCGATTTAGTTTAGGAAAATTTTATAATTGGGGCTATTTGAGTTCTAATTTAGAATATGGAACTTTCTATAGAAACTCATCTGAACAGACAGCTCTTTCTCTTAAACTAATTTATTTTACTAATTTAATTGAAGGTAGGAAATGGAAATTTAGACAATTTATTAAACCTGAACTAACAATTGGAACCAACAGAATTGATTCCAGATTCGATAGAGTTACATTAAATGACAACGACGGAATTAGAGGTTTTAGAAGTGATATACTGTATGGAACAAAGAAAGCACTTATAACTTTTCAAACACAAGGATATTCACCTTGGAGTCTTTGGGGTTTTCGTCTAAATCCTTTTTTAAGTTACACTTTCGGAATGATCAGTGATGAAAATGATCACTTTACCAAAAGCAAAATGTATTCTCAATTTGGAGCTGGACTAATAATTAGTAACGATTATTTAGTTTTTGACAGTTTTCAAATTTCATTTTCATTTTTTCCTAGTATTCCTGGTGATGGTAATAATATACTTAAAACCAATTCATTTAAAACTGAAGATATAGGCTTTCAAAACTTTGATTTATCTAAACCAAGAATTGTGGAATATAAATAGTCATGAGAATTATATAAGTAAGTCTTAAAATTATGTAACGTGTTTTTTTTCCTTTTGTTGAACTTTACAACTTCAATAAAATGAAAATTAAAACTAATCTTAATACATATATTTTATGAAAACTATTATCAACAAAATGTCATTTACAACGTTATTTATGGTCTTGATAATGTCATTAATTCCAACGTTAACATTCGCAAACGAAACAATAATCGCAAATCCAAATTCTGAAGTTCCTGCAAAAGTTCAAGTTATGCTAGATCGTTTGGAAGAAATTAAAGAAATGGACAAATCAAATCTAACTAGAGCTGAGAAAAAAGAGCTTAGAAAAGAAGTAAGATCCATAAAAAAAGAATTAAGATCAACCGGTAATGGAGTTTATTTATCTGTTGGTGCAATAATAATAATTATACTACTTTTAATTTTATTATTGTAATACCAAAAACTCAAAATGCAGAAAATAAACATTTTAGTTAACTACAATTAACTAACTAATCAAGAGCAAAAACTTTTAAGTCTTTGCTCTTAATTTTTTGTTAAAGAAATTCCAAAATTTTGGAAAACGCATCACGACAAATTAATAATTACTATTTTTGAAGCTATTGCCAATAAAAAAGTAAAATGCATCAATCACAATTCAAATTTGTCCTATTATTTCTTTTTTCATTTATAGTTGTAAACGCTCAACAGCCTAAAAAACCTTCCACAGGAGAAATATATGAGCAAGTAAAAAAACTTAATTTTTTAGGTTCTGTTTTATATGTAGCCGCTCATCCAGATGATGAAAACACACGATTAATTTCTTATTTTTCTAATCACTACCATGCACAAACTGCCTATTTATCATTAACTCGTGGTGATGGTGGACAAAATTTAATTGGTCCAGAATTAAGAGAACAACTTGGAGCAATCAGAACTCAAGAACTTTTAGCCGCTCGAAGAATTGATGGAGGACAACAGTTTTTTTCACGGGCTAATGATTTTGGGTATTCGAAAGTACCTTCAGAAACTTTCACGATTTGGAATAAGCAAGAAGTTTTGGCCGATGTAATTCAAACTATAGAAACTTTTCAACCCGATATTATCATTAATCGTTTTGACCATCGTTCACCAGGAACTACTCATGGACATCACACCGCAAGTGCCATGTTGAGTTTGGAAGCTTATGATTTAATCAAAAACAAACCTCAACGGTTGTTTTTCAATACTTCTTGGTGGTTTTATGGAAGTCAAGAAGCTTTTGAAAAAGCAGATAAAAGTAATTTAGTAGCAATTAATGCCAATGTCTACTTCCCTATTTTAGGAAAAAGTAATTTTGAAATTGCTGCCTTAAGCCGAAGTCAACACCGTTGTCAAGGGTTTGGTTCAACAGGTTCTCGTGGTGATGAAATTGAATATTTAGAACTTTTAAAAGGAACAAAACCTAGTTCAGATAATATTTTTGAAGGAATTGATACTTCTTGGAATCGTATAAAAGATGGTGAAGCAATTGGAAAAATATTAAATAAAGTCGAAGAAAATTTCAATTTTAAAAATCCTGAAAAACACATTCCACAATTAGTGGAAGCTTATAAATTATTGCAGAAATTAGAAGATTCCCATTGGAAAAAAATAAAATTAAAAGAACTTTCTAGTTTAATTGAAGCTTGTTCTGGGTTATTTTTAGAAGCTATTAGTTCATCGGAAAAAGTCACGAAATCAGATATTTATTCTTTGAATATTGAAGCAATTAATCGAAGTGATGCAAATATGACATTGAATTCCGTTTCCTTTGGAAACAAGATTGTTTCAGAAAAAAATGTAACTTTAAAAAACAATTCAAAAATTAGTTTAAAATTAGAAAACAACAAGATTGCTGTTGAATTTGATTATTCCAATTTATTTTGGTTAAAAGAAACTCCAACGGTTGGAATGTACAAAGTTTCTAACAAAGCCATCAGAATTTTACCCGAAGAAACATTACAATTTCCCATAACTTTTTCTATAAATATTGAAGGAACAACAATTGAATTTGTCAAAAATGTAGTCTACAAGAAAAATGATCCCGAATTTGGAGAAACCTATATACCTTTTACTGTATTACCAGAAGTAACTACAAACCTTGTAAATAAAGTATCTATTTTCAATGATAATCAGCCCAAAGAAATTCAGGTAAAAATTATTTCACAAACGGAAAACACAAAAGGAAATTTATCTTTAAATGTTGATAAAAATTGGAAAGTTGAACCAACTTCAATTGCTTTTGAAATTCCTCAAAAGAATGACGAACGAACTGTAACTTTTAAAATTTTTCCACCTAAAAATGAAGTAACTTCAATAATAGAAGCTGTAGTATCAATGAATGGCAAAAAATTTAATCAAGAACTTATTGAAATAAATTATCCACATATTCCCAAACAAACCATTTTACAACCTTCAACTTCTAAATTAGTAAAATTAGATATTCACACCAAAGGAAAAAACATTGGTTACATCAAAGGTGCTGGTGATGAAGTTGCAAGTAATCTAGAAAATTTAGGTTTTAAAGTCACCACAATAAATCCATCAGAAATTGCCTTTAATATACTTCAAAATTATGATGCAATAATTATTGGTATACGTGCTTTCAATGTTGTAGAAGAATTAGCTTTCAAGAACAAAATTCTGTTTGAATATGTAAAAAATGGTGGGAATTTAATCGTTCAATACAATACTAATAGAGGTTTAGTAACGGAAGAAGTTGCTCCTTTTGAATTAAAAATTTCAAGAGATAGAGTAACTAATGAAAATGCAAGAGTTACGTTTTTAGCTCCAAATCATCCTGTCTTAAACACACCAAACAAAATTACCAATAAAGATTTTGAAGGTTGGGTTCAAGAGCAAGGTTTGTATTATCCAGATGAATTTTCTAGTGAATTTACTCCAATTTTACAAGCAAACGATGAAGGAGAAAACCCAACAAAAGGAGCATTATTAATAGCAAAATACGGAAAAGGAAACTACATTTACACAGGTTTAAGTTTCTTTAGAGAATTACCTGAAGGTGTTAGTGGTGCTTATCGATTGTTAGCAAATATGATTGGTTTAGAATAGTGCTCAGTGTTCAGTTATTAGTTGGCAGAAAAAAACTTTGTGACTTTGAGCCTTAGCGGCAAATATTTAATTATGGAGAAAGAAAAAAACAAATGGAAAATGAGTTACAGTATCGTTTTGGTACTCAATGCTCTTTACATATTAGTGTTTTATTTATTAATGGAAATGTTCACATAATATGGCAAATTTAGATTGGATTGTACTATCGTTTACGTTACTTTTTATTGTGATTTATGGTGCATTAAAAACAAAAGGAAGTGCTAACGTTAAAGATTATATTTTAGGAAACAACGAAACCCCTTGGTTTACTGTTGGAATTTCAGTAATGGCAACACAAGCAAGTGCTATTACCTTTCTTTCCACACCAGGTCAAGCTTATCATGACGGAATGGGTTTTGTGCAGTTCTATTTTGGATTACCTTTGGCTATGGTTGTGATTGCTTATACTTTTATTCCTATTTATCATAAGTTAAAAGTGTACACTGCATATGAATATTTAGAGCAACGATTTGATATTAATACTAGAACATTAGCAGCAATCTTATTCTTAATTCAAAGAGGTTTAGGAACCGGAATTACAATTTATGCACCTGCAATTATTCTTTCAGCTTTATTAGGTTGGAATCTATTTATTCTTAATATCATCATTGGAATCCTAGTAATCATTTACACAGTAACTGGTGGAACCAAAGCCGTTAATGTTACCCAAAAACAGCAAATGTTTGTTATTTTTAGTGGAATGGTAATTACATTTATAATTATTTTAAACCAATTACCTGAACAATTAGACTTTTTCAATGTATTAAAAATAGCGGGAGCAAATGGTAAAATGGAAATTCTAGATTTCTCTTATAATCCAGAAACACGATACACATTTTGGAGTGGAATTACAGGTGGTTTTTTCTTGATGCTTTCTTATTTTGGTACTGATCAATCACAAGTTGGACGTTATCTTTCTGGAAAGTCAATCAAGGAAAGTCAGATGGGTTTGATTATGAACGGAATTTTAAAAGTTCCAATGCAGTTTTTTATTCTTTTAACTGGAGTTTTGGTCTTTGTTTTTTATCAATTTAACAGTGCACCTTTACATTTTAATCCGACAAATGTTACAAATATTGAAAATTCCAAATATAAAGAGGATTATAGCAAATTAGAAGACAAATTAGCTGTTATTAATGAAGAAAAAAATGTCATTAACCATATTTATATTGAGCAATTAAATTATGATTACGATAACAATGCCTTAAAAAAGAAAATGCAAACCTTAACTTCTCAAGAAAAAGAGTTGCGTGAAGAGGCAAAAAATTTAATCGCAAAATCAGATTCGAAAGCTGAAACTAATGATAAAGATTATGTGTTTCTATATTTCATATTACATCATTTACCCAAAGGGATTTTAGGATTATTATTAGCTGTAATTTTTAGTGCAGCTATGTCTTCAAGTGCTTCTGGTTTAAATTCATTAGCAGCAACGTCTACAATAGACATTTACAAAAGAAACAAAGGTGATAAATCTGACAAACACTATGTTTATGCCACTCAGTATTTTACTTTATTTTGGGGATTAGTTGCTATTGGTTTTGCATGTATCAGTTCGCTTTTTGAAAATTTAATTCAATTGGTAAACATAATCGGTTCAATATTTTATGGAACAGTTTTAGGAATATTCCTTGTAGGATTTTATATTCATTATGTAAAAGGAAAAGCTATTTTTATTGCTGCTTGTATTAGTCAACTGACTATATTTTACATTTTTTATATTGATATAGTTAGTTTCCTTTGGTTGAATTTTATTGGTGCAATTCTTACCTTACTACTGTCTTTGACTGTTCAAGCTTTTCTGAATAATAGAAAATAAAAAAATGCCTTTCAATATCGAAAGGCATTTTCATTTTTACTTAAAAAGTACATTTTTATTTCTTCGACCATTCTGCAATTGAATCATTATTCATTTTTTCATAGTCTTTGTTTCCTGCTTTAATTGCACCTGCTAAAGAAGCTTTTGCTGTTTCAATTGCCGCTTTCTTATCACCTAATTTTGCTTGAATTAAAGATTTTTGACGTAAGTACCAAAATGGAGCTTCTTTTCCATTTGCAGTTGCTAGTTCTACAGCTTTATTAACCCAAGTTAATGCCTTATTCATATCACCGTTTGATTGATAAAAATATTGTGCTGCTGAAAAATAATCACTTGCTTTTGGTCCAGCTAAAGCATTTTCAATACTTGTAATTGCAACTTCTTTTGTAGGAACTTCAATTTTAACAGGAACAATAGTTTTTTCCCATTGGATACTTAAAACAGCATTATCATTGGTAATATTATCGACAGAAATAGTAAATGTTTCTACGTGTCTGTTAGTTGATTCAGGTTTAACAGAAACTTTGGCAGCTACATCAGCATCATTCCATTTCTCAGGTGTTCCCCAATTATCAGTATTTTTATAAAAAATCACATCCCAACTATCTGCTTTTGGAGTTGTAAATAAAGCATAAGTTCCTTTTGCCAACTCTTTTCCTTCAATTTTTACATTTTCAGAAAATGTTACAGTAGTATTTGCATTAGCTCCAGTTCTCCACACAGAACCATAAGGAACTAATTCTCCATAAACCGTTCTCCCTTTTGCACTTGGACGAGAATAATTAACTTCAACTGTTGTTAATCCGACAACTTGTTCCACTTTTGAACTAGGACTTGCCTGTGGTGTTTTTACTTGAGCAGTAGCCAAAATGCTTGAAAAAGCAAAAATAGCAGCTAATAATAATTTTTTCATGTTTGGTTATTTTTTTTTAATGCCACGAATTTACGCAATATTCAATCAAATTTATGTTAAAGCTATCTAAAAATTATATTATTTTGTTTAATTATTTTCGTAATTTGTTAAACAATAATTACCTTTACAAAAAATAAATCATGAAAATTTATACTTTACACAGCAAACAAAACTTACCCATTACAATCGAAGAAGCTTGGGATTTTTTATCCAATCCTAGAAATTTAAAAACAATAACTCCAGATTATATGGGTTTTGAAATACTTTCTGGAGCAGATAGACCTATGTATTCTGGACAATTAATTCAATACATTGTAACACCTGTTTTAGGAATAAAAACAAAATGGGTAACAGAAATCACTCATGTTGTAGATAAAAAATTCTTTGTAGATGAACAACGTTTTGGACCATATGCCCTTTGGCATCACAAGCATTTTCTAAAAGAAATTGATGGTGGTGTGGAAATGGAAGATATTGTAGATTATAAAGTCCCAATGGGAATTTTAGGTCAAATGGTGCATCCATTTATCGTTCAACCTAAACTAAATGAAATCTTCGAATACAGAAGAAAAAAATTAATAGAATTATTTGGGGAATTTAAAAATTAAAAACATGAAAAACATACTATTAATTGGAGGTTCATACGGAATTGGTTTAGCGTTAGCCAAAGAACTACAAATGAACAATAAAGTATTTGTGGCCAGTAGAACAAATGAAAAATTAGCAAATTTAAATGTAACTCATATTCCATTTGATGTAACATCTAATACATTAGATACTCCAAAATTACCAGAAGTAATAGATGGTTTAGTCTATTTACCAGGAAGCATTAATTTAAGACCCTTTAAAGGATTAAAAATTGAAGTCTTTGAAAACGATTTACAAATCAATTTTATCGGAATGGTGAAGGTTATTCAAGCTCTTTTGCCTAATTTAACAGCTTCAAACCATTCTAGTATTGTTTTGTTTAGTAGTGTTGCTGCAAGTATGGGAATGCCTTTTCATACAAGTGTTGCGGCTTCAAAAGGTGCTATTGAAGGTTTTGCTAAAGCTTTAGCTGCTGAATATGCTCCGAAAATTAGAGTGAACGTAATTGCTCCATCTTTAACAGATACACCTTTAGCGGATAAATTCTTAAATAATGAAGTGAAAAAGGAAAAGTCATCAGAACGTCATCCGTTAAAACGATATGGACAACCCGAAGATATTGCTCAAATGGCTAGCTTTTTATTAAGTGAAAAAAGTAGTTGGATGAGTGGTCAAATTTTACACGTAGATGGTGGAATGTCTACGCTTTTGGTTAATGGATAATTAGATTTTTGAAATTGTAATTGAGCTTGATTTTTGTAATTGTAATTGAATATGAATATATTTTGGTTTAGAAGAGATTTAAGAGTAGAAGATAATGTAGGCCTTTTTCATGCTTTGAATGATAAGGAAGAAGTATTACCTATTTTTATTTTTGACGAAAAAATATTATCCGAATTACCAAAAGATGATGCTCGTGTATCATTTATACATGAATTATTATCTAAAATTCAAAACAAACTGCAAGAAAACGGAAAATCTCTAGCTGTTTTTCATGGTGAACCAAAAGCAATTTTCGAAAAGTTAATTCAAGAAAATAAGATAAAAACGGTTTATACCAATCACGATTACGAGCCTTATGCTAGAAAACGCGATAAGGAAATGAATCAGTTATTTAAAGACAATGATGTAGAATTCAAAACCAGTAAAGATCAAGTCATTTTTGAAAAAAGTGAAGTTGTAAAAGATGATGGTGACCCCTATGTAGTGTACACTCCTTATTCAAAAAAATGGAAAGAAGCTCTTTCTAAAATCAACTTAAAGCATTATAATTCAGAAAGTAAATTAAATAAAATAACCATTCACTCCTACCCTTTTTTAAGTGTAAGAGAAATAGGTTTTGAAATTTCTGAAATTAAAGTAACTCCTTTTGATATTGGCGATAAAGTGATTTCAAACTATGAAGAAACTCGAAATTTTCCGGCTCAAAACGGAACTTCAATGCTTGGAGCTCATTTACGTTTTGGAGCTGTTTCAATTCGAAAAATGGTAAATCATGCAGCAACTTTTCAAAATGAAACGTTTTTAAAAGAATTAATTTGGAGAGAGTTTTTCATGCAAATTTTATGGCATTTTCCTTATACTGTAAATTCGAGTTTTAGACCAAAATACGATGCCATTCAATGGAAAAATAATGAAGAATTATTTGAAAAATGGTGTCAAGGAAAAACGGGTTACCCAATGGTAGACGCTGGAATGAGAGAACTAAATAAAACAGGTCACATGCACAATCGCGTAAGAATGGTTGTAGCCAGTTTTCTATGCAAACACCTACTAATCGATTGGAAATGGGGAGAAACTTATTTCGCTCAAAAACTGTTAGATTATGAACAGTCGAGTAATGTTGGGAATTGGCAATGGGCAGCAGGATCAGGTGTTGATGCAGCTCCTTATTTCAGAATATTTAATCCAACGGAACAAATTAAGAAGTTTGATAAAGACTTAAAATACATCAAAAAATGGGTTCCAGAATTAGAAACTCTTCATTACCCAAAACCAATTGTTGACCATAAAGAAGCTAGAGAACTTTGTTTGAAAACTTATAAAGAAGCTGTTGCTTAACTACTTCAAATTCTTTACAATTTCAGCATTTAATTCATTAAAATGTTTTACTAAAATATTCGCTTTTGATAAATCTTGATCTTTGGAATGTAAACTATCATAGCCAATACAATAAATATTTGCAGCAACAGAAGCTTCAATTCCATTTGTGCTGTCTTCTATAACTATACAGTTTTCTTTTGGAGCAACAGACAAACTGGCTGCATGTTCAAAAATAGCTGGATGTGGTTTTGATTTCGGAAAATCTTCTCCTGAAACTTTATGGGTGAAATATTGATTTAAATTAAAACGATTAAAAACTCTATCAATCGTAACTTTTGAAGCTGATGAGGCTAAAATTAATTGAATTCCGTTGGCATGTAAATCTTTGATTAAATCTTCTACTCCTTCAATTAAATATAAATCCTCTTTGGTATCAAAAGCATCATTGAATATACTTCTTTTGGTCTGAATTAAATCTTCAACTTCATGGGGTAAATTAAATTGAGCTTTTATTTTCTGAAAAACATTTCGAGTTGAATTTCCAGTATAGGTTCTATATAATTCTTCTGAAATCTCAATATTTAACTGTTTAAAATGTTGAAAATAAGCGTAATGATGCACCGGTTCTGTATCAACAATTACACCGTCCATATCAAAAATTACTGTTTGTATCATTGTAGTGTTGTTTGCGGCAAAGGTACATTCTACAAAAGATTTTTAAAAATTATATTAAACCTTTTTGCTTATCTTTAGTCTTATCAACAAAAGATTTAAAACTTGCAAGACGAAAAAGCTTTTTTATTGGAATTATCTAATCCTAAAACGCAAAACGAAGCGTTCAAAAAGCTATTGGAGTTATATCAGAAACCTTTATATTTTCATATACGTAACATCGTTTTAAACCATGATGATGCTGATGATGTGTTACAAAATACGTTTATTAAAGTGTTTTCAAATGTGAAAAATTTTAAAGGAGATAGCAAATTATATTCTTGGATGTATCGGATCGCAACTAATGAATCTTTGACATTTTTGCAACAAAAAGCCAAGAAAAGTGGTGTTTCTAATGAAGAATTACAAAGTAAAGCTATTAATAATTTAGAAAGTGATGTGTATTTTGAAGGAGAAGAAATTCAATTAAAGCTACAAAAAGCTATTGCAATTTTACCTGAAAAACAACAATTAGTCTTTAAAATGAAATATTTTGAAGAATTAAAATATGAAGAAATGTCTGAAATTCTCGATACTTCTGTAGGTGCTTTAAAAGCAAGTTATCATTTGGCAACAAAGAAAATAGAAGAATTTTTAAAATCAAATTAAACCTTTTACAAAAAAAATAGTCTTAATAGTATGACAGATTTTAATTTAAATAATGAAAAAATAAAATCAGGATTCAAAGTTCCTGAAGGTTATTTTGAACAATTTGAAACTAAAATGCTTAGTCAATTAGTGGTTGCAAATGAACCAAAAGTAATTTCATTATGGAAAAATAAAAGAGTTTGGATGACAAGTATAGCAGCTGTATTATTAGTTTCAATTGCTTTACCTGTTTATTTTTCAATGCAAGACACAGCCACAAGTACAAATGTTGTTGAAGATGAAACCATTGAAACATATTTGGCAATGCAACCAACAATGACAAATTATGAAATTGCAACCGAATTGACCAATGAGGACTTTGCTTCATTAGAAGAAAGTTTAGCATTAAACGATGATGCGGTAGAATTATATTTAGAAGAAAATTAT
Organism: uncultured Flavobacterium sp.; assembly: GCF_963922255.1. Classification (GTDB taxonomy): domain Bacteria; phylum Bacteroidota; class Bacteroidia; order Flavobacteriales; family Flavobacteriaceae; genus Flavobacterium. The sequence continues at coordinate 62,404 of NZ_CAWUIC010000006.1, read as the reverse complement.
CAAAACGTAGATTTATATTTAAACGAATAAAAATGAAAAAGTATATTACCCTTTTAGTTGTTTTGTTCTCGATGGTGTCGATTGCACAACCTAGCAAAGAAAAAATTGAAAAAGTTAAAGCTTTAAAAGTAGCTTATATTACAAAAGAATTGAGTTTAACCACTGCTGAAGCTGAAAAATTTTGGCCAATTTACAATACCTATGACGAAAAGCAATTTGAGTTACGTCATAACAAAATGAAAACCATCATGAAAAAATATAAAGGTGATGGTTTAGATAAATTATCTGATAAAGAAGCCTCAACGATTCTTTCTGACATGGAATCTATTGATGAAGAATTAGTAGCTTTAAAAAAGAAATTCACAAGAGAAGCAAAAGAAATCATTGGTGCTAAAAAAGTATTACAACTAAAAAAAGCAGAAGAAGAATTTACAAGAACTCTTTTTAAACAATATAAAGGAAAAGATAAAAAATAAATTAGGTTAGTTTGTTTAAAAAATCCCGTTTGGTTTTACAACTAAACGGGATTTTTTTAGATACTGAATCAAGTTCAGTATGACAAATATTGTTTACTTCAAACTAGCCAAACTTTGTTCAATTGTAGCAATCTTAGCTAAAGCATCAGCTTCTTTATTTCTTTCATTTGCTATAACTTGTTCTGGTGCACCAGCCACAAATTTTTCATTATTTAATTTTCCTTGAACCGATTTTAAGAAACCTTGAGTGTATTTTAATTCAGCTTCTAATTTTTCAATTTCTGCAGCTACATCAATATTTCCGGCAATAGGAATAAAGTACTCATTCGATTTTGCTCTGTAAGTTAATGTTCCATCAACAGCTTCATTAACGTATTCTAAACTTTCAACATTTCCTAATTTAAGAATAACCGAATCAAAAGTAGTCGCTACTTTTTCGTTGTTGATAACTTTTAAATCGATAACATCTTTGAAAGCAATATTTTTCTCTTTACGAATGGTTCTAATTCCAGAAATTACTTCAGCAGCAAAATCAAATTCAGTGATTAAATCAGCATTTGTATTTTTCATTGTTGGCCATTCTGAAATAATCAGAGCTTGCTCTGGTGTTCTTTCTGCAATGTATTGCCAAATTTCTTCCGTTAAGAAAGGCATGAATGGATGTAATAACTTCAAATTAGCTTCTAACAATTCAATGGCTTTGTCAAACGTTACTTTGTCAATTGGTTGTTGATAAGCTGGCTTAATAATTTCCAAAAACCATGAACAGAAATCGTCCCAAACTAATTTATAAATACTCATTAAAGCATCTGACAATCTGTATTTTTCGAAATTATCTTCAATTTCAGATAAAGTTTGTTGCAATTTCGCTTCGTACCAATCCATCGCAATTTTTGATGCTTCTGGTTGTGCAATATCAGCTACTTCCCAACCTTTGATTAATCGAAATGCGTTCCAAATTTTATTAGCGAAAGCTTTACCATTATTACATAATTCTTCATCAAACATGATGTCGTTTCCTGCTGAAGCACTCAACAATAATCCAACACGAACACCATCAGCTCCAAATTTTTCAATCAAATCTAATGGGTCAGGAGAATTTCCTAGTGACTTTGACATCTTACGACGTTGTTTATCTCTAACCAACCCTGTTAAATATACATTGTTGAAAGGTTTTTTTCCTGTGTATTCATAACCTGCAATAATCATACGAGCTACCCAGAAAAACAAAATATCTGGACCAGTAACTAGATCATTTGTTGGATAATAGTAGTTGAACTCTTCATTTTCCGGATCTAAAATTCCACCAAAAACAGCCATTGGCCATAACCATGAAGAGAACCAAGTGTCTAAAGCATCAGCATCTTGCTTTAAGTGTTCAGTGGTCAGTGATGAGTTGGCAGTTTTTTCTTTGGCTAAAACCAAAGCCTCTTCAATGTTTTCTGCAACTACGAAATCTTCTTTACCGTCACCATAGAAATAAGCTGGAATTTGTTGTCCCCACCAAAGTTGACGCGAAATATTCCAATCTCTGATATTTTCTAACCAATGACGATATGTATTATTGAATTTACTTGGATATAATTTAATTTCTTCCGTTTCTAAAACCGCTTTAATGGCAGGTTTTACCAACTCTTCCATTTTTAAGAACCATTGATCAGACAGTCTTGGTTCGATGACAGCTTTCGTTCTTTCTGAAGTTCCAACTTTATTCATGTGGATCTCAGTTTTTACTAAAACTCCAGTTTCTTCTAATTCTTTGGCAACATTTTCACGTGCTACGAAACGATCTTGACCTTCAAATTGTAGTCCGAAACTGTTTAACGAAGCATCTTCATGAAAGATATCGATGATTTCAAGATTGTGCTTATTTCCAAGTTCTTTGTCGTTAACATCGTGAGCAGGTGTTACTTTTAAACATCCTGTTCCAAATTCGATATCAACGTATTCATCTTCGATTATAGGAATCACTCTATTACAAATAGGAACAATAGCTTTTTTACCTTTTAAGTGTGAAAAACGTTCATCATTTGGATTGATACAAATAGCAGTATCTCCAAAAATTGTTTCTGGACGAGTTGTTGCGATAGTTAAAACATCGTTTGTACCTTCTACTTTATAGTTGATGTAATATAATTTTCCTTGACGTTCTTCGTGAATTACTTCTTCGTCTGACAAAGTGGTTTTTGCTTCTGGATCCCAATTTACCATTCGATATCCGCGATAAATCATTCCTTTGTTGTATAAATCTACAAATGATTTAATTACAGAAGCTGACATATCTTCATCCATGGTGAATTTTGTTCTATCCCAATCGCAAGAACAACCTAATTGTTTTAGTTGTTCTAGAATTGTTCCACCGTATTTGTCAGTCCAATCGTAAGCATGTTTTAGAAATTCATCACGTGTTAAATCGCTTTTATTGATACCTTCTGATTTTAGTTTGGCAACCACTTTTGCTTCTGTTGCTATAGAAGCATGATCTGTTCCAGGAACCCAACAGGCATTGAATCCTTTTAAACGAGCACGTCGAATTAGAACATCTTGTATGGTATTATTCAACATATGGCCCATATGCAAGACTCCTGTCACGTTTGGTGGAGGAATTACTATTGTATAAGGAGTTCTGTGGTCTGGTTTTGAATGAAAATAGTTGTTTTTCATCCAGTAATCGTACCATTTTTGTTCTACTTCTTTTGGATTAAACTGAGATGGAATCATTTATGATTTGTTATTTTATTTATAATTAAAACTATACAAAAGGTTTATGAAAAATTAATAGCCCTGATAGTAATGGTATCCTTTTTTGAAAAAAAAGATATAATGAATAGCAGGAAAATGGTTTCTAAAAATGCCCAAGCCACATTGCTCCAAAAAGCAAAAATGAGTTTGGTATTGTTTTTGTACATTTATACTTGCAAAAGTAACAATATAACCTAAAATAAAAAAAGTTAATTTGTTTGTATTTTTTGCAAAAGTGTTTAATTTTACAATAATTAAAAAAATAATATGATGAAAAATTTACTTAATTTAGTTGCAGTATTGTTTATTTCAACCATTGCCTTTGCTCAAGGGCCAAAGATTGAGTTTAAAGAAGAGACAATAAATTATGGAACAGTTACAAGAGGAGATGATGATGGTAAACGTAAGTTTGAGTTTACAAATACAGGTGATGCTCCTTTAGAAATCAAAAATGTTAAATCAACTTGTGGTTGTACGGTTCCTACAAAACCAACAGCTCCTATTATGCCTGGAAAATCTGATTTTATTGAAGTTCAATATAACATGAATCCTGGACCAATTAGTAAATCTATTACTGTAGAAAGTAATGCTGTAAATGTTCCTAGTGGAATGGTTACCTTGAGAATTAAAGGTACAGTTGTAGAGAAAAAAGAAGTTAATCTTCTTGAAAAAAAGAAATCAATTTTAGAACAATAAATAAAGAAGCCTCATGGATTTGAGGCTTTTTTATATGATTTTTTTAAGGTAAAAAATTACCTCTATTATTTTGCCTTCTCGCTCTACTTCCATTTTTATTTTTTTTCCGTCTTCAGATTGGAATAAGTCGTTTATTTTTTGGATAGTGTAATTGTAAGCACTCTTTTTATTGATACTTAGAATTTTATCACCTTCTTTTAAATTAACAAAAGCTGCAGGAGAATTTTCTCTGATGTGTGTAATTTTATATGTTGGTTGAAAAACAAATCTATAATTGTATTTTAACTTTTCATTTTCACCTAAAAAATCAGTATCATCTCTATATATACCATTATATAATGTGATTTTTTCTTTTATGACTTCAATACCATCATGTTGAACATCTATACCTGACATATTATAATTGAACGGATCGTTTATATTTTTGTTTGGTTTTATATAGATGTTATGGTTCTTATAATCTAAAAACAGATTAAATCTTTTAATAATTTCACCCCCTAATGACCCGTCTCTGTCTTCTAAAATTTTAATATTTTTAAAAGATAGGCTATCAGGATAAGCAACTAATACATCATTAAAATCAAATTTTGATAAGTTTAATTTATCAATTCTTGATCTTTTTCCATAAATTTCTCCTGACAATCCTACTCCCAAAACATCAGATATAAATTTTTGATTTTTATCGAAAATATCATTTTTATTAAACAACCACAATCCATCACTCAAACCAGTATCTAATAATAACTTTAATTCTCGTTTATTATGTCTGCTTGCAGAATTAATTTTAATGTAAGGCTTATCGTCCTTTACTTCTATGCTTTCAGTTGTAAATTTTTTTATTTTATTTGAATTTAAAATTGTTCTGTCCTTATGTATAATGATTTTCTTTTTTTCATAATTAATTTCTATTAATCTTTCCTTAAAAAAACTGTAGCCTAATATTCCATTTATTTCAATTCCTAATTTATTAATTACATCAACAATTTCTTCATTTAAAATGTAAACTGAAAAATTATTATCTATATATTTTTTTATTTTTAATTGATTTTTTGAAGAGACAGTAGCTTCCATTGGCTCACCATTTCCCACACCAGTAATTTTTATTTTTTTTGCATTATTTATTACAATTTTTTCTTCTTCTTCAAAACTAAATAACACATTTTTTTCTGCTCCAGTATCTAAAAGTAATTTTAATTCAGTTCCATTAATTTTAACTTTTAAAATAATTAAATTATTAGAAAATTCAAAAGGAATAATTATTTTATTTCTTTTTGAAAACCAAGTAGAATCTACTTGACTAAAAGTGATATTGGAAAAAACAAAAAATATAATTAATATTAATCTACTCAACATAAACAATAAAGTTTTCATAAAGTTACTAAAGTAATTCTACAAAATAGATTTTTTAAAACTAGAAAGATGAAATAATTTAAAAAAAAAGTTGCAATTTTGCAAATCAAACATAATTTAAGATGCCAAAAATTTCACAAAAAGGTATACAAATGCCTGAATCACCAATTAGAAAATTGGTGCCTTACGCAGAAATTGCAAAGAAAAAAGGACATAAAGTTTATCATTTAAACATTGGACAACCTGATATTAAAACCCCGCAATTGGCTTTAGACGCTGTTAAAAATGCAAATATTGACGTTTTAGAATACAGTCATTCTGCTGGTTTTGAGAGCTATAGAGAAAAGCTTTCTAAATATTATAAAAATCAAAACCTTCCAGTAGATACACAAAATATTATAATCACTACAGGTGGTTCTGAAGCCTTATTATTTGCTTTAGGAAGCACAATGGATACTGACGATGAAATTATCATACCTGAGCCATTTTATGCTAATTACAATGGTTTTAGCGTTGCTTCTGGTGTAAAAGTAGTTCCTGTTATATCTACTATTGAAACTGGTTTTGCTTTACCTCCTATAGAAGATTTTGAAAAGCTAATTACTCCAAAAACAAAAGCAATTTTAATTTGTAACCCTGGCAACCCAACAGGTTATTTATATTCAGAAGAAGAGATAAATCAACTGGCAAAAATTGTAATTAAACACGATTTGTTTTTAATTGCCGATGAAGTTTACAGAGAATTTACATATGATGGTTTCAAACATTTTTCTGTTTTAAATGTAAAAGAATTAGAAAATCATGCTATTATGATTGATTCTGTTTCTAAGCGCTTTAGTATGTGTGGTGCTAGAATTGGATGTATTGTTTCAAAAAACAGTGAAGTAATGGCAGCCGCTATGAAATTTGCACAAGCTAGGTTAAGTCCTCCAACTTACGCTCAAATTGCCAGTGAAGCTGCTTTAGATACTCCTCAAAGTTATTTTGATGAAGTAATTGCGGAATATAAAGAGCGTAGAGATATTTTAATTGAAGAATTATTAAAAATTGAAGGTGTTCAGGTAGCGACTCCAAAAGGAGCTTTTTATTGCATTGCTAAATTACCTATAGTTAGTGCAAATGATTTTGCTCAATGGTTATTAGAAAGTTATGATTTGGATGGTGAAACTGTAATGGTTGCTCCAGCTGCAGGTTTTTATTCCTCGCCTAATGTTGGAATTGATGAAGTAAGAATTGCTTATGTACTTAAAAAAGAAGATTTGATTAAGTCTGTTCGCATTTTAAAGGAAGCTTTAGCAGTTTACAATAAAAAATAATTCCAGTAAATAAAAAAAGGTTATTCAATGAGTAACCTTTTTTTTATCTTATAATTGACTGATTGTAAACAAATTTAAATTTCTTTACACTTTTATATTAATATACACTTTACTAAAATTCAGCCCACTCTTTTAGTATTTCTAAACAACAGATTCGTTCTACATAAATAGTTTAAGTTAAACAAAACCTATAAATTTGTTTAGTTTTAACATTTCTACAGTTATTTGAAGTTTATTATTTATCTTTGCACTTTAAGAAAAATTGCTAAAAACTTATTGCATATTAATATGTCTAAAAACGAAGATTTTAATTTAGAAATAGGTGAAAACCATATAGGAACCAGTGCAAACACTCCATTAAGAGCTGATGCTTTTGCTATTTCTGATGAAGAAAAAATTGAATCCATAAAAAAAGATGTTGAAAATATCTTGAATACACTTGGAATGGATTTAACTGATGATAGTTTAAAGGGAACTCCAAATCGTGTTGCTAAAATGTTTGTAAAGGAGATTTTTGGAGGATTAAACCCAGCAAAAAAACCAAGTTCATCTACATTTGACAACAAGTATAAATACAATGAAATGTTGGTAGAGAAAAACATTGTTGTTTATTCTACTTGCGAACATCATTTATTACCTATTGTAGGACGTGCTCATGTGGCTTATATTTCTAATGGTACTGTTGTTGGGTTATCTAAAATGAATCGAATTGTTGATTATTTTGCTAAAAGACCTCAAGTACAAGAACGTTTGAATATACAAATTGTGGAAGAACTTAAGAAAGTTTTAGGTACAGAAGATGTGGCTTGTGTAATTGATGCTAAACATTTATGTGTGAATTCAAGAGGAATTAGAGACATCGAAAGTAGTACGGTTACTGCTGAATTTGGTGGGAAATTCAAAGAAGACAAAGTAAGAAGAGAGTTTTTAGATTATATTAAAATGGAAACTACTTTTTAATTTTACCAAATAATTTCAACTAAAAATAATTGCCCTAGCCCTGATAGGAACGGTATCCTTTTTATTTTGCCTTCAAAATAAAAAGATATAGTGAATAGCAGGATTAGCTTCAAAAAAAATAAAGAAAATGCAACTTTACAAAAACAATTCGTTACACCTATATAATACTACTTCTGGAAAAAAGGAATTATTTACTCCTATTTCGGATGGAAATGTGGGAATGTATGTTTGTGGACCAACGGTTTATAGTAATGTGCATTTAGGTAACGTTAGAACTTTTATGAGTTTTGATGTGATTTATAGATATTTATTACATCTTGGATATAAAGTAAGGTATGTTAGAAACATTACTGACGCTGGACATTTAACGGATGATGGTGATGTAGAAAATGACCGTTTTGTGAAACAATCGAAATTGGAGAAATTAGAACCCATGGAAATTGTTCAGAAATATACGGTTGATTTTCATAAGGTTTTACAAGAATTTAACTTTTTAGAACCTACGATTGAACCCACTGCAACAGGACATATTATTGAGCAAATAGAATTGACTCAAAAAATGATTGCTGATGGTTTTGCTTATGAAAGTAATGGTTCTGTTTATTTTGATGTTAAAGCATACAACGAAAAAGGTCTTAATTATGGTGAATTAAACAACCGTAATATTGAAGATTTAATAGCAAACACAAGAGATTTAGACGGACAAAGTGAAAAGAAAAACCCTCAAGATTTTGCCCTTTGGAAAAATGCTTCTCCAGCACACATTATGCGATGGAATTCTCCTTGGGGAGCTGGTTTTCCGGGATGGCATTTGGAATGTACTGCAATGAGTACAAAATATTTAGGTGAAAATTTTGACATTCACGGTGGTGGAATGGATTTGAAATTTCCGCATCATGAGTGTGAAATTGCTCAAGCTAAAGCTAGTTTTGGTCATTCTCCGGTGAATTATTGGATGCATACTAATATGTTGACTATGAATGGTCTTCGTATGAGTAAATCAACCGGAAATTATATTTTACCTATGGAATTATTAGGTGGAAATAATCCGTTTTTTGAAAAAAGTTTTGAGGCAAATGTGGTTCGCTTTTGCTTTCTTCAAGCACATTATAGAAGTGTTCTAGATATTTCTAATGATGCGATGATTGCTGCCGAAAAAGGTTTTAATCGTTTGATGGAAGGAATTTCGCTACTAGATAAATTAATTCCTAGCACTACTTCTACTCTTTCTATTGAAAAATGGAAACAGCAATGTTATGATGCGATGAATGATGATTTCAACTCACCAATTCTAATAGCAAATTTGTTTGAAGGTGTAAAATTCATCAATCTAGTTAATGATAAAAAAGAGTCTCTAACTGCCGAAGATATGGCAACTTTAAAAGGAACTATAACTGCTTTTGTGTTTGATGTTTTGGGAATTAAAAATGTAAAATCATCTAGTAACAATGCTGATAAATTAACAGGTGTAGTTGAAATGCTTATCACAATGAGAAATGAAGCTCGAGCTAATAAAAACTGGGCTTTATCAGATGAAATTCGTGATAAACTTGCCACTATAGGAGTTATTTTAAAAGATGGAAAAGACGGAACGAGTTTTTCGATTTAAAATACAAGACTGCTGAATAGAAAAATTATTTGGAACACAGATTTGAGAAATTATAGAAATTTGAATAATCTTTTTTTGAAATTGAGATTTAAATTGAAAACAAATCCGTTGGCTTAAGCCGAACGGCAATGAATAAGAATAATTTTGAGCTTAAAAAAAATATTAATTTTTCCTTTTGTACTTTTGGTACGTTTTTACCAAGGAGCAATTTCTCCGTTTACACCTGCTGCTTGTCGTTTTGAACCTACTTGTTCTCATTATACTGTTGAAGCTTTACAAAAACATGGATTGTTTAAAGGTGGTTGGTTGGCAATAAAAAGAATTATTAGTTGTCATCCTTGGGGAAAAAGTGGTTATGATCCTGTTCCTTGATTTTAGTGTTCAGTGCTCCGTTTTGCGAGTGCAGCAAAATAAATCGATAATTAACAAGTGGCTATTAAATTGAAAATGATTTTTGTAATTGCTATTGAATTTGAATTTTGAATCTTTTTTAACATCTAACCGAATAATAATCTTTATTTTTACCTTTTTAAAAGAAAACATACATGAACAACGCATTATATATGGTTTGGAATCCTTCTGAAGGGTTTGATTTAGGTTTTATTACACTTCGTTTTTATAGTTTAATGTTTGTTGTTGCCTTCGGTTTAGGTTGGTATGTAATGAAAGGCATCTACAATCGCGAAGGACAATCTATTGAAAAATTAGACAATCTATTTGTATATACTGTTGTTGCAACTTTAGTTGGTGCTCGTTTAGGACATGTTTTCTTTTATGATTGGGCTTATTTCAAAAATCATTTGTTGGAAATTTTATTACCAATGCGAGAAACTGCTGATGGCTGGGAATTTACAGGATTTGCAGGTTTAGCGAGTCATGGTGCTGCCATTGCAATTATTATTGTGATGTATTTCTACAGTAAAAAAGTGGTTCAAAAACCAATTTTATGGGTTTTAGACAGAATTGTTTTGCCAGTTGCAAGTGGTGCCATTTTTGTTCGTTTAGGAAACTTTTTCAACTCGGAAATTGTGGGTACAGAAACTACTTCTTCTTTTGGAATTCGATTTATAAGAGACAAATTTACACCAAGAGAAGCTTTTGAAAAGACTAATATTTCAGACATAAACGATGCTTATAAAGCTATTGAGACAAATCCACAGTTTGCAGATGTTTTAGCTGAAGTTACTCCAAAACATCCCGCTATGTTATATGAAGCTTTTGGTTATGTTTTTGTTTTTGCAATCCTATTATATATGTATTGGAAAACAGATGCAAGAAACAAACAAGGTTTACTTTTTGGAACGTTTTTAGTTTTACTTTGGACAGTAAGATTCATTGTGGAATACGTTAAAGAAAGTCAAGGTGGTTTCGAGGAAAGTCTTGGTTTACTTTCAACTGGTCAATGGTTGAGTATTCCGTTTATTATTGTTGGTTTTTACTTTATTTTTAGAACCAAGAAAGTAGCTTAAATATTTTATGATATGAATAAAGCATCAAGATTCTATTCAGTTACTGGATGCTTTTTGTTTTACTTTGACTTATTCACTGTAAGTCCAACACCAATTACATTAGGTAAAAATCCATATTTGGAAATATTAGAAATTGATATAGAATAATTTCCAACAGATAATTTTTGGCTTGATTTATAAGTATAATATAAATCGCAAATATCTCCTGAACAATCTGCTAAATGTTTTCCATTTTCATCTTTAATTGATAGATCTAAATTTTCAATCGTTTCATTTTCATCAGGAGTTTTTATTTTTATAACTAATGGAATTGTTGGCATATCATAATCGTAGATATGAGAAAACTCAATAATTACATCATAATTATTTTCCTTTGTAATTTCAAAATTATAATTTTTCACATCGGATTCTAACCATCGATTGGATTCAAATTTCTTATCATATTGATGATAAACTCGATTTTCATTACATGAAATTAAAAATGAAAAAGCTACAAATAGAATTATTCTTCTCATAAAATCTTTTTTACTATTAACGAAAACAAATAAAATTTAGTATATTTTATTCAAACACAGCATTTTCATAAATTAAATTCATTAAGACTAATGAGAATAGGTATTCAATTGAAATATATTCAAAAGTTTTTTTTCATTCTTAAAATACTTTTTTTTTTCTTACCTTTTTAATCTAATTAAAGTTTAAAAATGAAAATTACTCATATTAGTGCAGAATGCTATCCAATTGCTAAAGTTGGTGGTCTTGCAGATGTTGTTGGAGCATTACCAAAATATCAAAAATCTTCTAAAATTACTTCGCAAGTTATTATGCCTTTTTATGATAACAAGTTTACAAGTTCTAATGAATTTAAAACTATATATGAGTCAAAATTAAAATTAGGAAGTAAAGACTTTTCTTTTCGTGTGTTAGAATTCAAAAAGAATGCTTTAGACTTTGATGTCTTTTTAATTGATGTTCCTGATTTGCTTTTCAAAGAGTATGTATATTCATCTGATGATACTAATCGTTTCTTGGCTTTTCAAATTGCAACTTTAGATTGGATTTTGACATGGAAAAAGAAACCGTCAATTATTCATTGTCACGATCATCATACGGGTTTAATTCCTTTTATGTTGCAAGAAGCACATAATTTTAAATCGTTAAACAAAATTCCAACTGTTTTAACCATTCATAATGCACAATATCAAGGTTGGTTTGCACATGATAAAATCAATTTAATTCCAAAATTTGATTTAAACAACATAGGTTTATTGGATTGGAATAATCAGATAAATCCTTTGGCTGCAGCGATAAAATGTGCTTGGGCTGTTACCACAGTTTCTCCAAGTTATATGGAAGAATTAAAACAAAATGCCAATGGTTTAGAAAGTCTTTTACAACACGAAAGCAAAAAATGTAATGGAATTTTAAACGGAATTGATACAAGTGTTTGGAACCCTGAAACAGATGAATTTATTATTAAAAATTATAAAAACCGAACTTTGAATTCTGGTAGACTTGCAAATAAAAAATGGCTTTGTGAAACTTTTAATTTAGATTTCGAGAAACCTCTTTTTGCATTTATTGGAAGATTAGTTTATGAAAAGGGAACAGATTTACTTCCAGAAGTGCTTGAAATAGCTTTAAAAAACAAAAACATTTCAGTCTTAGTATTAGGTTCAGGTAATGAAGATACTCAAAACAAATTAAAAACGTTAATTTCAAAGCACAAGAATTATTACTATGCTTTCATTGGTTACGATGAAAAATTATCACACATCATTTATGCTGGTGCAGATTTCTTATTAATGCCTTCAAGAGTTGAACCGTGTGGCTTGAACCAAATGTACGCTTTACGATATGGTACAATTCCAATAGTGAGAAATATAGGTGGTTTAAAAGATACTGTGATAGACATTGACAATAACGGTTTTGGAATTATTCATGAAGAAGTTGAAGTCAATCAAATTTTACATGCCATTTTAAGAGCTCTTAATTTATATAGCTCTAAAACTAAATTTAATAAAATTAGAAAAGAAATCATGGAAATTGATCACTCATGGAATGTTTCTGCAAATGAATACAATAAACTATATCAATCATTACTTAAAAAATAAATTATGATTAACAACGATGTGCTTTCAATTATATTAGGTGGTGGACAAGGCTCAAGACTTTATCCTTTAACAAAAAATCGTTCAAAACCAGCTGTACCTATTGCAGGAAAATATAGATTAGTTGATATTCCAATTTCAAACTGTATTAACTCAGATATCAAAAGAATATTTGTTTTGACACAATTTAATTCAGCTTCTCTTAATAAACACATCAAAAACACCTATAGTTTTAGTTTTTTTAGTAGTGCTTTTGTTGATGTATTAGCTGCTGAACAAACTCCAGATAACAAAACATGGTTTCAAGGAACTGCAGATGCTGTACGTCAAAGTATGCATCATTTTTTAAGTCACGATTTTAAATATGCATTAATTTTATCTGGTGACCAATTATACCAAATGGATTTTGAAGCTATGATTGAAAATCATAAAAAGAACGAAGCAGATATTACAATTGCAACCATTCCTGTTAATTCAAAAGATGCTCCGTGTTTTGGTATCTTAAAAACAGATTCTAAACACAAAATAACTTCTTTTATAGAAAAACCTGCAGCGGATTTATTACCAAATTGGACTTCTGAAACCAGTGATGAAATGAAAGCTGAAGGTAAAAACTATTTAGCTTCAATGGGAATTTATATTTTTAATAGAGAACTTCTTGTAGAGTTAATGAATAACCCAGAAACAAATGATTTTGGAAAAGAAATCATTCCAAACGCAATAGATAATCAAAAGGTTTTTAGCTATCAATATGAAGGATATTGGACAGATATAGGTAACATCGATTCTTTCTTTGAAGCCAATCTTGGATTAACAGATGATATTCCTAAGTTTAATTTATATGATAAAGGTAATGCCATTTATACTAGAGCAAGAATGCTTCCAACAACAAAATATTCTGGAACAATATTGAATAAATCAGTTGTAGCAGAAGGTTGTATTATTCAGGCAAAAAAAATTGAACATTCAGTAATTGGAATCCGTTCTAGAATTGGAGCTGATTCTGAAGTTTCAAACACCTATATGATGGGAACAGATTATTATGAATCTCTAGAAGAAATTGAAAAAAACAACATTAAAATATTGTTAGGAATTGGTGAACGTTGTTACATTAACAATGCTATAATCGATAAAAATTGTAGGATTGGTGATGATGTAAAAATAAATGGTGGAACACATTTAAAAGATGACGAAACTGACACTTATGTTGTTAAAGACGGAATAGTTGTCATTAAGAAAGAAGCCGTAATACCTTCAGGTTTTACACTATAAATTATGGCAAATACAACACCGTTTAGTCTTTTTACCGATTTCGATATTGACCTTTTTAAAAGTGGAAAGCATTATCGTTTATACGAAAAAATGGGTTCGCACATCACAACTATTGATGGTGTAAAAGGAACGTATTTTGCCGTTTGGGCTCCAACTGCCAATCAGGTTTCTGTAGTTGGAGATTTTAATCATTGGACTGATGCAGAACACTCATTAAATGTACGTTGGGATTCATCAGGAATTTGGGAAGGATTTATTCCAAATATCGGAAAAGGAACTATTTATAAGTACAAAATCCATTCAAAAATTGATAATGGTATTACCGAAAAAGCTGATCCTTATGCCAGAAGATGCGAACATCCACCAAAAACAGCATCCGTAGTTTGGGAAGATGATTATAAATGGAATGATGAAAATTGGTTAAAAAACAGACACAAATACAATTCCTTAAACGCACCTTATTCGGTTTACGAAATGCATTTAGGCTCTTGGAAAAAAGTCATTGAAGAAAATAGATCGCTTTCTTATTTTGAGTTGGCAACCGATTTAGTCAAGTATCTAAAAGACATGAATTACACACACGTAGAATTCATGCCAATTATGGAATATCCTTATGATCCTTCTTGGGGATATCAAATTACAGGCTACTTTGCTCCTACTTCTCGCTTTGGTTATCCCGAAGAATTCAAGTATTTAGTAGATTGTTTACATCAAAACGAAATCGGAATTATTCTCGATTGGGTTCCTTCCCACTTTCCGGAAGATGCTCATGGATTAGGATTTTTTGATGGTTCTCATTTATACGAACATCCCAATCCACAAAAAGGGTATCATCAAGATTGGAAAAGTCTAATTTTCAATTATGGTCGCAATGAAGTTCGTTCGTTTTTAATTAGTAATGCTATTTTTTGGTTAGACCAATATCATGTTGATGGTTTGCGAGTTGATGCGGTTGCGTCAATGTTATATTTAGATTATTCTAGAGAAGTTGGTGAATGGGAACCCAACGAATTTGGAGGAAATGAAAATTTAGATACAATCTCTTTCCTAAAAGAATTGAATGTCGAAATTTACAAATCGTTTCCAGATGTTCAGACAATTGCAGAAGAATCTACTGCTTTTAATGGAGTGACTAAACCAGTACATTTAGGTGGCTTGGGTTTCGGAATGAAATGGATGATGGGTTGGATGCACGATACTTTAGAATATTTTAAAAAAGATGCCGTTTATCGAAAATACCATCAAAATGAAATTACTTTTAGTTTAGCTTATGCTTTTACGGAAAACTTTATGTTACCACTTTCACACGATGAAGTAGTTTATGGAAAAAACTCCATTTTAGGAAGAATGCCCGGTGATGAATGGCAACGTTTTGCCAATTATCGTTTGATGTATGGTTATATGTTTACGCATCCAGGAACAAAGTTAAATTTTATGGGAACCGAATTTGGTCAATATGAAGAATGGAATTTTGACAGTAGTTTAGATTGGAATTTATTAGAATTTGAACCTCATTTAAACACACAAAATTATATAAAAGAACTAAATGCTTTTTATAGAAAAACTCCGGCATTATTTGAAAAAGGGTTTGTCAATGATGGTTTTGAATGGATAAATTATGATGATAATGAAAATTCTGTCATATCCTATATTAAAAAAGGAGACAACCCAAATGAAGATGTAGTTATAGTTTGCAATTTTACACCAAATACTTATTCAAAATATAGAATAGGAATTCCAAAACAAGGAAATCTAATTGAAATTTTTAATAGTGATAATCAAAATTTTGGTGGTTCAGGAATTTCGAATGTTAAAGAAATAACTATTGAAAATAAATCTTGGAACGGAAAATCGTTTTCGGCAGAAATTATTGTTCCACCATTAGGAATTGTTGTGTTTTCGATTCAATAAAGTAAATGAGCCACAGATTGACAGATAAAAATATAAACTTTAACTCAAAAAAAATCAGTGAATCAGTGGCAAAAAAGAAGTTATAAGTTCATTTCTTTCCAATATGAATTATTCATTAAAATATACATTTAGTTATCAAATGTTTAATTATTTCTTCTATTTTTAGCAAAAATAAACCTTTAAAAAGTATTAAATTTAGTAGGTTTACATAAATATTAATGCAGATTGATTTATGATTTTAAACACTGAATTAGAACAAAAAGGAAACTTATTTCCATCCAAAATAATAGCTTACAAAAAAGATGTCGATAGATTGTACTTCACTACAGAAAACGATGTAGTGTTACAAGTAACAATTGTTAGAGATAGCGTTATACGTTTTCGATATACTACAACTTCTATTTTTGAAAAAGATTTTTCTTATGCAATCACAAAATATGCAAGTATTGGTTATAACAAATTAGAGATTAGTGATGATGATGAAAAATACTTTATTGAAACCGAAAAACTAATTTGTCACATTCATAAAAAAGACCTCCATACGCAAATGTATGATGCTAAAACCAACGAACTTATTTGTGATGATGAGTTAGGTTTTCATTGGGAAGAAAGTTATGAACACGGTGGAAACATTGTAAAAATGTCTAAAATTTCTCAAGCTTCTGAAAGTTATTTTGGACTAGGCGATAAACCTGTACACATAAATCTAAAAGGAAAACGTTTTGAAAATTGGGCAACCGATTCATATGCGTATGGTAGAGATACAGATCCCATTTATAAGGCAATTCCGTTTTATATAGGCTTGCATCATAGTAAATCTTACGGAATATTTTTTGATAATACGTTTCGTTCTTTTTTTGATTTTTGTCATGAGAGAAGAAATGTTACTAGTTTTTGGGCACAAGGTGGCGAAATGAATTATTATTTTATTTATGGCCCAGAAATGTCAGATGTAGTAGCAAATTACACTGATTTAACTGGGAAACCTCACGAGATGCCACCATTATGGGCATTAGGTTATCATCAATGCAAATGGAGTTATTACCCTGAATCTAATGTAAAAGAAATTGCTGCTAAGTTTAGAGAATTACAAATTCCTTGTGATGCTATTTATTTGGATATCGATTATATGGAAGGTTTCCGTTGTTTCACTTGGAATAAGGATTATTTTCCTGATCCAAAACGAATGGTAAAAGAATTAGCAGATGATGGATTCAAAACTATAGTTATCATTGATCCTGGAATTAAAATTGATATGGAATATCCTGTTTTCAAAGAAGCATTGGATAAAGATTATTTCTGTAAAAGAGCAGATGGGCCATATATGAAAGGAAAAGTTTGGCCTGGAGAATGTTATTTTCCAGATTTTACAAAACCAGAAGTAAGAGAATGGTGGGCAGATTTATTTCAGGAGTTAATTGAAGATGTTGGTGTTGCTGGTGTTTGGAATGATATGAATGAACCAGCCGTAATGGATGTTCCTGGAAAAACTTTTCCAGATGATGTTCGTCATGATTATGATGGAAATCCTTGTAGTCATCGAAAAGCGCATAATATTTATGGTATGCAAATGGCAAGAGCAACTTATCAAGGAATTAAGAAATTTGCTTATCCAAAAAGACCTTTTGCTATTACTCGTTCTGCTTATTCTGGAACTCAACGCTATACTTCATCTTGGACTGGTGATAACGTAGCTTCTTGGGATCATTTGAATATTGCAAACATTCAAGCACAAAGAATGTGTATGTCAGGTTTTTCATTTATTGGTTCTGATATTGGTGGATTTGCCGAACAACCAAATGGTGAGTTGTATGCACGTTGGATTCAATTGGGAATTTTTCATCCGTTTTGTAGGACACATTCTTCTGGTGATCATGGACATCAAGAGCCTTGGACATTTGATAAAACTGTGACGGATGTTGTTAGAAAATTTATCGAAATTCGTTATCAATTATTACCCTATTTATACACCGCTTTTTGGAAATATGCTGAAGAAGGTGTTCCAATTTTAAAATCGTTAGTACTTTTTGACCAAGAAGACGAACATACACATTATAGAAATGATGAATTTATTTTTGGAGAAAAAATATTAGCTTGTCCTATTGCTGAACCTAATGCAAAAGGAAGAAGAATGTACATTCCAAGAGGTAAATGGTACAATTTCTGGAATAATGAATTAATTGAAGGAGAACAAGAAATGTGGGTTGATGCAGATTTAGATTGCATGCCTATTTTTGTAAAAGAAGGAGCAATTATTCCTAAATATCCAATTCAACAATATGTTGATGAAAAAGAAGTTACACAATTACAATTAGATGTGTATTTTAAAGAAGGAAAAGAAAAATCGGAAGTCTATGAAGATGCTCATGATGGGTATGATTATAAAAAAGGAAGATTTAGTTTACGTAATTTTACCTTAGTTGGAAAAAGAGATTCAATAACTATTCAACAATTTAAATCGGGTAAATTTATTACAACCTATGACACTTTTGAAATTAAATTAATCGGAATTCCATTTGAGATTGGTAAGATTGAAATAGACAATGAAATTTTTGAATTATCAAATATAACTCCTGATAACTTTATGATTGTTTCTAAAGAATTTACCGAAATTCATATTATTGGAATGTAATATTAAATTTAAAAAACAAAAAAAATCCTGAAACTTACATTTCAGGATTTTTTTATACTTCTATTTTTCTGACTAGTCTTCTTTCTTGAATTGAGCCATTTTTAATTTTTCTTTTTCACTCATTGAATCTCTCATAACTGGAGTTGCAACGAATAAAGAAGAATAAGTACCTACTAAAATACCTACTAAAATAGCAAATACAAATCCTCTAATGGTTTCACCACCTAAGATGAATATTGCCACTAATACTACTAATGTTGTAGCAGAAGTATTGATTGTTCTACTTAATGTTGTATTAATTGCTCTATTTACTAATCCATCAAAGTCAGATGTTGAATTATAATCTAAATACTCTCTAATACGGTCAAAAACAATTACGGTATCATTTAATGAATAACCAATTACCGTTAAGATAGCTGCTATAAATGCTTGGTCAATCTCCATGTTGAAAGGTAAGAATGTATAGAAGAAAGAGAAAATTCCTAATACAATGATAACGTCATGTGTAACTGCAATAACAGCTCCAAGTCCAAATTGCCATTTTCTAAATGATAACATTAAATATAAGAAAACAACAAATAAAGATCCTAAAACAGCCCAAATAGAGTTTGTCTTGATATCTTTAGAAATAGTTCCAGATACTTTAGAAGATTGCATTACACCATATGTTTTACCATCATAAGACGTTACAAACTGCTTGTAAGTTAAATCAGCTGGTAAATATTTCTTTAAAGACTCATATAATTTTTCATTAACATCTTTATCTACTCCTTCACCTTCTTCATCTACCTTATATTTAGTAGTAATTTTTAATTGGTTATCGTTTCCAAAAACTTTAGCTTCTGCACTTCCGAAAGTAGCTACTAAATCTTTAGCAACTTCTGGAGCACTCACAGCTTTATCAAAACGTACTTGGTAAGTTCTTCCTCCAACAAAATCAGTTCCTAAATTCAATCCTTTTGTAAAAATTGAGAATAAACTGAAAGCAATTAATAATCCTGAAATTACATAAGCAATTTTTCTTTTTCCTAAGAAATCGAAGTTTAAGTTTTTAAACCAATTTCTTGTAATAGAAGTTGAAAACGCTAATTTTTCACTTTTAGATATACTCCAATCTAAGAATATTCTTGTAATGAAAATTGCAGTAAACAACGATGTTAAAATACCTATTAATAAAGTAGTAGCAAAACCTTTAATTGGTCCTGTTCCTAAGAAGAATAAAATTAAAGCTGTAATAAAAGTTGTAACGTTAGCATCAATAATAGATGACATTGCACCTTTCCAAGTATAAGCATAATTTACTGCTTCTTCAGTTGTTTTACCAGAGTCAAGTTCTTCTTTAGCTCTTTCAAATATAATTACGTTAGCATCAACTGCCATACCAATTGTTAAAACGATACCAGCAATTCCAGGTAATGTTAATACAGCTCCGAAACTTGCTAATACTCCAAATATGAATAAAATATTTACTAATAAAGCTAAGTTAGCATAAAAACCTGTTTTACCATAGTAGAATAACATCCATAATAATACCAAAGAGAAGCCTATAATAAATGACATCATACCACTTTCAATAGCTTCTTTTCCTAAAGATGGACCCACTACATCTGATTGTAAAATATCAGCTCTTGCAGGTAATTTACCCGCTCTTAAAACGTTTGCTAAATCTTTAGTTTCTTCAATTGTGAATGATCCTGAGATTTCAGAACTACCTCCAGAGATAGCTCCTTTTGAAACACCTGGTGCAGAATATACTGTGTTATCTAATGTAATTGCAATTGCGTTTCCTTGTTTAGAAACTTCACCTGTCATTTTTTCCCATGCTTTTGCTCCAGCACCATTCATTTGCATACTTACAGCAGGTTTTCCTAATGCGTCGTAAGTATCCGTTGCATTAGTAATTACACCACCACTAATTGGAGCAACATTTTCTCTGTTACCTTTTAATGCATATAATTCAGTAATATCTGGAGTTTTTTCATTAACTTTTCCCCATGCAAATTTTACATCTACTAAATTACTTGGCAATAAAGCTTTAATGTCACTTCTTTTAAAATAAGAATTGATTTTTGCTGTATCTGAAAGTTTTGCATAACCAATTACTGAAGTTCCTGGTTGTTGATTAATTTGAATTTTTTCAAATAATGGATTAGATTCAGTAGCTGTTGAGTCAGCTTTGTCTACTAATAAAGAGTCAATTCCTTTAGAAACTGTTTCTTTAATATCTTTTTCTTTAACTTCTGTTTTCTTTAAAGCTTCATTTACTGAAACTATATATTGTGCAACTTCGTCAATTTTGTAAGTTTCCCAAAACTCTAATTGAGCTGTTCCTTGTAATAATTTTTTAATACGATCCACATCTTTTGCACCAGGTAATTCTACTAAAATTCTACCTGTTTCTCCTAACATTTGAATGTTTGGTTGTGTTACACCAAATTGGTCAATACGTTTTCTTAAAACTTCAAAAGCACTTTCAACTGATTTTGCAACTTCTTGTTTGATTAATGGCTTAACTTGATCGTTAGTCATATCAAATTTAATTACATCATCTAATGTTCTTGTTCCAAAAATTTCAGGACTAGACATTTTAGTGTTTGATGCAGCTGCTTCTTTATCAAAAGTTTCAAAGAAAGCGTCAAGGTAAGTTTGGTTCCCTTTTTGGTTTTTTGCAGTTTCAGCTAAAGCTTTATTAAAAACAGGGTTTTTAGTGTTATTAGCTAATCCTTTTAAGATATCTTTTACAGATATTTGAAGAATAACATTAATACCCCCTTCTAAGTCTAATCCTTTGTTGATTTGCTTTGCAACTACTTCATTGTAAGTATTACCTAAGTATACTTCTTCTTTACCTATAGAATCTAGGTATTTTTGCTCTTTTGCGAAATCTCCATTAGCAAATGCTTTTGCTTTTTCTGCATAACTATTAGCTACGTATGTAAACGTTAATTGATAGATACATGCGATTGCAAAAATTATTGCGAAAAATTTAATAAGTCCTTTATTCTGCATTATTCAAAAAATTAATTATTGTATTTTAAAAAACGGACAAATATATAATATACAATAGGATTAAACAATTTTATTTTGTACTAATGTTAAAATATTCCTATAATATAAAAAGTAATTGTCAAATTATATTTCATAAAAAAGGCTGTTAAAAAATAACAGCCTGATTTTTATCTATTTAAGAAAATTACAATACTGATTTTAAATCAGCATTCATGTTTCTTACTGCATCTGCACTTTTTGCAAATAAAGCTTTTTCAGCATCATTTAATTGAACATCAACGATTTCTTCAACACCATTTCTACCAATAATACATGGCACACCAATACAAATGTCGCTTTGTCCATATTCACCATCTAACATTACTGAACAAGGAATCATACGTTTTTGGTTGTTTAGAATTGAATCTACTAAAAACGCTACAGAAGCTCCTGGAGCATACCAAGCTGAAGTTCCTAATAAACCTGTTAATGTTGCACCACCAACCATTGTTGAAGCAGCCACTTTATCCATTTCTTCTTGAGACATGAAGTTAGAAACTGGAGAACCATTGTAAGAAGCTAATCTTGTTAAAGGAATCATAGTTGTATCACCATGACCACCAATTACCATTCCTTGCACATCATTTGATGGTTTTTGTAAAGCTTGTGATAAGAAATATTTGAAACGAGAACTATCTAAAGCTCCACCCATTCCAATAACTCTGTTTTTAGGCAAACCTGTTGCTTTTAAAGTTAAGTATGTCATTGTATCCATAGGATTAGATACTACAACGATAATTGCATCTGGAGAATGTTGTAAAATATTTTCGGCTACTGACTTTACAATTCCAGCATTGATTCCGATTAATTCTTCACGTGTCATTCCTGGTTTTCTTGGAATTCCAGAAGTAATCACTACTACATCCGATTTAGCTGTTTTTGAATAATCATTTGTGCTTCCAGAAACTACAGTATTAAAACCTGTTGTAGTTGAGCATTGCATGATATCCATTGCTTTTCCTTCTGCAAAACCTTCTTTGATGTCTAATAAAACTACTTCGCTTGCAATTCCTCTGTAAGAGATAACGTCTGCACAAGTAGCACCTACATTACCAGCACCTACTATTGTAACTTTCATATTTGTGTTATTTATGTAATTATTAATTAAAATTCGTATTGTAATGAAACATTTGTGTTTACAAATTTACCAAAAGCAAGCGTACCTTGTACAAAAAATTTGCTAAATTGGTATCTACCCGAAAATTCTCCTATCAAATTTCGTTTAGTTTTACTTAAATCTTTCATTCTTTCATTTAAAATATCTTGTAAAGGAATGATTTCTTCAATAGTTCCTTTTTCACCATCAAACTTATAATTGAAATCACTAATATTGAAAATAACTCCCCAAATAACTTCTAATTTTTTATGTGTTTTAGAAATATTAATTTGGGTTTGATAGGTATCAATACTACTTCCTAAAGAATTAATTCCTAATGTTCCAAAATCTGATTGAATATCTACAAAATCAAAACTTAAATTTTCTTTAGAATATGCAACTAATGCTGATAAGTGAATTGTTTTATTGAAATTTTCTGAAAAATATTGATCTAAATTATGCTTTAAACCAGCACCGTACACTTGATAATCTCCTTTTTTAAGTTGCGTTTTTGGAGAGAACTTTACTAAAAGCTCTGTTCCGTACCACAACCCAACTCCAGCTTGAAGATAAGGATAAAAAACAGTTTCTTCATTAACTCCTTCTGGTGATTTCAAACGCACTTCAGAACCACCTAAGTCTCCTACTAAAGTATATTGCTCATTATTCCCTAGAGCAGTCGGAACAACAACACTATTTTGTCCTTCGATGGAGAAAAACTCAAAATCACTATTACTTGCAATAAATGTTCTATCTGCTTTTGGCACAAAAAACAAATTTGCGTTAACTCCAAAAGTAACTTCACCTAATTCTTTTTTCTTGGCAGAGGTCATCCATCCAGAAGAAGATTGGTAAACAGCTCCATCAGTAGCAGGAGTTATGTATTTATCTGAATACAAAAGGGCATCATTTAGTAGATACCCTATTTGTTGAAATACTTCTAAATCTTGTGCTTTTAACTGGTTAGTACTACCTAGTAATAAAAATAAAACAATCGTAGCAAATTTATTCATCCTAAGCGTCAATGTTTGCGTAAGCTGCATTTTTCTCAATAAACTCTCTACGAGGTGGAACCTCATCTCCCATTAACATTGAGAATATCCTATCTGCTTCGGATAAACTATCTATATTTACTTGACGTAATGTTCTAAAATCTGGATTCATAGTTGTATCCCATAGTTGCTCAGCATTCATCTCTCCAAGACCTTTATATCTTTGAATTGCTGCCGAACCTCCCATTTTTTGATTAATTAAATCACGTTGATCATTTGACCAAGCATATTCTTTTTTATTACCTTTTTTAAGTAAGTATAAAGGTGGAGTTGCAATATAAACATGTCCTCTTTCAATTAATTCCTTCATAAAACGGAAGAAGAACGTTAAAATTAGAGTAGAAATGTGACTACCATCGACATCGGCATCACACATAATCACTACTTTATGGTATCTTAATTTAGAAAGATTTAGCGCTTTAGAATCTTCTTCTGTTCCGATAGTTACACCAAGTGCTGTAAATATATTTCTAATTTCTTCGTTTTCAAAAACTTTGTGTTGCATGGCTTTTTCAACATTCAAAATCTTACCTCTTAATGGCAAAATAGCTTGAAATGCCCTATCACGACCTTGTTTTGCGGTTCCACCTGCAGAGTCTCCCTCGACAAGGAAAACTTCACATTTTGCTGGATCTTGTTCTGAACAATCCGATAATTTTCCAGGTAATCCTCCACCACCCATAACGGTTTTTCTTTGAACCATTTCACGAGCTTTTTTAGCAGCGTGACGAGCTTGAGCAGCCAAGATTACTTTTTGAACAATAATTTTAGCATCATTAGGATTTTCTTCCAAATAAGCTTCAATCATATCTCCAACCGCTTGAGAAACTGGAGAAACCACTTCTCTATTTCCAAGTTTTGTTTTGGTTTGTCCTTCAAATTGTGGTTCAGCTACTTTTACAGAAATAATTGCTGTTAATCCTTCACGGAAGTCATCTCCAGAAATTTCAAATTTCAGCTTATCTAGCATTCCCGAAGCATCAGCATATTTCTTTAAAGAACGAGTTAAACCTGTTCTAAAACCTTGTAAATGTGTTCCTCCTTCGTGAGTATTGATATTATTTACGTAAGAAAAAATATTTTCAGAATAACTAGTGTTGTAAATTAATGCCACTTCAACAGGAATTTCACCCTTATCTGTATCCATTGAAATCACATGTCCAATAATTGGCTCACGATTAGCATCTAGATATCTAATATATTCTTTAAGACCTTCATTGGAATGGAAAACTTCAGAAACAAAATTTCCTTCTTCGTCTTTTATTCTTTTATCTGTAAAAGTAATTGTAATCCCTTTGTTCAAGAAAGACAACTCGCGCATACGAGCAGACAAAGTATCATAAGAAAACTCAATTGATTGTGTAAAGATAGTATCATCAGGATAAAATGTAACGATTGTTCCTCTTTTATCAGTAGTACCAATTTGTTTTACTGGATAAAGCGCTTTACCTCTTTCATATTCTTGTTCGTAAATTTTTCCATCAGCACTATGAACTGTAGCACGTAATTTATTAGATAAAGCATTTACTACAGAAACTCCAACACCATGAAGTCCACCAGAAACTTTGTACGAATCTTTATCGAATTTACCTCCAGCGCCAATTTTAGTCATTACAACTTCTAGGGCAGAAACTCCTTCTTTTTTGTGAATTCCAACAGGAATACCACGACCATTATCTTCTACTGAAACCGAACCATCTTCATTAATATCAACTCTAATTGTATCACAATGACCTCCCATTGCCTCATCAATAGAATTATCTACAACTTCATACACTAAATGATGAAGTCCTCTAACACCTACATCTCCAATATACATGGAAGGACGCATTCTTACATGCTCCATTCCTTCTAAAGCCTGAATACTATCAGCTGAATAATTATTCTTCTTGTTTTCTTCGCTCATATTTTATCGCTTATAATCTCATTTTATTAAACAAACAAATATAGTCATTCAGATAGAGAAAGTTTCTAAAAAGTGGGTTTAAATCGTTTTAAGTTATCAACATTTGTTAATTTCTAAAAAGTGTCTTAAATCAAATAAAAATAGGCAAAAATTAGATTTTAGTCCCTTTTAGCGGGTTCAAGAATTGCAATTCTATAAAAGTGCTTTAAAAGCGATTTATTGACTTCAAAATAATTGTCAATTTAGTCTTCTAGTATGCTTCTGTATGGACATTTGCTACTGCTCTTCCTGATGGATCATTCATGTTTTTGAAAGCTTCATCCCATTCTAATGCGATTTTTGTACTACAAGCTACACTTGCTTCCTGCGGAACACTTAAAGCTGCTGCATCACTTGGGAAATGTTCTGTAAAAATGGAACGGTAATAATATTCCTCTTTAGATGTTGGAGTTTGAATTGGGAATTTATATTTTGCATTAGCTAATTGTTCATCTGAAACTTCTTTAGCAACAACTTCTTTTAAAGTATCAATCCAACTATAACCTACTCCATCACTAAATTGTTCTTTTTGTCTCCAAGCTACGCTTTCTGGTAACATATCTTCAAAGGCTTTTCTCAAAACCCATTTTTCCATACGCTCTCCGTTAATCATTTTGTCTTTTGGATTGATTCGCATCGCAACATCCATAAATTCTTTATCTAAAAATGGCACACGACCTTCAATTCCCCAAGCAGCTAAACTTTTGTTTGCTCTTAAACAATCGTACATGTGTAATTTACTTAATTTACGTACCGTTTCTTCATGAAATTCTCTGGCATTTGGAGCTTTGTGAAAATATAAATAACCTCCAAATAATTCATCTGAACCTTCTCCCGAAAGAACCATTTTGATTCCCATTGATTTAATAACTCTTGCCATTAAATACATAGGTGTTGAAGCACGAATGGTTGTAACATCATACGTTTCTATATTATAAATTACATCTCTAATGGCATCCAAACCTTCTTGAATAGTAAATTTAATTTCATGATGAATCGTTCCCAAATGATCGGCTACTTTTTGAGCAGCAGCTAAATCAGGTGAACCTTCTAATCCTACTGCAAATGAATGCAATTGTGGATACCAAGCATCTATTTTACTATCTGACTCAATTCGTTTTTGAGCATATTTTTTAGCTATAGCTGAAGTAATAGATGAATCTAAACCTCCAGAAAGCAAAACTCCATAAGGAACATCACTCATCAATTGTCTTTTTACAGCAGCTTCTAAGGCTGTTTTAATTTCAATGATACTGGTTTCGTTTTCTTTTACTGCTTCAAATTCTGTCCATTCTCTTTTATACCATTGTACAAATTCTCCATCTTTGCTTGACATATAATGTCCTGGTGGAAATAATTCAATTTTTGTACAAACTCCTTCTAAAGCTTTTAATTCTGAAGCTACATAAAATGTTCCGTGTTCGTCCCAACCAATATATAAAGGTATAATTCCCATATGATCACGAGCAATGAAATATTCATCTTTTGCCACGTCATAAATTGCAAATCCAAAAATTCCGTTCATTTCATCAATAAAGTGAACTCCTTTTTCTTGGTATAAAGCTAAAATAACTTCGCAGTCACTTTCTGTTTGAAATTGATATTTACCTTCAAATTGTTTTCTTAATTGTCTGTGGTTATAAATTTCTCCATTGGCTGCTAAAACCAAACTTTTATCTTTTGTAAACAAAGGTTGTTTTCCTGAAGCTGGATCAACAATAGCTAAACGTTCATGAGCAATGATTGCTTTTTCATCACTATAAATTCCGCTCCAATCTGGTCCACGATGACGAATGGTTTTTGACATTTCTAAAACTTTAGGTCTTAAGGTTTCAGCTTTTTGTTTTAGGTCGAAGGCACATACTATTCCGCACATAATTATATTGTTTAATCGTTTATTTGTGTAACTGTTTAATTGTTAAACAAAACTGGGGATAAATAAAGTGTATTGAAACTAAAAAACTAATTTTAGTTATAAATTAAAACTTTAAAATTAATTTTAGTGTAAAATTATAATCAAAAATCGTGCTTATGATATGATTATTTTGAAATTTTAAAATGAAAATATTATTCAACGGATTGAATTTTATATTTTGTGGTGTTTATTTGGAATTCAGAACCAACTTTGTTTCCCATTAACATTATACCTAATGGTGATTGTGGAGAAAGTGCGAAAATATCTTTATTTTCAATGGTGATTTTTGGTAAAGCTGCACTTACAAAAAAATAAGTTTCATTCGCTTTAACTAAACTACCTAGAGCTACTACATTGTGATTTTGAGCAGCATCAATTTTGTCTAAAATAGTTTTTTGCTCTAGAACTTCTTTTAATTTTTGAGTTAGTTTTTCTTGTTCCAAATGCATCATTGCCAATGCTGTTTCGTGTTTGTCTCCAGCTGAACCTTTGGCATCATTTTGAGCATCAATAGCTAAATCTGAAATCATTTTTTGAAGGATTTCAATTTTTTCTTGAACTATAGATTTGTATTGTAAAAGTATTCGAGGTTTTGTTGGCATAAATATTAAATAAAAAACGCTAAGTTAAAAATTACTTAGCGTTTTTTATAAATTTTATTATTTCTTAAAAATCAAACTTATAATTAGCTCCAATCATTACTTGAATAGATTGTACTGGAAAGTTTACCCAACGTTGATAATTTTGACTTGCTAAGTTGTTTCCTTTAATAAAACCTGTTAATCTTTCATTGTATTTATATCCAACATGAGCATTTAAATCAAAATAACTGTCTAATGTTACCGTTTGTCTGTCATACATTGGTGGAAAAACAGCAGCATCACTTGGTACTGATACTTGGTCTTTTCTATCTCCAACAAAAAATACTTTTGCACCAGCATACCATTTTTCTGTAATATTGAAATCTACTGATGACGCTAATTCAAACTGTGGTAAATTCCAAGCTTCTTGCTCTTCATCAACAGAATAATTATTATAAGAACCGCTAATTCCAAAAGAAACATTTTTAGAAAAATCAGCTTTCAATTCAGCAAATCCTGTGATTGTTTTTACGTTATCATAAACTACATCAAATGAGTTTCCAAAAGCATAACCTTCTGGGTTTCCAAAAAGTGGATCATATGAATTGCTAGTAAATAATGCTTTTGCTTCTTCATCTTTGTAAGATGCTCTCAAATTAAATGAAACTGAATTTGACAATTTCCCTTTTAAACCTCCATAAACATCATATTTTTGATTCGTTGGAGAAACAAAAAGTGTTGGAGAAACAAACGGATTTACATCAACAAAATCAGCATACGAATTTTGACGCAACGTTCCTTCTGCTCCAGCATAAGCTGTTAAAATCTCTGGAACTAGTTTGTATGAAGCTTTTATATTTGGATAAATAAACACATTACTATCTGATATTCCATCTGTTTTTTGAGTGCTGTAAAAAACTGAAGCTCCAAATTGAACTGAATAATCATCTTCTTGCAACAAAATACTTGGACTTACTCCAAAATTAATTGTACTGTATTTATATGATTCATCAAAAGCTACATTTCTGTCAAAGCTTCCTCCAACATAATCAACGATTACATCTAAATTTACTTTGGTATTCATTATTTCAAATGAAGTTTCTGGTTTGATGTAAAATCTATTTTCACCAGAACCTAATGCATCTGAAAAACGTTTGAATAGCAATGTTGAATTATCTAGAAAACCGTCTTTCATTCCTAATTTTCCACCTAATTGAATGGTATTGTATGATTGCTTTTCTTCAATTGAATTCAAAGCTGTTTCATCAAATACAATATATTCTGAAGGTAAACCATACCAATTACTTACTTGATTTTTATATCCTAAATCTACATTGTAATGCAAATCTTTATCACGACTTCCGTAAGTTACATCAGCACTTGTTGTTGCAAATTGGTTGTCCAAAACAACACCATCAATATCTCCTTGAGAAGACAAATGACGAATCATTCCACCAACATATTCACTCCTACTGATATCTTCTGTAATGAATAATTCTGCGTTGATTGTTAGGTAATTTCCTAAACCTAAAGTTGCATAATTTTTGAATAATTTTTCTTTTTTAGCTTTTTCTACATCAGCTGCTTTTCCTTTAGCTGGTGTAAAAGTTGAAGCTACTGGAAATGAAAAAATAGAATATTCAATTTGCTCTTTCTGTACTTCAACATCATCTTCAAAAGTAGGTGTTTCTTTTACTTTGAATGCATCTGAAATTGTTGGACTGTATGGTTTTACAATATTTACTACTTCAGAACCTAAATTTTCATCTTTTTTTTGGGCTAATCCAAATTGGAATGAAAAAATTACTGTGATTAGGATTATATTTTTTAAATATCTCATTTCGATTTATATTTTAATAAAGCTTAATTTATTACTCTTGAATTGATGAATTACGTTTTGCTTCTTCTGATTTTATTTTAGCTAATTCGTCTTTAGCTTCAGTTACAACATCTTCATATTGACCATAATTATCAATAACACTATCTAAAATTGTAGTTGCTTGGAAACTATCGTTTAATTTGAAATAATTTTTAGCCATTACGATCAAACTTTTGGCAGCAAAATACTGGTACCCTGAATAATCTTTCGCATATTTCTCTACAATTTTGTTTGAATCAGCATATTTTCCTTCTTTGTTTTTAAAATAAGCATCGTAGTATAAAGCTTCTGCTGCTAATTCCCCTTTTGCTATTTTTTGTAAGTTTTGATAGGCTACTTTTGCTTTATCTTCATTTCCTGTTTTAATTGCGGAACGAGCTACAATGATTTGAGCATCACTTTTTACTCTGTCTTCGATTTTTTCATTAGCTAATACTTTATCAGCGTAAGTAACAGCATTTGCGTAATCTTTTTTCTCATAATAAGACTTCATCAAATTAGATTGAGCAAATGTGATATTTTGAGGAAAATCAGCTTCCGTTTCTAAACGTTTTAAGACAGGAATAGCTTTATCAAATGATTTTGCCTTTAAATAAACTTGTCCTAAACGTGCTAGAGCTTGTTCTGTAAATTCACTTCTTGGTTTACTGATAACATATTCATAATGTTTGATTGAATTATTTTCTAAACCATCAGCATAATATAATTGAGCCAAGTAAAAATTAGCTTTTAAAGCATGAAGTCCGTTTGGAAAACTTCCTAGATAAGAAGTAAATCCAGAAGTTGCTTGTTTGGCATTATTCATTAAGTATTGTTTCTCCGCTGATTCGTAAGTTGTGTTATCTAAATCTGCATTTGAAACTTCAATGAAATTTAAGGTTTTTACCCAAGCAGCATATTCATCTACTCTACCGTTATCAATATATATTAATCGAGCTGTTGAAACTGCTTCTAAAGCTTCAGGAGAATTTGGGAAATCAGCCGCTACTTTTTTAAATTTAGTGATGGCTAAATCTTCTTTTCCGTTGTTGTAATGAATTAAACCTTGTTTCAAAATAGCTTTTGCCAAATAAGAACTTGTTTTGTGGCTATTGATTAATTTATCAAATGTTTGAATGGCTTTGTCTGTTTTATTTTCGTTTACATAAGTATTTCCTAGTTCATACAAAGCATCATCTGCATATTGCGATTTTGGATATGTTTTTGAAAAATTTTCTAAATCTTCAATTTTTCTATCATTCTTTCCTACAAAACCATAGCTGATTCCTTTTTGATACGCTGCGTAATCAGCATCTGGACTTTTCAATTCTGTTACTTTATTGTAAGCATCCATAGCTGGCCAATATTTTGCCGAAATAAAATTACAATCACCCAAACGCAAATAAGCATCTGTCAAACGTGTTTTATCATTTTTACTTTTTGCAATATAATTTCCAAAACTTGTAATGGCATTATCGTATTCTTTCAATTTAAAATAAGTATATCCTAAATTGTAGTCAATGTTTGTGTTTTCTGGTGTTGAAGCAGAAGCACTACTGTTTTGAAATTGTTTGAATGTGATTTTTGCTTCATTGAATTGGTCCAAATTATATTCTGTTTCTGCTTTCCAAAACAAAGCTCTTGCTGTAAACTTTGGATCTTTATTTTCAGCGATGGCTTTTTTGAATAATCCTAAAGCTTGAGCATTATCACCATCAGTATACACTTCTAAACCTCTATAAAAATTGGCTAATTGATACGCTTGACGGTTTTCTGGAGATTTATTTTTTTCCAAAAGCACTAAAGCATCTTTGTAATTTTTTGAAGTAATGTATGAACTAATCAAAAGATTATTGATTTCTTGCTTGTATGAAGAATTTGGATATTTAGTCAAATAACCTTGTAAGACTTCTGGTGTACTTTTGAAGGAATTTCCAATTTCATAACTCAATTTTGCATAATTCAAATAAGCATCTTCTTGAATTTTTAAATCAAATTCCATTTCAGAAGCTGTCTTAAAAGCCGTTAGAGCTTGGTTTTTCTTTCCTGTATTCAAGTAACATTCTGCTAAATGATAGTAAGCATTTTGAGCAACAGCATCATTTCCACCAATTATTTTATTGAATTGAGAAATAGCTTTTTCATAATCCTTTTGTTTATAGTATGCATAACCTAATTGGTAATAATCCGTGTTATTCCATTTCCCTCTTATTCCTCTGTAATCTTCTAAATAAGGAATTGCTTTTTCATATTGCTTTAAATTAAAATAACTTTCTCCAATGATTTTTGACAATTCACTCACTTCAGTTCCTCTAGATTTTGGCAATTGAGCTAAAACTAAGTCAATAGCTTTTTGAAAATTTCCTAATTTGAAATTCATATCAGCTTGGAAATAACCCATTTTTTCTTTGTAACGATCTTGGTCTGAAACTTTATCAAAATAATCGTTTGCTTGCTTATAATCATCAGTTTCATAAGCTAAATAACCAAGATAATATTTTGCTTGGTTACCGTATTCTTTTGAATTGACAACTTTGTTGAAATAATTAGAAGCTTCTTTTATATTTTTAGCCGTAAAATAAGCATATCCTTTTTGGAAATTGAATTTTTCCCTTTCAGAAGTTGTCAAGCCACTTTCATCTACTTTATCAAAATATTTTAACGCTTGAGGATAATTACTTTGGTCAAAATAATAATGAGCCACTTCAATGTAAGCTTGATTTTGTTTGGTACTTGTTGGGTAATTTTCCACAAAATCTTCCATTAGTTGATCTGCACCCATTTGATTTAATCGAATAGCACAATTAGCTATATAATAAGCACAATCTGCTTTTAGATCAGTACTAGAAACTGAATTATTCACTTTGTCAAAAATAATTTGAGCAGATTGATATTGTTTATCTTTATACAATTCAACGGCACGGTCAAACTCTTTTAATTCATGCGAATAAATGGCTGTTTGTTGAGCCACAACAAAAGTTGTTTGAAAAAATAACAATAAGTAAAAAATCTGTTTTGTAAGCTTCATTTTATTCCAGTTTTAGAATCTCAAATATAAGTTATATATGAGTACTAACGAGTGAATGACAGTTTATATTGTGAACAAGGTTTTAAACAAATTTGTTATTTTTTTACAATTGGCTGATATTATTTTGAATAGAACTTTACTATTATTACTTTTACACATTAAATCATAAAAATCATGGCAGAAGCTATCCTTACTTTACGAGACGCAGCAATATATCAAGAAAATAACAGGGTTTTAAACAACGTAAACTTAGAAGTAAAACGCGGTGAGTTTATATATTTGATTGGTAAAACTGGTGCTGGAAAAAGTAGTTTTTTAAAAACACTTTATGGAGATTTATCTTTGTTAGAAGGTGAAGGAAGTATTGTAGATTATGATTTAAAAAAACTTAAGGAAAAAGATATTCCTTATTTGAGAAGGAAATTAGGAGTTGTTTTTCAAGATTTTAAATTATTACCCGATAGAAATATTCACGAAAATTTATTGTTTGTTTTAAAAGCAACTGGTTGGAAAGAAAAAGCCGAAATGAATTTAAAAATCGAAGAAGTTCTGGATAAAGTTGGGATGAAAATGCAAGCGCACAAAATGCCTCATCAAATTTCTGGTGGTGAGCAACAGCGTGTTGCTATTGCAAGAGCTTTATTGAATGACCCAGACTTAATTTTAGCCGATGAACCTACAGGAAATCTTGATCCTCAAACTTCGGTTGAGATTATGAATGTGCTAAAAAACATTAATGAAAACGGCAAAACAATTTTAATGGCTACCCATGATTATGCTTTAATCATGAAATTCCCTTCAAAAACTTTAAAAGTAGAAGACGGAACTATATTTGAAGTAGTGCAAAGAACGGTTTAATGCTATCCATATTAATTCCCACATATAATTACAATGTGTTTTCTTTAGTTCAAGAATTGTATGACCAAGCTGTACTATTAAATATTAATTTTGAAATTATAGTTCTTGATGATGGAAGCACTAAATTTGTGGAAGAAAATTCTAAAATAAACTCTTTAGACAATTGTTTTTTTAAAGTAAATTCAGAAAATTTTGGCAGAAGTAAAACTAGAAATTTATTAGCTAAAAATGCAACATACAACTGGTTATTGTTTCTTGACGCTGACACTTTTCCTAAAAACAATCAATTCTTAGCCAACTACTTTCACCACATTGACGATAATTTTGATGCCATAAATGGTGGGATAGTTTATCAAGAAGAGAGCCCTGAAAAAAATCAATTATTAAGATGGAAATATGGAATTGAAAGAGAAGCTTTATCGGCTGAAAAAAGAAATGATAATCCTTATCTGTCTTTTTTAACTTTAAATTTTTTAATTCGAAAAGATGTTTTTAAAGCAGTTTCCTTTAATGAAGAAATTCCTAATTTAAGACATGAAGACACTTTATTTTCATATGAATTAAAGAAAAAAAACATCCAAATAAACCACATTGATAATCCAATTATTCATAATGGATTAGACACAAGCGAATTGTTTTTAAAAAAATCTAGAGAAGCTGTTGAAAACTTATATTTCTTATACAAAAATGAATTGATTTCATCAGATTATGTTAAGCTTTTAAAAGTTTCGGAAAGGATAAAATCAATAGGTATAAAATGGTTTTTTAAAGGAATTTATAAAGTTTTTCAAAAACCATTAGAAAAAAATCTACTAAGTAAAAATCCATCTATATATTTGTTTGATTTTTATAGATTATGTTACTTAAGTTCATTGTAAACTATTTCATTTAGGTAAACTTTATAGTCATTTAAAATTTTCTCGGTATTATATTTAAAACTTTCTAATTGAGCGTTTTTTCCCATTTTAATTCTCACTTCTTTATCTAAAATCAATTTTTCTAATTTATTGATAAATTCATTTTGATTACCATCTTCAATTAAAAACCCAAATTCACTGTTAAGTATTGACTTTACACCAATTGGACAATTATAAGCTACAACAGGCAGTCCAAAACTCATTGCTTCTAGAATAACTAACGGAAAAACTTCAAATCTAGAAGTTGATATATAGATTGAACTATTTAAATAATATTCATTAATATTTTTAGTGGATTTATGAATTATTAAATTTCTAATATCGTTGTTCTTCATTAGTTTTAAGATATCAAAATAACCTTTTTCATCACAAAAAACCTCAAATGTCCATGATGGATATTTTTTATTTATCGCTTTGCAAATAGGAATAATTCTGTCAAATCCCTTTTCATAATTATTTCTAGTAACACATATTATTTTCTTATCGCTTAAATCTGAATGTACAGAACTTTGATCCACTGGATTTGGAATTATTTTAGCACTTTTTAAATTCCATTCTTTTTTACTTTCTTCAGAGAGCATTATAATATTTGAAAAATATTTAATGGAAAGTTGCCTCAATTTAACTACAATTTGATGAGATCGTTTAGCAAAAAATGTATTATTTTTTTTTTCAGAAACAATTTTTGAGCAATGAATTTCTAAAACTACAGGAATAGCTGTTTTTATAATTATATTAAAAAACATAGCTTTTAAACCATTATCAGCAATTACAATAACATCTGGTTTAAACACTTTTAAAACTGATTCTACTTGTTTTTTATACGCAGCTAAAATGTTAAAAAAATTTCCTTTTAAAGAAACATCAAACAAATCTACATTAGGATTAAGATCAAAAAACAATGGATCATTTCCTTTATTTTGGGTCAATATTGCTACATTATTTTCATTATTCTTAGATAAAAAATTAGCTTTAGCAGAAATAATTTTTGCAACACCACCACTAACATTCAATTTAGGAATCAAGAATAAAATTTTCATTTATAATTTTCAATAAAAAAATTAAAATCTCTGATATAATCTTCTTCTTTAAAAGTATCAGAGGCAATAACTAAACAAACTGCTCCAGAAGAAAAATTATCTAATTCTCTCCAAATATTTGTTTTGATTAGCAAGCCTTTATTTGGTTTGTTTAAAGAAACTTTTTGAATAGATTTTCCATCGTTTAACACTACATCAAAACTTCCTGATAATGCAATTAAAAATTCCAATTGTTCTTTATGAGCGTGACCACCTCTTTTAGCAGAGCTTGGCACATCATATAAATAATAAACCCGTTTAATTTCAAAAGGAATTACATTTTTTTCTATAATTGCTAAATTCCCTCTATAGTCTTCTATTTTCGGTATATCTATTATTTCTATATTCATTAATTTAATTCTTTAAAAAGTTGCAACCATTGAGTTCCTATGTTTTCCAACGAAAATTGTGCTACAGAACTTTTAGCATTTTGTTTACAATGTAAATATAAATCATTATTTGAAATCATTTTGTTCATTGCAACTTTAAATGCCTCAAAATTTTGATTTTCAACTAAAATTCCGTTATGATTGGTTTGTATAATTTCACTTGGACCAGATGCACAATCAAAAGCAATGACTGGTGTACCACAAGCTAACGCTTCTAAAATAACATTAGGAAAACCTTCGTTTTTACTAGTTAACAACAGTAGTTTTGCGTTTTTCATAAATTTGAAAGGATTACTTACTTTTCCTTCAAAGCGAATCATTTCTTGAAGATTTAACTCATTTACTTGTTTTTGATAAGTATGTTTTAAAATTCCATCACCTAATATAACTAATTTTATATTTTTTGAAGGTAATTGTGAAGTAGCATAAGTTTCAATTAATTTGTTAAATTGCTTTACTTCATCATTCATTCTTCCAACTGCAAGAACATATTCAAAATCTATTTTCAGAACTTCGTTAGCTAAATTTTCTTTGGTATCAAAATCTATTGGATTGTATAGAGTTTGCAATTGATTATAAGAATATTCATTTCTGATTCTATTTTCAATTAATTTAGAAACAGTAATTATTTTTTTAGATTTTTTGTAAATTGTATTGGCTAAAAATTTGTTTTTAGGAAAGTACAATTCAATCATATAACTTCTGATGGAAACAAGTAAAGGAGCATTATAAATTAATTTAGCTATTAAAAATTCTTGCCACTGAGAACTTCTAACTCTAAAATCAATGATAAAATCAAATTTATTTTTTCTAAAAAACCTATATAAAACAAAAAATCGTTTTAATCTATTTATAACATCAAATTCGTTATCATTTTTTAGTTTTCCCAAATTTAAAAGTTCACCGTTATATTCATATTCGACATAATCCTGCACTATAACATGATGCACTTTGCAATTGTTTTTATGAAAATAAGTAGACAACAATGCAGCACATCTTTCAGCGCCACCTGTTGCTAACATATCAGACATTATACAAAGTTTATATTCTTTTTTATCTAAAAAATTCAATTTTTGACTAATTTTAGCAACAAATATAAGTAATATATGAGAATATTATTGGTTGGTGAGTTTAGCAGATTGCATAATTCTTTGAAAGAAGGTTTGATAGAAAATGGACACGATGTTGTAACCATCAATAATGGTGATGGATTTAAAAATTATCCTTCTGATTATTCTAATCGTGCGACTTTGAGTGAAAGCAAACTAGGAAATATTTTTCGACAAATTATCTATAGAATAACGAACTTTGATATTTCAAAAATTGAACGAGGCATTCGCTTTTATATTCATTTAAACAAATTAAAAAAATTTGATATAGTTCAGTTAATTAATGAAGCTCCAATACAAACTACTCAACATTTTGAATTTTACCTTCTAAAAAAAATTTTTAAGCATAATAACAAAGTGTTTTTACTTTGTTGCGGTGTAGATTATATGAGTATGAATCACATGGTTCAAAAAAAAGAACGTTATTCAATAATGAATCCTTATTTTGAAGAAATTTCAGAAGCGAAAATACAATATAGTTATATGTTTAATTATTTGAATAAAACCCATCAAAAAATACATTCTTTTATATATGCAAATATTAAAGGAGTAATAGCTTCTGATTTAGATTATGTTAATCCTTTACAAACAAATTCTAAATTTTTAGGACTAATACCTAATCCCATAAATTGTACTAAAAATGAATATTCAGAATTAAAAATCTCAAATAAAATCAATATTTTCTTGGGAATTAATTCTGGTAACTCCTATAAAAAAGGTGTTCCTTTTTTTGAAAAAGCATTAGAGATTATTGCCAAAAAATATTCAGAAAAAGTAAACATCAAAATTACTAAAGATATACCTTACCAACAATACATAAGATTATATAATGATTCGCATATTTTATTAGATCAAGTTTATGGTTACGATCAAGGTTATAATGCTTTAGAAGCTATGGCAAAAGGAAAAGTTGTTTTTACAGGTGCAGATAAGGAATTTTTAGAATATTATAATTTAAAAGAAGATGAAGTTGCTATAAATGCGTTACCTGACGTAAATTATTTGGTTGAAAAGTTGTCTTTTTTAATAGAAAATCCGTTTAAAATTAGAGATATTGGTCAAAATGCTTCAAATTTTATAGAAAAAGAACATAATCATATAAAAATTGCTAAAGCTTATTTATCTAAATGGAAATAAAAAAATTAAATAAAATTGCTTACATGAAAAATCTATTTTCTTTTAAAACCAATAATTTTTTACTAAGGTTATTAATTGTAGCGTTAATTCCTTTGGTAATAATCTCGTTTTTTAATAATCCAGCTACAGATGATTTTTATTTAGCAAATTTATCTTTAAAACATGGTTTAATAGATGTTCATTTTTGGCATTACAATAACTGGAGTGGTCGGTATTTTTCAAACGGTATTTTGTTTTTTAGTCCATTGTATATAGAAAATTTTTTTCTGTATAAAATCATTCCTATTGCATTACTTTTTATTTTTATTTTTTCAGTTCATCATTTTATTTCGAGTATTTTTCACCCTATATCAAATAAAAAAAAATGGTCAATAAGTAGTTTAATCATTCTACTTTTTCTAATTCAGGTAATTGATATTTGTTCCGCTTTTTATTGGTTACCAGCTGCTATTACTTATCATTTTGGAATTTCATTAACATTATTGTTTGTTTCATTTTATGTAAGATTTAAAAAAACCAATCGATATGTTTATTTAGTATTGTCTCTTTTTTTTGTTATCTTTTCAATGGGTTGTAATGAAATTATAACTATTTTAAATTCCTTATTAATTGGCGTTTATTTTTTACATCAAATTTATTCTAGTAAAAAGATAGATTACACATTGCTCATAGTAGTTTTGATTGCCGCAATTTTTGCAAGTATAGAATTATTTGCTCCAGGAAACTCAGCTAGAAATGAGCAAATTGTCACCGATGGACAATATAATTTAATACACTCCACCTATAAATCCATTGTTCATAGTATCTTATTTTTTCTAAAATGGTTTCCTTTAGTTTTATTATTTGCCTTTTTATTTAGCAAGAAAATATATCAATCCTTTAAACGAGGCTATTTTAAATTTATGCATCCAATTTGGGCATTTTTCATATTATTCTCTATTTTATTTATCAGCTTATTTCCTAGTTTTTACATTCAAAATAATATAATTGCTGATCGATCTTTAAACATCATCTATTTTTACTTTATTATTTTTGGTTTATACAGTATTTTATGTTTGTTAAAGTTTGCAAAAGACAAGTATGATTTTGAGATTAAACTAAATAAATCATCAAAAATTGCTGTAAGTTGGGTTATTGTTTTCTTTACTTTTTCTGATACACCAATCACAAATGCTTATGAAGATTTAGCAAACGGAAAAGCATATGCTTATAATCAACAAATGAAAAGCAGGTTTGACTTAATAAAAAATTCAAGTGAAAAACAAATTACTGTTCCTGCATTGACTAAAAAACCACAAACTATTTATCAAGATCTTTTTATGGGATTGACTCCAAATTTGGATAATTGGAAAAATCAAGATATTTCAGAATACTACGGTAAATCGGTAATTGTAAAACCATCAGAAATTGAAATTATTGAATAAATTAAATCCAACTTCTTCTAAAGTAAATTCCTAAGACCACAAAATATATAAAAAAAGTAAAAGCATGAGCCATAACGATACCTTCAATTCCATATAGATTCAATAAATAAATACTAGAAAACCACAATATTGTTAAAGAAAATATTTCTGTAACAATAAATGCTTTTGTCAACTTTTTAGCAAAAAATTGTAAAGCCAAAATGGTAGATAAAGCTTTAAAAAAATCACCTAATAACTGCCAGAAAAACAATTTTGATATTGGTAAAAATTCTTTGGTAAATAAAATTTGAATCAAAATATTTTTCAATAAATAAACCAAAATCAATCCTACTAAAAAGACTGGAATTATTCCTTTGTAGTAACTCCATATTACTTTTTTTGTTTCTGCATTTGAAGTAGATTTTGATAATTTTGGCAGAAAATAAACAGTCAAAACCGTTGTTAAAAAAAGTAAATAATAATTTGAAATTCGAGTAATTGCTTCCCAATAACCTGCTTGATTTATATCAAAATTTTCTATAATTGAATTTCGTATAGCCAAGTAAACCATTGGTCCAAAAATCATAGAAATCAAAGCCATTAATGAATATTC
The DNA here is from genome assembly GCF_963922255.1 of uncultured Flavobacterium sp. Taxonomy (GTDB): domain Bacteria; phylum Bacteroidota; class Bacteroidia; order Flavobacteriales; family Flavobacteriaceae; genus Flavobacterium. The sequence continues at coordinate 21,832 of NZ_CAWUIC010000006.1, read as the reverse complement.
AGACATGGGTTTTAATACCGAAAAATCAAAAGATTTTATAGCAATTAATTGAAATAGATTTATCTTCTTATGAATAAAAAATAAAGTCACAAAAAACAAAACTGAAGGTGATAGAATTACTGCTAAAAGTGCTCCAAAAGTTTTGTAAAAAAAGATCAATCCAACAGTAATTAGTAAACCTAAAACGTTTCCAATAATATTGATGTAAATTACTTTTTTAAATTCTCCAAACCCATTTATCACAGAAACTAAAACAAGGGAAGCAATGTACCAAGGCAAAGCTAATCCAAATGCTTTAAAAATCCATTCATATTGAAAATCACTGCCAAAAATTTCTTGATTTAAATAATTTGCCAAAAAGTAAAGTAAACCACTTAAAACTAAAATCACACAAAACAAAGTAATGAAAACAGTTGATAAGAATTGTTTTAATTCCTCTTGATTATCTTCTTTTTGAGCTACATATTTTACAATACCGTTAGTGAAACCTAAGGTTGCAATTCCCTCTACAGAAGCTGTGAAATTACGAAGATTCCCAACCAAAGCCATTCCGCTTGGACCAATACAAATGGCAATTACTTTTGATGAAACAAATCCAATAATTATCTTTAAAATCACACTTATACTATTTAAAGAAGTGATTTTAAATAATTCTTTCTGAGCTATTTGCTTGAAAATATTCAATTAGTACTGGTTTAAAATTTGAATCACTTTACTTACTTCATCATTTGTCATAATTGGAGAAATAGGAATACTCAAAACCTCATCATGAATTTTCTCTGAAATAGGAAATGATAAATTATTCCATGCTTCAAAAGCTTTTTGTTTATGAGGTGGAATGGGATAATGAATCATGGTTTCAATTTCGTTTTCCTTTAAATATTCTTGCAATTTATCTCTGTTTGCTGTTCGAATGACAAATAAATGAAAAACATGGTCATTAGAAAAACTCCAAAAAGGTAGATTAATTTTTACATTATTAATTTCTGTCAAATAACGTTTTGCAATTGCTCTTCTATTGTTATTTTCTTCATTTAAAAAAGGCAACTTCACGTTCAAAAAAGCAGCTTGAATTTCGTCTAAACGACTATTTACACCAATAAACTCATTATGATATTTCTTTTCTGAACCATAATTTCTTAATGAATGCACTACTTTAGCCAATTCATCATCATCAGTTGTAATAGCACCAGCATCTCCTAGAGCTCCTAAATTTTTTCCTGGATAAAAACTATATGCTTGCGCATTTCTAACTTCTAAATTCTGAATTCTAAATTCTGAAACTGCTCCGTGAGATTGTGCTGCATCTTCAACTACTAATAAATTATGTTTTTTAGCAATTTCATAAGTTTTATCCATTTCACATAATTGTCCATATAAATGAACTGGTAAAATGGCTCTAGTTTTTGAAGTTATTTTTTCAGTTATTAAATCTGGATCAAGGTTATATGTTTCCAATTTAGGTTCAACCAAAACAGGAACTAAATCTGCTTGAAGTACTGCTAATATGGAAGCAATATATGTATTTGAAGGAACAATAACTTCATCTCCTTTTTTCATTAATCCCAACTGAATGTAAGCTTTAAAAATTAAAACTATCGCATCCAAACCATTTCCAACTCCAATACAATATTTTGTTTTAGTACATTTTGCAAAATCTGTTTCAAATTGTTTTACTTCATCACCTAGAATAAACCAGCCTTTATCTAAAACCAATTGCATTTTTTGATGAAATTCGTCTTGATATTGAGCATTTATTTTTTGTAAATCGAGGAATTTTATCATAACATAATTGTATCAAGCAAACCAAAATTTGCAGTTTCCACTTCATAAAAATCTTGAACCACTATTTTAGCTCCAAAACTTTCTTTCCAGAATAATAGTCCTTCATTTATGTTTTTTCCTTGATTTTCATTAGAAGGTCCTAAATCAAAATATTTTTTGTTCTTAAAAACTTCAGTCATTAAATGATGGTATAAATAATCTAAACTTCCTAATTCATTTTTTGCTTCATTACCAGAAATATATTGTGGATGAGCCACATGTTCTGAGATAAAAACGGTAGTTCCTGCTACAATTTTACCTCTATCATACACATTAAAGTGTCGGATGTTTTTAGGAAAACGTTTTTGCAACAATGTTATTTCTTGGATCGTATGAACTGGTTTTGCTTGGTGTTTTTTCTCTAAATTTGGAATTAAAATTTCATTCCAAAACAACTCAAAATTCAATTCTTCTCTGATTTCCAGATTGTTTTTTGCACCACGTCTAATGTTTTCTCTCCTAGATTTTGCAATTCTATAAGGTTTAGAAGTATCAATAACAGCTAAACTATCTCTTCTTATTAATTGTGATTTTGTAATAAACAAACAGTAGTCAATTTCTGATGTAAAACAATCCCAATAAATTGGAGGAATTTGCTTTAATTGCAATTTTGATATGTCATTTTGATGTAAAAAATTCAAAACTGATTTGAATATTGAGATAACGTGAACTAGCTTAACATTTTCTAACAAAATAAATCCACCATAAGTCAATCCTTGATGTGAAAAAAGAGCTTGTTCTACTTTATTTGCTGGTAAAATTGAAATTAGAGTATCTTTTTCGTCAAAAATCAGTAAAGAATAATCATCAAACCTATCAGTATGATATTCCATAAAGTCTCTATGAAATAAAAATGTTGCATTTTTTGCTTTGCTTACAAACTCATTCCAAAGAGAATAATATTTAGATGTATATCGTTTTACTGTAAGTTTATTCACAATTATTTTTTTGTTATTAATGTTTCTTTTTTGTGATTTAAGTTAAATTCTTACTTGAATAACTTAATTTTTAATAAATTAGTATCAAAATTAATCAATCTTGAAACAAAAATACTCTTTATTTTTTTCAAAAATACTGATTTTATCTTTGTTATTTGCCATAAATATTCAGGGACAGAATGTTTCTTTGTATGAACAATTTAATGGTCGGTATGATTTTACTTTTTTAGGAAACACCATGAATCCTCAGGAAAACACATATCAATTTACTCCTACTATTTTTACAACTTCTGATGCTACACTTACTTTGCAACCTGGTGATGTAGTAGAAAAAGCATTTTTATATTGGGCTGGTTGCGGAACAGGTGATTTTGACGTTAAATTGAATGGTGTTGATATAAGTGCTCAACGCACATTTAGTAATGTTTTGCAAACTCAATTTAATTTTTTTAGTGCTTTTGCAGACATAACAACGCAAATTCAAACTACTGGAAATGGAGTTTATACTTTATCTGATTTAGATGTCACAAGTTTTATAAATCTTCACTTTAATAATAAAACCAATTTTGCTGGTTGGGCTATTGTTGTAGTATATTACAATTCAAATTTACCGTTAAATCAACTGAATGTATATGATGGTTTACAAGTAGTTTCTCAACAACAAACTCAACTAAATATTACCTTAAATTCTCTTAATGTAATTGATAATAATGATGCTAAAATTGGGTTTTTAGCTTGGGAAGGAGATGTAGGCTTAGCAAATAATGAAACACTTTCTATTAATGGAAACATTTTAAGTAATGCCTTAAATCCACCAACTAATGCTTTTAACGGAACTAATACTATTACTAATAGTTCTGTTTTATACAATATGGATTTGGACATCTATAATATCCAAAATAACATTGCAATTGGAGATACTTCTGCTGATATTCAAATGACCTCAAGTCAAGATTTTGTAATGATAAATGCTATTGTTTCCAAATTAAACAGCCAACTACCTGATGCTACAATTTCTATTGACGCTACAAATCAAGCCTGTAATTCTAACATTCTCTTGGTTGATTTTACGGTTTATAATATGAATTCGACTGAAATTCTTCCTGCTGGAACTCCAATAGCTATTTACATTAATGGAGAGTTTATTGCATATACTGAAACCTTATTACCTATTCCAATTGATGGAAGTTGGAGCGATCAAATAAGTATACTACTACCATTTGGAATTCCATCAAATTTTGATTTACAATTTGTAGTAGATGATGACGGAACAGGAAATGGAATTGTAATAGAAATTAATGAAGACAATAATGAAGACATTGTAGCAATTAATCAGAATAGTTCACCTACTTTCAATACTTTAGACGATTTAGTTTCTTGCAATGAAGGTTTGACAAAAGGAACTTTTGATTTTTCAAGTTATGAAGATTTAGTTAAAACAGATTCAAATCAAATTGTGTATTTTTATGAAACCATTGAAGATGCTTTTAATCAATCTAATCCAATAGTCAACACTACAAATTATGTGGCTAATTCCACTCCAAAGGAAATTTATATTCGATTAGAAAACGAAAACTGTTATGGCTTTACTTCTTTCTTATTAACAACCAAAAATTGTCCACCAACTATTTACAATTACGTTTCAGGAAATTTTGATGGCTATAATGATGGCTTTTTTGTTGAAGGCTTAAGAGATATTTTTCTAAACTTTGAGATCAAAATATATAACCGTTGGGGCAAATGGCTTTGGACAGGAAATCACTCCAAACCTGATTGGGATGGTTATGTGGAAAATGGTGTTGATGAAAAATATGCTCCAGCCGGAACGTATTATTATATAATTTACTTAAATGATCCAGATTACAATCAGCCTTTAGTTGGTTATTTGTATCTAACCAGATGACTTACATGTTTTGTGTATAGTAATTATAGTCTTTCAATAATGTTCTGATAAAATCTTGATCGTTTCCTGATTGATTTTTAATACCGGTTACACTAATAATTTTTTCTCTTAACTTTATTAAAGTTCCATAATCTCTTGTTTTTACGGCAACTTCAAATGTTTCTTTAATAATTCGGGCATCATTATCCGAAAGTTTTATCACTAAAGGATAAGTAGGTACGTAATCTTGATTTAAATCTTCTAAAATTGTATGATTTATATTAATGTTGTTTTTTAAAGTAATAACAGCTGTTCCTGCCGCCATATCTCCCATTCTTTGATTTTTTTTATTAAAAATTATAGCTAACAATCCAATTACTCCATTACCAATCAATACTTCAATTAACCGAAACAACCACCTAATTAGATAATCACCAAAACCCGCTTGATAACCATCTATTTTGATAACTTTCATCTTCATTATTTTCTTTCCAATGGTTTGTCCTTCCCACAAACTCTCCAAAAGTAAAGTGTAAAAAATAGCCGGAGAAAACAATATAATCATAACAGCTCCAACAGACCAGCCATCCATATTAGCAAAATTATCACTCAAACCAGATAAATCAATTATATAATACATCACTACAGAATAAGCCACAAGAACCAATATATCAAGCAATTGACCGGCAATTCTAGAACCTACAGAAGCAGCTGTAAAATTTATGGTAACATTTTGTGTAGTAGTTATTGATAATTGACTCATATTTTCTATTTTAGCCTCTAATGAGAGAAGTTGCATTCATAAAACAAAACAAAGAAAAATGGCTTGAGTTTGAACAAGCTATTTTTGGTAAACTTAAAAAAAATCCTGACGATTTAGCCAGTTTGTACATACATTTGGTTAATGATTTGTCTTATGCACAAACCTATTATCCAAAAAGTAAGACTACAGTTTATCTTAATCATTTAGCTTCACAAACCTATCAAAAGATTTACAAAACTAAAAGAGAAGACACAAATAAACTAATTTATTTTTTTAAAACTGAAGTACCGCTATTGGTTTATCAATATAAACGATACGTTTTATATGCATTTCTGATTTTTGGAATTTTAACAGCTATTGGAGCTATTTCTGCTAGAAACGACGACACCTTTGTTAGACTTATCATGGGTAATGAATACGTAAACATGTCTTTAGAGAATATTAAAAATGGAAATCCAGTTGCAGTTTACAAGTCAGGAAGTAATTGGGGAAGTTTCATTGGTATTACATTTAACAATCTTCGAGTAGGTGCTCTCTCCTATTTTTTTGGCATATTTCTAGGTTTTGGAACTTTCTATATTTTAATCAAAAACTGTATCATGCTAGGTTCATTCCAATATTTCTTTTATCAGGAAAATGTTTTTTGGGAAAGTGTTAGAGGAATTTGGATTCATGGTTCAATGGAAATTTTTGCAATGGTAATTGAAGCTGGTGCTGGATTTGCATTAGGTGCCAGCATCTTATTTCCGAATACATTTTGTAGATTTAATTCTTTTAAAATTGGATTTAAAAATACTTTTAAAATATTTTTGAGCACCATGCCGTTTACAATTATAGCTGGTTTTTTAGAAGGTTTTATTACAAGATATTCTATTGATATGCCTCATTTTTTAAGTGTTTTCATTATACTTTCTACTCTAAGTGCTATAAGTTATTATTACTTAATTTATCCATTTAAAGTTCACAAAAAAATAAATAAAAATCATGTTTCAACTATATAAAAAAAGAGGTTTTAATGAATTAGTGGGTGATACTTTTGATTTTTTTAAAATTCATGGTAAAAATTATTTTAAAAACTATTTCATCATTAATGGTGGTTTTTTACTAATTTTAGTCGTCTTATTATATTTTTTTACAAAAATATTTTTTGAAAGTATTTTTGCCAGTATTAACAATGGACAAAATGGTGAAAATTTGATGTTAAATAACTTAACCTCAAATTTACCAATTCTAATTATTGGAGGAATATCTATGTTCTTTTTAATTGTACTTATTAGTATCATTAATTACACTTATCCTATTGGATATTTAAGTTTAATTGAATCAAAAAAAGAATTGAATATTAAAAACCTAATTGGGTTTATTAAATCTAAAATAGGAAAAACTATTTTATTCTTTTTAGCTTCTTTAATTATATTTTTACCAATATTCGTTATTGTTTTAGGTTTATTATTTGGTTTGATGTTTATTCTTATTGGGTTTCCATTAATGCTTCTCGTATTGCCTGCAATGGTTAGTTGGGTTTCATTAAGTTTTTACGATTATATTTCTTCCGATAATGGTTATTTAACTTCTTTGATTAATGGCTTTAAACTTTTAAAAGAAAAAATATGGCCAATTATTGGTTCAACTGTTATTATGTTTGTGATTGTTCAAATTGTAGTAGGTGTGGTTTATTTTGTTCCTTATATTATTGGAATGGCATCTGTTTTTATAAATCCAGAAGCTTTACAAGGAAATCAGCAACAGACTATAGAAACACTTTCTTTTATGACTATTATGATGACTATTGCTATGATTGTTTCTATACTTTTTAACTATACACTTCAAAATTTGATATTTATAAATCAAGGTATTATTTATTATAGTAGTAAAGAAGAGTTAGAAAATAACGTAATTAAAAATGATATTGACTTAATTGGATCTGAAAGTGAATAAATTCTTATCAATTTTATTTTTAATCACTACTTTTTGTTTTGGACAAAACGATTCGTTGCATCCAAAAGAAGAAGTAATGTTTGATACAGAAAATATCAAATTAAAAGAATTTAGTCCAAAATTCAACGAAAAATATACTTCAAATGAATTTCAATACGAAACTAAGGTAGACGATTCTAAATTATCTGCTTGGAATCGATTTTGGAAAAGTGTTGGTGATTTTTTTAGAGAATTATTTGATTTTAGCAATGCAGATGGAACTTTAACAGGTTTATCAATCTTTATGAAAATTATTGCTTTTATCATTATTGGTTTTGTAATTTTTATGATTGTAAAAATCATCATTAACAAAGAAGGTGGTTGGGTTTTTGGAAAATCTTCAAAAAACATTAAAGTTTCTGATTTAGTGGAAGAAAACATTCATACCATAGATTTCAAAAAATTAATTACAGATTCAAAATCAGAAAAAGAATTCAGAACTTCCATTAGATATTATTATTTATGGCTGTTAAAGTCTATGTCTGATAAAAATATCATTGAATGGGATATTGAAAAAACCAATTCAGATTATTTATACGAAATTAAAAATCCTGAAATAAAATCTGAATTCCAGTTCTTATCATACATCTATGAGTATTCGTGGTATGGTGAATTTGCAGTTTCTGAAACCGATTTCCAAAAAGTAGAAAAATCATTCCTAAAAGCCATTCAAAACTAATATGAATAAAAGCCTAAAAATATATATCTTTTTATTGGTTCTTATTTTAATAGGAATACTATTTGTTGATGCAAACAGGCCAAAGCCCATCAATTGGACACCAACTTTTGCTTTAAATGATAAAATACCGTTTGGACTCTATGTTTTTGGTCAAGAAGTTGAAAACTTATTTTCAAATCAAAAAATCACAAAAATCAATAACACACCTTATGAATATTTTTATGACAAATATGATTATAATGATTCAACTTACACTGTAAAAGGTGATATTTTGTATATAAATGAAGATTTTGCGCTAGACAATTCTTCTGTTGACGAGCTTTTTTATTATGCCAGCAGAGGAAATGATGTCTTTATAAGTTCGACCTTCTTTTCAAATAGTTTAAAAGACACACTTGGTTTTGATATTGAAACGAGTAACATTTTTATGGATTCATTTGCTTTAAATATTTCCAATAAAAACTTAAATCCAAAAGATTATTATTACTCTAAAGGAGTTTCTACCAAATATTTTTCAAAAATTGATACCACGAATACAATAGTTTTAGGTCATCAAAGTAGTACGAAAAAAAACCTAACAAACTTTATAAAAATTCCATACAAAACCGGAAATTTTTATTTGCATACACAACCCATTGTTTTTACTAATTATTATATGTTGAAAGACAAAAATCATGAATATGTTGAACAAATTAGTTCTTATCTAAAGCAAGATAAAATCTTTTGGTTTGCCAAATCATATAATGATAGCCAACTTAATCAATCACCTATGCGATATATTTTAAGCCAACCCAGTTTGAAATGGGCTTGGTATATTGCATTGATTAGTATTTTAATATTTATTGTTTTTAATGCCAAAAGAAAACAACGAGTTATTCCAATTATTGAACCTTTAAAAAATACAACTGTCGATTTCACAAAAACTATTGGAAATTTATATTACCAAGAGGGAAATCACAAAAATATAATTGATAAAAAAATAATATATTTCCTAGAAAAAATTAGAAACGAATACTTAATTGACACAACAGAACTCAATGAAAGCTTTATAAATCGTTTTCAGCACAAATCTGGACACAAAAAAGAAGATATTGCAACAGCATTTCAATTAATTAATCATTTGAAAAGAAAAGAAATTTGTAACGAAAAAGATATAGTAGCATTAAATCTTGCTATTGAAAAATTAAATCACAAACAAGACAAATAATTACCTTATGGAAAATAATATAGAAGAAATCGAAAACGAAAATTTAAACTTCAACAATCGTATTGATTTAGCACCTTTACAAGAAAGTCTTCAAAAAGTTAGAGAAGAAATAGGTAAAGTAATTGTTGGCCAATCAAAAATGATTGATCAATTATTAGTAGCTATTTTGGCAAACGGACATGTTTTGTTGGAAGGTGTTCCTGGTGTTGCAAAAACCATCACAGCCAAATTATTGTCAAAAACTTTGTCGTTAGATTTTAATCGAATTCAGTTTACACCAGATTTGATGCCTTCTGATATTATCGGAACTTCTGTCTATGATTTATCAAAATCGAGTTTTGAATTTAAAAAAGGGCCTATATTTTCAAACTTTATTCTAATTGACGAAATCAACCGTGCTCCTGCCAAAACACAAGCCGCTTTGTTTGAAGTTATGGAAGAAACACAAATCACTGCAGATGGAACTACTTATATTTTAGACAAACCATTTATCGTAATTGCTACTCAAAATCCAATTGAACAAGAAGGAACATATCGTTTACCAGAAGCTCAATTAGACCGTTTCTTATTCAAAATCAACATTGGCTATCCAAATTTACAAGAAGAAGTTGCAATTATCCAAAAAGAAAATGAGTTACAAAACAGAGACAAATTAGCTGACATTGCCAAAATTGTTTCTCAAAGTGATATTTTAAGTTTTCAAGGGTTGATAAAACAAATTTTAATTGAACCTCATCTTATCGAATACATTGCAAAAATCGTTTTAAACACACGTGAAAATCCGTTTTTATATTTAGGAGCTTCACCAAGAGCGTCTATTGCTATTTTAAATGCTGCTAAAGGTTTTGCTGCCATAAAAGGAAGAGATTTCGTAACACCAGATGACATTAAAGAAGCGGCAATTCCTGTTATGCAACATAGAGTTGTGGTAACTCCAGAAAGAGAAATGGAAGGCTTAAGCAGTACTGAAATTATCAAACAAATTATAGATTCTGTAGAAATTCCAAGATAATTATTTCAAAAAAAATGAAACACCTTTTTAAACAACTCTACCTTACTAATTTCTTTTTTTATTGCCTAATGGGTATCATAGGTTGTTTTGTGTTGTCTTATTTTTTTCCATTTTTTTATAATGCAAGTTGGTATCTTTTATATATTTTAATCGTCTTTACACTTATTGATATTTTATTGCTTTTTCAAGCCAAATCTCTCATAGATGGTGTTAGAGAAACTCCAGAAAAACTATCAAATGGCGATGAAAATGAAATCATTATTCGAGTAAAAAGCAAATACACTTTTCCTATTTACGCACGAATTATTGATGAAATTCCGTTTCAGTTTCAAGTTAGAAATTTTAATGTTTTCAGACGAATTAATGCAAATTCTAAAGATGAGTACAAATATTTTTTAAGACCAACGGAAAGAGGGGAATATTTCTTTGGAAATCTAAATATTTTTGCCAGTTCTCCATTGCGATTAACATCAAAAAGATTCAATTTTGCTAATAACCAATTAGTGCCGACTTATCCTTCTTACATTCAATTGCGAAAATATGATTTAATGGCTTTTTCAAATTCCTTATCGCAATATGGATTGAAAAAAATCAGAAGAATTGGGCATACCATGGAATTTGAACAAATTAAAGAATATGTTCAAGGTGATGATATTCGAACTATTAATTGGAAAGCTACAGCCAAACGCGACCAATTAATGGTGAATCAATTTCAAGATGAAAAATCGCAAAACGTTTACATGATAATTGACAAAGGTCGTGTGATGAAAATGCCGTTTAACGGTCTAAGTCTTTTAGATTATGCTATCAACGCTACGTTAGTTTTATCGAATGTTATTCTAAAAAAACACGATAAAGCTGGTGTAGTTGCCTTTTCTAAAAAAGTAGAAAACAGAGTCGTTGCCGAAAAACGACAAAGTCAAATGCAGTTGCTTTTAGAAAATCTTTACAACATTAAAACCGATTTTTTTGAGAGTGATTTTAGTAGATTATATGTTGATATTAAAAACAAAATCAACCAAAGGAGTTTATTAATTCTTTATACCAATTTTGAAACTCTTGATAGTTTACACAGACAACTTCCCTATTTAAAAGGAATGGCAAAAAATCATTTATTGGTTATAGTGTTCTTCAGCAACACAGAATTAAATGATTTAATAGACAAAAAAGCTAACACAGTTCACGAAATTTATGACAAAGTCATCGCAGAAAAATTTGCATTCGAAAAACGTTTAATTGTAAATGAATTAAGAAAATACGGAATTTATTCAGTCTTAACACAACCCGAAAATTTAACGTTAGATGTAATCAACAAATACCTTGAAATAAAAGCTAGAGGAATTTTATAGTTTATTAATTTAACACCAATAATACTTTACTTTAAAAGTAAAAAATACTGTTTCCGTTACAATATTAGCATTCTCATAATTGTTATCAAAACTGTTGAATTCTTTTTTAATTGTTTCTAAGTTCACATCAATTAATAACTCTTGCATTGAACCTTTTTCTAAAAATTCTATCAAAGAATTTAATTCTTTTTTATTTAAATCTAGATCATTTTTGGTTTCAAGTATTTCTACCGAATAGAGTTCTATTATTTTCTTCTCATTAGATTGATACGAAGTTGAAAAATCTTGAGCAAACATCGAAATATTTGCCATTAAAAAAACAATCAATAAAAGACATTTGTTTAAAGATAATGTTGATTTTTTCATAATTCAGTTTTTAAATGATGCTGTAAATTTACCTTTCTAAGAATTATAGTCTCAAAAATTTAGTTAAGTTGAAATCTTTCGTCGTCGATTGGTAATTATCATAAGTTAAATTGCTATGATAAAATTTAAAAAACCTCAATTTAAATTAACATTGAGGTTTTCTGATAATCAAAAAAACTATTATTTCACTACTAATTTAACCGATTTATAATTATTAAATTGACTTACAATTTTACAAAAATAGATTCCAGAACTTATATTTTCCTTTTCTAATAAAACTTCATTTGGTCCATATTTAGCATTGAATAGAATTTCTTTTACTACTTTACCCAATTGATTATAAATATATAATGTAACTTCTTCATTATTTAAAGCTACAAAATTAAAAGTTGCATTTGAAGACATTGGATTTGGATAAATTGATACATCATTTAGATCTGATTCATTATAATATTTAGTAACTTTCTTAGAAAAACGAACAGCTTGTAAATTCATCTCTTTTGTCTCGTTTGTACCGTTTTCAGAAACCATTGTAAATACAATTGTTTTAATATCATTTAAAAGTAATTCTTCACCAGTTAAAGAAGTAAAAGCCTTAAATGGAATTGCAAAATCTTGCATTTCATTAGTCAATTGTATTGTAGTTTTAAATTGATTTTCCCACGAATCAATACTCGATTTCACAAATCTAATATCTAAAGTTCCGGTTCCTTTTGCGCTTAATTTAAAACTATTATAATCTGATAAATCAACAGCCTTAAATCTTGGTGTAATTGCTCTGTAGGCAGCTACATATTCATTTGTTGTTGCTTTTAAAACTACATTTCTTTCGATAGGAAATTCGTTTATATCATATATTGTATTGTTTGCTGAAACTGTATAATTTGTTACTGTAGTTCCTGGTGCAGAATCATCAATTCCCCATGGGCCGTCTGACATAAATAAATCATCTGGAGTTGCAATACCGTCTCCAATTCTAAACCCAACATCAAATAAATTTCCAGTATTTAATTCAATTTCAGTAATGTAATTTTGAGCTAAATTAATAGTTGAACTCACATTTTGAATTGAATTTGTCTCTGAAGTTCTAATTCCAGCATCAAAAGTTACTGTGTTTGATCCATTAGAGTTAATAACTTGTAATTCTAACTTTCCGTTTGTATACTTTCCTTTTCTAACAAAAACCGTTGGAGGTGTTGAATTATTATAAGAAGTAATAGGTCTTTGTGTGTCTAATAATGAAACTACTTCACTTCCTAATTTATATAAATCATCTAAAGAATTAGACCAAATTTGAAAATTATAAAAAGTTACATTAGATTCATATTGATCTAAATTCCAGTGACTCTCTATTGCAAAATTCGTATCATTATTAATTTCTTTTGCAGATAAGCTTAAAACAAATTCTGTTGTTCCATCTGCATTTTTAATAATTGATTTTATAAAGCTTTGATCATTGATTTCAATTGTAGAAACTGAAATTAACTCAGCTCCTAATAAACGATCACAAATATATTTAGTATGTTCATACACACCATTTTCTGTTTTTAAAGCTAATATAGAAGCTACAGAAATATTATTTATCATATAATCTACCGAATAAACATCTGTTGCATTAGTAATTCCTAATAAATCAGTTGGTGTTGTTTCAATAACATAATCTTCATTTATAGTTGTTAAAGGAACAAAATCTGCTAAAATAAAACTCGAATTGGAATTTCTTAAAGCATATTTATTTGACTTCACCAAACGTTTAGCTTTACTTTTATCAAACTGATAATTATTTTTAGCTCTATTAAAATTTCTTTTATTAATCTGATCGGCCAACCTATTATTACTTTCTAAACCACCTTCATTTCCCCCAGAAACTGGAGCTACAATAATTGGGCAACTTGCGTAACCAGAGCAAGAAGGATCATCACAATCTATTAGACCATCACCGTCATCATCAATTCCGTTTGTACAATCTTCTTGTGGAACGGGTGCCGTTGGACAACGAGCTCCATCATTACTCGAACTTGAAGGTCCAAAAGCAAATAAATTAGAATTAATCATATTTGAACCCGTATAATTTTGTACATTAGTAATTATGTAAATTGTTCCGGTTTCATTTGCAGAAACATAAAAATTACCTGAAGCATCAAAGTATACAGCACCATAAGTATAATTCAATCCCGATAAAATAGGCACAATCCCTAATGAAGTTACTGTCCCAGTAGTAGCATCTATTCTATATAATAAATTTGAACCTTTTTCAACGGTGTACAAATAACCATCATTTGCATTAAAAGCCCAATCATGAACAGAAATGTTTTTTGATAAAGTTTCAGTAGAAATATACTCCGTATATTTATTTGAGTTTGGATTTAAATCTATTTTATAATAAGTAGTTCCTCCTCCTTTTAAATAATAAGATCCAGAAGCACTTACATCACCAACATATTGATTTGAACCTGGTAATTCAGCTATATAAAAACTTGTAGTGGTAAAATTTTTACCAATTCTAACAATTGTCTTTGATGGTGCGTTTAGGTATCCCCAAATATATCCATCAGCAGGATTGTAAGCAGCTGCATTAATATTTCCTGAAGTAATATCTGACGCAACTAAATAGGAATTTCCAGAAGCTAAATCAATGGAATAAACATCATTAAATTGAAATAAATAAGCATTATAATCGCAACTAAAAGGTTCTTCTTGACTAAAAACGGCACAACTGCTCAGTAATAACAAACTATATATTAAATATTTAGCTAAATAATTGGTAATTTTTTTCATGTTTTATGTTTTATAATCAATGCAAAACTACTTATTAAAAACTCATACTTTCAAGCCTATAAGATTATAGGCGATATTGGTTCGTTAAATAGACAATTACTGTAGTTGAAATGATAAAAATAAACCACCAAAATATAAACTCTAATTAAACTTTAAACCATAAACAATTATTAAAAAAAAAACAAATAAATTATTCAAATCTGCTTATAAAATTAATATTTACTATATTTAAACCCTTAATTATTTAACTAAAAATTTTATGAGAAAATTAGTGTTCTTACTAGTTTGTATTTTATCTTTTTCAGGAAATGCTCAAGATTATTTTCCCAAAAATGATGGTGTAAAACAATCTTTTAAAAATCATGTAGCCATAACTAATGCTACTATTTATGTTTCATCCACTCAAAAATTAGAAAATGCCACACTTCTTTTTAAAGATGGCAAAATTTTAGAAGTTGGAACATCAGTTTCAATTCCTAAAAATGCAACCATAATTGATGCAACTGGAAAAACAGTCTATGCTTCATTTATTGATGTTTTTAGTGAATTTGGAATCAAAAAACCAACCGACAGACCAGAAAGAGGTTCATCAGCACAATATGATGCTTCTCGCGAAGGGTATTATTGGAACGACCATGTAAAACCAGACTATAATGCCTTTGAAAACTTAAACTATGAATCAAAAAGTGCCGAAAAATTACGAGCAATTGGTTTTGGTACAGTTTTAAGTCATCACAATGATGGAGTTATTGCTGGTACAGGTTTGCTATGGACATTAAATGATGATGGTAATAATGCAACACGAATTCTAAACAATAAAATTTCCCAACATTTTACATTCTCAAGAAGTAAGTTTTCTAGACAATCTTATCCATCTTCATTGATGGGAAGTATGGCTTTAATTCGTCAAGTGTATCACGATGGAAAATGGTATGCACAAGGAACTTCTGAAACAAAAGATTTGGCTTTAGAAAGTTTTAATGCCAATAAAAATCTGATTCAAATTTTCAATGCTGGTGATAAATTAAACAGTTTAAGAGCTTCGAAAATTGGAAAAGAATTTGGAGTAAACTACCTAATCAAAGGAAATGGAAACGAATTTGAAAAAATAAATGAAATCAAAAACACAGGAGCAACTTATATTATTCCTTTAGATTTTCCGGAAGCTTATGATGTTTCTGATCCTTATTTAGCGCAACAAGTGAGTTTAAGTGACATGAAATTTTGGAATCAAGCTCCTTTCAATTTGAGGATTTTAGCCGAAAATAACGTTCCATTTGTTTTAACGACTTATGATAATAAAGAAGCTAAAGACTTTTTAGAAAACCTAAGAAAAGCTGTTTTTTATGGTTTACCAAAGGAAAAAGCTATCGCTGCTCTAACGGAAACTCCAGCTAAACTAATGAATCAATCAAATAGTTTGGGTTCTTTAAAAAAAGGAGCTTTAGCTAATTTTATTATTGTTTCTGGAGATATTTTCGAAAAAGACAGTAAAATTCATGAAAATTGGGTACAAGGAAATAGAAATATTTTAGACAAAATGCATGTAGAAGATATTCGTGGTGACTATAATTTAGTATTCAACAACGAAAATTTCGACTTAAAAATCTCTGGAGAACTAGAAAAACTTGAGGCTAAAGTATCTAAAGACAGTTTAAATTATGGGACAAAATTAAATTATAACCAACCTTGGATAAATTTAGTCATCAAAACAAAAGACTCAATAAACTCAGGATATTATAGATTAACAGGTAACAAAACTTTCAATTATTTAGAAGGAAAAGCTGTTCTAGAAAATGGTACAGAAACAACTTGGAGAGCTACAAAAAAAGAAGTGGCTGAAAATCCTGATGATAAAAAAGATGATGACAAAAAAGATGATGAACCAAAGGTTCCAGCTATGGTTCCTGTTACATATCCAAATTTAGCTTTCGGAAATGATCAAAAACCAAAACAGGAAACATTACTCTTCAAAAATGCAACTGTTTGGACTGGAGAAACAGATGGAATTTTAAAAGAAACAGATGTCTTAATCGAAAATGGTAAAATTGTAAAAATTGGTAAAAACCTTTCAGCCAAAAATGCCAAAGAAATTGATGCTACTGGCAAACACTTAACTGCTGGAATTATCGATGAACATTCACATATAGCTATTTCAAATGGTGTAAATGAAGGTGGACAAAATTCTTCTGCTGAAGTAACTATCGAAGATGTTGTAAATTCTGATGACATCAATATTTATAGAAATTTAGCAGGTGGTGTTACTTCTTCTAACTTATTACACGGTTCAGCAAATCCGATTGGTGGTCGTGCTGCTTTTATCAAATTAAAATGGGGCTATTCTCCAGAAGAAATGATTGTAAAAGAGGCTCCCAAATACATCAAATTCGCTTTAGGTGAAAACGTAAAACAATCCAATTGGGGAAGTGGTCGTTTTCCACAATCAAGAATGGGTGTAGAACAAGTTTATGAAGATTATTTCACGCGTGCTTTAGAATATGATAAAGAATGGAAAGCATACAAATCTGGCAAAACTAAAAACAAAGTAATGCCTCGTTTTGATATTGAAATGGAGGTTTTAAACGAAATCATCAATAAAAAACGATTCATCACTTGTCACTCTTACGTACAGTCTGAAATCAATATGTTGATGAAATTAGCCGAACGTTACAATTTCAAAATACAAACGTTCACACACATTTTAGAAGGTTATAAATTGGCTGATAAAATGGCCGAACATGGTGTTGGTGGTTCTACATTTGCGGATTGGTGGGCTTATAAATTTGAAGTAAACGATGCTATTCCTTACAATGCTGCTTTAATGCAAAGTCAAGGTGTAATGGTTTCTATCAATTCGGATGATGCTGAAATGTCAAGACGTTTGAATCAAGAAGCTGCAAAAGCAGTGAAATACGGAAACGTTTCTGAAGAAGAAGCTTGGAATTTCGTGACATTGAATCCTGCAAAGCTTTTACAAGTAGATGATAAAGTGGGAAGTATAAAAGCAGGTAAAGATGCTGATGTAGTACTTTGGACAGAAAATCCTTTATCCATTTATGCGAAAGCTGAAAAAACTGTGGTTGATGGAACTATTTTCTACGATTTGGAAAAAGAAAAAGAAACATTAGCAACCATTCAAAAACAACGTAGTGAATTGATAAACGCTCTACTTGAAGCTAAAAACAAAGGTTTAAAAACGCAAGCACCTAAGAAAAAAGAAATCAAACACTATCATTGTGATACTGTGGAAGAATATTAGAAAATTCCAAATTCTAAAACAGCTTACATTATACAAATTACAATATACATTATAAAATGAAAAAATACATATTTCTATTATTACTAACAAGTTTTGCTTTTGGACAACAAACTCCAGCTTCAAAACAAACTAAAAGTATCCTTATTTTAGGGGGAAAAGCACATGTTGGAAACGGAACAGTCATTGAAAACAGTCTTATTTCTATTAAAGATGGAAAAATTGCTGGCATTTATGATGGAACGATGGTAAAACCAGCCAAACATGATACTGTAATTAATGCATCAGGTAAAGAAATTTATCCTGGTTTTATTTCTCCAAATGCTACTCTTGGTTTAGTCGAAATTGATGCGGTAAAAGCTTCTGATGATGAAAGTGAAATGGGTGAAATGAATCCTCACATTCGAAGTATAGTTGCTTACAATGCAGAATCTGGTTTGGTCGAAGCTGCTCGTCCTAATGGTATTTTAATTGCCCAAATTACTCCAAGAGGTGGAAGAATTTCTGGAACTTCATCAATCGTTCAACTAGATGCTTGGAATTGGGAAGATGCAATCATTAAAGAAAATGATGGTATTCATCTAAACTGGCCAAAAAGTTATTCTCAAACAGGTTGGTGGGCAGAACCAGGTGGAATTCAACCCAACAAGAAATACGATGATCAAACTACTGAAATCCAAAATTTCTTTAACAATGCAAAAGCTTATGCTGCTTCAAATGTAACTGTAAAAGACATTCCTTATGAAGCTATGAAAGGCTTAGAAAATGGTACTAAAACGTTATTCGTTCATGCTGATGGTGAAAAAGAAATTATTGATGCCATCTTATTCAAAAAGAAAAATAACATCCAAAAAATGACAATTATTGGTGGTTATTATGCGTATAAAAATGCTCCTTTATTACTTGAAAACAACGTTTCTGTGCTTTTAAGAAGAGTACATGATTTACCAATATTAGAAGATGAAGATGTTAATTTACCTTTCAAAAATGCCAAATTATTATCAGATGCTGGTGTTTTAGTTGGATTAGAAAACATGGGAGACATGGAAAGAATGCAAGTTAGAAACTTACCGTTTTATGCAGGAACTTGTGTGGCTTGGGGAATGGATAAAGAAAAAGCGTTACAATTAATCACTTCCAATTCTGCAAAAATATTAGGAATTGATGCCAATTATGGAACATTAGAAGAAGGAAAAAGTGCTACCTTATTCATTTCAGAAGGTGATGCTTTAGACATGAAAACCAATAAAGTCACAACAGCTTTTATTGATGGAAGACAAATCAGCTTAGAAAGTCATCAAACAGAATTATATGAACGTTATAAAGAAAAGTTTGAAAATAAATAATTTAGATATTCGGATTTTCAGATTATAGATTTTTAGATAAATACTAGCTAACAATCTTTCCGAAAATCTAAAATCCGAAAATCTGAACATCTGTAATAGATACTGAAATAAATTCAGCATACATGAAACAAATAACTTCCATACAAAACCCTTATATCAAATCACTTGTGCAATTGCAAGAAAAAGCAAAAGCACGCAAACAAACCGGTACATTTTTAATTGAAGGAAAGCGAGAAATTGAATTAGCTATAAAAGGAAATTACGAAATAGAAACTATATTATTTCTACGAGAATTAATTTCCGAAAATCAATTAAACAGTTTAACAACTAAACAGTTAAACACCATAGAAATTTCAAAAGAAGTTTATCAAAAACTAGCTTATCGCGATACTACAGAAGGAATTATAGCCATAGCCAAAACAAAAAACCTAGCCCTTTCAGATTTAAAATTACCAGAAAATCCATTAATTCTAGTTTTAGAATCTATCGAAAAACCAGGAAATATTGGTGCTATGCTTCGTACAGCTGATGCAGCTAATATTGATGCTGTTATTTTAGCCAATCCAAAAAGTGATTTGTATAACCCAAATATCGTTCGTTCAAGTGTGGGTTGTTTATTTACCAACCAAATTGCATCAGGAACAACCGAAGAAGTTATTACTTTTCTAAAAGAAAAAAACATCAATTTTTATAGTGCAACCTTACAAAACTCAAACGAATACCATAAAGTGGATTACTCTACTCCAACGGCTTTAGTAGTAGGAACAGAAGCCACAGGTTTAACTCAAAAATGGAGAGACGAAAGCACACAAAACATAATTATACCAATGCAAGGTGAAATTGATTCTATGAATGTTTCAGTGGCTGCTGCGATTTTACTGTTTGAAGCTAAGAGGCAACGTGGGTTTTGATTTATTAATACTAAGTAAGCAATAAGAAACTGAAAGTCGAAAAGTACGACTTTCAGTTTTTTTCTTATTATTTTTCGTATTTTTAAAAACTATTAAAACACCCAACATGAAATCAAAACTACCCATAACCCATTACCTATTATCCATTACCTTTTTCCTACTACCCATCACCCTATTTTCCCAAAGCTACCAATGGCTACAATCGGGTGGAGGAAATAATAACACCACTGGAAATCATTATTCTAGTAAGGAACAGGTAGTTGATATGGCAACAGATAGTCAGCGTAATATTTATTTGCTGTCGACAGTAACGAAAGACAATGTACTAGTAAATAGTAGTTCTCCAATAGCAGTAACTACATATAATGTGGATCCAAATCATACGGATTTTATATTAATTAGTTATACTTGTAATGGAAGTTATCGTTGGCATAAAGTTTTTGGAGGGGGTGGAGATGACATTTTATCAGGAATTATTATTGATAATCAAGATAATGTGTATGTATCTGGAATTATATCACAATGTGTAGAAAATAATGGTAGTTACCCATGGTACTCTATGCCACGAATTGGGGATAGTAGCGGAATTGATTATACTTTTTCAAATACTAGTACTTCTTGCCAACGAATTTTTTTAAGTAAGTTTAATTCCAATGGTGTTTTTCAATGGATACATTTTCCTCATAGCCCTTTAAATAGTAGTTCCACAACAGCAATTTCACTCCGTAATTTTTATATTGTGAATGATGTTATCCATTGGATAGTTCAATTACCTCCTGGTAGTTACGAAAACGGTGCTTTCAGTAATACCAACACAAGTCTACCTTTTTTATATTATGTACTCAAATATGATACCAGCGGTACTTTTATAAACGCTACAGCTTTTGACCTTCAAGTAACATCCTACATTAGTAGTGAAGTTAGATGGTATCGAAATCCTTATAATGGGTACTTTTATGCGATTCATACTTACAATAGTAATAGTAACAATACAATAACAGCCGGAGGTAACACTCTTTCCAACACTTTTTCAAAAATTATTTGCTTTAACGACCAAGGCCAATACCAATGGCATAGAGAAAGTACAGGAAGCTCAATGGGAATTTCTAGCGTTGATTTTGACGCACAAAATAATGTTTACATTGCTGGTATAACAAATAATTATAATTTTACTGGTGAAGTGAATAGTTTTTTAGGTTGGACTTTGCCTGGTACAAACACAGGAATAGCTGCTTTTGTGATGAAATGTAATCCTGATGTTTCTTCCTACAGTTGGCTATCTTATTACAATCCAGCCAATAATTTTTTGGATGGCAATATTCTTTACACTGCAACTAAAATATATTTATCGGGTAGTTTTAATGGAGTTTCATTAACTTGGGGTACACAATCTGTCGTTGGACCAGGTTCTAATAATGGACGTGACGCGATACTTGTTTCTCTTGACCCTGCAACTGGCACCTGTACTTCTCTTAATCGTATAGTGGGGAATAACGGTTTTGATGACGGCTTTACTAAAATGACACTAGATAACAATGGGGATC
>NZ_CAWUIC010000005.1:0-180869 GCF_963922255.1 uncultured Flavobacterium sp. | reverse complement strand
ACTGAACACTGAACACTGAACACTGAACACTATAAATAAAGTTCCACCAATCCTTCAGGAATATCCATTTTAAAAATTTTGTTTTCCCTGTCAACTTCTATGATAAAATCATCAATTAACGGAACTAAAATTTCTACTTCACCATTCATTATTTCTAACAAAGGTTGGTGATTACTATCGTTTACTCTTTTAATATTTCCAATTTTTCCTAAACGAATATCTTCAACTAAAAAATCAATAATTTCGTGATAATAGAATTTATCACCTTCCAATTTTGGTAAAAAAGACAAAGGAAGATAAACATCAGAATTCATAATTTCATCTGCATCTTCTTCAGAATTTACATCTTCAAATTTTACGCGTAAGAAATTATTTTTGTGAATCCCAGATTTTAAAATAAAAAATGGAACCAAATTTTTATGTAATTCCACAAAAATTGATTCCAAATTTTCATACAAATAAGGTTCGTCAGTATCTAAATAGATTAAAACTTCACCTTTGAAACTGAATTTTTTAGCGATTTTGCCAAGATAGAAACATTCTTCTTTTTGCATTATCGCATCAAATTAAGCTTGTGTTTCTTCGTTGTTCTCTTCTACAGCAGGAGTTTCTTCTGTTGCAGTTTCTACTTCTTCAGTTGCTTCTTCTACTGCAGGTTGAGCAGCTTCAGCAGCAGCTTTAGCACGTTTTTCATTAGCTTCTTTTTCAGCTTTTAATGCTTTAGCTTTAGCTTCTTCTTTAGCTTTTGATAAACCATCTTTTTTAGCATTTACAGCTCCAGCTTTCTCATCTAACCAAGCAGTAAATTTAGCATCAGCTTGTTCTTGAGTTAAAGCCCCTTTACGAACTCCACCATCTAAATGATGTTTTAATAAAGCACCTTTGTAAGATAAAATTGCTCTAGCAGTGTCCGTTGGTTGTGCACCATTGTGTAACCATTGAACAGCTGCATCTACATTCAAATCAATGATTGCAGGATTTGCAGTTGGATTGTAAGTTCCGATTTTCTCTAAGAATTTACCATCTCTTTTTGATCTAGCATCAGCTGCTACGATCCAGTAAAAAGGTTTTCCTTTTTTACCGTGTCTTTGTAATCTAATTTTTACAGACATAATCTTGTGATTAAATTGTGAGGTACACGACCTCTGTTAATTAAGTGTGCAAATATATAAAACTTTTAGCTAACTAAATTTATATTTCAAAAAATATTACTTTTTGTTCGTTTTTTTGATACAATATTTTACATTTGTGCGTTTATATGTTTCAATACCTACTAAAAAAATACCAAAAATGAAAAAATTAATTTTAGTTTTAACGATACTAGTTTCATTTGTTTCTTGTACTGACGATGTTACTTTTAATGACCCTTCTTTTCAAGGAATGAAAGATGGAGAGACTTGGAGAGCAAATGATGCTCGAGTAATCTTGAACCCTGATGGTTCGATGATAGTTGAAGCATATTCACAGTTTGAAATTGTAACTTTTGAAGTGTCTTCTTCTAATGTAGGTATTCGTACTTTTGGAGTAAACACGTCAAATGTAGCTACTTATGAAGTTACTATAGATGGAGTTACTGATACATATGAAACAGGAGTTGGTATAGGTAGTGGAGAATTAGAAATCACAGAAAGTCCAGCTGTTTCAGGAAAGCTTTCTGGAACTTTTAAATTTAGAGCTGTTAATGCAAATGGAATTGAAGCTGGTATTACTAACGGAGTAATTTATAGTATTCCTGTAAAATAGTTTTATTAAAAATATTTATAAAATCAACCATGCAACTTGCGTGGTTTTTTTGTTTTTGTTGATAACTAAAATTGATTTCTAAATTCTGAAATAGTATTTTTGAAAAGTAGACTTATCGCAAAAATCTACAACTTCAATTCAAAAAAACTTCAATCAAATGTATTTAATCTTCGATACAGAAACCACCGGATTACCAAGAAGTTGGGCTGCTCCAATTACGGACACAGATAACTGGCCAAGATGTATTCAAATCGCATGGCAACTACATGATGAAATGGGAAACCTTATCGAACATCAGGATTATTTAGTTAAGCCTGATGGATTTAATATTCCATACGATGCTGAGCGTATTCACGGTATTTCTACAGAATTAGCCGAAGAGCAAGGTGTTCCTTTGATTGAAGTTTTAGAAAAATTCAACATTGTACTTTCAAAAACCAAATATATTGTAGGCCAAAATGTAGGTTTTGATGTCAATATTATGGGTTGCGAATTTCATCGTATGAACGTAGGTTCAGATATGACTAAAATGCCAGTTCTAGATACTTGTACAGAAACTACAGCAGAATTATTAAAATTACCTGGTGGTCGTGGAGGAAGATATAAATTACCAACGTTAACCGAATTACACGAATATTTATTCAACGAACCTTTTGCAGAAGCGCATAATGCAACTGCCGATGTGGAAGCTACAACTCGTTGTTTTTTAGAATTAATAAAACGTGAAGTTTTTACCAAAGAGGAATTAGATGTAACTTCAGATTATTTTCACAGATTCAAAGAACATAATTTAGGAGAAATTCAATTAATTGGATTAAAACACATCAATTTAAAAAGGGCTTCTGATGATATTAGAAAGCGTCTTCAAAAAATTGAACAAGAACATACGCAAACCATAATTTCTGAAGCTGATAAAAGCGATTTAAGAGAAGCTAAGTTTGCTCATTTGCATAATCATACACAGTTTTCAGTTTTACAATCTACCATTGGTGTTGCTGGATTAGTAGCTGCAGCTGCAAAAAATAAAATGCCAGCTGTTGCCATGACAGACACTGGAAACATGATGGGTGCTTTCCATTTTGTGAGTACTGTTATGAATCACAATAAAGCAGTTAAAACCAAAATTGAAGCAGCTATTGAAACAGGAGAAGAACCAGAGGATTCAGAAGTAAAACCAATTGTTGGATGCGAATTTAATATCTGTGAAAATCATGCAGATAAAACAAAAAAAGACAATGGTTATCAGGTAGTTTTATTAGCGAAAAACAAAAAAGGCTATCACAATTTAGCCAAAATGTCTTCTCTAGCTTATACGGATGGTTTTTACTATGTGCCAAGAATTGATAAGAATATTGTAGAAAGGTACAAAGAAGATATCATGGTGTTGTCTGGGAATTTATATGGTGAAATTCCAAGTAAAATCTTAAATATAGGTGAAAACCAAGCCGAAGAAGCCTTAATTTGGTGGAAAGAACAATTTCAAGATGATTTTTATTTGGAAATCATGCGACACAATCAAGAAGATGAAAATCGTGTCAACAAAACCTTGATTGAATTTGCCCAAAAACACAATGTCAAATTAGTAGCAACAAACAACACCTATTATTTAAATAAAGAAGATGCCAATGCACACGATATTTTATTGTGTGTAAAAGATGGAGAAAAACAAGCTACACCAATTGGTCGTGGTCGTGGATATCGTTACGGTTTACCAAATCAAGAATATTATTTCAAATCACAAGACGAAATGAAAAAACTTTTTTCTGATTTACCTGAAGCGATTATCAATATTCAAGAAATTGTAGATAAAGTTGAAACATATTCTCTTTACAGAGATGTATTGCTTCCAAAATATGATATTCCAGAAGAATTTGTAAATCCAGAAGACGCTATTGATGGTGGAGTTAGAGGAGAAAATGCTTATTTGCGTCATCTTACCATGGAAGGTGCCAAAAAGAGATATGGAGAAATCACACCTGAAATCCAAGAACGATTGGATTTTGAATTGTTAACCATTTCCAATTCGGGTTATCCAGGTTATTTCTTAATCGTACAAGACTTCATTGCAGAAGCTCGAAAAATGGATGTTTCCGTTGGACCAGGTCGTGGTTCGGCAGCAGGTTCAGCAGTGGCTTATTGTTTGGGAATTACCAATATTGATCCTATAAAATACGATTTGCTTTTTGAGCGTTTTCTTAATCCAGACAGGGTTTCAATGCCTGATATTGATATTGACTTCGATGATGAAGGTAGAGGAAGAGTAATGGATTATGTAATCAAAAAGTATGGTTCTAATCAAGTGGCTCAAATCATTACTTATGGTAAAATGGCAACTAAATCGGCTATTCGTGATACAGCTCGTGTGTTAGATTTACCCTTATTTGAAGCCGATAGAATTGCCAAATTAATTCCAGGAATGATGCCTTCTAAATGGAATTTAGCAAGATTTATTTCCGAAAAAGAAGAAGATGTCAAAAAAGCATTACGTTCTGATGAATTTGACAAGGTAAAAGAACTAATCACTATTGCCAATGAAGATGATTTAGCTGGAGAAACCATTCAACAAGCAAAAATTCTTGAAGGTTCCATGCGAAACACAGGAATTCACGCTTGTGGAGTGATTATTACACCTTCTGATATTACCAATTATGTTCCAGTCACAACCGCAAAAGATTCGGATTTATATGTAACTCAATTCGATAACTCAGTAGCAGAAAGTGCTGGATTATTAAAAATGGACTTCTTAGGTTTAAAAACATTAACCTTAATTAAAGATACAGTCAAACTAGTAAAATATCGTACAGGAATTCAACTAAATCCGGATGAATTTCCTATCGACGATGAAAAAACATACGAGTTATTCCAAAGAGGTGAAACGGTTGGTATTTTTCAATATGAATCTCCCGGAATGCAAAAATACATGAAGGAATTAAAACCAACCGTTTTTGGAGATTTAATTGCTATGAATGCACTTTATCGTCCTGGACCATTGGAATATATTCCTTCTTTCGTTCGAAGAAAAAATGGGGAAGAAGAAATCAAATACGATTTAGATGCTTGTGAAGAATATTTAGGGGAAACTTACGGAATCACAGTATATCAAGAGCAAGTAATGCTTTTATCGCAATCTTTAGCTGATTTTACGAAAGGTGAAGCCGACGTTTTGCGTAAAGCCATGGGTAAAAAACAAAAAGATGTCTTAGATAAAATGAAGCCTAAATTTGTGGAACAAGCTTCTGCAAAAGGACATGATCCAATAATTTTAGAGAAAATTTGGAAAGATTGGGAAGCTTTTGCGAGTTATGCTTTCAACAAATCGCACTCTACTTGCTATGCTTGGATTGCTTATCAAACAGCCTATTTAAAAGCACATTATCCTGCAGAATATATGGCTGCTGTACTTTCCAATAACATGAACGATATCAAACAAGTTTCCTTTTTCATGGAAGAATGTAAACGAATGGGATTAGATGTTCTTGGGCCAGATGTGAATGAGTCCTATTATAAATTCACAGTAAATGAAAATTATGCCGTTCGTTTTGGAATGGGGGCTGTCAAAGGTGTTGGAGCCAATGCTGTTGACACAATTGTTCAAAATAGAAAAGATGCACCTTACAAGTCTATTTTTGATGTGGCTAAGAAAATTGATTTACGGGCAGCCAATAAAAAAGCCTTCGAAAGTTTAGCTTTAGCAGGAGGTTTTGATTGTTTTACAGAAACGCACAGAGCTCAATATTTCTTAGATGAAGGAGATGGAATCACATTTTTAGAGAAAGCCATTAAATATGGTGCCAAATTCCAAGAAAACGAAAATTCATCGCAAGTAAGTTTATTTGGTGATGCTTCTGAAGTACAAATTGCAGAACCAGTTGTACCACCATGCGAAGAGTGGAGCACAATGGAAAAATTGGCTAAAGAAAAAGAAGTGGTCGGAATCTATATTTCTGGTCATCCATTGGATGATTATAAATACGAGATGAAATATTTTTGTAATACCAGATTGCAAGAATTAAATGATTTAAATTCCCAAGTTGGAAAAAACATAAGCGTTGGTGGAATTATTACAAAAGTAGAACACCGAACAGCTAAAAATGGTAAAGGTTGGGCAATGTTTTCATTAGAAGGTTATGATGAGAGTTATGATTTTAGAATTTTTGGAGAGGAATATTTAAAGTTTAGACATTTTTTAATTCAAAATAATTTTACTTTTATTCGGTTTAATGTTAAAGAAGGCTGGACCAACCAAGAAGGTAAAAAAGGTGATCCAAGATTACAGTTTTTGGAAGTTAAAATGCTACAAGATGTATTGACGACGTATGCTAAAAAGTTAATTCTTCAATTTAGTATAACTGATCTTCAGGAAAAAATGATTCAATCTTTATTCGATTTGTTTACAAAATCAAAGGGAGATCACCAAGTCACTATTGAAGTAATGGAATTGGAAAAAATCAAAAAGGAAGTAGTTTCAGAAATTCAAGCTTTTGAGTCTTCCGATGACGAAAATGAGGAAGAACTAATGCTAACAGAGTCAACAGACGAAGAAGAAACAGCTACAGTTGTGGAAACAACAATTGAAGAAGAAATTATTGTTGTAACTAAATTGAGTATGCCAAGTAGAAAAATGAAAATTCAAATTTCAAATGAGTTATTGGCTGAATTGGAAAAAATGCAAATCAACTTTAAATTGAATTAGTGTTAGCTGTAAAACAAGCCTAGAAAGATTCAGGCATTATCTTTGTACTATTAAATTTAAACAAAAAAAATCATGAAAAAATTAATTGCAATAGCGCTATTCAGTTTAGCTTTCCATTCAAATGCACAAATAGCAGATACTGCCGAAGAAGTTAGTCCGTTACTAATTGGAGAAAAAATACCAAATATAGAATTAGTAAACATTGAGGGAAAGAAAATAGAAACCAACAAAATATTCGATAAAAAAACAGTTTTAATAGTTTATCGTGGAGGTTGGTGTCCTTATTGTAATCGCCAATTGGCAGATATGCAAGACATTGAAAAAGATATACTAGGTTTGGGATATCAAATTATTGCAGTAAGTCCAGATGCTCCAAATTTTTTAAAAGAAACAGAATCTAAAGACAAATTAAATTACAGTTTATATTCAGATAGTGAAGGGAAACTTGCTCAAGCAATCGGAATAGCCTTCAAAAAAGACAAGCCAAAATTAGATAAATATTCAGAAGGAAAAAATCCAGGTTTTTTACCAGTTCCAACAGTTTATGTCTTAAATGATAAACAAGAAATTGAATTCATGTATATCAATCCAAATTACGCAACTCGATTAAAAGGAGAGCTTTTGTTGGCAGTTTTAAAGAATTTATAAATAAAACTATAAGTAAAATTTATATTAAATAATAAATATTGGTATATTTATTTCTAACTTTGTAAATCAAATTAGAAAACACAAATAATTAAAAAAATAAAATATGGCATTAGCAATAACAGATGCTACTTTTGACGAAGTAGTTTTAAAATCAGATAAACCAGTAGTAGTAGATTTTTGGGCAGCTTGGTGTGGACCATGTAGAATGGTTGGACCAGTTATCGACGAAGTTTCTTCAGAGTATGAAGGAAAAGCAGTAGTTGGTAAAGTAGATGTTGACGCAAACCAAGAATTTGCTGCAAAATATGGAGTTCGCAACATTCCAACGGTATTAATTTTCCAAAACGGAGAAGTAGTAGGTCGTCAAGTTGGAGTAGCCCCTAAGAAAACGTATACTGATGCAATTGATGCATTACTATAAATAAATTAAAGATTTATTGATTAAAGGTTCAGTCAAGTTATACTAACGAGATTGAACCTTTTTTTATTTTTGTCATTCTGAACCTCTTTAAGAATCTTATAAGTTTTTATTTTATATTTCAAAAGCGAATGGTTGTTTTGTGCTTGGTTATGTAATTCCTGCTGTCCATTCTATCTTTTTTTCAAAAAAGGATGCCATTCCCATCAGGGCTAAAAGAGCAATTATTTGTCTTTTTATAAACTGTCCGAAAATCCGTAATCTTAAAATCCATAATCCAAAAAACTTTATTTATCTTTGAGATATGAAGATAGATTCTCAAATCCAAAAAATATCAAGTTTCGAACATTTAGAACTTTTAGCCAATCAAATTGTAGAAGGCTTTATTTCTGGAATGCACAAATCACCTTTTCATGGTTTTTCAGCCGAATTTGCCGAACACAAAATATACAATCCTGGTGAAAGCACAAGACACATCGATTGGAAACTTTTTGCTAAAACAGACAGACTATACACAAAGCGTTACGAAGAAGAAACTAATTTACGCTGCCATTTAATTTTAGACAACTCTTCTTCTATGCATTACCCAAAGTTGGCAGAAAACCAGCTTTTTTATCAAAATAAGATAGGTTTTTCTGTTTTGGCTTCAGCCGTATTGATGAATTTACTTAAAAAGCAACGCGATGCTGTTGGAATAAGTATTTATTCTGATAATTATGAATACTATGCTTCCGAAAAAGGAAGTGATCGTCACCACAGAATGATATTGAGTAAACTCGAAGAAGTTTTAGAAAGTAAACCAGAACAAAAACAAACAGACACAGTTACTTTTTTGCATCAGATTGCTGAAAACATTCATCGTCGTTCCATGATTATTCTGTTTTCAGATATGTTTCAAAAAGAAGATGAAGAAAAGATATTCAAAGCCTTGCAACATTTAAAACACAACAAGCATAAAGTGGTTTTATTTCATATTTATGATAAGAAAACGGAAGTAGACTTTGATTACGATAACAAACCAAGAAAATTTATAGATGTAGAATCGGGTGAAGAAATCAATCTTTTTGCTGAAAACATCAAAGAAGAATATGAAAAAAAGGTTGTTGAATACAACAAAACAATAGCGAATACTTGCATGCAATACCAAATTCAATATATTCCTGTATCAATAGATGAAAATTTTGAAAAAATTTTAACCACATATCTTGTTGAAAAACAAAAGTTTGGATAAAAACGTAAAAAATATTTAAAAATTTTTAGCTAAAACGTTTGTATAATTGAAAAAGCGTCTTATATTTGCAACCGCAATAAAGCAATGGTTTGGTAGTTCAGTTGGTTAGAATACATGCCTGTCACGCATGGGGTCGCGGGTTCGAGTCCCGTCCAGACCGCTAAAATTGGGAGAAGCGATTCAGAAATGAATCGCTTTTTTGCCCAAAATAAGCATCAAAGATTAGTTGTGTTGTTTGGTCAGCCTTTGTAACGTTGACCGAGGTTTAGTAGTTAAACCGATGAAAAGCTTTCTCATTTAGTTGAGATGGCTTTTTTGTTTTTATATTCCTTTCTCTTTTGTTATATAAGTAAATGTTTAAAAATTAGTATATTGCATACGATTTTTAAAAAAAATTAAAAGCAAATTCTAAATCAAATCAAGCAAATTCTAATTCGTATTAATCAAATACAAATTAATTTAATAGATTTATTGTTATTAAAAACTAATCTTATGAAAAAAACTTTACTTTTATTATTCCTTTTAAGTTTTACCGGGATTTTTGCACAAGGACCATTCCAACCCACACAATTTAATAATGTTTGTGATGATAATAATGATGGCTTTGCTTCTTTTTTTATGCAAGAGATTTCATCTGAAATTATGGGAAATTCACAAAATATTGTAGTTACTCATCACTTAACTCAAATTGATGCTGCTAACGGAACAAATCCACTTCCCAATGCTTACACTAACATTTCAAATCCACAAACAATTTATGCTAGACATTTAAATACAGTAACTAGTGTTTATCAAGTTGTAATTTATGATTTAACTGTTAATCCAGCTCCAGTCGCTACACCATTAACTTTGACCCAATGTGATATTAATGGAAATCCTAATAATTCTTTTGATTTAAATGAAGCTTCATTTATAGTTTGGAATCAAAATCAATCTAGCCCAAACACTCAAGATATCACTTATTATTCTACTCAAGCTGATGCAATTTCGGGCATAAATCAAATTGGTCAATTTCAAACATTACCATCAACACCATTTACACTATTTTACAGAGTAGAAAATATTCAAACTGGATGTTTCTCAACTTCTACAGTAACATTGGTTTCTGTAAACTGTAATAATCCACTTTGTCCAACTCCAACAAACTTATTGATAACATCTAATATTAGTAATTCTGTTAATTTAAGTTGGATTGAAAATGGTAACGCTACACAATGGGAAATTAGTGTAAATGGAAGTTCAAATTATATAACAACAACATCAAACCCATATACTTTAAGTTTAGCAGGATTACCTTGTAATTTAGATATACCTATAAAAGTTAGATCGATTTGCAGTGCCAATGAAATAAGTAACTGGAGTTTTACTAATTATGCATATTATTCATGTTTACAAATAGGTCAAGTTTCCTCATTAAATGCTTGTTTAGATAACGGTTCTGCTTGTTTTGATTTAACACAAAATTCAGTTCCAGCTCTTGGGAATTTAAACCCTTCAGAATATACAGTTTCGTATCATACAACTGTTTCAGGAGCAGCTTCAAATGCAGATGTTATAACTAATCCTTCTAACTATTGTATAACTACAAGTAGTCAAGCAATCTATGTAAGAGTTCAAGAAAATACGAATCCTTCTAATTATGAAACTGCTTATTTTGTAATTAATGCGCAAACAACAATACTAAATACAAATTTATCTATTGCGACATTAAATAACTGCGATGATGATTTAGATGGTCAAGTTGTTTTTGATTTAACAGAAGCAGCTCTAAATATGAACAGCCCTTCAGCAGTTACTTATTACACTTCTCAAGCTAATGCTGTGAATAATTTAAATCCTATTGCAAATCCAATTGCTTATAGCGTAGGATTGCAACCAGTTAGTACATTTATTTTTGCAAGAGCAACTTATACTAATTCAACTTGTGAAACTATTTTTAAAATAAATTTAAAAGCTTTTGCTGTTTGTAATAATGCTTATGTGTGTTCAGAAGCAAATTCGTTATGTAATGCATTAGGACAACCTTTTGTTAATACTTTTCAAGGTGTAACTGCTGAGACTGGTAATAATTATGCTTGTTTAAACACGCAACCTAATCCAACTTGGTTTTATTTACCAGTAAGTTCTGCCGGAAATTTACAGTTTTTGATCCAACAAAGTACAGACATCAACTTTGGAACTAGTAATTTAGATGTTGATTATATTTGTTACGGACCATTTGCTTCATTAAGCAATGCTTGTAATATGCCAATGAATAATGTAGTGGGATGTAGTTACTCATCAAGTGCAACAGAAACATTAAGCATAACGAATGCTCAGCCAGGTCAATATTATTTGATTATGGTTACTAATTTTAGCAACCAACCAGGTTTTATTAAAATTACTCAAACACAAGGAAACACTGCAAATATTGATTGTTCTGGTTTAAACCTTAATGCATTTTTAGATGTGAATGGAAATGGAACACAAGATACAGGAGAAATTAATTTTCCTCTTGGAACATTCACTTATCAATTAAACAATAGTGGAAATAATATCAATGTGACTTCACCATACGGAGAATATACTATATTTGAAAACAATCCAGCAAACAGTTATGATGTG
This sequence comes from uncultured Flavobacterium sp., assembly GCF_963922255.1. GTDB lineage: Bacteria > Bacteroidota > Bacteroidia > Flavobacteriales > Flavobacteriaceae > Flavobacterium. Next base: position 169,532 of record NZ_CAWUIC010000005.1, on the reverse strand, counting down.
TCATATAGTGTTTTGCCTGAATATGCTTCTTATTATAATGTTACAACTTCAAGTTATCAAGATCTGATGATAGTTGCTGGAGGTGGTTTACAAACTTATAATTTTCCTGTAACAATTAGTCAGCCTTATTTAGACGTTGCTACTTACATAGTTCCATTACAACAACCAAGACCAGGATTTACTTATAAAGAAAAAATAGTTTATGCTAACTTAGGTAGCCAAACTATTCCAAGTGGAACAATTACTTTTGCCAAAGACCCAAATGTTGTAGTTATAAATAATACACAAACAGGAACAGTTGCAAATGCTGCTGGCTTTACTTATGATTATTCAAACTTGTTGCCATTTGAGGTTAGATTCATGGATGTTACTATGCAAGTTCCTACAATTCCAACAGTTCAATTAGGACAATTATTGACTAATTCTGTAACTATAACTCCTTTAACAGGTGATATTGTTCCATCGAATAATGCTAATTCAAGTTCACAAGTAATTATTGGTTCTTATGATCCAAATGATAAAATGGAGTCAAGAGGAACTCAAATTTTACACAGTTCATTTACTTCTGAAGATTATTTGATTTATACTATCCGATTTGAAAATACTGGAACAGCAAGTGCAGTCAATGTAAGAATAGAAGATGTATTTGATGCAAAATTAGATGAAAATTCAATTAGAATGTTAGATGCAAGTCATGAATACACTTTAGAAAGAATGGGAACACATTTAACTTGGTATTTTGATAATATTCAGTTACCAGTTTCTGTAGCTAATACTTCTACAGGAAAAGGATATATTACTTTTAAAGTAAAACCAAAACCTGGATATGCAATTGGAGATATTATTCCAAATACTGCAAATATTTATTTTGATTTTAATCCAGCAATTGTAACGAATACATTTACAACTGAATTTGTTGCAGCTTTAGCAGTTGAAACATTTAATGAAAATAATATTACTATGTTTCCAAATCCAACTAAAAATCAAGTAACTATTTCATTGGATAATACAAATGAAGTTATTGCCAATGTGAATGTAATTGATATGTTAGGAAAACAAGTAATTCGTTTAAATAAAGTTAATGAAATAACAAAATCAATTGATTTGTCAGCCTTAAATTCAGGAATTTATTTCATAGAAATTGAAACACAAAATAAATTAGTTGTCAAACGAAAACTAATAATAAATTAGAAAATTAGATTAAGTTAAGTTTGAAAAGCCATCTGAAATGAAAGTTTCAGGTGGTTTTTTGTTAAAACCAAACTTCTAAATTGCTAAAGAAAACTACTAGGTAAATTCCAAGTAAAACCAAACAGAAAAGTACTTTCATAAATGTAGAAGCTAATAAACCGAGAAAAGAACCAACTGCTGCATTAAAAGCTCCTTTTGGATTTTTCGAATTGTAAATTAATTCACCCACAAAAGCACCTATGAACGGACCAATTATAAAACCTAAAGGTGGAAAAAATAAACCGATAATTAATCCAATATTAGTTCCCCAAATTCCATATTTTGTTCCTCCAAAATGTTTGGTTCCTTTTGATGGTAAAATATAATCCAAAACTGCAATAATAATTGTGAGAATCAATGTGATTCCTAAAACCCAATAACTAATTTTAATTTCTGGAATTAAATAAATAAGTAACAATCCAACCCAACTAATTGGAGGTCCGGGCAAAGCAGGTAAAATGCTTCCTAAAATTCCTAAGAGTATTAATATTAAACCGAAAATTAACAATACATATTCCATTTATAAATTAATTTATTGTAATACAAAAAAAGTATATATTTGTTTTATTAGCTAAACAATTTTGAAAAACACATGAAAATATCAAAAATAGTATTTTTAATCTTAATAATATCTTCATCAATAAGCTTTGCTCAAGAGAAAGAAATTGATGTACCTGTTACAATTTTAGAAGATATTCCAAAGTTTCCTAATTGTATTAACGATTCTAATGACAATATTCAAGATTCTAAAATGTGCTTTATTCAAGAAATGAGCAATCATATTAAACTAAATTTCAGATACCCATCAGTTGCTAAAAAGAAAAAGATACAAGGGAGAGTTGTTGTAAAATTTATAATTAATAAAGAAGGAAACGTTATTAATGTAGAAACAAATGCACCAGAGGGTTGCGAGTTACTAGAAGAAGAAGCGGCTAGAATAATTAATTTATTACCAAAATTCAAACCTGGAGAGCAAAGAGGCGAGCCAGTAAATGTTAGTTATGCACAACCAATAATGTTTAAACTTTAATTAGATTTAAAAACATCAATGTATTATTCATTGATGTTTTTTTATAAACTTTTTAACTAAAAAATTAGTTTAAACTAAACTTTTAGTTTATATTTGAAATATCAAACTAAAAATTTAGTTCAAAAAATGAAACAACTTACTAAGGCCGAAGAAGAAATAATGCACGTTTTATGGGATCTAAACGAATCTAATGTAAAAGATGTAATAGATAAATTGCCAGAACCAAAACCTGCTTACAATACAGTTTCAACTATAATTAGAATATTAGAAACTAAAGGGTTTGTAGATCATAAGCAAGAAGGGAAAAGTCATATTTATTTTCCAATTCTTAAGAAAACAGAATATAGTAATTCGTCTTTAAATAAATTGGTGGAGAATTATTTTCAAGGTTCATTTAAAGACATGGTTTCGTTTTTTGTTAAGAAAAATGATGTTGATTTAAAAGATTTCGAACAAATGATTCAAGAAATTAAAACTAAAGAAAATGAATAATTTTTTAATTTACAGTTTGCAAACAATTGTGTTGCAATTGGGTTTTCTACTAATTTTTGAAATCTTTTTCAAGAAAGAAACTTTTTTTAAAGCCAATAGATTTTATCTTTTAGGAAGTATTGTGTTGTCGTTATTAATTCCCTTGCTAAAAATTCCCGTTAAGGAAAATGTGCAAAAGCAAACTATTTTTCAAATGAAAGAGATTGTAGTTTCAAACGCAAATTTTATAGAAAAAGAATTAGAGATAACTTCATCTTTTTCATTAATTGCTATTTTATATGGAATAGGTATTTTAGTTTTTCTAACACTTTTTGTAATTAAATTATTCAACATTTTTCAAGTAAAACGAAACACATTAATGGAAATCATAAATAATGTTGAGGTTTTTAGAATAAAAAATTCTAACCAAGCATTTTCGTTTTTCAACTATATTTTTATTGGAGAAAATAATGTAAACATTGAAACTATATTAAAACATGAAAAAGTTCATAAAAAGCAACTTCATTCTTTAGATTTATTGTTTTTAGAAATATTAAAAATTGTATTTTGGTTCAACCCAATAATTTACATCTATCAAAAAAGAATAGTTGAAATACATGAATTTGAAGCCGATTCAAAAAGTATTTCCGAAAATAAAAGCAGTTATTATGAAACGCTAATTTGTCAAATTTTTGAAGTGAATTCCATTTCATTAACCAATAATTTTTACAATCAATCATTAATCAAAAAACGTTTAGTTATGTTACAAAAATCAAAATCAAAAAAAACCGGAATGATGAAGTACTTAGTAGTAATTCCAATGGTTGTCTTCTCTATGGTAATTTTTTCTACAAAAGCAATGGCTCAAGAAAAAGTTAAAACTACATTAAAAGAAGAGAAAGAAAAAATCATAAAAGAAATTAAAAAGTACAATCAAAACGCTACAAAAGAAGAAAAAATAAAAGTTTTAGATGAAAGTTATTTAGAAGAACATTTACGTGAACCTAAGATAAATACAGAAGTTAAAATTATTTCAGATGAAAAAGATCCAATTCCTTTTGCACTTCTTGAAAACCCACCAGCGTTTGAAGGTTGTGAAGAGAAAACGGGTAATGATGCAAAAGAATGTTTTATGAAAGCAATGAACGAGCACATTAAAACTAATTTTACCTATCCAAAAGAAGCTCAAGAAAAAAATGTAGAAGGTAGAGTAACAATTATGTTTCAAATTACTAAAGAAGGTTTAATTGACAATCTAAATGTTAGAGGAACAGGAAAAGAAAACAGTTATTTAATTGAACAAGAGGCTACAAGAATAATGAAACTTCTTCCAAAATTTAAACCAGGAATGATAGATGGAAAACCTGTTGCAGTTTCTTATGCTCAACCACTTATGTTTAAATTGCAAAAGCAAGAACAAACAAAACCCATAGAAGTAAAAGAATAAAAAATTTCAAAAACCGTTAAGCAATTAGCGGTTTTTTTATGCCATTAAATACCAATAGAATAAAAAACCTTATTTTTGAAGTTTAAATGCATTTATGAAAAAATATTTAGTTTATTTATTGCTATTTTTCTCCTGTGTGCTTGTAGCTCAAGAAGATAGTGAAGCTCAAATATTAAAAGATTCAATTTATACAAAATATAAAACAGAAGTTCTCAATTATTCCTTAAAACAGTTTGATGCATTGTTTATGGAATATCATCAAAAAACAGGCTCAAATAACCAAGACCTAATCACAAAAGAAGAATTTTACACTTATACCGTTAAAATTGCTATTTTTTCAGAACGATTTGCTAAATTGTACCCAAAAGAAAAAGAACAAGCCATGAAAAATAAAAATGAATGGCTAAATAAAACCTACGAAGAGTATTTAAAAAAGAAAGAAAAAAATTGAAAAAACTAAGTGCCCTTTTCATTTTACTTATAGTTTCATGTCAGTTTTTTGATAAAGAAGTGCCAAATGAAACCGAATTATTGCAACAAGAACTTCAAAAAATAAATTGGAGCGAAGTTGACGAATATCCTTCGGTTTACGCTTGCGATACTATGCAAAATAAGGAGGCACAAAAACAATGTTTTTTCAACTACCTTTCCAAAGAAATCCAACAAAAAATCAGTGTTGATTCTATCCAAATGTTATATCCAAATATTGACACCATTCAAGTAAAAGTAACTGTTTTTCCTGACAAAACAAGTATTTTTGAAACCCAACATTCAAAAGATAGCTTAGGGTATGATATCAAAGAAATCGACAGCATCATTCAAACTAAATTAGCCAATTTTCCACCCATCGAACCAGCCAGTAAAAGAGGTGTGAAAGTTAAAACACAATTTATTTTACCTGTAATTATTAAGAAAAAGTAGTTTTTTTAGTAGCTATTTCCTGCTATCCATTACAAGCTTTTGCAAACAATGCTTTTTTTGTAAGTCATAAAAAGAGCTTCTTAGGTCGCTTTTTTACAACAACAAAAAATAGCATTCTTTCACAAAAGGCTTTCCATTCCTATCAGGGCTATGAAAACCGTTTTCATAACAAACAATGCTTTTAAACTGCCAACTAATTACTGAACACTGAACACTATTTCCTAAAACTTCTCCCTTTCCAAGAATAATTTCCAAACAAAGAATAAATAGCCACAGCACTAGTAAAAAAAGGATAAACCAAACTGCTAATCAAAACATATTTCACATCTTGCTTAAAAAAATCAGCTGATTTCATAATCATAATAAAATCCACCAAAAACTTAATTCCAAAATAGAATAGGATATTTTCATAACTCAACAATCCAACAACCAACAACCAGCATCCAATAACTAAGAAAAAATTCGTTAGGAAAACCACAATTGCCAAACACTTAGAAAACCAATCCACATAAGCACTAGATTTACTTGCCCAACGCACACGCTGAAAAAACAATTCTTTCCAACTCGAAACGCTTTTTGTAACAACTATACTTTCTTTATCAGTACAAAATCCAACACTTTTCGAATTAAACTGTAAAGCTTTTTGCAATAAAAAAACATCATCACCACTTGCAATATCTGAGTTTCCTTCAAACCCATTTAATTCTTCAAAAAACGTTTTTTCATAGGCAAAATTAGCACCATTGCACATAAACGGTTTGCCAATTCCAAAACTTCCAATCGTGACACCTTGTAAACTCAAAAAATCTAAATGCTGAAATTGATGTAGAAATCCTTTCTTTGGTAAATAAGAAACTCCAGCAGCAACCATTTTTTTATTTTCAGTTTGAATATAATTATCAATCGATTTCAACCAATCTTTTTGCACCAAACAATCGGCATCAGTTGTAATTATCCAATTATTTTTAGTAACAGCAATCGCAGTATTTATAGCATCTTTTTTGGGAGAATTTGTTTTTCGAATATTCTTTATAATCTGAATTCTAAATTCTAAATTCTGAATTCTAAATTCCTCCTTAGATTCATCATCAACCAAAATCACTTCAAACAGTTCCTTCGGATAATCCAACAACGAAATAGAATGTAAAAGTTTTGGCAAATTTTCAGCTTCATTTCTAAAAGGAACGACAATTGTAAAACTAGTTTTGGCATCAAAATGCTTAATTTTTACTTTTTCATTTTTTAAAAAGCCATAAATAAATGCACTTATAAAAAGTACGTAAATGAATAAAACAGCAAAAAATCCAACTAAAATCATTTTCTAGAAGGTTTAAAGTTCAATACAAAAACACTTCCAACAAGCAAAGGCAAAACCAAATTAAAAATCCACATAATTGAAATTATAGAAGCAATTTTCCAATCATCAACACCTAATTGACTAAATAAAAACAAAGCCACACTTCCTTTAACAGCAACATCCAAAAAATGAATCGTCGGAATTATAGATGCTAAAAAATACATGGTAAAAATGGTTCCAATCAAAATATCAATAGCAATGTCAATGTCAAAAATCAATAATAGAATTAAGAATTGAGAACAAAAAACCAAGTAACGCACCATCGAGAACCAAAGGTTATTTCTATGAAATTCGTAATTAAAATCAACTATTTTTAAAACCAATTTCTTTATCGAAAACCCATAAACTTCAATATTTCTAAATAAATATATTGCTAAAATTCCAACAGTTATAATTCCAACTAACATCCAAACTGAAACAAACTGAAACAAACTGAAACTAATTAAACTAAATCCAACAACACCAAAAATAGTCGTAATCAACATTTGACTACTATTACCAATAAAATTCAGAAGCACAATTTGTTTGGTATTTTCTTTTGGAAAGTACAACGCTTTGGCACCATATTCACCAATTCGATTAGGTGTAAAAATCGATGCTGTCAAAGAACCCAAACTTTGTTCCATGGCTTCCAAAAACGAAATTTCTTTGAATGACGAAACCAAATGTCTCCATTTAAAAATTTCCAAAATCCAATTCACACTTGAAAAAGCAGTTAAAATTAAAAGAGTTTTTAAATCAAAATAACCTTTTATCTGATCAAAATCGATTTTCTTGTCACCCTTAAAATGCCAATAGATATAATAAATTGCTCCACTTACAATCAAAAGTTTGATAGTAACCAAAAAGAATTGTTTAGCTTTGTGAAAAATAGCAATCATTGCTGCAAAGAAAAGAAAACTCTGTGAAACTTTGTGCTTTCTTTGTGTAACTCTGTGAAATAGATAAAAGTGCCAAACGAAAGAATCATATTAGGAATTGACCCAGGAACAACCATCATGGGATTTGGATTGATAAAAATAGTCAACAAAAAAATGGAATTCTTGCAACTAAATGAATTGCAATTGTCCAAATACGACAACCATTATCAAAAACTAAAAATCATTTTTGAAAGAACTATTGAACTAATAGAAACCTATCATCCAGATGAAATTGCCATTGAAGCACCCTTTTTTGGTAAAAATGTGCAATCCATGTTAAAGTTGGGAAGAGCACAAGGAGTAGCTATGGCAGCCGGACTTTCAAGAGATATTCCCATTACAGAATACGAACCCAAAAAAATAAAAATGGCCATCACCGGAAATGGAAATGCCAGCAAAGAACAAGTAGCCAAAATGCTTCAGCAATTATTAGGCTTAAAAACCTTACCCAAAAATCTAGATTCAACTGATGGATTAGCAGCAGCCGTTTGTCATTTCTTCAATTCTGGAAAAACGGTTGGAGAAAAAAGTTATACAGGTTGGGATGCTTTTGTTAAACAGAATGAATTACGAGTTAAGAAATAGTTCATGAAGAAATATTTGACAGTAATATTACTTTTGTTTTTTGTAGTTATGACTTATAATTATTTAAGCTATCCAAATTTTGAAGAAATTAAAAATAATTTAAAAAAGGATTATAAAGATTATTCAAAAGGAGAAGACTTAGATAAACTAACATATAAAGAAGATGTTTTTTTTGAAGAAAAGAATGATTTTAAATTTCCTCAAGATAATGTTAGTTCAGCTAAAGTTTATGGAAGTAGTTTTTTCTTTCCAAAAAAGTTAAATGAAAATGAGATTCTATTTTTACTAAAAAAATTTAATGATAGCTCGTCATTTAGATGGGGAGAAATTGGAACATTTATAAATTATAAAACCATTATATTTTATAATGCTAATAATAAAATAATTGGTATTTCCGAAATTGATGAAGATTACAACCAGACATATTCAGTTCCGATGACAAAAAAAATGAAATGGGGTTATTTAAAGTTTAAAAATGAAAAAGAATATAATTTTTTTAAAGAAATTGTAGACTAATAAATAATTGACCACTAAAACCTGACCACTGAACACTCTAAAATGAGCGGCATATACATCCACATACCCTTCTGCAAACAAGCATGTCACTATTGCGATTTTCATTTTTCTACTTCATTAAAGAAGAAAGATGAAATGATTTTTTCATTAGCTAAGGAAATTACTTTGCGTAAAAATGAAGCAAAAAATAAAGTAATTGAAACCATTTATTTTGGTGGTGGAACTCCAAGCAGATTAACGATTAACGATTTGAGATTTTTGATTGAAGAAGTGTATCGAAATTATGAAGTAACAGAAAATCCAGAAATTACGCTTGAAGCTAATCCTGATGATTTATCTGAAAATTATTTAATTGAACTATCAAAAATTGGAATTAATCGACTTTCTATTGGAATTCAATCTTTTTTTGAAGACGATTTGCAAATGATGAATCGTGCTCATAATTCAGAGGAATCTTCAAATTGTTTGGAAATTGCGACAAAATATTTCGATAATATTTCTTTAGATTTAATTTACGGAATTCCAGGCATGAGTAACGAAAAATGGAAACAAAATATTGAAAAAGCACTTTCGTTTAACATTCCACACATTTCGAGTTATGCTTTAACGGTTGAATCTAAAACAGCTTTGGAGACATTCATCAAAAAAGGAATCATCAAAGAACCCAATGATGAAGTAGCTCAAGAACATTTTTACATTTTAGTCGAAACGCTTCAAGAAAAAGGATTCATTCATTACGAATTATCCAATTTTGGAAAGGAAAACTATTTTTCAAAAAACAATTCGAGTTATTGGTTAGGTAAAAATTACATTGGAATTGGTCCTTCAGCACATAGTTACAATGGAATTTCAAGAAGTTGGAATATTGCCAATAATGCACTTTACATCAAATCCATTCAAGAGAACAAATTGCCCTTAACTTCAGAAAAATTAACCAAAGAAGATAGTTATAACGAATATATTATGACAGGTTTACGAACCATTTGGGGAGTTTCTTTAGAGCGAATTGAATCAGAATTTGGAACAGATTTTTTGAATTATTTGAATAAACAAAGCCAGCGATTTATCAATGATGGATTGTTGGAAATCGAAAACAATATTCTAAAAACCACCAAAAAAGGAAAATTTTTATGCGATGGAATTGCAAGTGATTTGTTTTTAGTAAATTTGGAATAATCAATTTAACCGCAAGGTTCGCAAAGTTTTACGCAAAGTGCACAAAGATTTTTTAAAAGTAAATGACTGAAAACGAATTATCTAAAATTGTTTTTGATTGTGCTTTAAAAGTACACCAAAAACTTGGACCAGGACTTTTAGAAAGTGCCTATGAAGAGTGTTTATATTATGAATTAAACAAAACAGGTTTAGATGTACAAAAACAAAAAGCTCTACCTTTATTATATGAAGAAGTAAAACTGGATGTTGGTTATAGATTGGATATTATAATTGAAAATAAATTAATTGTTGAAATAAAATCAGTTGAAGCTTTAAACGATGTCCATTTTGCTCAACTTCTAACTTATTTAAAACTGACAAACTGTAAATTAGGTTTGTTGATAAATTTTAATGTTACACTAATTAAAAACGGAATAAAACGTATTGCAAATAATCTTTAAAATCCTTAGCGAACTTTGCGTAAAACTTTGCGCTCTTTGCGGTTAATAAAATGAAAGCAACAATAAATAACTTACAATTCGACCTATCAAAACCCATTGATATATCAATTCCATTAACCAATGACAATGAAAATCCGATAGCTTGGTATCAAGGAAAACCAGAAATTGAACCCGTAAAAATGGACGATTGGATAGGAAAAGTTTCTGAAGGAAAATCATCAACCAATTTCAATAATATTTTCTTTAATCCTCATGCACATGGAACGCACACGGAATGTTTAGGACATATTACAAGAGATTTTTACAGCGTCAATCAATGTTTGAAACAGTTTTTCTTTTTGGCTGAAGTAATTTCAGTTCAACCTGAAAAAATAGGAGAAGATTTAATTATTACAAAAAATCAAATTGAAAAAGCTTTAAAAGGAAATTCACCAGAAGCCATTGTCATTAGGACACTTCCAAATGCTGAAACTAAAAAACATTTAAAATATTCCAACACAAATCCACCTTATTTGGCTGAAGAAGCTGCCATTTTTATCAGAGAAAAAGGAATTCAACATTTATTAATTGATTTACCAAGTGTTGATAAAGAACATGATGAAGGGAAGTTATTGGCTCACAAAGCTTTTTGGAATGTAAAAGACATCAATAATTTGAATGAAGATGCACGAATGAATTGTACCATTACAGAATTAATTTATGTTGACGAAAAAGTAGATGATGGAAAGTATTTATTAAATTTAGAAATCGCTTCTTTTGAAAATGATGCAAGTCCAAGTAAACCGGTTTTGTATTCTTTGGAAGCTAATGACTAACCACTATTTACTAATTACTACAAATGAACATTCAACAACTTTACGAATTTTGCTTATCCAAAAAAGGAGTGACAGAACATTTTCCTTTTGATGAAGATACATTGGTTTTTAAAGTTGGTGGAAAAATGTTTGCTTTAACTTCGTTATCTAATTGGGAAAAAGAAATTCCAGCGATAAATTTAAAATGTGATCCAGAAAAAGCATTAGAACTTCGAGCAAAATATAAAGCTGTAAATCCAGGTTATCATATGAGTAAAGTCCATTGGAATAAAATAGATTTCAATAGTGATGTTAGTGATAAAATGATTTGCGAATTAATAAATCATTCTTATGATTTGATTTTTAAAAGTTTGACAAAAAAATTACAATCAGAAATCGAAAATTTAGAAAATTAGAGATTACATTTGCTAGATAAATTAAGTAATTATAATATAGAATCGAAAGATTCTGAAACAAGTTCAGAATAAATGCTAGAAAATTTAAAAAAAATATTGAACGAAGACCAAGATCCAAAAGCGATTGAGAAAATCACTGCTAAATTGGAAAATCTTTTAATGTCTAATGAAGAAGTAGGTTATATTGCAGTTCAAAAAAAGCCAGCTATCACGGTTTTTCCAGACAGTGTTGTGGTTACCAATAAAAGAATTATTATTTGTAAGCCAAAAAACTTAGGTTTGTCAATGGAGTTTATAGATTATGATTGGGACGATGTTGCTGGAACTTTTGTGAAAGAAGGAATCTTAGGTTCAGATTTTACTTTTAATACAAAATCAGATTTAACGTTGAACATTGATTACTTGCCGAAGAATCAAGCTCGAAAATTATATACTTTTTCAAAAGAACAGTTGGATGCCCTAAAAAATCCTATGTCAACTAAAAATTCTGTAGAGGAAGAGGAAGAACCAATTGCTGCTTTAGAAACTAATTTTGAAGAAACTTTCATTGAGGTAATTCCAACCGAAGAAGTCACAGATTTTGCTGAGATTGTACCTGTTTCAGGGTATAGAGATGAAAAACAATTTCCCGATAGTTCTTCAGAAAATACAGAAAAAAAATTAGCAGAATTATCTCAAGACGAACTTTTTGAAAAACTTCAGAATTATAAAAAGCTTTTAGATAACGGTTTAATCATGCAAGGAGAATATGACTCTCTAAAGAAAGAGATACTAAATTATATGTAAAATCTTTAATAATGTTTTTTTAAACTGAAAATCAAATAGTTGTATTTTTTGTTGCTTTTTTCTAGAAAATTAACTTTTAATTTGTCCACACTTTTCTGCCATTCATCGATACTTAATTTATAGTCATCGAAGAATATATAGGTGTCTTTTATTTAATTATACTTTTGATATTGGATAAAAGACACACACATGACAAAATCGTTAAACATACTTTTAATTGAGGATGATACAATTGAAGTGATGAAATTTAATCGGGTTATTAAAAAACTCGAATTAAATCACAAAATTATTGAAGCTAACAATGGAGAAGAAGCATTAAACATATTAAAAGTTAAAGAAATTATTCCAGACATAATTATTCTTGACTTAAATATGCCAAAGCTAAACGGAATTGAATTTCTTTCAATTCTTAAAAACGATGAACAACTCAAATATATTCCGTCTATTATTTTATCAACTTCTAGCAATCACAAAGATATGTTAGAGTGTTATAAAATTGGAATTGCAGGTTATGTATTAAAACCACTAAAATATGAAGATTATGTGGACCGAATTACAAAAATTTTAGATTATTGGAGTACAAATGAATTAATCTCACAATAAAATGTATGGAATTGTAAACAAAGCTATTCAAGATCTTGTTGTTTCAAATTTTGGAGAAGAAAAATGGGAAATTATCCTTGAGAAAAGTGGTATAGAAGAAGACTTTTTTATCAGTAGTGAACCTTATGATGATGACATCACTTTTAAATTAGCTCAAGCTGTTTCTCAAGAAATGAACATGAGTGTAAAAGATGTTTTAATTGCATTTGGTGAATGGTGGGTTGTTAAAACAACAAAAGAAAAATATGCAGGTTTAATGGAGGCTGGAGGTTCATCTTTAAAAGAATTTTTAGAAAATTTGCCTTTGTTTCACAATAGAGTTATGTTGATTTATCCAAAATTAACACCACCAGAATTTAAAATTAGTGATGTTTCAGAAAATAGTCTTAACTTACATTACTTTTCCAAAAGAGAAGGACTACAAGAGTTTGTTAGAGGTTTAATACAAGGTTTAGGTAAAATGTTTAATACACCTACACAAATTGAACTTTTAGAAACTAGAGATGTAGGTGATGATCACGAAATTTTTAAAGTAAGTTGGTAAACAATGCAAGATTTTCAATTCAGTTTTGATGTAGATAATTTTAATACTATTTTTCCTTTTTATATTCTCCTTGAAAAAGATTTAAAAATTAAAAGCTTTGGAAAAAGCCTACAAAAAATTCTTCCACAAATTAATGAAAATCAATTTTTTAACGATGTTTTTTCAATTCAAAGGCCTAAGATTGAAAACCTTTCTTCCATAAATTTTCAACAAGCCATTGGACAACTAGTTGTTTTTAATTCACTTTTAGACAAAACAATTTCTCTCAGAGGTCAAATCAATATTCACAATCAATATTTTCTTTTTATTGGAACTCCATGGTTTCAATCGATGGAAAATGTTATTGAAAAAAAATTAACCCTTCACGATTTTGCCATTTTTGATCCTTTGTTAGATTTGTTACATGTGCTCAAGAATCAAGAAATTAATAATTCAGAATTAAAAGAATTATTAACAACAGTAAATTCTCAAAGAAAAAAACTTAAAAAAGATAAAGAAGAGTTAAACAAACTTTCAATTGTAGCTAGTGCTAATAAAAATGGTATAGTCTTTACGCATCCAAATGGAAGAATTTTTTGGTGTAATGATGCATATTTAAAACTCACTGGTTTTTCATATGAAGAAGTAATCGGCAAAACTCCTGTAGAGGTAGGTTTATGTGAGTTTTCAAATAAAGAAGAGATAAATAAAATGCTCGAGGCTTTTTATAAAGGAGAAATTTTTGATGTTGATATTTATCACGCTCATAAAACAAAAAAACCATTTTGGTCAAAATCTAAAGGGCAGCCTGTGTTTGATAATGATGGAAAAGTAGAACAATACTTTGCTACTATTGAAGATAACACTATAGAAAAAGAAAACGAAGAAAGACTTTCTATTTTATCTTCTATTGCAGAAAAAAACATTAATTCAGTTATTATTTGTGATAAACAAGGTAATATAGAATGGGTAAATGATAGTTTTGTAAAATTATCAGGGTATTCAAAAGAGGAATTAATTGGAAATAAACCAGGACAATTGCTTCAAGGACCAGAAACTGATAAAGAAACCATACAGTATTTATCAAAACAAATAAAACAAGGCCTGCCATTTAACTGTGAAATCATCAATTACACAAAAAACAAGGAAAAATATTGGGTAAGAATTCAAGGGCAAGCATTGAAAAATGCTAACGCTGAGATTATAAAATACTTTGCAATTGAAGAGGATATTACACAACAAAAAGAATTTAATCAAAAAATTATAGAATCTGAGAATAGACTAAACTCATTGATTGAAAACCTACAGTCGGGTGTTTTGTTAGAAGATGAAAACAGAAAAATTGTAGTTGTTAATAATAAATTCTGTAGTATGTTTAAAATCCCATCAGAACCTGAACAAATGATAGGTGTTGATTGTGCCCAAGCTGCACAAAGCTCCAAGCATTTTTTTAAAAATTCTGATAAGTTCATAGAACGAATTGATGAAATTATAAAAAACAAAGAAAAGGTAATTGCCGAAGAAATAGAACTTATAGATGGAAGTGTTTTAGAAAGAAGTTTTCTTCCTATTTATAAAGACGGAAATTATGCAGGCCATTTATGGAGTTATGATGATGTCACAATTAAAAAAAGATACAAAGAAAGTATTGAAGCAGAAAGACAAAAGTATAGTAATATTATAGCCAACATGAACATGGGACTTTTAGAAGTAGATGTTAATGATACTGTGCTTTTTGCAAATCAATCATTTTGTGATATGAGTGGCTATTCATTGTTGGATTTATTAGGTAATAAAGCTTCTGAAATATTAATGGATGAAAAGGAAAAGCAGATAATAAAAAATAAAAACTCAGAAAGAACTCAAGGTGTTTCAGATTCATATGAAATAACAACTAAGAGCAAAGAAGGAGATACAAAACATTGGTTAATCAGTGGAGCTCCAAATTATAATTTAAAAGGGGAGCTGATTGGTTCTATTGGAATTCATTTAGATATTACCAAACAAAAAAATCTAGAACTACAAAAAGAACAATTACTTAAGAAATTAGAAAAACAAAATGAACAACTAAATGAATATGCACAAATTGTTTCGCATGATTTAAAATCACCACTAAGAAGTATTCATTCATTAATTACATGGATAAAAGAAGACAATAGCAAAGAATTTAGCGAGGAAACTTATCAGTACTTAAACATAATTGAAAGTAAAGTCGAGAAAATGGATCATTTAATACATGGTATTTTAACTTATTCTAAGGTAGATACTGCAGAGACCTCAGTTGAACCAATTGATTTAAATGACGTAATATCTAATTGTATTAAAATTATTCATATTCCAGAAAACACAAATGTTACAATAGATAACAAATTACCAATTATTAGAGCAGATAAGTTTAGAATGCAACAATTATTTCAAAATCTAATCAGCAATGCAGTTAATTACATTGATAAACCTGAAGGATTAGTGTCAGTCGGTTATTCAGAAGATGAAGAAAATTATTTGTTTTACATAAAAGATAATGGTCCCGGAATTGCCAAAGAAAATCAAGAAAAAATTTTTAAAATATTTCAATCCTTCACTCAGCATGAAAGTTCAACAGGAATTGGATTGTCAATAGTAAAAAGAATAGTAGATAATTACAGAGGTTCAATTTCTATCGAGAGTGAACTTACCAAAGGAACCGCATTCTTTATTAAATTACCAAAAACGTAAGCATGAAAATTGTACAAGCATATAAATTAGAAGGTCAAAATTGGAAATATCTTCAAGCTAAAAAAGAATTAAAAAATCCTTTAGTATTGGTATTTGCAAACAGAATGTTATTAGAGAATCACGAAGTTATAAGTCAAATAAGAAATGAATTCCCATACGAACATATAGTTTTTGGTTCAACTTCTGGAGAAATTTTAGATAATAATGTATTTGATAATTCTATAGTAATAACAGCTATTGAGTTTGAAAAAACAACTTTTGAAATTAGAACAGAAAATATATTAGAGCATTATAAAGATGCTAAAAAATTAGGTCAAACTTTGTATAATTCAATGCCAAGAGAAAACCTCAAACATTTATTTGTACTTTCTGAAGGAAGTTTTGTTAATGGAAGTTCTTTGATTGAAGGATTAGAAGAAAACATTACCAATACAGTTCCCATTTCAGGTGGAATGTGTGGTGATGATGCAAAATTTGAAAAAACATTAGCTTCCTATAAAATAAATCCAAAAGAAGGTGAAGTTGTTTTGATTGGTTTTTATGGAGAAACGTTAGAAATTACATTTGCTAGTTTTGGTGGTTGGTCAACTTTTGGACCAGAACGAATTATAACAAAATCTGAAGCTAATATTTTATATGAAATTGATGATCAACCAGCTTTAGACTTGTATAAAAAATATTTAGGAGATAAAGCAAATCAATTGCCTCAAGCTTCATTGCTTTATCCATTAAATGTAACACCACAAGGGAAAAAAGCTCCTGTTGTACGAACAATTTTAGGTATAGATAATGAATCTCAATCAATGACTTTAGCTGGTGATGTTCCTATAAATTCAAAAGTTCAACTAATGATGGCTTCTGTTGATGCTATTGCAGAAGGTGCTAATGAAGCAGCTAAATTAGCTATGAAAAATAGAAGAAAAAAACCCCAATTAGCCCTATTAGTTAGCTGTGTAGGACGTAAACTTGTAATGAATCAACGTGTAGAAGAAGAAATAGAAAGAGTTCAAGAAGTTGTTGGAGATCAAACAGCAATTACAGGATTTTATTCCTACGGAGAAATGGCACCTTTTTCTGGAAATACATTTTGCGATTTACACAATCAAACAATGACTTTAACACTAATAAGCGAATAATGAATTCACTTTTAAAAAGACAAATTGCCAAGTTGATTCAGCCAGAACAGCTTAAAGATCTAAGACAGTTTTTAAAAGCAGTTAACGATTCATACGATAACTATGAAGATCAATTAGGCATGTCGCAAAGAGCTATGAAAATTAGTTCTGATGAACTTTTTGAAGCAAATCAAAAATTAAGAGAAGAAGCTAACAGTTTAAAAGAAATCAATGAAAATTTATCGGCAATATTGACTTCTATGAATTTAGATGCCACAAAGCTTGCTGATGAAAAAAACTTCAACCAATCAGATTATTTAAAACAACAAGCATCTGAAATTGTTATAATCAATAAGCAGAGAGAAGAATTATTAAAAGATTTAGCACTTCAAAATGAAGAGTTAAGTGAATATGCTCATGTAGTTTCTCATGATTTAAAAGCTCCATTAAGAAATATTGACACATTAGTAAATTGGGTTATAGAAGACAACAAGGATGGAATGGGAGAAGATTGTGTCAATTCATTAAATTTAGTTCTTTCTAATGTTGAAAAAATGGACTTACTAATCAAAGGAATTTTAGATTATTCAACAATAGATAAGCTTGAAGCAGAAGATAGACAAGTTGATTTTAATTTTATGATTGATGAAATATTAAGAACTATTGATATTCCAAAAAATATAAAAATAATAATCCAACCAAATATGCCTAGTATTTATGGAAATGCTTGGAGATTTAAACAAGTTTTTCAAAACTTAATTCAAAATGCAATCAAATATAATGATAAAGAAATTGGTAAAATTGAAGTAGGATTTGATGAAAAAGCACATGAATATGAATTTTTTGTAAAAGATAATGGAATCGGAATAAACTCTAGTTATTTTTCACGAATATTTAAAGTTTTTACTAAATTAGAAAGCAATAATTCTTCATCAGGAATTGGACTCTCTATTGTAAAAAAAATAGTGCAATATTACAAAGGCCAGGTATGGTTAGAAAGTCAAGAAAATATTGGCACAACATTTTATTTTTCAATTCCAAAATAATTTTAATACTTTCAAATGAATAAAAGTAGTCTAAACAGTTTGGATAAAGATCAAATTATTGATCAACAATATAGGTTACAGCAATTATTAATCAAAATTTCTACAGAATATATCAATGCAGATTTAACAGATATTGACAGTTTAATTGATCTATCTTTAAAACAAATGGGAGAATTTGTTGAAGCTGACAGAAGTTATATTTTTTCGTATGATTTTGAGAATAATACTACTTCTAATACCTATGAATGGTGTGCGGAAGGCATTGAGCCAGAGATACAAAATTTACAAGAAATACCTACCGAATATATTCCATATTGGGTAGAAGCACATAAAAAAGGGGAAGCATTTTATGTTCAAAATGTAGATTTACTTCCTGATGATGGTGAAAATGGTTTAAAAGCAATTTTAGAGCCTCAAGGAATCAAAAGCTTAATTGCAATTCCTATGAAAAAAGAAGGTCAATTGATTGGTTTTGTTGGTTTTGATTCAGTAAAAAAAATATTTAATTACTCTGAAAATGAAAAAAACATTCTCTTTGTTTTTGCAAATATGTTAGTTAATGTTAGGCAACGTAAAGAAAGTGAAGAGCATATTAAAGATCAAAAAGAGAAAAAAGAAAAATTACTTAAAAGTTTAGAAATTCAAAACAAAGAATTAAGTGATTATGCTCATGCCGTTTCGCACGATTTAAAAGCACCTTTAAGAAATATCAACGCTTTAATTAATTGGATTAAAGAGGATAATGAAGAAAATTTTGATGATGCAACAAAAGAATCTTTTGAGTTAGTATTATATAATTTAGAAAAAATGGACAAGCTAATTAAAGGTATTCTAGAATATTCTACCATTGATAAGATAGAAACAATTAATTCACAATTAGATGTAGACGGACTAATTGATGAATGTATAACTAGTACTTTAATTCCAAATAATTTCAAAATAATAATTCCAAATCGTTTTCCTAAAATATATGGAAATGCACATAAAATCAAACAAATATTTCAAAACCTAATTGAAAATGCCGTTTTATTTAATGATAATTCAAATCCATTTATTGAAATAGGTTTCACAGAAAATCAAAGTAATATTGAGTTTTATGTTAAAGACAACGGAGTTGGAGTGAAAGAAGCCTATCAAAATAAAATTTTTGATTCGTTTATCAAACTTCAAAATAATACAGATTCATCTGGACTTGGACTGTCGATAGTAAAAAAGACAGTTGAATCACTCGGTGGCAAAATTTGGATTCAAAGCAAAGAAAACCAAGGAGCAACATTTTATTTTACAATACCAATAATCTAATGGAACAACCAAACATCAATTACATAAACGAACTTTCGGGAAACGATGAAGATTTCAAACAAAAAATGATTTCAATTGTAAAATCGGAGTTACCTCAAGAAATTGAAAGTTATAATTCACTTTTTAAATTACAAAATTTTAATGCTACTGCAGAAATGGTTCATAAACTAAAACATAAAATTTCTGTTCTAGGTCTTGAAAAAAGTTACTATATTGCTGAAAAATTTGAAGAAAATTTAAAACAAAGTTCAGCAGAATTAAAAGAAGAATTTGATAATATACTTCAAACCATGCAAAACTTTGTAGACCATTTATAAAAAATAACAAAAACATGAAGTGTATAATAATTGATGACGAAGCTATGGCAAGAGCAATAATTGCTCAAAGAATTTCTAACTTTCCAGAAATGATAATTTTAGAAGAATTCTCAAATGCAATGCAGGCCATCAAATATTTAAATCAAAACAAAGTAGATGTTATCTTTCTAGACATCCATATGCCCGATTTTACAGGTTTCGATTTTATTCAAACCATAAAAAACCCTCCAAAAGTTATTTTAGTTACTTCTGATAAAAACTTTGCAATAGAAGCTTTTGAATATGAATGTATTGTTGATTATCTTGTAAAACCAATTTCACAAGAACGTTTTGAAAAAGCGGTTCAGAAATTAAAAACAACTAAAATTGTTGCACCTAAAGAGAATAAAAACGAAAAAACTCCATCAGATACAATTAATGAATTCTATGTAAATATTGATAGAAGATTAATAAAAATTGAATTTGATACTGTAAATGTAGTAGAAGCTAAAGGAGATTATATATTAATCAAAACAGAAAATAAAAATTATACGGTTCACTCCACTTTAAAAAAAATTGAAGAAAAACTTCCAACCGATTTATTTTTAAAAGTACATAGATCGTTTATTATTAACACAAAAAAAATTATCGACATTGAAGACAATAGTGTGTTAATTGCAAAAGATGTAATTCCAGTAAGTAGAGCCAATAGACCAGAGTTAATGAAACGGTTAAATTTATTGTGATTTTATTCATCAATAACATTGTCAAAAACCATTCATCGACACATTTTTACCAATAAACGAAAGAGATTGTCTGTTAGTCTTAAATGGCTAAGAAATACTTTTTTTTAAACATACATTTACAATGCATTTAACAAGTAATTGATAATGCAATAGACACATATAAATTCAATATACAATATTTTACACTAGACACGTAAATATTATAAAAAAACCGAAGAGACTATTCTTCGGTTTTTTTTGTTTTAAATATTGGCTTGCTAAAAATCAACCATTTTAAACGAAATCCAAATTCATTATAAGTAAAACCAGCAGCAGTTGAAGAAGCAATATTACTTCGTAATCCATAAACATTAGCTAATAATCTATCAGAAAATTTATAACCTAATTTTGCTTGAACTCTATAAGTCCATTGTTTGTCGTTATCTTCAATAAACTGAAAACCTGTTGCAGCATTTACATTATAAAAAATGCTTTTTATTTCGGCTATATTTTCATCTTTTAAGAAATCTGCAAAAATTTCAACAGCATTAAACTTTTCTGGACTAAAATAATCAGTTGGTACTTGATTTTTAAAAGCAATAAATTGATAATTAATTCCACCTTTTAAAACAGGTTTCAACAAAAAGTTATAATACAATGAAGTAAACAATAAGTTTCTGGTGTTAGAATCAGATTGTGTAGTGTAGAAATACTGTGTAAACCAACCCAATTTCACATTGGTACTAATATTATAATTGGCATAAAAATTATTACTCACAATTTGCTTATCAATTAAATCAGAATTAAAGTTTTGCATTTCTCTTTTGTAACCGATTTCTAAATCTTGCAGTTTTAAAGGTTTCATTTTGAAAAAAGTATGAACCAATAATTGGTTGTAACTGTTAGTAAAACCTGTTGCATTAGAAACTCCAGCATTCATTGTAAAACTAATTTTTGGGTGAAATTTATAAGTCGTTCCTAAAGTAAAATCATTAGTAGTTGCATTGGCTGATGTAACTTTGTTATCCGTTTTTCTAAATTGATAAGATGTATTAAACGACCATTTTGTTGAGGTTGGAAATGTAATCTGCGTCAACGAAGCAATAGCAGTATTGTCACCATTATCAAACGAATAACTCAATTTTTCTTCTAAAGTAGGAGTGTGTTCTCCGTCTAATTTTTTCAAGAAATTTGAAGCATCATTTTGATTTTTAAAAATATCTAAGGTTTTAAAAACAGCATCATAAGCGTTTTCAATTTCACCTGAAGCATAATAAGCATTTGCAATTCCTAAATTTCCATCAAAAGACTTAGAATCGTTTTTTAAAATAGTAGAATAGTCTTCAATACTTTGTTTAAAATCACTTTTATAAATGGCTAAAGTGGCTGATAAAGCTAAAACCCAATTTTCATTTGGATATTTTTCTAATAATGAACGAATATTTTCTTCAGCTAAACCATATTTTCTGTTCCAAATTAAAGCTTGAACATAACGTTCATTAGTTTGTTTGATAATTTTTTCATCTGTAATTAATTTACTTTTGTCTAAAGATTGAGTTGCCAAATCCAAAGCTTCAGTATCATTTTCATTTAAATGGGCTAAAAGCGAAAGTCCATTCAAAGCTACATTTGGATTTTCAGTAGCTAATAATTTGTAAACTTCATTTCCTTTTTCTATTTGTTTAGAAATCAAGTATAAATTGGCTTTATTTAACAAGGTTTCTTTATCATTTGGAAAATCTATTAAAATTTCATCATAAAATTTTTCAGCTTCATCATATTGTTTAGCGTTTACTTTTTCATTTGCAAAACCAAGTTTAATGTATTTTCTAGAAACCAAAGCTCCATCATTTCCTGGAGAAAGATCTAGGGCTTTGTTCACGTTTAGTAAAGCATTTTCAAACTCTTTTAAATTAGATAAAGTGTTTGCAAAACCTAAATGAGCTACAAAATTAGCTGGATTTTCAGCTACAAGAGTTGTATAATAAACTTTTGCTTCAGAGAATTTTTTATTCCATAATAAAGATTCGGCATAATTTAGTTTGATTTCTAAATCATCAGCAAATTCTTTTTTCATTTCCATGAATAACTCTAATGCTTTTTCAGGATTATCATTTAAACCGACAGCTCTAGCGTAACAAAGTCTAGCTGTTTTATTGGTTGGATAATCTTTTAGTATAGTTTCAAAGAAATTTTCAGCTTTAGCAAAGTTCCCTTTTTCAAGATAAGTAAATCCTTCTTGCATGTCTTGTGCAAAACCATTTATTGTAAAAAAGAACATTAAAACAAGACTTAATTTATATAAATTTTTCATTCGTCGATTTGAGGTTTAAATGAGTTTGCAAGTTAAGTATAAACTGATAATAATTCATCTACAGCAACTTACCACTCATCGAAAAACACAGGTGATTCGTATAGTTATGATAGATATTTGCATCAGAATTAATCGAATATAATAATTAAAAAAGACAAATATCATGGCATTACAAATTACAAACAACTCAGGAATTTTGGAAATTAACGGAAGTTTAAATTCACAAAATACAGTTTCATTACAAAATTACTTTGAAGCATTAATCAATCAATCAAGTTTTATCATGCTTTCATTAAACAATACAATTGATATGGACAAAACGGCTTTTCAAGCTATTATTTCATTATATAAAAAAGCACTTTCTAAAAATAAAGTATTCTATATCATCGGAAAAGAAAATCAAAAAGTAGTGGATTTATTCGAAAAAGAAAAATTAAATTATTTGCTAAAAAGTAACGCAGCCTAATATAATTTCAAAAAAAAGACAAAAAAACAAAAAATGATACAAGCAATAACTCTTAAAAATAGACAAATTAGTACCGAGCAGATATTCATGATTACAATGTTTGTTGTAAATGCAGGAAATTATGCCTATAATTTAATATTAGGAAGGTTTCTTGGACCAAAAGCTTTTGCTGATGCTGCAATTTTAATCACTTTTTTGTTAGTATTGTCTTTTGTGGGAATGACTTTTCAAATTGTCACTACAAAATACAGTGTGTTATTAGAAGGTCATTTAAAAAATAAATTCATCAAAACCATTTCAAAAACGGCTATTGCCATTGGAGTATTAATAGGATTACTTTTTATCATTTTTAGTAAAAATTTACAAACACTACTACATACAGAAACACAAACCATGTTTCATTTATTTGGTATTGGAATTCCTTTATACTTTTTAATGAGTGTAAACAGAGGAATTTATCAAGGAGAAAATAATTTGATTCAATTGTCTGTGACCTACGTAACTGAAATGTTTGCCCGACTTTTCATTACAATATTATTGTTCCTTTTTGCCTCACAATTACCTACTACCATTTTAGTTTCAACCGGAATTGCATTGTCGTTTATCTTTGGTTTGTTTCCTTTTCAAAAAAGCATTTTCAGAAAACCTACTACTGAAAATGCATTACAATTAGATTCAAAACCAATCGTCACCTTTTTTGCCCTAACAGCTTTTTATGAGCTAACTCAAATTGTAATTAATAACAGCGATGTAATTCTGGTTAAACATTTTTTTGACAATCAACAAGCAGGTTTCTATGCTTCTTTAGCTTTAATAGGAAGAGTAGTTTACTTCGTAACTTGGATTTTTGTCATGCTTTTATTGCCAAAAGTTATCCAATTAAAAAAAGAAGGAAAAGACACACAGCCCATTTTAATGAAGTATGTTTCAATTATTGCGTTGTTTTCAGCAGTTATTGTTTTAGTTACATACATTATGCCTGAAACAGTTGTGTATTTAATGTTTGGAGATGATTATTTATCAATTGCTCCTTTATTATGGAAATATGCTTTAGCCACAGCTATTTTTGCAGTAGCTAATGTGTTTTCTTATTATTTTCTGTCGATAAGTAATTATGTTCCAGTTGTCATTTCAGCTTTACTAGGTTTTACCCAAATCATTTTAATTGTATTCTTTCATGATTCATTGGAACAAGTTGTTCATATGCAAATTGTTGCTATGTGTATTTTGTTGGTTTTTCAATTAGTTTATTTCTTTTATCAGAATAATAAAAGTAATCGTCTACAGTAAGTTACGCTTCATCGAAAAAACCAAATATTGACTCGAATTCATTCGATATTTGCACTATAATACTAACATAAAAAGACAAAAATTATGAAATTAGCAATTGTAACAGCATTTCCACCAAGTAAAGTAACCTTAAACGAATATGGTTACCATTTAGTAAAAAACTTTGTTCAAAAAGAAGAAGTTTCTGAATTAGTTTTAATGAGCGATAAAACAGAAGCTCCAAAACAATTAGATTTTGAAAACAACGAAAAAGTTATTGTAAATGAATGTTGGTCGTTCAACAGTTACACTAATTTCTTTTCCATCATAAGACAAGTAATTAAAGAAAAGCCTGAAACTGTTTTATTCAATTTACAGTTTGTGAAATTTGGTGATAAAAAAATTCCAGCAGCTTTAGGATTGTTATTGCCAATGGTTTTAAGATTATTAGGTTTTAAAACGATGGTTTTGATGCACAATATTTTAGAGCAAGTGGATTTAGAAAATGCAGGTTTTACTTCGAATAAATTTGCTCAAAAAGTATATAATTTTATTGGAACAACCTTAACAAGATGCATTTTAAAAGCGAATAGGGTTTCGGTTACCATTAATAAATATGTAGATGTTTTAAACGCAAAGTACAATACAAAAAATGTAGTTTTAATTCCTCACGGAACATTTGAATCCATAAAACAACCCAATTTTGATTTACCAGCTGGACCCAAAAAAATTATGGCTTTTGGAAAGTTTGGAACCTATAAAAAAGTAGAAATTTTGATTGATGCTGTTATAGAAATTAGAAAAACCAATCAAGAACCCATTGAAGTTGTTATTGCAGGAACTGATAGTCCAAATACACCAGGATATTTACAATCAGTAAAAGAAAAATATGCTCATGTAGAAGGTATTATTTTTACAGGTTATGTAGAAGAAAATGATGTAGAACGAATTTTTTCAGAAAGTACAATTGTAGCCTTTCCTTATACATCAACCACAGGTAGTTCAGGAGTTTTACATCAAGCAGGAAGTTATGGAAAAGCTGTTGTGATGCCCGATTTAGGAGATTTGGCGTTATTAGTGGAAGAAGAAGGTTATAAAGGAGAATTCTTTAATCCAACAAGTAGTTCATCTTTAGCTAAAGCAATATCAACCATTTTAGATGACGACAACTACAGAAGAAGAATTGCAAAAACAAACTTTGAAGCAGCAAGTGCTTTATCCATGGATAAAATTGTAGATATGTATTTACATGAATTTAATGCGATAAATTCTAAAGAAGAAAGTTTAGTAAGTTATGTATAAAAATGAAGGTTTTTGTCTTCCTTCAACATCGATAAAACCAAACTGTTTTTGTTTGTTTTTTATCCAAGGCCATTTCCCGGCAACACCATTTGGAACTTTAGGGAAATCATATAAAGTCCATGACACAAATGCAAGTTGTTTTTCTTTGAAAAGCTCTTGCATTTTTTTATGATAGGTAGCTTGATCTTCTTTTGAATTTCCAAACCAACTCCAAAAACCTTTGTTAGAAGACATTCCAAATTCTTGCATCACTAAAGGTTTGTTTGTTGCTTTTTCTAAAACAGCTAATTTATCTTCAAACAGAGAAATATGTTCGTAATAATGATAAGAAACTAAATCTACTTCATCTTTTAAAATTTCACCAGCTTTTATGTTGGAATAACCAATGGTTGTTAAATGGTTTGGAGCTGCTTTTTTGACAACTTCAATCATTTCCGATAACCAAGGTTTCACATTTTGAATACCACGAGATTCGAAATCTAAATCGGGTTCGTTTTTAATATCCCAAGCAATAATATTGTCAAAATCTTTACAACTAGAAACTACAGTTTCAGCATGTCTTTGTGTCAACGTCCAATTTGCAACGGAATAATCCCCATAGAAATCAAAAAGAGTTACAATTACTGCTAATTTTTTGGTTTCAGCTAATGTTAAAACCTGCTTCAGTTTTTCTAATTTTTCTATTATAACTTCAGCTTTTCCAAAATCTTCATAAGGAACAAAAATCCTTATGGTATTCAGTTTTGCGTTGGTAATTATGTCAAAATCTGCAGCAATAGTATCTAAATTAAATAAATCGCCATACATATCCCAAGCCGAATTTTTCGGATAATAATTAATGCCTTTTATGACGAAAGGTTTATTGTTTTTTAAAATTTGATTGCCTTTAACAGTAAATACTTTTTCAATTGAATTTACTTTTAAAGAATCAGCAACTTTAGCCATTCTTTCGCAATGACGAATTCTCCAAAAACCATCTTCTAACAACATTAAAACTTTATATGTAGCTGTATCTTTTACGGAAGTGATTAGTTTTTTGTCTTGATAAATGTTTTGAAATTCAACAACATTTTCATCGGTGAAAACTACTAATTGTCCATCTTCGCTATAAAATTCTAATTTGGGATTATGGGTTAAAGTTGTGCTTTCTATGGATATTTTTTTTGCTTTATTATTTTTTATTATTGTATCTAAAGTTTTTCTTGGGTTTTCTGTAAAGTAATCGTCAATTCCTTTGTCTGTGTTATTTTTTAAAGCATTGTTCTTAATGTACCACGAAAATAAATAATGTTTTTCCAAGGTTGCTAAAGTTTGTTTTTCCATTTCTCTACCAGGATTTTCAAGGCTTTTCCATGTGACTTTTGGCAAATAAGTATTTGCGGAAACTTTATCTAAATGCAACATCGTACTTCTGTCAGCTCCTTCATTTAAATAAGCCAAAATACTACTAATTCCAAACAAGACTAAAATGTTTAGGGCAATGAATGATATTAGTAAGAAAGCGCGATAACTATTTCTATTATTGATTAACGACATTAATTTCTTTTGTTTTAATGGTTTTTCCTAACGTTTCAATTTCAAAACGATAGCTTTTTTCTTTGTAAAATTCGGGAGAAAGATAAAATTCAGCTTTTCCTTTGTTGCTGTTTTCTGTTATAGTTTCCACTAATTTGTCCTTGTGATAGATGTTTAAATTCACTTTAATTCCATCAGGAACAATCTGATTCATGAAACTTTTTATAGGTCCAACTATAATAGTTCGATTATCTTTTGAAAATGAAAATTCAACTGTTGGATTTATCGATTTGTATGCAATTTCAATCGAATTACTTTTGCTAATTCCGTTAACGAAAGCTTTTATAGTGTAATTTTCTTCCTTTTCAGGATGCAAAATTTGACCAGTTGCAATACCTTCTATAGTTGTTCCAAAAGTTTTTAGAATGGCATTTTCTTTATTTTTGATAATGAACGTTACCATTGTTCCATCACTAACCGTATTTCCAAATTTATCTTTGAGAGTTGAAGTGGTCAATTTTGTAATTTGATTTCCATCAGCAAATTCATGATTTCTTTTGTATGAAATGGTAAAGTCTGTTGCAATTGAAGGATAAATAACAGCATCAAATTCTTTCGTCAAAGCCTCATTACAAGAAGCAGAAATTAATACAATTCCAGATTTTGTTGGAGCATAAATATTTTTCCAAGCAATAAAATCTTTTGTTTTTTTATTGTCAGTTGCAATTGCATTCAAAAATTGATGCTTTATTGCAACATTAGTATTTTCAAGTTTTGGATTGTCGAAATCGTCTGTTGGAATGGTTACAAACATCACAAAATGATTGTCTCCAGCTAAAGTACTTGGTGGTCCAAGATAAGATTCTAGATTGGTTTTGGTTTTGTCATTTGGAACAATTTGAAAATTTCCTTTTGCTTTTTCTTCGTTGTTTTCTATCAAAAACCAAGAAACCAAACCTGTTTTATTTGTATAGTTTTTAGGTAAATTAAATTGAATTGTATCATTTTTTAAAACACCATCCAGTAATGTTCTTCCCAAAGAATGAATGATGAAAAGCTGTGGTTTGTTTTCATAATTTCCTTTAAATTCAATAGTAATAGGTTTTCCAGCAGCAAAACTTTCCTGATTGGTGAGACAAGAAAACGTGTTTTTAGAAGTCGACTTTTCATCCAATAAAGTGACAGAAAGCAAAACCAAAGCTATGCTAACAAGAATAATGATATATAGTTTTCTTTTTATCATTTAGGATTACCAATATAATTATTCAACTCAATTTTTATATAGGAAAAACCTTTTCCGTTGACTTTTTGCAATTGTTCTTCTTCTTCGCTGGTTCTTCGTTTTTTAATCACGTCTCTAGCAATGGCTTCGTTTGAAATTCCATTTACAAAGCAATTTGCTGTCGAATATTTTAAACTTTTCAAAGTAGAAAGATTTAAAAAAGAATACGTAAAATATTGTTTTCTCTGTATTCGAACACCTTCTTTTAAAAATTTATGGTCAACGTAAATCAATTCTTTTTTATCGTTATAATAAGAGATTAAAATTTCTGGAACCGTAACTTCTTGAATGCCATAATTGAATAAAGTTCCTTTTATTTCTTTATCAGAAACTACTAAATCTGAGATAGCAACCGAAGTATATAAATCTGAAATGGCAACATTTCCAGCACTTTGAATGTCGAAAGTTACGGGTTTGTTGTTGAAATTTTTATCTGTAAATTCATCAGGATTAAAGCTTGTTGGTTTCACATCAGTGGCATTAAGCCAAGCAATATCTTCAAAATTGACTCTAAAACTTGTGGTTTCTTTAGGCATTAATTTGTGTTTGATGACATATTTTGCATTAAAAGTGCCTAACATTTTATCTTTGTCATCATATAAAGAAGCTTTCAAAACAACATCAGCGGGAACATTATCAATGTTTTGAACTTCACCAATAATCATATATTTATTGTCAAAGTAAACTAAATTAGCTTTAATGATTTCCAAATCAGGTTGACGCAAAATATCATCATGATAGGTTTGTTGGGTCGAAATTTTTCTTCGTCCTTGTTTGTAATAAGAATTTACATTTGTGGCAATAAATTCATCAGGTGGCAAATCGGTATCTTTTTTATCAGGAATGATGTACCATTTTCCTTTTATTTTTTCAACTTCGTGTGTATATGTTTTTTCGATTATTTCTAACGGAGTAATCCATTTGGTTTTTGCAATTACTTTTGCTTTTTTTGTCGAATTATTTTTTATAGTTGTTTCAATAGCATCTAATTTTCCATAGGAATTGAGAATGCCATCTGAAACCGAAATTTCCAACATAAATTGAGCTAAACTATATTCTTTATCAGGAACTATATAAGAATGTGCTTTTTCATAAAACTTAAAATCCAAAGCATCATAATAGGATTTCACTACATTTTCTGGACTAATTTGTGTAGCATTTTTGATATATGTGAAGTAAATGCCTATTCCAAAAAAGATGAGAACAATTCCAGTCCAAATATGTAAGAGTTTAATCATCCAACTTTTGAAACTAGTATATGCCACACCATGATTCAAAAAAGCAGGTTTGTCGAGCACTTTTATTTTTAATGCTTGTAACCAAATCATTTGAATGTTTAAGATGAAAGCAATTAAAACAGTCAATAACGGTATAATTCCCCACATTAACTTCAAAACAACAGAAACATCTTCTTTAGGTAAAATTTTTGATAAAGGTTGCACATTGAGTTTTTCCCAAACCATAATGCCATTTTCCAATTGCGTCAAGCGATGCCAACCACAGAAATACAGTATAGGATCATAGAATTTATCATTTGAAAAGACATATTTCAAATTGTATTTTTCTGGAACAGTAAGAAATTGTTGTAAAGAACCAATTCCTTCAACACCTCTAAATTTTGAATTTTCTAAACGTTCAACAGCTCTTGTAGTTAATTCGGGTAATCTTCTAGCAGAATGATAATTTCCATCGACAGTCATGGCTTTTGTTTGTGTTGAAAGTAAAGCCATTTGATCTCCAAATCCCAAAGGTAAAAATCGCCATTGGTCATGTTGGTCTTGATTTAAGAAATTGACAATGGGTAAAAAGTTAATTTTATCTGGTTGCAAAGGTCTAAAATAACCTAGTGTTATGGTAAAAACTGTAAACAATAAAAAGCTACCAGCAAACAAACCTCCTAAAACGCGATGGTAAACGGTTCCAAATTTGTTTTGCAAAGCTGTTTTTAAATCGCCTTCAACCAGTCGATAAACAAATTCACCAAAAATAGGTAAGCTCATGATGGAAGCCCAAAGAGTAAATCTATCTAGGGTTAAAATATTAAAAGCGGTTTCACCTAACATTTTTAATGGTATTGGTGTTGTTCCACCAGTTCCTAAAATCGTCAATAAAGTAATAGAAAGTCCAAAGAAAATGTAGCGTTTGGAATAATAACGATAGAAAATATAGGGTAAAATGAACAGTAAAATTCCCCACGGAATTAAGAAAAACATTAATCCAGACGAAGTGACTTCTAAAAAATTATCGCGACTTCCATGCGGAATAGGAACTTGTGTAATTGGGTTGGCTTTTGAGTTTATCCAATAAGGTAAAATACAAAATACAATTAAAAATACGGCAGAACCACAAAATAGTACTATTCGTTTAAACAAAGAAAGAAATGTATTAAAAAAAAGTTTGAACTTTATTTCTTTATAAGAATTGACTTTTTCTCTTGAAGCATCCATAATCACCATGCCAATTAATGGTGAAATGAAGAAAACCATTCCAAACAAAGGAGTTACGTGGTGCGAACAAACCGTAACAGCAATTAATGAAGTAGCAGTGAAAAAATATTTCCAACGACCTGTTTTAATATATAAGTAAATTTCAGGCATAGCATGCATTAAAACAGAAACACCTATAATACTAGGTAGTTGTCCAAAAATATGTAAGGTTTCTACAAATGAGGAAGAAAGAATTGCAACTATGGCAGCATATCCAGCAACAGTTCTGTTTCCTGTAATTAAAACGGTATATCGAAAAACTCCTGTAATAAAGAGGATGATTCCAGTAATTGCTACCGTAAACATTCCAAACTTTAAACCACCTACATAGGATAGTAAGCCAATCGTTTGATGCACTAAAGGAGGATAACCCATAACGGTGAAGCCAGTGTACCAACTATAATTCCAAGGCTCAAACCAACTACTAGCGTAGTGATTTCCAAAAAACATGTGAATTAGTGCATCATAAGTGTTTTCAAGAGTAAAAAAGATAGCACTTCCGTGGAATATTACTCCAAAAAGTAAGGCAACAATTAAATATTTATTTGAGGTTTCTTTCACTAAACAAGTTATTCATAAACTGTGATGTAAATATAGTAATATAGTTGCTATAGATGAAAAATATAAGTCTAAACAAATTTACCATTCGTCGACACATTAAAGTCTCTCTATCTAATATCTTCAATTAGGCTAGTTGTCTACCAATATATTTGCACTGTAAATAAGAACAAAAATCCATATCATGAAAAAAATATTAATAGTTGACGACCAAAAATTAGTCTTACTTTCTTTAGAAAAATGTTTAACAGATTTGGGATACGATGTAAAGAGTACCAACAATGTTTATGATGCAATTGCAGCTTATGATACTTATCAACCAAATTTAGTTATAGTAGATATAAATATGCCTGTTTTACCCAATTATGAGAATTTATTAGAAGTTGTAAATGTAAATGATAAAGCATCAGGTTTAGAGGTAGTAAAATACATCAAGAAAATTAAAAAACAAGATACTCCTGTAATGATATTGTCTGGAAATACAGAAGAGACAATTATTTCAAAAGGATTTGAATTAGGAGTTGAGGATTATATGAAAAAACCAGTTAGTTTAACAGAAATTGGTGTTCGTGTAAAGCGATTAATTGGTTCTGTCGAAACTTCAAATATTAATATAGAAAACACAAATAGATATATTCAAAGAGGATGTGTTGGAGTTGTTATTCCTTGTTATAACGAAGAAGAGAGGTTGTTAGGAGATGAATTTAAAGCGTTTGTTCACAAGAATTTAGGATACCATTTGTGTTTTGTAAATGATGGTAGTAAAGACAATACGTTAGCTGTTTTAGAAGAATTAAGAAAAGGAAAAGAAGATTACATAAGTATTTATGATTGTGAAAAAAATGGTGGTAAAGCGGAAGCAGTTCGTTTAGGAATGTTGCATTTAGCGGCACAAAATCAGTACGATTATATTGGGTTTTTAGATGCGGACTTATCAACAAATTTTGATGATTTTCAGGACTTAGTGACTACGATTTCTACTTCAAAATTTCAAATTGTAAGTGGTTCAAGAATGAGTAGAATGGGAGCAGATATTACTAAAGAGTCAGCTCGTGCCATTATAAGTAAGACCATTAATTTTATTATTAGAAAAACATTAGGAATGGAAATTAATGACACACAATGTGGTGCAAAAATTATGACTAAAGAAATTGTCGAGAACACTTTTCAAAGTAAGTTTATGACAAAGTGGTTATTTGATGTAGAAATTTTTATGAGAATGAAAAAAGTGTATGGTTCTAAGAAAGCTCAAGAATTAATATGCGAACAACCATTAAAAAGATGGATTCATGCAGATGGTTCTAAACTATCTATGAAAGATTCTGTTAAGATTGTTGGACAAATAGGACAGATAGCCCTTCATTACAGGTAAAAAATAGTTTGGTTTTTTGTTTTGATTTAAGCCCGATGACTTGATGATAAGTCGTCGGGTTTTTATTTTTTAAAATCACATACTTTTCTTCTGCTTCTCCACAAAACCATCAGCT
Organism: uncultured Flavobacterium sp.; assembly: GCF_963922255.1. Classification (GTDB taxonomy): domain Bacteria; phylum Bacteroidota; class Bacteroidia; order Flavobacteriales; family Flavobacteriaceae; genus Flavobacterium. The sequence goes on along the minus strand of NZ_CAWUIC010000005.1, from coordinate 136,439 downwards.
TGAAGTTTTAGCAATTCCAGTGCACCCTTTTTCTTGTAATTATAAAGTTCTTTGTCGTCTTTAATATCAGCGTAAACCTTATCATAAATTTCAGCATCGGTTTTCTTTTGCAATTCGCTTTGGTATTTGTTTTGAGCTAAGACATTTATGATTCCCATTTCTTTGTCTTCTTGCTTATAATCATATTCACCTCTTGGAGATAATAATTTTGCAATAATAGGAGATGTTTCAATGGCTAAAAATAACAACATAATAAAGAACGAAGGTAACCATGGTAATTTGTCTAAAGCATTTATTCTTGCCATTAAACCATCAAAACCATCAATGATTGGTTGTGTTTCTGTTATCTTTTTATCCAAATCTACTTGAAGTAATTTTGCTTTTGCTTCTAAATCAGTAATTTTTGCTAGATTAGTTGTTTTTAAAACCGCTAAATCTTGTAAACCAGCATCATGTTTATCTCTTTTTTCTTTATAAACAGGACCTTTTCCTAATTTTTTTGTTCCTGCAGTTCCTTCAGCTTCTGTGATGTAAACTGCATATAAATCGTTAACTTCTTTTTCTTTTTTAGTAATGTCTGATTTTAAACTATCAATTTGAGCTTTGTTTTTATCTAAATCACTTTGAAAATAATTGGCAACTTCTTTTTTGTTGGCCAACATCATTGCATTTTTTTCTTTTAATAAAACTGTATTGATTTCTTTTTCAAATATTTTGATTTCCAAAGGTTTTGAAATTACAATAGCAATAATAACTGCTAATATAATTCGTGGAGTTGCCTGAATAAATTCATCCATAAAACTATCACGTTTCTTGATTGTTGAAACGATGAACCTGTCTAAATTAAAGATAAGTGAACCCCAAATTAAACCAAAGAAAACCGCAACATAATAGTCGTCAAAAACAGTATAAAGCGCATAAGAACCCGCTAAGAAAGCCATAACTGCTGTAAAGAAAACAGTTGCTCCAATTCCGGCATATTTGTTTTGTTCTCCATCAGAACAATTTTTAACAATGTCTTTATCGACACCAGAGCAAAGAATAAAAAAACGTTTTAACATAAGGATTGATTTTTGTTTTGATTGATAATGATTAGTACAAATTTAACGCCAAAAGTTACGAGATGTTGTAAATTATTGATAATTAGTTTTTTGGAAATAGAAAATCCGTTTACTCAATGAAGAATATACGGAATTTTAGTCGCTAAACCTAACAGGTTTTTAAAACCTGTTAGGTTTGTTAAAAACAACTATTTTTTATTATTTGTTTCAGCTAATTTTTCACCTTTTTCATTTACTCGATTTCCCCAACGGTTAAAGTATTCTATTTCACCCTTGTCGTTTTTGGAAAAAAAGTAAGTACTATTATTCATATAAATATAACCTTCTTTTTTGTCTTTAGTGTCAAAATCACTAAGCTTGTCTACTTTTAAAATGTTAGCTTTTTCTATTTCATCTAAAGATGCTGGTTTAATTTTTATGTTTTCTGATTCATATTCAAAATTTTTATTTGGTAACTTCTTTGGATCTTTTGTTATTTCAGTTTTATCTAGTTTTGTTATTAATTCTTTATCAAGTATTAAAATTCCAGTTCTAGTATAATATTCTTTTTTATCGTTTTCTTTAATTACAAAATAGACATTATCTTCAAAATAAATATAACCACTTTCTTTTTTTGTTTCTGATGACTTAGTTGGGTTCTCTAAATTTGATGCTCTTATTTCAATTGTTCCACCCATTTTGTCATTTGGCATTTCAAATGATTCTGAAAATCCTTTTTCAGTATACAATCTGGCTTGATTTTCTTGTGGAAAATTTTTACTTCTAGCATTTTTATAAACATGACTGTTATTAAAATACACAAAGTCTGAAGAATTATATTTATTTAATTCAGAGTTATTTACATGTTTTCCATCAATCCAAATGGCATATTTTGTTTGGTTTTTAAAATCTTTAAATTGAGTTTCAGAAACTACTAACTTTTCAGGTTTTGGTGGTGGTGGTGGAACTTGCATTTTTTCTTCTTCAGATAGTTCAGTATATTTTTTATCTGTGATAACTTTCCCATCTTTATCTTTGATGATAACTCTTGTATCACCATAATACTCATTTAATTCTTTGTGAGGAAAATTAGATTCAGCTTGTTTTTTCTCTTGTGCAACTAAATCTGTACAAAGAAAATAAATCATTAAAGTCAATAATGGAATGATTCCAGCTTTTTTAATAAAACCAGAAAATTTTGAAGTGGTTTTTGTCATCATAATAAGACGTTTTTTAGTGATTAAATAATTCAAATTACTGGCCAAGTAATAGGTTGCGTTTCCATTTGTGTTCAACAATAAAGATTGATAAAATGAAACGTTTTTATGTGTTTTTACAACTTTCTCATCTGCAATAAATTCGTGATTGAGTTGGATAGCTTTTTTGTAGAAATAAAGCACTGGATTAAACCAAAAGATAATTTTTAATAGTTCAATGCATAAAATATCATAACTATGGTTTTGATTTACGTGTGTTAATTCGTGATCATATAATTCATTTTCGATAGTTCTATTTTTATATGATTCTTTGTTTATAAAAATATAATTTAGAAATGTATGCGGGATTGTTTTTTGATTCAATAAAACTAAAGTGGCATTTTTATAGCTTACTGTTTCATTGGATTGAATTGTTTTCTTGAAGTAAAGAATGTTTTTTAGAAATCTTACTAGTAGAACGAAAGAGATTATGATATATAAACTCCATAATAGATTAGGAGTGTAGTTTGTAGTTTCTTTTATTGGAATATTATTTCCAGAATCAATTAATATTGGCAAGTTTGTTGTTAATGGAAAATTCTCAATTTCTTGAATAATTTCGATTGAAATAAAAGGAATAATAAGAGAAATTACGATTGAAAATAATAAGTAAAATCGATTAAATTGATGCATTTTTTCGCGTTCTAAAAACAAATGATAGAAAGCTAAAAATGCAATTAAACTAACGGTTGATTCTAAAAGGAAATTTATCATTTTTTCTTTTTTTGAAGTTCTACATCAATTATTTTTTTTAATTCTTCTAATTCTTTTTCCGATAAATTAGTTGCTTTGGTAAAAAAGGAAGCAAACTGAGAAGCAGAATCATTGAAGAAGTTTTTGATTAATCCGTTTACATGTTTAGAGAAATAATCAGATTTTCTTACCAAAGGATAATATTCTCTTGAATTTCCGTACAAATTATAAGCTATAAATTTTTTATCAGTCATTCTTTTTAATAAGGTTGCAATTGTTGTTGTAGCTGGTTTTGGTTCAGGATATGCTTCTAATAAATCTTTCATGAAAGCTTTTTCAAGTTTCCAAAGGTGTTCCATTAGTTGTTCTTCTGTGTTTGATAATTGCATTTTGCTCTATGTTTTTAGAATTAACTCTACAAATGTAGAATAATATTTCAATACTACAAGTGTAGAGTTGAAATTTAACATTTAATTTCACTTGAAAATGATTTTGCGTTAAGGATAGTAGCAATTGTTTGAGCTCTTTATTGTTTGTCAAAACAATAAAAGCGAGTGCGTATAGCCTGACCTTGTTGTAGAATTATTTTGAATTTTACTTTAATTTTGAACAACAAGGTAACGCCCAAATAAAAAAAATCCGTTTACTCAATGAAGAATAAATGGATTTTAAATTAAATATTGATTTGACTATATTTTCACAAAGTCATTTTTCAATTCTTATTTTTTAACAATTTTGAATTCAGACGATTTGCCTTCTGTATTGACTTTTACCACATAAACTGAAGCAGCTAAACCTGACATGTTAAGTGTAACTTCAGTATTATTTGAAGTACTGTTTTTTACTCTTCTTCCGCTTAAATCATATACATCAATGGAAGTAATGTTTTCAGAATAACGAACAGTAAACATATCTAAAACTGGGTTAGGATAGTAACTTAATTTTGTTAAATCAAAAGTAGCATTACCTAAAGCAGTAACGTTAACACATGCACTTCTAACAGTACAACCATTTTTAGTTATATCAACTGCATAACTTCCAATAGCTGTAACTAAGTAAGATTGAGAAGTTGCTCCACTAATTGGAGTAAACGATCCATCACAAAGTAACCATTGGTATGTTGCTCCAGTTTCAGTTGCAGATAATGTATCACCTGATTGCGTAGTAGCATTACTTGGTGAGGCATTGATTGTTAAATTTAAAGTTCTAGTTACACAATTTGTAGTAGAAGTATAAGTTCCACCTGTTGTATAAGTAGTTCCGTTAGCAGCCCAAGTATACGTATCACATGCTGTTACAACTTCGTTTGGTAAAGAAGAACTTGTTGTGATTGTTAAATTTAAAGTTTCTGTATTACAACCATTGACTGAAGTATATGTTCCACTTGCAGTATAAGTCATACCATTTTCAGCCCAAGTATAAGAATCACAAGCTGTAATTGTTGTACTGTTTGATGTTAAAGCATTTACTGTAATATCAGTTGTTGCAGTATTTACACATGAATTACTATTGGTAGCTGTAGTTGTAATAGTTTCTGTTGCAGCAATATTTGATTTATAATAAACCATTGAAGCAGCAGTATTTGCAACATAAGGAACGGTTGCTAAAGCATCTGAATATAGGTTTGTTGCAGGTGACCAAGTTACAATATTAAGTTTGCTTGCTGTAACTTTAACATCATCAATAATAAAATTATCACCGTCATTATTTACCATTACGAAAGCAACATAAATTTGTTGACCTACATATGCACTTAAATCTACAGTTTTTAGTTCATATGCTAAAGGAGAGGTATTTAGAGTCGTTTCTGTCCAAGATGCAGCGTTAGTAAAAGATGCAATATCAGTTGCCGAAGTTGTAGAAACTTTAACAAAATATGTTGATCCAAAATCAGAAGCGAAACCTTGTCTAGCATTAAATGTTAAACTTGGAGATGTTACATTTGTAAGATTTATCAAAGGAGTTACTAACCAATCTTCAGCATTTCCACCAGTTACGGATTCATATCTAACAAAAGCTGCACCAGTACCAGTATTTGATAATGTACTAGATGTCCAGTTATATGCTGTTCCTAATCCGTTAGTACCAATATACGATGTCCAGTTTGTAGGCGGAACAACATTTTCAAATCCTTCACTTAATAAAGTGACTATGTCGCTACTAGATGCATTTAATGTTACAATTTCATTTGCACAAACAGAACTGTTTGAAGCAGTAATAGTAGCAGCAGTAGGTAAAGCATTAACCACAATAGTAATAGAAGATGTTTTAGTACATCCTGTTGATGTATCAGTTCCTGTAACTATATAAGTAGTAGTTGTTGTTGGCATTACTGTTAAAGTATTTCCAATAGTTGCTAAAGCATCATTCCATAAATAGGTATAATTGGTGTTTGTACTAGAAGCAGTTAAAGTAGTAGACCCTCCTACGCATATAGCAGGATTGTTAGCTGTTGTAGAAATTGCAATTGGTTCTGTAACAGTTAATACTGCATTTGTATTTGTTGTTCCGTTCCAGAATCCATTGTTAGTTGCGCCGTATACATAAGGGCCATTATTTAGTCTCCATCTACTTGCAAAATAATGATTACCTGATGCTAGACCACTATAATTAACTTTAAACTCGTCATTATTACCAACATCTACATTATAAATTGCTGGAGTCCAAGAGGTTTCGGTCCATGTAGCGGGGTCTGTATCATTGCTTGAACGACCTATCCATACTTCAATACCTGTACCTGCAGCAGTGTTACTTGCATTTGTTACACCATTTTCATAACCTTGAGTATATACATCTACAGATTGACAAGTTTCAATTGACGACACTACACCAGAATTGTTTAATACTATAGCTTGTAAGTTTGCAAAATCAACCGCATCTGTTGGTTGTGAAACTACCTCAAAAGTATAATCAACATATTCTCCTCTAGCTACGGATACACTGCAGGGATTACTAGGTGCAGTACTGTTATAATCTACAATTACTCTCATTCTATAGTTTCCATTTGCTGTGCCAGCCGGAACAGTAATACTAGCGCCAGAAGTCGTAGTAACATAGCCGGCAGAAGTATAAACTCTTTCTGTTGTTTCAAATATTAAATTATTGTTCCAGTCTACCCATACAGAAATACCTGTCGTTGGCCCACCAGCTATAATAGAAATTGGAGTAGTTGTACCCGCAAAATTTGTTATTTTATCAGTTGCTGAAGCATTTTTATAACCACCTGCTGTGCCAGATGCAGAACTGTATGCCATATTTGTTGCAGCAGTTGTTGAAGTGAAAGAAGAGATCCACGAATCTTGAGTAGCTGTAGAAGGGACGCAATATCCTGTATTTGCACTCCCTGCACTTACCCATACACTTTGTTCTGAAACTGTACAATTAGATCTTATCCATATAAATTGCACTGTATCAGATGGTAAGCCAGATATTGTAGCAGAAGTAGTAGTAGAAGTAACAGAGTTTGTTGCATCTAAAACAGTTGCACCTGTAGGAGCTGTATTTGTTGTACTAAAATAAACTTTATAACCAATTGCAGGTGCTGTAGAAGGAGCTGTCCATGATGTTGTTAGAGAACTAGTTGTAAATGTTGTAATACTTGGATTAACGGGTGCTAAACATGAAGGGATTGCTTCCCAAATAACATCGTCGAAATAATATGACTTTCCATCAGATGGTGTTTTTATTGCTAATCTTGCACCAGTTGGAATCGTGTTTGGTACTATTACCGTATAATCTGCACCTGAGGTATAAACGGTGTTATTTAAAGTCAAATCCTCAATAGAAACAAAAGTAGAAGCGTCTGTTACACTTGTTACATATCCAATATTTAAAATGCCAGGTACGGAAGTAACTCTAGCTTTTAATTTTAATCTATGAGTTCCAGCATTTACATTACTAAAAACTGGTAAAGCAACAACAATAGAATTCGCTGTTGTAGCAGTACTCATAAAAATATTTCTAGTTCCAGAAGCTGGGGTAGTAGACGTAATTGTTTGGCTACCTGGTGCTAAAGCAGGAACTATTCTTGCCCAACAAGAAGGTAAGATGCTTCCAGTAGTATACGAATCAAAATTTTCGGATAAAAGATCTACATCATTACAATTAGTTGTAAATGATCCAGCAGAATTCCAACCACTTATGTCTGATACGTTACAAGCAGATCTAACCCAAACAAAATATGTAGTCTCAGCATTTAAGCTAGAAATAGAAGTAGTCGTAGTTGAAACTCCTGTAATATTCGCAGGTGTAGCAGTAGTAGGAGCTGTATTTACAGTACTATAATAAACTTCATATCCATTGGTTGGAGATGAAGGAGAAGCTGTCCAAGCTAAATCCACAGAGTTTATTCCAAGATTGTTATATACAAATCCACTTGGTGCAATACATGTAGGAGGTGTCCACGTAAATGTTAATCCTGGTGCTGGGAAGTTTGTATTGTCTCTTGAAACAGTTGAAGAATTTGCAGTACCTACCGCAGTAGATGACCATGGATTTGCAACTGCACCTAATCTATTATTGAAATCAGCATTAGTAGCACCTCTCAAACCAATTTGGTTAATTCTACTTGTTGTACTAAAATTTGATTGTGGTCCATATACTATATTTACTTTATTGGTACTTTCTTCTAAAACTAATTGAAAGTTTAAATAAGTATTTGTTGCAGCACTAGTAGAGTAGTCATTATAACCAATCCATTCTATAGTAAAAACTCTGTTTGGTGCCACACCTGTAACTTCAGTAAAAATTTTACCCGTTCCATAACGAATAACTGCGGCTGCAGAACTTGAAGTTGCAGGAGCTGACATTGTAATTGTTTGAGCACCGGCATCAAATGCAACAATTGTAGCTCCAGATGGAATTCCATTCACATTATTCAATTGCTTGCCAACTTCCATTCCGTTAAATGAAGCAACATTGGTAATTACATCTGACCCAGAAGTAGTAACCCCTGTTGTGTAAAAGAGTCCCCAAAGATCTCTATTCATTACTCCTATTGCACCAGCGTAAGTGGTTGTTGCAGATATAATAGCAGAACTTGTACTAGTGGTTGCCCCAAAAGTCACACCTCCATTTGAATTGGCATACAGTTCAGTGTAGTTTACACCATTAAAATTAAATGTAAAAGGAAGAGGTATTATCCATCCACTTGAATCATAAGTGTTTATTGTACTTGCCTCGCTTCCTGAAACTAATGTCCCAGTTGGAGTAATACTGTTAAACGAACCATTACTTTGCGAAAAAGTATAACTAGATACTTGTGCAGTAATCATTTGTGTAGTGCTAAATAGAATAAGCATTATTAAAAAGGTCTTTTCTAATCCACAATACAATCTACGTGTTTTTTCGTAATTTTTTTTCATATTCGGTAATAAATTGTGTATATAGCAAATGTAATGTTAATTATCTATTAAATTGATAAAGTAAAAAATATATTTTAGTCAATCTTCAGTATCAATAAATACTAACTTCTTTATAAAAAAGGTATTTATTTTTAAAAGTGTTTGATTTTCTATTTGTAGGAAAATAGCAACTTTATTCTGCTCTTTTTATTAAGTACACAAGAATTTGTTGCATATTTTAAAGTTTAAGGGTTGAGATTTACTTCACAGAATTTTATTTTTGATAACAGTTCAGTGCACTACACATGGAGTAATTGTTTGAACTCTTTATTGTGTGTAAAGGCAATAAAAGTCAGCGCTTATAGTCTGTTCCTATAGCCTTATTATTACCAATTTAAATGTAAAAGTTAGCAACAGGGTAATGCAAAAAAATCCGTTTACTCAATGTTGAATAAACGGAAGTTAAATTTTTGAAATTCTGAAGATTTTAAATCAAGTTCAGCATGACAGATTTTAGATTATTTCGACAATTCAACGAAATATTTATAAAACAATGGTATTGTTTCAATACCTTTTAAGTAATTGAAAATACCAAAATGTTCGTTAGGTGAGTGAATTGCATCTGAATCTAAACCAAAGCCCATTAATATAGTTTTTGATTTTAATTCTTTTTCAAACAAAGCTACAATAGGAATACTTCCACCAGAACGAACAGGAATTGCTGGTTTTCCAAAAGTTTCTGTATAAGCTTTGTTGGCGGCTTTATATCCAATGCTGTCAATTGGTGTAACATAACCTTGTCCACCATGATGAGGTGTAACTTTTACTTTAACACTTTTTGGAGCAATATTTTCAAAATGATTTTTGAATAATTCTGTTATTTCTTCCCAATCTTGATTAGGAACTAATCGCATAGAAATTTTTGCAAATGCTTTACTAGCAATAACTGTTTTTGCACCTTCACCAGTATATCCACCCCAAATTCCGTTGACATCTAATGTTGGACGAATTGAATTTCTTTCGTTTGTTGTGTAACCAGTTTCACCATAAATATCATCAATGTCTAATGCTTTTTTATAGCTCTCTAATGAAAATGGAGCTTTTGCCATTTCAGCTCTTTCTTCTAATGATAATTCTTCAACTTTATCATAGAATCCTGGAATTGTAATGTGATTGTTTTTGTCATGAAGAGATGCAATCATTTTTGTTAATATATTTATTGGATTGGCAACAGCACCACCATATAAACCTGAATGTAAATCCCTGTTTGGACCCGTAACTTCTATTTCAACGTAACTTAAACCACGTAAACCTGTTGTTATTGAAGGTTGATCGTTTGAAATCATTCCAGTATCAGAAATTAGAATTACATCATTGGCTAATTTTTCTTGATTACGTTCTACAAACCAACTCAAACTTTTAGAACCAACTTCTTCTTCACCTTCAATCATGAATTTCACGTTACAAGGTAAACAATCGTTAGCAATCATATATTCAAAAGCTTTTACATGCATGTACATTTGACCTTTATCATCACAAGCACCACGAGCAAAAATAGCTCCTTCTGGATGAATTTCTGTAGTTTTTATCACAGGTTCAAATGGAGGCGAAGTCCATAATTCAATTGGATCTGGTGGTTGCACATCATAATGTCCGTAAACCAAAACAGTTGGTAATGATTTATCTATAATTTTTTCTGCGTAAACAATAGGATAACCTGGAGTTTCACATAGTTCTACAAAATCACAGCCTGCTTTTTCTAGACTTTCTTTTACAGCGTCAGCAGTTGCAATAACATCATGGGAATAAGCACTATCAGCACTTACAGAAGGGATTTTTAGTAGCTCAATTAATTCGTTTAAAAAGCGTTCTTTATTTTCTTGAACGTATTGTTTTATGTTGTTCATTTTGAGATTTTAATGATAATGTCAAAAATACAAAAAAATAGATGGTAAAAAAATTTACAAATCTTAATTTAAATATAAGAATTATTTTTATATTTGCACCCTCATAATACGAGAAACCAAATTCGCGGGTATGGTGAAATTGGTAGACACGCCAGACTTAGGATCTGGTGCCGCAAGGTGTGAAGGTTCGAGTCCTTTTACCCGCACTGAAGCTCAAACTAAAGTTTGAGCTTTTTTATTTTTTAATATTTTCTAAAAAACAAAACCCTCTAATTGCTTAGAAGGTTTTGAATCTTAAAATAAACTAACTCGAAATTTACTTTATTGTTTTATGAGTTTTTTTGTGGCTTGATTATCATTATTGTCAATTATTTTAACTAAGTAAACTCCTTTTTGTAAATCTGAAATAGAAAGCGATTCATCACTAAATTTATTAATAAACGATTTAACCAGTTGTCCAGTTACACTATAAATTTCAATTTTCTTGGTATTAATTGAAACGGTAAAAGCGTCATTAACTGGGTTTGGATATATAATAAAACTTGTTTCAAAATTGAAATTATCGTCTTTTAGTACTGCTGGTTGATTTCCATAAATTCTAAATCCACCTGAAGGAATGTTTATTTGTGCAGAAGTACTTGTAACTGTAATAGATGAATTATCCATTAAATTATACCAAGTTCCTGTATAAGGGAAGTCTGGAGTTACATTTTGAGCTGCGACAGAAAAATTAGCTAAGATGACAACATTTTTTAATTGTGTAGAAGGTAATGAGTTGTCATATACATAAATTCTTTGTCTGATATTGTTTCCATCAGGACTTATAGTGTAATTTCCATTAAAAACAGGAAGGTTTTTCTTAAAATCAATAAATTTTGACCAATTATTATAGACAACACTTCTTGTAGCGTCAGTTAACCAGTTATTTGTCCATTGAGGTTGTGGTTTTGTTGCTAGTTTACAATCACCAGCAATTGGGTCTGTTTCATTGTTAACAGTTCCGTTTTCACACGTATAGATTGAATTATTCATTCCTAATTCACCAAAATGCCAAATCATTTTTGGACCAGGAATTAAAATACTTGTTGCACCTATAGCTGACATTCTCATGATTGAATTGGTAAGGTTTCCGTTTGTAGGGCTTGTTCCACCACCATTACCGTAAGTTATTGCTTCGTATACCAATCTGTCTTTGTCATGACTTTCAGGATATCCAATTAATCTTTTACCTGTAAAACCTCTACTAACATGTCCCATTCTTGTAATGTCTGCGTTAGTTGCAAATCCCATTTCAAGCTGTTTGTATGGTTCAAACAATTCTCCCCACATTAAAATTCCTTTTCCTTCATTTAATCTATAGTTTGCCCATTGTTGCTCTTCATTATCTTGTCCTAAATGTTCAAAAATGGCAATATGTGTTGGATCAAGAGACCAAGAATAATCAACATATTCTTTTAAAACATCAACCCTGTCTTGCTGGTAAGCATTTGTTTGCGAATCACTTCCAGTTGCATTTTGAGTAAATCCTTTGGTTAAATCCCATCTAAATCCATCTATTTTATATTCCTCAATCCATTGTTTAACGACTCTTTTAACGTAGTTTTTTGTTCTAGGTTGTTGGTGATTAAAGTCATTTCCAACACTGTAACTATGTGTAGCAATTTGATTGAAGTAAGGACTTTCTGAACTTGGTTCTCCCCAGCCATCACCATCAGGATCATTCATCCACATTCTTACCATTGGATTTCTTCCAAAAGCATGATTTAGAGCAACATCCAAAATTACCGCAATACCATTTTGGTGGCATAAATCTATAAATTCCTTAAACTTATCACTTGTTCCATAATATTTATCTAAAGCTAAATGAAAAGAAGTGTTGTATCCCCAACTTTCATTTCCTTCATATTCCATTACAGGCATTAATTCTATGGCATTCACTTTGAGATTTTTGAAATAATCTATTTTATTAATCAAATCTTGAAAGTTTCTATTTGTATCAAAATCTCTAATTAAAACTTCATAAACAACTAAATTGTCTTTATTAGGTTTTACGAAATTTGTTACTTGCCAATTATAAGCTGTTTGTCCAGTTTTTAAAACTGTAACTTCTCTTTCTTGGCCAGCTGGATATGATGGAATATTAGGATATGATGCAGCAGGAATGTATTGGTCATCAAAAGGTGATAAAACTAATGTAGAATATGGATCAGCAGTTTTTACTAAAGAAGGTGAGTTAGCAATTGGAGTTTGATCTACAACCCAGTATTGGTAAGTTTCTGTTTGACCTGATGTTAATCCAGTTAATTCTAACCAAAATTTAGTAGAGCTAGGATCTTTTTTCATTGCATAAGCTGTATTTGGTTGCCAATTATTAAAGCTTCCTGCTACGTAGACAAAATCTTTATTTGGAGCATCTAAAACTAAAGTAGCTTTTGTTGGATCTGCAGAATTATAATTAATACCATCTTGTAAACCAGAAGGAATGGCTTGAGTAACCGTATTTGGATTTACAAGTACATTGAATTTTCTGGTTATTACTGAGGAGTTTTGTGTAACAACTAATTCATAATTAGTATTCGCAGTTATATTTGTATGATTAAAAGAGTAACTTGTAGTAGAAGTATTAGTATTTATTGAAATGCCATTAGCCATTAAATTATAAGAAGCATTTCCACCAGTATTTGTAGCTGTTATATTTAAATTGTCTCCTGAATTAATTATAGTTGTACTGTTGTTTACAGGTGAAGTTAAATTAACTTGATAAGTTCCTACGTTAAAAATGAAATCTGTACAACTAGGTGTTTTTTTCATTTCTTGATTGCCAGCAGCATTTCTTAATACTAATCCAATTTTTGTAGCGTTTGCTTGTTGTGTTGTGTTTAAATTGAAATAGGTGCTTGGTGTAATTGTAATACTCCAAATTCCTCCACCTTGGTTCGTCATTAAACCAACACCATCATCTTGTCCCCAATTTCCAACAACTGCGAAACCAAAAGCATTAGTGTCATCACCAATACCTGCATGCATATAAACTTTATTTGTAGTAGTGGGAATTGAATTACAGCTACTTTGAGCCAAGTTTACTGTAATGGTTATAGGGTCAGTTACATTAAATGTTGAAGGAGATATTGTAACTTGTGCATTTGATATAAATGAGATTATAAAAGTAAATAATATAAGTAAGTTTTTTTTCATAACAATGTTTTAAAAATAAAGGGCCGTTATGAAACAACCCTTTAATTAATTTTATTGAGGTGTTAAAGTATAAGTGTAGGCTCTTGGATTACTTAAGTCTAATTCAATAAGATAGTTGCCAGATGCAGGAACAGCAATATTATCTCCACCTTCATTTAATAAACCATCTGCACCATTGTCTCCATAATTTAATGCCCAATCATCATTGGCTCTAAATTTAATTTCATTGCCTCCACTTAAAGCAAGAATAATTTCCCATTTTTTTGTAGCTTGGTTATAAATCATGTTGTGATCTACAACGCCATTGTCTGGCCACCCATTAGGGGTACCTGAACCAGTAACTGCCCAATTTGTTAAAGTAGTAGAATAAGTTAAAGCTGAAGTGTTTGCTTTAACATGATAGTAGCCAGCTGTAGCAATTGCATTTGATTCGTTTTGTTCTGCTAAAACTCCAGAGAAAGAACCATCGTCACCATAATCAGTGTTACCCCACTCAAAAGCACCTGCAGCGTTTCTTTCAACAAATTTAAATTCTCCGTCTAACCATATATAACCTTCAAAATCAGTTTCACCAAAACCAGAAGACGCTAATAAAGGTGCTGTTGGTGGATCCCATCCTTGATGATTACCTGGAACCGCTAATTTAGGTAAATCTGTTGTATAAGGAGTTAACGTGATTTTTATAGTATTTGAATAAGCCTCTAGAGATGTATTTGACCCTAAAGAGGATTTAATTCTCACATCTACATCTGAAGCTTGAAACGGATTTATACCTAAATTCAAAGCAACTGTATTAAGTTGTTCAACAGTTAATACCATAAATCTACTAGTTGTTGTTCCTGCAGAAACAATAGTCGCAAAATCGGTTCCTGACAATGCTGTTTGAACTTCATAATTAACTTCAGTTTGAACATCATAATCTGCATGATTCCATACAAGAGTTGTTGCTTCATTTTGAGCGTTATCTGGAGTTAAAATATATGAGCTACCATCTAAAGGAGTTAGTAGTTCTGGGCCACCTTTTGCAGTTACAATAGTTTGGTCGTCATTTTCACAAGATAAACTTGCTAGAAATAAAAATGCTAAAGCACTTGTTTTTAAAATATTTTTCATTTTTATGTAATTTTTTAAGTATTAATAACCAGGATTTTGTGTTAAGTTAGGATTAGCGTCTAGTGCTGTTGCAGGTATTGGAAATAGTTTATAAGTGCTAGGAATTGATGTGCCATTTGCTACACCACCTTTCCATGGCCATATGTAGTTACTTCCGGTAAAAGCATTAAATCTAATTAAATCAGATCTTCTATGTCCCTCAAAATTTAATTCTCTTGCTCTTTCGTCAAGTATAAAGCATAGTGCATCGCTTGTTCCTAATACATGAGAAGTATAACCACTTGGTGGTAATGAAGTTATTGGAGTTGCATTTGCTCTATTTCTAATTAAATTTACATAACCTAGAGATTGAGAATTAGCACTTCCATCTTTTCGGATTTGAGCTTCTACATTCATTAAGTAAGCATCAGCTAACCTGAATAAAGGAAAATCAGTGGATGAAAAGTCTGTTGAAATTCCTGTTCCATCTGAATTAAGATTTGTAAATTTTATACTAGGGAATCCATTAGTCCATTCCTTGTAATCAGTCATTTCATAAGTTTGACCAGTTTGCCAAAATAATTGACCTCTTACATCAGTTGTTGAGTTTAAATCACCAAACAACCCATACCAAGCTTTTGAAGACCTATGTCCTGCCCAACCTTGAAGAGCTCCATAATCGTTTAAAGACATGTTAGCAGAGTTTAAACTTCCATTTACTATGTAAGTCGTATTACCAAAACTTTGACTATTTAAAGCATCTGCTATTAGAGGATAAATAATTTCTGAAGAAGTATTGTTGTCACTTGAAAAGTTTTTTCTAAAATTACTCTCAAGTGAATAGCCTCCTTCATTAATAACTTTTCCAGAATATATAAAAGCATCATTCCATCTAGGTGCCCCAGTATAAACCTCCGCATTTAAATATAATTTTCCTAATAACATTCTAACAGCTGATTTATTTGCTTTTCCATACGAATTGGTTAAAGAAATATTATTTTCAATATCTAATAATTCACTTTCTACAAAATTAAATAACTCTAATCTTGAGGCTTGGGGTAATGGTGTTGTTGTACCTAAATCATCTTCTGTTAATATGACACCTTTTCCAAAACAATCAATCATGTAGTAGTAAGCTAAAGACCTTAAGAAACGTACTTCACTTATAGTTTGTTCTTTATTTGGTATATCAACATTATTTAAAATAGACAACAAATTATTACATTGTGGTACTGTGTAATAAACACGATTATATAAATATCTAAAAAATTTATTGTTTGAGTCCCATTGAGAAGTTGTAGTAAGTTGGTCTAAACCATCATCACCCCAACGATTTTTCATTGCATCAGCTGTAAAATCTTGAAGGTTTAAAATTCCTCTTAAGAATGGAGATTCTCCTGGGTCATCTGAAATGTCTGAACTTCCAGCTCCATTAGGTCCTGATAAAGCAAAAGATCCATATAGTTTTGACATTATTCCATTTATTGCTTCAGGGTCTTTTTGTAAAAGCTCTTGTAATGAAAGCTCTACTTTTGGTTCAGTATCTAAATCATTAACACAGCTAAATGTGATAACTGCTAAAATAATAAGACCAGTTAGTTTTATATTTTTCATAGTTTTTAAAAATTTAAGTTTATTCCCAATGTATACATTTTCGGTCTTGGATAAAAATTACTGTCGATACCGTTAAAATTTTCAGGATCTTGACCAGAATACTTTGTCAAAATAAAGGCATTATTTAGTGCTCCATATACTCTTAATGAAGCATTTTTTGAGAAATTATTAAACACATATCCTAAGACAATATTTTCACAACGTAAGAAAGTAGCATCTTCTAAATAATAATCAGATAAAGGAATATTTCCTTGGATATTTGTAAAATTTGGATCAGCAGCACCCTCATAAAAATTTAGAACATTATTTAAATTACTTGTGTTTACAGGTTTAGCTCTATCAACCCATCCAAGAACAAGTTTAGCGGTATTGTATACTTGACCACCTAATTGACCTCTAAAACTTGAACTTAAATCCCAGTTTTTGTAATTAAAATTTAATCCAAAACCATAAGTCCAGTTCGGTGTTAAAGCTTTATAATATCTATCGTCATTAGTTATTTTGTTATCTCCATTTCTATCTAAATAAGCACCTACAATTGGTTGGCCATTTGAGTCATATAGTTGTTCAAAAACCCATGCAGACCTTGGTTGTAGACCAACTGCATGTCTAGCTAATTGAAAGTTTGTTTGAATTGGTAAACCTGAATCTGATGTTGGAATTTGGGAAATACCCTGTAGATCAGAAATTTCTGCATAAGCATATGCAATATTAGAATTAATTGAAAGTTTAAAGTTATCATTATCAATTATATTGCTGTTCAAGATTAATTCAAATCCTTTGCTTTCTGTTGATCCAACATTTTTAACAAACGAATCTGATAATCCTTGACCCGGGGGAAGAGGTACTCTTGCTAACAAATCATTTGTCTTTCTTTGAAAGATGTCAAAACTTCCAGAAATAACACTGTTTTTAAAGAAATCAAAATCAATTCCTAGATTGGCTGTACTTGTTTTTTCCCATGTTAAATCTGGGTTAAATGCTTTTGGAGAATATAAATTCACACCAGGTAAATATTGACTATTATTATTTCCAGCTTCAAATAATGGTGTTGAAGGATAAAAACCAGCTAACCCGGTAATATCTTGTTGTCCTGTTTCACCATAACTCAATCTTAGTTTTAAATCATTAATGATATTTACATTTTTAACAAAACTTTCTTCTTTAATTTTCCAAGCTAGAGCTGCGGCAGGGAAGTATCCCCATCTGTTTTCTTTTCTATACAACGAAGAACCATCTGCTCTTAAAGATAGTGTTACTAAATATTTATTTGCAAAATCAATATTTGCTCTACCAAAAAAGGATTGAAGATTTAACACATTGTAGTATTTGCTACTTGGATCGTCTTCAATTAATTCTCTAATACCACTTGTTTGATTATATTGATACAAATCTTTTACACCATCATTTTTAAAATTTTGATAAGAATAACCACCTTGTACATCAAATTTTGAAATTATACCACTTAAAGTTTTTGTATACTGTAAATAACCTTCTAGAGTAGTATTGGTTCTCGTTTGTAATTCAGCATAATTTGTACCTGGATTAAAAACAAAGTTGGTGTTTGGGTCATTGTTTCCGTCAATAAATCTGTAAGTTTGCACAGCATTATTCGTATAATCTTCTCTTATTTTTGATTTTGTCGCATCCACCCCTAAATTTAGAACAGCTCTTAATTCTGGAAGAAAATGCATTTTATAGTCAAATTCAACATTGCCTAAAAAACGTTGTGCTTCTTCTGGTCTATTTCTTTGCTCTAAAAGTGCTAAAGGATTGCTTTGACCATCGATGATATACCTATTGTCTACAAATGCTGTGTTTTGATAGTAACCACCAAATCTATTATCTAGTGCATTGTCATATATTGGTTTTGTTGGATCCATATTTATTGCTCCTCCAATTGCTCCTCCTTCATCGACAGCATTTTTTTTGGATGAAATACCTTTTGCATTTACATCTACCTTTAAATGTTCATTGAAAAATTTAGGGGTTAATTTAATAGAAGCATTATATCTCTCATAATCATTTGTTTTTAGTAGTCCTTCATTTTTTGTATATCCAACAGAGGCTCTAAATGGAATTTTTTTAAATAAATTAGCTCTAGCACTAAAGTTATTATCAGAAACTATAGAAGTTCTATAAATAGCATCTTGCCAATCTGTATTGTATATTTTTCGTGACTCATCTACTTCTGTATTAGGGTTATCAGCTACTCCTGAATCTACTCCTAATTTGTTGGTAAGTGTTGGGTGATATTGTCTAATGAATTGTGAAAACTCATTGCCATCCATAACATTTATTGTTTTTCCTACTTTTCCAACTCCAATACTTGAAGAGAAATTAAATTCTGGTGAGCCAGAAGTACCTTTTTTTGTAGTAATGATAATTACACCATTAGAAGCTCTTGATCCATAAATAGCTGTGGCCGAAGCATCTTTTAATATAGTAAAACTTTCTATATCGTTAGGGTTTATCAACGATAAGGGATTGCTTACTCCCGCAGGATTGGTATTGTCTATAGCTATACCATCAATTACAATTAAAGGGTTGTTATTAGCAGATAAAGATGAACCTCCTCTAATTCTTATGTTTGGTGCTGAGTCAGGTTGGCCTCCATTATTAGTTATTCTAACACCAGAAGCTTTACCTGTTAACAATTGATCAGCTGACACAATTGAACCTTTGTTAAAATCTTTAGAAGTTACAGATATTAATGAACCAGTTGCATCTTTTTTCGTTGTTGAACCATATCCAATTAAAATAATATCGCTTAATTGTTGTGCGTCTTCAGTAAGAGTAACACTTATTTCAGTTTGATTTTTGTAAACCAACTCTTTAGTTGTAAATCCAACATAAGTAAATACTAAGACGTCTCCATTTTTTAGATTATTTATAGTAAAATTTCCATCAAAATCAGTAGCTACACCATTTTGAGTACCTTTAACTAATACATTTACTCCAGGTAAAGTTTGACCTAGATTGTCTAAAACAGTTCCTTTTAAAGAGCTTTGAGCTAATAAGCTTAAAGGCAAAATGAAAAGAATGAATAATAACTTTTTTTGTATTGTCTTCATACAATTTGTTTAGGTTAATTTTTGTTAAAATTTGCTATGTAACTCTACTTCGAATGTTAAATTTATGTAAATATTTGATAAAAAAAAATGACAATTCAATTACAAAGTTGCGAAAACGTTATAGTGTTGAAAACTTTATTAATTTACGCAATATTTCGTCCTAAAATTTTGATTCTGAAAAATATAAACTACTTTTATTGTCATATTAATCATGCATAAAAATAGCAATGAGAAAAAAAGTTACTTTAAAACAAATTGCAAGAGAACTAGATGTTTCTATCTCAACTGTTTCAAAATCATTAAAAGATAGTCATGAAATTAGTGAAGATACAAGGCAAAAAGTGCAAGCATTTGCTAAGCTTTATAATTATAAACCAAATAACATTGCATTAAGTTTAAAGAACAAGAAAACAAAAACAATAGGTATAATAATCCCAGAAATTGTGCATCATTTTTTCGCAACTGTAATTAGCGGAATTGAGCAAGTGGCAAATGAAAATGGATATAATGTAATTGTTTGCTTATCCGATGAATCTTTTGATAAAGAAGTTATAAATATGGAGCTTTTGGCAAATGGAAGTACTGATGGATTTATCATGTCACTTTCTAAAGAAACCATGCAAAAGAAAGATTTTCATCATATTCAAGAAATTATAAGTCAAGGAATGCCAGTTGTTATGTTTGACAGAGTAACAAATGATGTGTTCTGTGATAAAGTAATTATTGATGATCAACAAGCTGCTTATGATGCAATTCAATACTTTATATCCAAAGATTTAAAAAAAGTAGCACTTCTAACAACTGTTGATTATGTGAGTGTTGGTAAATTAAGAACAGATGGTTATTTAAAAGCTTTAAGAGATAACGGAATTATAGTTAATGAAGAATTAATTGTAAAAATTGAGGACATTGAAAATTGTTCAAATAAAATAGATTCTTTAATCAAAAATCAAGAGTTTGATGCGCTTTTTGCAGTTAATGAATTGTTTGCTGTTACAGCGATCAAATTGGCTAACAGATTAGGTAAAAAAGTTCCAGATGATTTTTCGGTAATTGGTTTCACTGATGGTATCATCTCCCAATTTTCAACACCTAGAATTACAACCGTTAGTCAAAACGGTATAAAAATGGGGAGAAAAGCAGCAAAAATGCTAATTGATAGACTTGAAAAAGATGGAGAAGACGAATTTTACACTACAGAAATAATTGAAACTAATCTGGTTTTAAGAGAATCTACTACAACGTGATAGTTGTTTTTAATAAGCTGATTTTTAAATGTTTGTGTTTTATTTTTAGAATAATTTAGAGAGTAAAATCTAATGAAAATATTTTTTCAATTGAAATAATATATATATTTGTAACATCAAAGCTTGTAATTCACTTCGAAAATGTTTTAAGTTTTGATAAGCATACAAACGCTTATCGTTTTATTAATTAATAAAATACGATAATGGAAAAGCGTAAGCTAAATTTCTGGCAAATTTGGAACATGAGTTTCGGATTTCTAGGAATACAAATGGGTTTTGCTTTACAAAATGCAAATGCCAGTCGAATTCTACAAATTTTTGGAGCCGATGTACACGAATTATCGTGGTTTTGGATAATTGCACCTTTAATGGGGTTAATTGTTCAACCAATAGTTGGTCACTTTAGCGATAATACTTGGACAAGACTTGGAAGAAGAAAACCCTATTTTTTAGTTGGAGCATTATTGGCTTCTATTGGTTTAATATTAATGCCTCAAGCCGAAATTTTTATTGCATTTATGCCAGCGTTATGGTTTGGTTCAGGAATGTTAATGATTATGGACGCTTCCTTTAATATTGCAATGGAACCTTTTAGAGCTTTAGTTGGCGATAATTTAAATGTTGACCAACACACATTAGGTTTTAGTGTTCAAACCGTACTCATTGGAATTGGAGCTGTAATTGGTTCATGGTTACCTTAC
This sequence comes from uncultured Flavobacterium sp., assembly GCF_963922255.1. Lineage (GTDB taxonomy): Bacteria > Bacteroidota > Bacteroidia > Flavobacteriales > Flavobacteriaceae > Flavobacterium. The sequence goes on along the minus strand of NZ_CAWUIC010000005.1, from coordinate 115,278 downwards.
ATTGTTCATAATTGGTTTGGAGTAAGCAATGTCTCAACAGAAAATTCAGCAATTCCCTTACATTTAATTTACTCATTTATTATTGGTGCAATAATTTTAATTGTTACAATTTTAATAACTGTTTTTACGACAAAAGAATATTCTCCAGAAGAAATGACACTTATTCAAAACAAATTTGAGCCTCAAAATTCAGAAATTGAAGAAGTGAAAGAATCAAAATTAACTGATATTTTTACTGATTTTGCAAAAATGCCTGTAACTATGAGGCAATTAAGCTGGGTTCAGTTTTTTTCATGGTTTGGTTTGTTTGGAATGTGGGTTTTTTCTACACCAGCAATTGCACAACATATTTATGGTTTAGCAATTACGGATGTTAAAAGTCTAGAATATCAATCAGCAGGTGATTGGGTAGGAATTATTTTTGGAGTTTATAATTTGGTTTCAGCAATTGTTGCTTTTGGATTACCTTATATTGCAAAGCAGATTGGAAGAAAGAAAACACATGCTTTATCATTATTTTTAGGAGGTTTAGGTTTGATATCAATGTATTTCATGCCAAATAAAGAAGCTCTAATTTTTTCAATGATTTTAGTAGGAATAGCTTGGGCAAGCATATTAGCCATGCCTTATGCAATTTTAGCAGGTTCTATTAAACCAAAAAAGATGGGAGTTTATATGGGAATTTTCAATTTTTTCATTGTAATTCCACAAATTATTAATGCTTTAATTGGAGGTCCTTTAGTTAAGTATGTATACGGTGACCATGCAATTTATGCTTTGGTCTCAAGCGGTATAAGCTTTATGATTGCAGCTTTTTTAGTGTTAAAAGTAAAAGACAAAAAAGATTTAATTTAAAATGAGTAAAAAAACATTCATATTCGACCTTGACGGAGTAATTGTTGACACAGCAAAATATCATTTTTTAGCTTGGCAACGATTAGCGGCTCAAATAGGGATAGAATTTACACCAGAACACAATGAGCAATTAAAAGGAGTAAGTCGTGTACGTTCCTTAGAAATAATTTTAGCTCTTGGAAATGTAGAAGCTTCTCGAGAAGAAAAAAACGAATGGTTGGTTCAAAAAAACACCGAATACCTTTCTTATATTGAAGAAATGAATGAAAGTGAAATTCTTCCAGGTGTTATGATAGTGCTTGATTATTTAAAACAACACAAACAAAATATAGTATTAGGTTCAGCTAGTAAAAATGCAAAACCAATTCTAGAAAAAGCAAAAATACTACATTATTTCGATGCTATTGTTGATGGAAATGATGTTTCGAATGCAAAACCTGATCCTGAAGTTTTTCTTCAAGGAGCCAAAAAAGCACATGATATAGCTGAAAACTGTATCGTCTTTGAAGATTCTGTTGCAGGAATTCAAGCGGCAAATTTAGCCAATATGATAAGTATTGGGATAGGTGAAACTGAAGTGCTACATGAAGCAGATTATATCTTTAAAGACTTCACTTTTATAGATTTAAGCTTTATAAAAAATTTAATAAATGAAAAATGTGTTTAATAAATTAAGTGTTTCTATCAATGGAATAGTTAAACGATTAAACAACTAAACAAAATAAAGAATGAACCAAGATTATATAAAACCAGATAATTGGTCCATCATAGAAGAAGGATTTGATGCAAGTAGAGTGAAATCATCTGAAAGTCTTTTCAGTATTGGTAACGGAGCTATGGGGCAACGTGCTAATTTTGAAGAATCGTATGCAGGTAAAACATTCCAAGGAAGTTATATTGCGGGAGTTTATTATCCAGACAAAACGCGTGTAGGTTGGTGGAAAAATGGTTATCCTCAATATTTTGCCAAAGTATTAAATGCTCCTAATTGGATTGGAATTGATATCGAAATCAACGGTGAACAATTAGATTTAGCAACTTGTTCTGAAGTGAAAAACTTTAGAAGAGAATTAAATATGAAAGAAGGTGTTTATACACGTTCTTTTGAAGCTACTTTGCAAAATGGTACGCAAGTTGGTGTAAATGTAAAGCGATTTTTATCTTTAGATTTAGACGAATTAGGTGTAATCAATTACGAAGTTAAAGCTTTAAATCAAGATGCGAAAATAGTTTTCAAACCTTATGTTGATGCAGGAATCACCAATGAAGATACCAATTGGGATGACAAATTTTGGGATATTTTAGAAATAAAAAACAAACAAAATTCTGGATTTATAGTTTCAAAAACATTAAAGACGAATTTCACTGCTTGTACTTTTATGCATAATACCTTTCTGGTAAATGGAAAAGTTTCAGATGTTAATCCTACAAACATTGAAACATCAGAAACTAAAACCCAGTTTTCTTATGAATTTGCTGTTTCAGAAGGACAAACTATTGCTATTCAAAAATTAGGAGGTTACACCGTTTCAACTAATCATGATGAGCAGCAATTAATAAATGTTGCTCAAAAAGTAATTGATAATGGACTTGAATTGGGTTATGAAAAATTACTTCAAAATCAAATCGATTCTTGGGCAAAAATTTGGGAAATGAGTGATATTACAATTGATGGCGATGTAAAAGCCCAACAAGGTATTCGTTTTAATATTTTCCATTTAAATCAAACCTATTTAGGGAAAGATTCTAGATTAAATATTGGTCCAAAAGGTTTTACAGGAGAAAAATATGGTGGATCAACTTATTGGGACACTGAAGCGTATTGTATTCCTTTTTACATGGCAACCAAAGATCAAAATGTTGCAAGGAATTTATTGACTTACCGTTTCAATCAATTAGATAAAGCCATCGAAAACGCTCAAAATAATTTGTGTTTCAAAAACGGTGCAGCTTTATATCCAATGGTTACCATGAATGGTGAAGAATGTCACAACGAATGGGAAATCACGCACGAAGAAATTCATAGAAACGGAGCTATTGCTTTCGCGATTTTCAATTATTATCGTTACACAGGAGATTATTCATACATTCCAGAAAAAGGTTTGGAAGTTTTAATTGGAATTGCACGTTTTTGGCATCAAAGAGCTAACTTCTCAACAGCTAAAAATCAATATGTAATTTTGGGTGTGACTGGTCCAAATGAATACGAAAACAACGTAAATAACAATTGGTACACAAATTATATTGCTAAATGGTGTATCGATTATACGATTGAACAAATCAGCAAAATAGAAAAAGAATATCCATCAGATTATACTAGAATTTTAAATAAGGTTAATCTAGCTACAGCTGAAATTTCAGAAATGAAAAAAGTAGCGGATAATATGTATTTTCCATATTCAGAAGAACATGGAGTTTATTTACAACAAGATGGCTTCTTAGATAAAGAATTAGTTACAGTTGCCAATTTAGATAAATCACAACGACCAATTAACCAAAAATGGAGTTGGGACAGAATTTTACGTTCACCTTACATCAAACAAGCAGATACATTACAAGGTTTCTACTTTTTTGAAGATCATTTTACCAAAGAACAATTAGAAAAACATTTCGATTTTTACGAACCATTTACAGTGCATGAAAGTTCGCTTTCTCCATGTGTTCACTCAATTCAAGCGGCTGTTTTAGGTCGAATGGAACAGGCTTATACATTCTATTTACGAACTTCACGTTTGGATTTAGACGATTATAACAAAGAAGTTCATGAAGGCTTACACATTACTTCAATGGCTGGAACTTGGATGAGTATCGTGGAAGGTTTTGGAGGCATGCGAGTTAAAAATAATCAATTGCATTTTGAACCAAAAATCCCAAAAGAGTGGAACGCTTATTCGTTTAAAGTGAATTTCAGAAATGCAATTGTTAAAGTTGAAGTCAATCACGAGGAAACAAAAGTAAACGTTGAGGGTAATCAAGAAATTGAAGTTTTAGTAAATGGAAAATCACAATTAGTTAAATTATAATACAATGAAGCAGTTTTTAGTTTTAATTTTCACAATTCTAGTTTCAATTTTTGGAAACGCTCAAGAATTCAAATCACCAAACGGAAATTTCACTATGAAATTCTCTTTATTAAGTGATGGAACTCCAACATATCAACTTTCATACTTAAATAAGGAAGTTATAAAGTCGAGTAAACTAGGATTAGAACTTAAAAACGATGCAAAATCACTTTTAAATGATTTCAAAGTTGTAAGTACAACTCCATCAACATTCAATGAAACATGGAAAACCGTTTGGGGTGAAGAAACTCAAATTCAAAATCATTATAATGAATTAGCCATAACTCTAAAACAAAATGAAACTGAAAGAGAAATGATTATTCGTTTTCGTTTATTTAATGATGGTTTAGGATTTAGATATGAATTTCCACAACAAAAAAATCTAGTATATTTTGTCATAAAAGAAGAGCGTACAGAATTTGCCATGACTGGTGATCATAAAGCTTTTTGGATTCCAGGAGATTATGATACACAAGAATATGATTATACGGAAAGTAAATTATCTGAAATTAGAGGATTATTCAAAAAAGCTGTAACAGATAACGCTTCACAACAACAATTTTCTGATACTGGAGTTCAAACTTCTTTAATGATGAAAACTTCTGAGGGAATTTACATCAATCTTCACGAAGCAGCTTTGATTAATTATTCGTGCATGAGTTTAGATTTGAATGATAAAACGTTTGTTTTTCAATCGCATTTAACTCCAGATGCAAAAGGTGATAAAGGTTACATGCAAACACCTTGCGTTTCACCTTGGAGAACTTTGGTAATTAGTTATGATGCTCGTGATATTTTAGCATCAAGAATGACTTTAAACTTAAACGAACCTTGTAAAATTGAAGATATTTCTTGGATAAAACCAGTAAAATATGTGGGCGTTTGGTGGGAAATGATAACAGGAAAAAGTTCTTGGTCATATACCAATGATTTTCCGTCTATTCAATTAGGAGTTACGGATTATTCTAAAGCAAAACCAAATGGAACTCACGCTGCAAACACAAAGCACGTTAAAGAATTAATTGATTTTGCAGCACTTCACGGATTTGATGGTGTTTTAGTCGAAGGTTGGAATGAAGGTTGGGAAGATTGGTTCGGTCAATCCAAAGATTATGTTTTTGATTTCGTGACACCTTATCCAGACTTTGATGTAAAAGGAATTCACGCTTACGCAAAATCAAAAGGAATTAAAATGATTATGCACCATGAAACTTCTGGTTCAGCAAGAAATTATGAACGTCACATGGATAAAGCGTATCAATTTATGAAAGACAACGGATATGATGCTGTAAAAAGTGGTTACGTTGGAAATATGCTACCAAGAGGAGAACATCATTACAGCCAATGGATTGTGAATCATTACCAATATGCTCTTGAAAAAGCAGCAGATTATAAAATCATGGTCAATGCACATGAAGCGGTTCGTCCAACAGGAATAGCTAGAACTTATCCAAATTTAATTGGAAATGAATCAGCTCGTGGAACTGAGTTTCAAGCTTTTGGTGGTTCAAAACCAAATCACACAACAATTTTACCCTTTACAAGATTAATGGGTGGACCAATGGATTACACTCCAGGAATTTTTGAAATGGATATTTCTAAATTAAATCCAAACAACAATTCACATGTAAATACAACTTTAGCTAATCAATTAGGTTTATATGTTACAATGTATTCACCATTGCAAATGGCAGCCGATTTGCCAGAAAACTACAATCGCTTTTTAGATGCTTTTCAATTCATTAAAGATGTTCCAGTAGAATGGACTGAATCTAAATATTTAGAAGCAGAACCAGGATATTACATCACTATCGCTAGAAAAGATAAAAATTCTAACAATTGGTTTATTGGAAATAACAATGGAGTTAATCCAAGAACATCAACAATTAGTTTAGATTTCCTTGAAAAAGGTAAAAAATATGAAGCAACTATATACGCTGATGCTAAAGATGCCGATTATAAAACCAATCCACAAGCCTATAAAATCACCAAACAAAAAGTAACTAATAAGTCAAAATTAAAAATGACTTCAGCTGCAGCTGGTGGTTACGCAATAAGTATTGTTGAAGTAAAATAAATTCTTTTGTCATGCTGAACTTGATTCAGCATCTAAATAATTAAACATGAAAAAACAAATAACAGTTTTCTTCCTTTTAATAGCAACTTTCACTTTCGCTCAAATCGACAAGATGGAACCACCATTTTGGTACGAAGGCATGCATAAAAGTGAAATTCAAGTTTTATTCTACGGAAAAAATATAGCCGAAAATACAGTTTCAATTTCAAATGATGTTGTAATTACAAACGTTACAAAAACAGAAAACCCAAATTATCTTTTCGTTACAATTGACACAAAAAATGTTGCTGCTCAAACGTTGAAATTTACTTTTAAAAACGGGAAAAAGACATTTTTTAAAAATTTTGAAATTAAAAAGAGAAGAGAAAATTCAGCTTTAAGAAAAGGGTTTGATGCTTCAGATGTAGTTTATTTATTAATGCCCGATCGTTTTGCCAACGGAAATGAATCCAACGATTCTTCTCAAAATCTTCAAGAAAAAGCCAATAGAAGTTTGCCGGGTGGAAGACATGGTGGTGATGTACAAGGAATTATTGATCATTTAGATTACATCAATGAATTAGGAGCAACCGCTATTTGGTCAACACCAATGTGTGAAGATAACGACAAAGGCTACTCGTATCATACTTACGGACAATCGGATGTATACCAAATAGATGCACGTTATGGAAGTAATGAAGATTATAAAAGATTATCAGTTGAAATGCATAAACGTGGCATGAAATTAATCAAAGATTATGTAACGAATCATTGGGGTGCAGAACATTGGATGTTTAAAGATATGCCAACTTACGATTGGTTTCATCAATTTCCAGGTTACGCGCAAAGCAATTATAGAATGACCACACAGTATGATATTAATGGTTCAAAACGAGATGCTAAATATTGTATGGATGGTTGGTTTGTGCCAAGTATGCCCGATTTAAATCAATCGAATCCTTTAGTATTGAATTACTTAATTCAAAATGCCATTTGGTGGGTAGAATTTGCAGATTTAGATGGTTTTAGAGTAGATACGTATTCGTATTGTGATAAAGACGGAATTGCAAAATGGACCAAAGCAGTAATGGATGAATATCCTTATTTCAATATAGTTGGAGAAGTTTGGATGCACGATCAAGCTCAAATTTCGTATTGGCAAAAGGACAGTCCAATTGCTGATATTCAAAGTTATAATTCTTACTTACCAAGTGTAATGGACTTTACTTTACACGATGTTTTTGGAAATGTTTTCAATGAAGATAATGCTTCTTGGAGTGATGGAACAATCAAGTTTTATGAGAATTTTGTAAATGACTTTTTATACGAAAACCCAAATAATTTGTTGATTTTTCTAGAAAATCATGATACAGGACGTTTTAATGAAATCTATAAAAATGATTTTACGAAGTATCAATTAGGAATGACCATTTTAGCAACAATGCGAGGAATTCCACAAATTTATTATGGTTCAGAAATTGGAATGGCTGGAGATAAAGGGAAAGGTGATGCAGACATTCGTCAAGATTTTCCTGGTGGATGGAAAGGTGATACAAACAATGCTTTTACTAATTCTGGAAGAACAGCTTCTCAAAAACAATATTTTGATTTTTCTAAAAAGATATTGAATTGGAGAAAAAATAAAGAAGTAATTCACACAGGAAAATTGACGCACTACATTCCAGAAAATAATGTTTACGTTTATTTCCGTCATAATGATGTTGAAAGCGTGATGGTTGTTGTTAATAATTCTAAAGATAATCAGAAATTAAATCTTTCGCGTTTTGAAGAAAACATTAAATCATTTTCTTCTGGTAATGATATTCTTTCAGGAAAAACAATCGATTTGAAAAACGAATTATTAATTGAAGGAAAATCAAGTTTAATTTTAGAATTGAAATAAGTTTATTATGAAAAAAATATTTTTAGCCGCATTGCTTTTTACAGTTTTAATTAGTTGTAAAAAAGAAGCAAAAGAAACAGAAACTTCAACAGAAGAAATAAAATCAGAAATCGCACAATTTTCTCCAGAAGTTGAAGAAAACGCGGTGATTTATGAAGTAAACATTCGTCAATATTCTCCAGAAGGAACTTTTAATGAATTCACAAAAGACATTCCAAAACTAAAAGAATTAGGTGTGAAAATTATATGGGTAATGCCTATTTTTCCAATTTCAGAAACCAAAAGAAAAGCTACAGGTGGAGATGAAAGCAAATTTGCCTCAGAAATGCCAAAAGAAGAACAATCAAAATATTTGGGAAGTTATTACGCAGTTTCCGATTTCAAAAAAGTAAATCCAGAATTTGGAACCATTGAAGATTTTAGAAAAATGGTGCAAACAGCTCACGAAAATGGCATTTATGTTATTTTGGATTGGGTGCCAAATCATACCGGTTGGGATCACGTTTGGATAAAAGAACATCCAGAATACTATACTAAAAACGAAAAAGGCGAAATCATTGATCCAATAAATCCAGAAACCGGAAAATCTTGGGGTTGGACAGATGTTGCGGATTTGAATTACGATAACCAAGACCTTCGTGCAGCAATGGCAAACGATATGTTGCATTGGATTAAGAATGAAAATGTTGATGGTTTCCGTTGCGATGTGGCTAGTAATGTGCCAACAGATTTTTGGAAGGAAACTATTCCAGTATTGAGAAAAGAAAAAAATATTTTCATGTTAGCTGAAGCTTGGCAACCCGAATTAATGAAAGACAATTTATTTGATATGGGTTATAACTGGACAAGTCATCACTTAATAAACGATATTGCTAAAGGTAAAAAAAATGCTATCGATTGGGATAAATTCATTGAAGAGGATAACAACAAGTATGAAGCAAATGATATTTTGATGAGTTTTGTGGACAATCATGATGAAAATTCTTGGAATGGAACGGTTCAAAGTAGATTAGGAAAAGCAGAAGAAGCATTGACAGCATTGTCTTATGTAGCACCAGGAATGCCATTAATTTATAGTGGAAATGAATACGGTTTAAATCACAGTTTAAAATTTTTTGAAAAAGATTCAATTCCAAAAACAAAAGGAAAAGAATGGGATTTTAGAGCTAAACTAGGAACTTTAAAAAACACAAATATTGCTTTAAATGGAGGAAAGAACAAAGCTTCTTACACAAGAATAAAAACATCTAATGATAAAAATGTATTGGTTTTTGAAAGAGAAAAAGATGGTAAAAAAATCATTTATATGGCTAATTTATCATCAAAACCTATGGATGTAAGTGTTTCTTTAAATGGAAGCTATAAAGATGTTTTAACTGGAGAAACTATCGATTTAAATGAGAAACAAATTTATCCATTAAAACCTTGGCAGTATTATATTTTGACTGAATAGGTTTTCTTAACATTAAATTACAAAAACATCAATCGAAAGGTTGGTGTTTTTTTGTATTTTTATAGTAATGAAAAAATCAATAATCATAGGACATCGAGGAGCAATGGGTTACGAAACCGAAAACACTCTTTTGTCGTTTCAAAAAGCATTAGACTTGTTTGTGGATATGATAGAAATTGATGTTTATGTTATTAAAACAGGTGAAGTTGTCGTTTTTCATGATAAAACCTTAAAAAGATTAGCATCTTCGTTAGAAAATATTGAAGATTTAACTTTAGAAGAAGTGAAAAACATCAATCTAATTGGAAATCATCAAATTCCAACTTTAATTCAAGTTATAGAATTTATAAACAAAAGAGTTCCAATAAATATTGAATTAAAAGGACAAAATACAGCAAAACCAACACATAAAATCATTCAAGAATTCATACAGACACATAACTTTCAAAATCATCATTTTCTAATTTCAAGCTTTAATTGGGAAGAATTAAAAACATTTAGAAAATTGAATCCTAAAACTCCAATTGCTGTTTTGTCTGAGCAAAATCATTTAAACGCAATTCCAATCGCTAAAAAATTAAACGCAATTGCCATAAATCCATGGTTTTTTACACTTACGAAGAATGAAGTCGAAGAAATTCAGAACAATGGTTTTGAAGTTTACACTTACACGGTTAATGAAATTACAGACATAAAAGAAGCTATCTATTTTGGTGTAGATGGAATGTTTTGCAATTTCCCAGATAGAATTCATTCTTGCTTATAGCTATTTCAATTAAGAAAAATCATTTAATAATTAGCGAATTTGCGGTCAAAATAAAATCACGATATTTGCAAAAAAATAAAACATTGAATTCTAATTACGACATACTTATTATTGGTGGTGGAGCAGCAGGTTTTTTTACAGCAATAAATGTGGTAGAAAATAATCCTACTTTAAAAGTTGCGATTCTAGAAAGAGGAAAAACCGTTTTAGAAAAAGTTAGAATTTCTGGTGGTGGAAGATGTAATGTCACTCATGCTTGTTTTGTACCCAATGAATTAGTAAAATTTTATCCAAGAGGTGAAAAGGAATTGCGTGGCCCATTTCATCAATTTTGTTCTGGAGATACAATCGAATGGTTTGAAAAACATGGAGTTACCTTAAAAATTGAAGAAGACGGAAGAATGTTTCCTGAATCAGATTCTTCGCAAACTATAATCGATTGTTTTACGAAAGCCACAAAAGATTTAGGTATTGATATACTCACAAGCCAAAGCGTACAATCCATTTATCAAACGGAAACTCATTTTAAAGTACAGACTAATTCAGATACATTTTTAGCAGAAAAAATTGTGATGACAACTGGAAGCAACCCTAAAATATGGGAAATGCTTGAAAATTTAGGACATTCAATTGTTTCAGCTGTTCCTTCTTTGTTTACATTTAATGTAAAAGATGCGCGATTAAAAGATTTAATGGGATTATCAACATTTGCGTCTGTCAAAGTAAAAAAATCAAAATTAGAAGCTTCAGGACCTTTATTAATTACACATTGGGGATTATCTGGACCTGGAATATTAAGACTTTCAGCTTGGGGAGCAAGAGAATTATTCGATAAAAATTATCATTTTGCGATTCTAGTAAACTGGTTAAATGAAACCACTTTTGAAGAATGTATAGATTTATTAAAAGATATTAAAATTGAAAATGCTAAAAAAGTAATTTCAAAAAAATCTCCTTTTGAAATGCCAAACCGTTTGTGGGAACGCTTAGTTTTAGCCTCAGGAATTTCAGCAGAAACAAAATGGGCTGATTGTAATAAAACACAATTAAATGCTTTGGCCAATCAATTGACTGCTGGAGAATTTCAAGTTAATGGAAAAAGCACCTTCAAAGAAGAATTTGTAACTGCAGGTGGAATTGATTTAAAAGAAGTCAATTTTAAAACTATGGAAAGTAAAGTTATTCCAAATATATATTTTGCTGGAGAAATTTTAAATATTGATGCCATAACTGGTGGATTCAATTTTCAAAATGCATGGACAGGTGGTTTTATTGTAGCTCAATCTATTGCATAAAAAAACCTTGTATTCACAAGGTTCTAAAATTATTTTTCTTTGCCTTTATCAAGTCTCTCTTGCCATGATTTTAATTCTTGCCATTTGCCTTCATATGCTAATTGAGCTTGTCTAGGCCAAGTTCCTGGATCATGAATTCTATATCTTTCTCCTGCTTTGTCTAATATTTTATTACATCGGTCAACTGAAGTTTCTGACAGTCTTTTCCAAGTAAGAATTCCAGAAGTTTTGAATAATTCTTCAATTTTTGGACCAATTCCTTCCACAATTTTCAAATCATCTTCTTTAATTTTTTTTCCAAAAACAGCCTTTGCTTCATTAGCATTAAATGCAATTATAGCATTTGGAATATTGGGTTCTGAAACAAAATTGGTTTTTTTAGCAGTCGATTTTTTTTCTTGAGATCGCAAAGTTTCTAAATCATTTTGCAATTGAATGTTTCTTTGTTTACAAGCTTCAAGATCACTTTCGTAGTTATGATCATCATTTTGTAAAGTTTTGTTGTTGCCTTTGCCAATGAAATAGCCTATAACACCACAAATAATTGCAACAATTCCAAAGGTTAATAAAGAAGTCATTTCCATAAATAGATGTTTAATTAAGTAAATTAGAAATTTTATATCCTATAAAAATAAGAAAAAATACTAATAAGACAATATTAAATATCTGTAAATTAAATGTTTGTATTTAGGTATGACTTTTTATTTATTTAAAAAGTAAATTGAAATAGTCAAAACAGTAGCAAAACTAACCCACATAAGGTATGGAATTAGCATATAGGAAGCGTACTTGTTTATTTTCTTGAAAATCAGATATGTTTCATAAATTATTAATAACAATAGTACAATTTCAATACTTGCCAACAAAATATTATTTAATCCAAAAAACAAATAAGACCATAAAGCATTTAGGGCTAATTGAATTGTAAAAAAGAACAACCCTTTTTTAACCAATTCATTGTCTGAAGTAATTTTATCCCAAACTAATCCAGCTGCAATACCCATTAAAATAAAAAGTAATGTCCAAACTGGTGCAAAAACCCAATTAGGTGGATTGAAAGAAGGCTTCTCAATAGTAGGATACCAAGTTTTAATACTTGATTGAGTTACGATTGATGATAAATATCCAACAGTTAAGCAAATTGCCACACAAATTATTATTTTCAAGTACTTATTCATTTTTCAAATGTTTTATACAAATTAACGAAATATCAATTTAATAAACAGACAAAAAAAGTATCTTTGTTAAAATTTTACATTATGATTTCCGAACAGGATTTTATTGCATCAAATTATTCAAGTATTGAAACGGCAACTTTTGAGTGTAGTGCTCCAAGTAACATTGCTTTAGTAAAATATTGGGGAAAAAAGGAAAATCAAATTCCAGCTAATCCATCCATAAGTTTTACATTAAACAATTGCAAAACTATTACTAAAGTAAATTTTGTAAAAAAAGAGTCAAATAATGATTTCTCATTTGATTTATTATTTGAAGGAAAACCAAAAGAAGATTTTAAGCCAAAAATCTTAAAGTTTTTTCAACGAATTGAAAAATATTGCCCTTATTTGAAAGAATATCATATTGTTATTGATACAGAGAATACATTTCCACATAGTTCTGGAATAGCTTCTTCTGCATCTGGAATGGCAGCTTTGGCAATGAATGTAATGTGTTTGGAAAAAGAAATCAATCCTAATTTAACAGAAGATTTATTTCATAAAAAAGCTTCATTTTTAGCTCGTTTAGGAAGTGGAAGTGCTTGTAGAAGCATAAAAGGACAAGTTGTAGTTTGGGGAAATAATGACACAATTAAAGAAAGTTCAGATTTATTTGGAGTAGAATTTAATGAAGTTCATTCAAAATTCAAAAATTACCAAGACACAATTTTATTAGTAGATAAAGGAGAAAAGCAAGTTTCAAGTACTATTGGGCACGATTTGATGTTTGGTCATCCTTATGCCGAGAAACGTTTTGAACAAGCTCATGATAATTTGGCCAAAATCACTAAAATTTTATCAGAAGGGAATATAGAAGAATTCATTAAAATTGTGGAAAGTGAAGCTTTAACACTTCATGCAATGATGATGACTTCAATGCCCTATTTTATTTTAATGAAACCAAATACATTAGAAATAATCAATAGAATTTGGAAGTTTAGAAACGAAAATAATATTCCAGTTTGTTTTACGTTAGATGCTGGAGCTAATGTACATGTATTATATCCCGAAAACGTTAGCGTAAAAGTTTTACAATTTATTCAAGATGAATTAGTTGACTTTTGTCAAAATGGTCAGTATATTTGTGACGAAATTGGAGAAGGTGCTGAATCAAAATAATTTCGTAACTTTACATAACCCAATCAAAAAAACTATGAAAGGACCATTATTTTACTCAAAAATATTACTCTTCGGAGAATATGGAATTATTGAAGACTCAAAAGGGCTTTCAATTCCTTATAATTTTTATAATGGAGCTTTAAAGAAAGATGAAAATCCTTCTGAAGAAGCTATAAAATCTAACAAAAGTTTAGAGCTTTTTTCAGACTATTTAGCACAATTACAAGTTGAGCAACCAACATTAGTTCAGTTTGATATAGAAACTTTAAAAAGTGATATAGCAAATGGAATGTATTTTGATTCAAGTATTCCACAAGGTTATGGAGTAGGAAGTAGTGGTGCACTTGTTGCAGCTATTTATGATAAATATGTTTCTGATAAAATCACAGTTTTAGAAAACCTTACAAGAGATAAGTTATTACAATTAAAAGCTATTTTCGCGCAGATGGAATCATTTTTCCATGGAAAAAGTTCAGGTTTAGATCCTTTAAATAGTTATTTGAGTTTGCCAATTCTTATTAATTCAAAAGACAATATTGAAGCAACCGGAATTCCATTACAAAGTTTAGATGGGAAAGGAGCTGTGTTCTTATTAGATTCTGGAATTATTGGAGAAACTGCTCCAATGGTAAATATTTTCATGGAAAACTTAAAAGATCAAGGTTTCCGAAAAATGTTGAAATCTCAATTTATCAAACATACAGACGCTTGTGTAGAAAACTTTTTACATGGTGATATCAAATCTTTGTTTGCCAATACTAAAAAATTATCTAAAGTAGTTTTAAATAATTTTAAACCTATGATTCCCGAACAATTTCACACGCTTTGGCAAAACGGAATTGAAACAAACGATTATTACTTGAAGCTTTGTGGTTCTGGTGGTGGTGGCTATATTTTAGGATTTACCCAAGATTTAGAGAAAGCAAAAGCATCACTGAAAGACTATAAATTAGAAGTAGTTTATCAGTTTTAAGATGTTATCTAGAAAGTCAAAATTATTTCTTACTAAAATTTTAAGCTTTTTTTCTGTTGTTAGAGGATACAATATTTTTGTAATTGTTCTAGCACAATATTTGGCTGCAATCTTCATTCTTTCTCCAGAAATAAGAGCGTTAGAAGTAATTTTAGATTATCAACTTTTTATTCTAGTTCTAGCTTCATCATTGACAATAGCTTCAGGTTATATCATCAATAATTTTTATGATGCTAAAAAAGATCTAATCAATAGACCACGAAAGGCAATGATTGATAGATTGGTAAGTCAACAAACAAAACTTAAAGTATATTTTGCCATAAATTTCATAGTAGTTCTAATTGCTGGAATAGTTTCTTGGAGAGCTTCTTTATTTTTTTCTGCTTATATTTTCTTAATTTGGTTCTATTCGCATAAACTAAAAAAATATCCAATCATAGGAAATTTTACGGCAGCAGTTTTAGCAGTTTTGCCTTTTTTTGGTATTTTATTGTATTATAAAAACTTTTATCATGTCATTTTTGCACATGCTATGTTTTTATATTTATTAATATTAATTAGAGAATTAATCAAAGATTTAGAAAATATTGAAGGAGATCTGGCTTCTAATTATAAAACAATTCCTGTTTTATTTGGTGAGAAAACCGCTAAATATATTATTTCTGTATTGACAATATTGACGGTAATACCAGTTTATTATTTGGTAGATGTATTCAATATTGGTTACATGGACATTTATTTCTATATAAGCTTACTGGTTTTATTATTTTTTCTGATTCAACTAGGAAAAGCCAAAACAAAACCAGAATATTTAAAACTTCATTTTTTATTAAAATTCATCATTGTAGCTGGAGTTTTTTGTATTGTTTTAATTGAGCCTTCAGTTTTGTTACACGGAAAAAAATTGATTTCCGCTTATTAGTTATATCTTTGCAAAAAATTAGAATAAAATGACGCGTCATCAAGGAAATAATAACGATAAGAAAAAAGGAACTTCTTCAAGACAAGGTGGAGCAAAAAAGCCGAGTACTTCTAGAGGAAATGCACCAATTCGTAAGAAGGCAAGTTCAAAAGTAAAACCAGATTCAAAACCTGAAATTAAGGCAGAGAAAAAACCAAACCAAGCACCTAAAACTCCAAAGAATCCTGATGAAATGCGTTTGAATAAATATATTTCAAACTCAGGTGTTTGTAGTAGAAGAGATGCTGATATTTACATCCAAAGTGGTAATGTAAAAGTAAATGGCATTGTTGTAACTGAAATGGGTTACAAAGTAAAATTAAACGATGAGGTTGTTTTTGATGGAGCAAGATTAAATCCTGAGAAAAAAGAATATATCTTATTAAACAAACCTAAAAACTTTTCAACTGCTGGTGATGATGATAAAAACGCACCAAGTGTTTTAGATTTAGTTCGTGGAGCTACAAAAGCAAAAATTCAACCTGTCGGAAGAATGGATAAAACAACTACAGGTTTATTGTTATTTACTAATGACACAGATGTTATCCGAAAATTTACAGAACCTAATCAAAAAACAAGTAAGTTATATCAAGTTACTTTAGATAAGAATTTACGTTTTGAAGATTTAGAAAAAATAACTTCAGGATTAACAATTGAAAACCACAGAGTTTATGTGGAGGAAGTAAGTTATATTGAAAATCAGCCAAAAAGTGAAATTGGTATCAAAATGAAAACAGCTAATATAAAGGTAATTAGAAAAATATTCGAATACTTAAAATATGATGTTATTAAATTAGACAGAGTCACTTTTGCAGGTTTGACCAAAAAGAATTTACCAAGAGGAAATTATCGTTTCTTGACAGAACAAGAAATTATAAATATCAAAAATATCTAAAACTCAATCCCGAAAATTTCGGGATTTTTTAATCCATATATGACACCAGAATCTTTACAGTCAATTGCTTTTCGTTGGTTTGAAGCCTTTAATAATAAGCAATTAGAAAAATTATTATCGTTATACGAAAACGATGCACAGCATTTTAGTCCAAAACTAAAAATTCGTCAACCAGAAACTAATGGTTTCGTAATTGGAATTGAAGCAATGCGAGTTTGGTGGCAAGATGCATTTGATAGATTACCAACATTAAAATATGAATTAACTTCTTTGACAGCAAATTCAGACAGAGTTTTCATGGAATATGTTAGAAAAGTGGAAGGAGAAGAAGATATGTTAGTGGCTGAAGTTTTAGAAATTAAAGATGGAAAAATTATAAAATCAAGAGTATATCACGGATAATTTAGATTAAAACCTGTTTTAAACCATCAGCTAAACTTATCCAAAGAAAGTTATAAAAAGACTTTTCCTGATTGCGTTCTACTTCGATTTCAGTGGTTTTTAGTTCTTCATTAGAATCGTTTTTTACAAATAAATTCCCAATAGCTGACAAAAATTTATTCTTTTTTAATCTTTTATCATTTTGATAAATTTCAACTTTTAGATCATCATATTTTAAAGAAAACTTACCTTTATTAACTACATCATTTCCAGTAAAATTGAAATAAACTTCATCTAAAATACCTTTAACTTTAACATTCATATACGGTTTTATGAATTCATCTAATTCTTCTGCATCAAATTTATAGATAGAGCCAGCAATTTTAAAACCTTCTGTTCTATCCAAAACATTGAAAGACCAATCCACATTTAAAGGTGATTTTTTCATGAAATTGCAATTAATCTTTATTTTTACATCTGGAAGTTCGGTTTTTTTGTAACCACTTTCGATATTGTTTACCAACATGTTAAAATCATTGAAAAATAATTTTCCTGGACCTTTTTCAAAAGTTTTTTCTTCTTCATAAGTCAAGAATGAATCCTTAATTAAAAGTGTATCAACTTTGATGTCAGCTTTTAAATTTCGTAGTAAATTGGTGTATAGTTCTTTCTTTGACAAATCATCAACAGGCATTTTTCCCCTATAAATATTTGCATTAACTTTATCTAAAATTACAGAATTTGTTTTAAAGAAAAACACATTCTTTTTAAAACCCCAATCCATTTTGTTTATAGAAATTTTTTCTGCTAAAATGGTGTACAAATCCTTTTCCTTAGGTGTTTTTCGGACAAATTCTTCACGAGAACATTTAGGAATTAATTTAAAATTATCAATGTTTAGTCCTTTTTCTGTTGCTAAAAACTTCTTGCTTTTTAATTCATAGAATTCATCAAGTTTATAAAATAAGCTATCGCAGGAAAAAGAATATTTAGAATAATTAATTGGGATTTTTTGATTTAACGTAGTTTCATTTAAGACAATTCCTTCTAATTTAAAATTGATATTATGAGCATTAACTAAAGTTTGATTATTTTCAATATCTAAAATTTTAAATTGACCTTCGTTAAGATGTAAGTCTGTAACTAGAATTATTTTCTCAAAAGGTTTAAAAACTTTAGAGTTTATATTGTTGTAATTATTAATTGCGTTTTCGTTGTTTTTATATAAAACTATGCTTGGTTTTGAAATAACTAAATTGTTAGCCTTGATTTTTTTACCAAATAAAACACTCCAAATATCAAATTCATTTACTTCAATTAGCTCAACATTTCCATAAAGGCCAATTTTTTTATCAGAATTTTTCAAGCTTGTTTTCGGAATAATCGATACATCATGAGCAATAATTCTTGAATTCCAAATTGATAAGTCAACGTCTTTGTATGTGATATTGTAATCTGTATTGTTTTCATTGTTAATGAGTTGAGGAAGTTTTGATTCCACCCAAATATTAACAGCGAAGTTTAAGAAGCCTAAGAATAGAACTATTCCTAAAACAAAAAAAAGAAGTTTTTTAGATTTATTCATTATATTTATTATCAACAATAAATGTATGAATTATTTTAAACCTAAAACCTTAAAAAACAAAAAACCCTCGAATTCGTAAAGAAATCAAGGGTTGTAAGTGGTACCTCCAGGGATCGAACCAGGGACACACGGATTTTCAGTCCGTTGCTCTACCATCTGAGCTAAGGTACCTTGCGGTTAGCGAGTGCAAATATAGAATGATTTTTAATTTATACAAAACAATTATTAAAAAAAATCAATTTGTATCTTTGAACTTTTAAATTATAAAAATGATTATAGCAATTGACGTTGGAAATACAAAAATTAAAGTAGCTGTATTTGAGCAAGATAACTTGATTTTAAAAAAAGATTTTACACATGAAAATTTATTAGAAGGATTAAAAAAAATTTTCAAAAAAAAATCAAAAAGTAATAAAACAATACTTTCTAGCGTTTCAAATGTATCAGATAAGGTTATTTCGTTGCTTAAAAGCGAAACAGAATTATATATTCTTACGCATGAAAGCAGTTTTCCATTTGAAAATAAATACGCTACACCTTCTACTTTAGGAATGGATAGAAAAGTTTTAGTTTCTGGAGCAGTATTGAAATTCCCAAATCAAAATTGCTTAATCATTGATGCAGGTTCATGCATAACCTATGATTTTGTAGATGAGCATAAAAACTATTTTGGAGGCTCAATTTCACCTGGAATAGAAATGAGGTATAAAGCATTAAACCATTATACCGCAAAATTACCAAAACTTGAGTTAGAAGAACCTAGTAATTTAATAGGAGATTCAACTAGTCAATCTATTCATTCTGGTGTGGTCAACGGAGTTTTGTATGAAATTGAAGGTTTTATTAACGATTATTTAAGAGAAAAGAAATATTTAACAATAATTTTAACAGGTGGTGATGCACTTTTTTTGGCTAAAAGATTAAAAAACCCCATATTTGCCAATTCAAATTTCTTACTGGAAAGTTTGAACTTATTATATCAATATAACATACAATGATAAAGAAATTATTTCTTGCATTAACTTTTCTAGCTACAATAGCTATTTCGGCTCAAGAGGGCACATCTTCACCTTATTCTTTCTATGGCTTAGGAGATATTAAATTCAAAGGAACTCATGATGCTAGATCCATGGGGGGATTAGGAATAGCTTACGATTCAATTCATCTGAATTTATTAAACCCAGCAACTTATTCAAGATTAAAAATAACAAATTTTGTTGTTGGTGGAACAACTACTCTTAGTAACCTTTCAAATGAAGAGAAAAGAGAAACAGCTCAAAGAACCTCAATAGACTATTTGGCAGTTGGACTTCCTTTAGGGAAATTTGGAGCAACTTTTGGAGTAATGCCATTTTCTTCAGTAGGTTATAAAATTCAAAATGAATCTACTAATAGTGCAGGTGTTACAACAAACAAAGACTACACGGGTGAAGGAGGTGTAAATAGAGTTTTTGCGGGTGCAGCATATAGTTTTTCTGATAATTTAAGTTTTGGTGTGGATTTTCAATATAATTTTGGAACCATTCAAACAGAGTCATTTATAATCAGTTCTAATTCAATATTGGGAACAAAAGAAATTAATGAATCACGTGTAAGTGGTGTTTCTTCAAACATGTCATTGTTGTATAGTCGAAACATAAATAATGATTTATTATTTACTACAACTTTTGGATATGCACCAGAAGCTAAATTGAATTCTGAAAATTCAAGAAATATTTCTACAATTTATAATTATTCAAATGGAACACAAGTAGTTAATGACGAAAGAGATGTTGTTATTGATGATAATAAATTAGTTATTCCTTCTAAATTTAGTGTTGGAGCAGGTATAGGAAATACTAAAAAGTGGTTTGTTGGCGTTGAATATATAAATACGAAGAATAGTGATTTAGTTAATAGGTTTAATGAAGTTAGAAATTCTTTTTATGAGGATTCACAAAAAATTATAGTTGGTGGGTATTTTATTCCTAAATACAATTCGTTTTCAAGTTACTGGAGCAGAGTAAACTACAGAGCTGGATTTAGATATGAAAACACAGGATTAATAGTTAATTCTAAAGAGATTAATGATTATGGCATAAATTTTGGTCTAGGTTTACCAGTAGGTGGAAGATTCTCTAATATAAACGTAGGATTTGAATACGGGAAAAAGGGAACTGTTTACAATAATTTAATAGAAGAAAATTATTTTAGTTTAAACATTGGTTTATCTTTAAATGATTTATGGTTCGAAAAAAGAAAATATGATTAATACAAATTTTTACAAAATGAAGACGAAATTAACATTGGTATTATTAATTGCATTTAGTTTTTTAACTAATGCTCAGTCTAATGACAAATGCGCTGAAGATATTCAGTACCTAGTTCAGTTCAGT
This sequence comes from uncultured Flavobacterium sp., assembly GCF_963922255.1. Lineage (GTDB taxonomy): Bacteria > Bacteroidota > Bacteroidia > Flavobacteriales > Flavobacteriaceae > Flavobacterium. The sequence goes on along the minus strand of NZ_CAWUIC010000005.1, from coordinate 94,382 downwards.
AAATCAAAAGACTACAATGATGCATATCCATATTTGCAAAACATGAGAAAGACATGTCCTTCTTATCACAAAGCAATTTACATTTATGGAGAGTTTATTTTAAAAGATAAAATTGACAACGCACAAATTGTGGCAGACAAAGAAGCTTTCGTTAAAGATTTAGTTGTTTTATATGGAGAGCATGATAAATACTACCCAGGTAATGGAGCAGGTAATTCAGTAAAAAAAGCATTATTGCTTCTAGATCATAAAATGGGAACTAAAGATGAAGTTTATGGTTATTTGGATACAGCTTTTAAAACTGAGCCAGAAAGTTTTACTTCAGCGAGAGCATTGTATACTTATTTTGAATTATTCGTTGATGATTATGAAGCAGAAAAAAAAGGAATTGAATTACAACAAGTATTCGATAAATATGATGAAATCACTGAGAAATTAGAATTAGAAGAAAAAGGTCTTTCTGATGAATTAGATGTTTTATTAAATAAAATTGAAGCTCAAGAAGAACTTTCAGATAAAGAAACAAGACTTAAAGAAAGAAACGAATATAATTTAGAACAGTTTAGCACAGTTAAAAGTAGTATGGATGCAAAGATTGTATTGCTTTCAACATGTGAAAAACTTATTCCTTTCTACCAAAAAACATTTGAAGAAAAGAAAACAGATGTACTTTGGTTAAAAAGAGCAGCTGAACGTTTAGAGTCTAAAGATTGTGATTCTGATCCTTTATTTACTAAAATATCGGAGCAATTACACAAATTAAACCCAACAGCTGAATCAGCTTATTTATTAGGAGTTGCTGCTCAAAGAGCTAAAAACACAACTAAAGCTTTAGAGTATTTTAATCAATCTGCACAATTATTTACAGATGCTACTAAAAAAGCAAAAGTATATTACAAAATTGCAACAATGTACGGAACAGGAAACAAAACACAAGCTCGTACTTATGCTAAAAAAGCATTAGCTGCTAAGCCATCTTTTGGTCAGGCTTATATGTTAATAGCTCAATTATATGCTTCAAGTGCTAATGATTGTGGTAAAACACCATTTGAAAAAAGAGCTGTTTATTGGTTATGTGCTCAATATGCTAATAAAGCAGCAGCAGTTGATCCAGCATTAAAAGCAACAGCTTCAAGACAAGCAGCTTCATATAATGCAAGTGCTCCTTCAAAAACAGATATTTTTAACGAAGGTAAAGCTGGTCAAACAATATCATTTAATTGTTGGATTGGTGAATCTATTACTGTTCCGAACTTAGGCAGATAATGATTAAGAATTTCAAAAATATAATCACTTACATAGTCACAGTTTTTGCTGTGGCTATGTTTTTTTCATGTGAAAGTAATTTTAAAGAAGTTCAAAAATTAAATCAAAAAAAATTTACTCCAACAGGTCAAGCTGATACTATTAATTTAGTATACACAGATTCTGGAAGAGTCAAGGCTATCTTAGTGAGTCCAAAAATGATTGATTATGGTACGCTTGAAAATCCTTATACAGAATTTCCTAAAGGTGTAAAAGTCACTATTTATGATGATAAGGAAAACAAAAGTTATGTAGATGCTGATTATGCAGTGTCATATAAAAAAACAAACCTTATAGATTTACAAGGAAATGTAAAAATCACTTCCTTTGATAATAAAATTCTAGAAACTTCTCAATTATACTATGACCAAAAAAACGAATGGTTTTTTACCGAAAAACATTTCAAATATTCAGATGGTCAAGGTGGTTTTCTTCAAGGTCCAGGAGTTGATTTTAGTAAAGACTTTACAATTTTCAACATGCAGAAAAGTAATGGTGAAGTAAATAATATAGACTAAAGATAGTGTAGTTATTTATAAAATTTATACTTTTGATAAAAATACAACCATGAGTTTTCTAAAATATTTTCATTACGTTTATTTAATATTTACATTATTTTTTCTTTATGATGCTCTTGTAAAGTATCAAAATGGAGAAAGCGTTTTGCTAAGCCTTTTGTTAGGTGGTGCTGCGTTGTTCATGTTTTTTTTCAGAAGCAAGTTCAACAAAAAATTCAATAAATAAATACATAAATTAATCCAATTGTATGGAAATAACAATTATAGTTATTTGTTTATTGCTTTCTGCTTTTTTCTCAGGGATGGAAATTGCCTATTTTTCATCTAACAAGGTCTTTTTGTCTATTGAAAAAAGACAAAATAATTTCAATGCAAACATTTTAAATAAACTTACCGAAAAACCTTCTCAATTTATAACAGCAATGCTTGTGGGAAACAATGTTGCGTTGGTTATTTATGGATTTGTAACAGGAGAATTAATCACAAGAAGGTTGGAAACAATAGCTCCCTTTTTTAAAGATGAGTTTGTTAGTTTGCTTTCTCAAACAGTGTTGTCAACTATTTTAATATTGTTTACAGCAGAATTTTTACCCAAAGTTTTTTTTCAAATTTACTCTAACAAGTTAATTAAACTTTTAGCTGTTCCTGCTTATTTTTTTTATCTGTTGTTTTATTGGGTTTCCAATTTTATTATTTGGATTTCTGATTTTATTTTAAAAAAATTCTTTAAAACAGAAGGGGATCAAGTACAGGATTATTTTAGTAAAGTCGAATTGGGAAATTATATCAACGAACAAATGAGTTCAGTTGCAGACAATGAAGAAGTGGATTCTGAAATTCAGATATTTCAAAATGCACTTGAATTTTCTGAGCTTAAAGCTCGGGATATTATGACACCTAGAACAGAAATTGCAGGTGTAGATATTACAGATAGTGTTTCAGAACTAAGAGAATTATTTGTCAATACAGGATATTCTAAAATTGTAGTATATCAAAACTCTGTAGATGATGTTTTAGGGTATGTGCATTCGTTTGAGTTGTTTAAAAAACCAAAAAACATAAAATCTATAATGATGACTATTGAATATGTTCCTGAAACAATTTTCATCAAAGATTTACTAGATATTTTGACCAAAAAGCGAAAAAGTATGGCCGTTATTCTTGATGAATATGGAGGAACTTCAGGTTTAATTACGGTTGAAGATATTATAGAAGAACTTTTTGGAGAAATTGAAGACGAACACGACTTGGGTGAGGAAAAAATTGATGAAGAAATAGAAGAAGGAGTTTATTTGTTCTCGGCAAGATTGGATGTAGAATATATCAATCAGAAATATAATTTAGAAATACCTGAGAGTGATTCTTATTCGACTTTAGGTGGTTTTATAGTTGATTATACCAAAGATTTTCCTCAAAATGGAGAAAAAATTCACATAGAAAATTTCGAAATAACAATACATTCTGCAAGTAATAAAAAAATTGAACTTGTAAAACTTTCATTATCTGAAGAAAAAAGATAAAAATATCGCTTTAGTATTTTTATTATTTCATAGATAATTGTATTTTCGCCCTCTGTAAAAAATAAACAAATTAAAAAATGGCAATTTTATCAAAAATTAGACAACGTTCATTTTTCTTAATAGTTATCATCGCATTAGCCTTATTCTCATTTGTGTTAGCCGATGTAATTAAAAGTGGATCTTTTGGTAGTAGTTCAAAATATGCAGGTACTGTAAATGGCGAAAACATTATGGGACAAGAGTTCCAGCAAAAAGTCGGTCAAGCAGAACAGCAAGGGATGAGCAATGTGCAAGCTTCAAATGGAGTTTGGGATCAAGAAGTTAAGAGAATTATCTTAGCTGAACAATTTGAAGAATTAGGGTTACGAGTTGGTCCAGACCAATTAATCAACGTAATGAAAGAAAATCCTAATTTTGCATCAAATCCACAATTTCAAAATGAAGCAGGTAAATTTGACGCGGCAAAATTCAAAGAATACGTTAGTGCTAATTTTTTAAAGCAAGGTCCAGAACAAAGAGCGCAATGGGAAGCTTTTGAAGCTGATGTAGAAAGAATGTTTACTGAACAAATGTATTATACATTAATAAAATCAGGTTTACAAACAACTCAAGCAGAAGGTCAAGCTCTGTATGAAGAAGAAAATGACAAAGTAGATTTTGATTTTGTAACATTAGGATATTCAACAGTAAATGATGATGAAGCAAAAGTATCAGATGATGAAATAATGGCTTACATTAAAAAGAATGAGAAAAAATTTAAGTCAGATAAAATGGCCGATTTAGAATTGGTTTTCATTGAAAATAAGCCTTCTAAAGCTGACGAAGATGCGATGAAAAACTCTATTCAAGGTTTGTTGAATGGTAAAGTGGAATATAATAAAGAAACGAATTCAAACGATACATTGCCAAGTTTTAAAAATGCTACTGATGTTGCTGATTTTGTTAATAAAAATTCAGACATCAAATTTGATTCTACTTATGTTGCTAAGAAAGATTTACCTTTAGAATATCAAGAGCAATTATTTAATTTACCAGTTGGAGAAGTTTTCGGACCATATACCGATAATGGATATCAAAAATTATCAAGAAAAATTGGAAGTAAATCAGGTTCGGCTGCAAAAGCGAGCCATATTCTAATTTCTTATGCAGGAGCAGAAAGAGCTGATCCAGCTATAACTAGAACTAAAGAAGAAGCAAAAGCAAAAGCTAACGAATTATTAGCACAAGCAAAAGCTAATCCGTCTGGTTTCGCTGCTTTAGCAACAGCTAATACTGATGATCCAGGTTCAAAACAAACAGGTGGAGAATATGATGATATTGCACCAAACCAAATGGTAAAACCGTTTAATGATTTTGTGTTTAATAGTCCAATTGGAAGTATTGGTGTTGTTGAAACTGATTTTGGTTTCCACGTAATCAAGGTGTCTGATAAATATAATTCAGTTTTATTAGCTACAGTTGCTCAAAAAATAGAGCCATCGGAAACAACTACGGATCAAAACTATACTAAAGCGTCTAAATTTGAAGCAGACGCAAATTCTAAAGACTTTGCTCAGGTAGCAAAAGATATGGGATTAGAAGTAACTCAAGTGCCAAATATCAAAACATCTGATGAAAACGTATCAATAGTTGGTCCGCAAAGAGGAATTGTTCTTTGGGCATTTGAAAATGATACAGAAATAGGAGATGTAAAACGTTTTGATGTGCCAACAGGATTTGTAGTGGCAAGATTAAAATCTATCAATGATACAGGTTTAACTACAGTAGAGAATGCAAGAATACAAGTTGAACCAATTTTAAAGAATGAAAAGAAGGCTGTTATCTTAAGAAAGAAAATGACAGGTAAAACATTAGAAGAAGTTTCAAAATCTTCAAGTGCATCTATACTTCCAGCTACAGGTGTAGTATTCAAAAGTGCTTTGGTTCCAAATATTGGACCAGAACCTAAAGTTGTTGGAAAAGCATTTGCTCAAAAAGCAGGAACGACTTCAAGTTTAATTGATGGTGCATATGGTGTTTATATGATAAAAACAAAGGCAATAACTAAAGCTAATGCAATACCAAACTATACTTCTTATGTAAATCAAGCAAAATCGCAAGCTCAAGGTTCTGCATCAAATAAAGTTATAGAGGCTTTAAAAGCTAAATCTGAAATTGAAGATTTAAGAATTCAGTAGTTTAAGTTTTATAATTACAAATTAAAAATCCCGAGCAAATGTTCGGGATTTTATTTTTAAGAAAGGTATAATTTACAAAATCATTTCTTCATATTTCAAAATCGTCTCATAGCCTTTACTTGAAAAATAAAATAACGGGTTTTCTTTTGAAACAACCATAACAAAATCTCCACCCCAAGCACCAAGACTTTTTACAGTTCCCTTAAAATCTGGGAACAAAGATTCTTTAACGGTTAGTTGTTCTAAAACATCACTTAATAATATTTCATGTTTGTCTAAAGCAGCCATAAAATCATTAATATCATTTGTTTCAGATACAAATTCAGTGATTTTATCAATTTTACTTTTTACTTTATCTAAAGAAAATTGTTTATTCAGATAATTATTGATGGCAGATTTGCTACTTTGTTTCTTATTTAAATACACAAAATAAATATGCTCTTTAAATTCTGGATTAAAATCAACCGTTTCAAAAACTGGTTTTTCGTCCTCTAAATGATAAATAATTGATTGATTTGTTTGAGCACATGCAATATCATAACCACTTCCACCAAAACTATTTTTCAGTAACTCAAATGCATTAATATTCAACCATTGCCCTAAATTGTTAATTAATGTTGAAGAAGTTCCTAAACCCCAAAATCTAGGAAAAGTTAATATAGTATCAATCGAATAACCTTCGGCATTTTCAATAAATTCAGGATTTAATAAATAAGCATGATGTAAAATTTCAACTAAAGTGTTTTTTACCTTATCTTCAGTGAAAGTTGTTTTCTCAATTATGGCATCAAAAAGAATTTCAGCTTCAAACCAAATGCTTCCATCAGCATCATAACTTTTCCAAATTATTTTCTTTCCTAAAGCTGGTGTAATTTCTAAATCTTGACCAAATTTAGTGGGTACGGCTAAAGATCTTGTACCATTTAAAACCAAATATTCACCTGTTAGTAATAATTTTCCGTTGCTATAATAGGTTTCTTTTTTCATGTCTTATTTTCTAATCTTCTCCAAATAATCCACAACCAAACTATGAGATACTGTAGTGTCATTAAAATAAGTAATGACTTTTTCCTTTTCTTCTTTAGTTGCTTGAAATTGATTCAAAATGTTATGAATGTGCATTTTCATATGTCCTTTTTGAATTCCGGTTGTTGTTAACGAACGTAAAGCTGCAAAATTTTGAGCTAAACCTGTAACTGCAACAATTTTCATTAAATCTTCAGCAGAAGGTTTTCCCAACATTTCTAATGAAAATTTCACTAAAGGATGCAAGCTTGTCAAACCACCAACAGTTCCCAAGGCTAACGGAATTTCCAACCAAAATTTAAAAATTCCATTTTCAATAGAAGCATGTGATAAACTCGAATAACTTCCGTTTCTACTGGCATAAGCATGTGCTCCTGCTTCAATAGCTCTAAAATCATTTCCTGTAGCTAATACAACAGCGTCAACACCATTCATTATTCCTTTGTTGTGGGTCACAGCTCTATAAGGTTCGATTTCTGCAATCTGAACTGCTTTTACAAATTTTTCTGCAAATTCATTAGGATTGATTCCGTCATTTTCATTCAACTCTTCTACTTTGCAAGAAACTTCAGCTCTAACCACACAATTCGGAACAAAATTGCTCAAAATACACATGATAATTTGAACTTGTTTCTCACTTTCAGAAAACCCTTCATAAGAATTTACTTCCCTTTCCAATGTTTTAGCAAATTGCTCTAAACAGGAATTGATAAAATTCGCACCCATACTATCCTTCGTGTTAAAAGTAGCATGTAATTGATAGTATTTTACTAATTTATCAGTTTTGTTAACTAATTTAATATCTAAGATTCCACCACCACGTTTTTCCATGTTTTTGGTGATAGATTCTGTGTCTTTATAAAAAGCTGGTTTGATATCGTTAAAAAAATCTTCTAATTTTTTAAATGAACCTGAATATGAAAAGTGTACGTGTCCAATTTTTTCTGTTCCTAAAACCGTAGCTTTAAAACCACCACGAGAAGCCCAAAATTTAGCCGATTTACTTGCAGCAGCCACAACCGAACTTTCTTCAATTGCCATTGGAACTGTGTATTGTTTATCATTTATTACAAAATTAGGAGCAACTCCAAGAGGTAAATAAAAATTGGTTAACGTGTTTTCTATAAATTCGTCATGTAGTTTTTGCAATTGACTGTCCGAATTCCAATATTGTTTTACTAATTTTTCGGCTTCTTCAGGATTTGAAAAGTAAGTCGAAGTAATCCATTGTATTTTTTCTTCTTTGGTAAGTTTAGAGAAACCTTTATTTTGAAGCATCGATTATTTTTTTTTACAAAGATAAGTAAGATAAAACAGATTTTAACAACCTTTTTTTAGTGAATATATCATAAAAAGCAAGGTTTTCTCATATATTTTTAGTAAAATTGGGAGTTTTTTACCTTACATCATTATGACAAGAAAAATTATATTAGGAATTTTATTCCTATTTACTTCATTATCAATTGTTGCTCAGCAAAAAATCACTTTAGAAGAGATTTGGTCAGGAGCTTTCAGAACAGAAAGAATGGATGAACTCCAAGCCATGAAGAACACAAATCAATACACAGTATTAGATTTTAACAGAACTTCAAGAAGTACAAAAATCGACTTATATGATTTTGCAACTTTAGAAAAAGTTTCAACTTTGATAGATACTAAAGATTTTCCAGAATTAACTTCAATTGACAGTTATACGTTTGATAAAGACGAAAAAAAGATCTTAATTGCATCAAATTCGGCTCCAATTTTTAGACATTCATTCACAGCGGATTATTTTGTGTACGATATTTCATCAAAAAAACTATCAAAATTTACAGATAAGAAAATCCAAGAACCAACATTTTCATCCGATGGAACTAAAATAGCTTACGCTTTTGAAAACGATTTATACGTTTATGATGCAATTTCGGGTTCACATTTGCAAATTACAAATGACGGAAAGAAAAATAGCATCATCAACGGTATTACAGACTGGGTTTACGAAGAAGAATTTGCTTTTGTAAAAGCATATGATTGGAATGCTAACGGAACAAAAATCGCTTACATTCGTTTTGATGAATCAGAAGTACCAGAATTTTCTATGGATATGTACAACCAAGGATTATATCCAACACAAGAAGTTTTTAAATATCCAAAAGCTGGTGAGAAAAACGCTGTTGTTTCGTTACATACTTATGATTTAAAAACAGGAAAGTCACAAAAAATTAATTTAGGGGATTATAAAGATTTTTACATTCCAAGAATTAAATGGACAAATGATTCAAATATTCTAAGTGTTCAAGTCATGAACCGTCATCAAAATAATTTGGATTTACATTTTGTAGATTCAAATTCAGGAAAAACTACAATCGTTTTAAATGAAAAAGATAAAGCTTACATTGATGTTACAGATAACTTAACGTTCTTAAAAGACAACAGTTTTATTTGGACTTCAGAAAAAGATGGATACAATCACATTTATCATTATGATAAAAACGGCAAATTAAAAAAACAAATTACTTCAGGAAAATGGGAAGTGACAAATTATTATGGTTTCAATGAGAAATCAGGAATAATTTATTATCAATCTGTTGAAAATGGTTCTATAAATAGAGATGTTTATTCTATAAAAATTGATGGAAAATCTAAAACAAGATTATCATCAAAAACGGGAACAAATAGTGCAACTTTTAGTCCAAATTTTGATTATTATATTAATTCGTTTTCAAGCGCAACTCAAGCACCATCTTATACTTTGAATGAATCAAATTCAGGAAAAGAAATCAAAAAGATTTTATCAAACGAAGCTGCTGAAGAAAAGTTAAGGAAGTATGGAATTACTCCAAAAGAGTTTTTTACTTTAAAAACAGCAAAAGGAAATGAGTTAAATGCTTACATTATTAAACCAGCTGATTTTGATGCTTCCAAAAAATATCCAGTTTTTATGACACAATATTCTGGACCAGGTTCTCAAGAAGTTCATAATTCTTGGAATTCGTATAATGATTATTGGTTCTATATGTTAGCTCAAAAGGGTTATATAATTGTTTGTGTGGATGGAAGAGGAACAGGTTTCAAAGGAGCAGATTTCAAAAAAGTCACTTATAAAGAATTGGGTAAATATGAAGTAGAAGACCAAATTGATGCAGCAAAAGTAATTGGAAAATACGATTATGTAGATGCTTCAAGAATTGGAATTTGGGGTTGGAGTTATGGAGGATTCATGAGTAGTAACTGTATTCTAAAAGGGAATGATGTGTTTAAAACAGCGATTGCTGTAGCACCAGTTACAAGTTGGAGATATTATGATTCCATTTACACAGAAAGATACATGCAAACGCCACAAGAAAATGCAAGTGGTTACGATGATAATTCACCCATAAATCATGTGAAAAAATTAAAAGGAAATTACCTTTTAATTCACGGAACAGCTGATGATAATGTACACGTGCAAAACACTATGAAAATGGTGGAAGCTTTAGTACAAGCCAACAAACAATTCGATTGGGCAATTTATCCAGATAAAAACCACGGAATTTATGGTGGTGCCACAAGGTTACAATTGTTTACAAAAATGACGAACTTTCTTTTAGAGAAATTATAATTAAAACCAATACAAGATGATTGAGAAACAAGATGATTTATTAGTAAAGCACTTAAGTAACAGAGGTATAGACGATTCAATGGTTATGAATCATCCAGCTTCGTTATTTGTGCTTTTTTTTACTGAAATGTGGGAACGTTTTTCTTATTATGGAATGCGTGCTTTGTTGACTGTGTTTTTAGTAAGTGAACTTGTTAATGGTGGATGGGCTTGGACTAATGAGGAAGCCCTAAAATTATACGGTTTATATACTGGATTAGTGTACTTAACCCCTTTACTAGGAGGGATGATTGCTGATAAATTTACAGGCTATCGTAAAGCAATTTTGATTGGTGCGTTAATTATGACTTTAGGTCATGCATCAATGGCACTTGAAGGGTTTAGTCAGAATTTTTTCTATGTAGGTTTACTATTTATGATATTAGGTAATGGTATGTTTAAACCAAACATTTCGTCGATGGTTGGTCAATTATATCCAGACTCTAGTTCAAAAAAGGATGCAGGTTATACCATTTTTTACATGGGAATTAATGCAGGAGCATTTTTAGGAATGTTATTGTGTGGATATATTGGTGAAAAAATTGGGTGGCACTATGGTTTTGGTTTAGCAGGTGTTTTTATGTTTTTTGGGATGTTACAATTCTTTTTTGCACAAAAGATATTTGGTGTAATCGGACAAAATGTTAATATAGAGAAAAAAGCAGAATTGTCTGCAGAAGAAGATGCAACAGAAATAATGGCTCCTCATATTGTAAGAGATAGATTGATTGTTGTTTCTGTATTAATGGTTGCAAGTATATTTTTCTTTTTTGCTTTTGAACAAGCAGGAGGATCGATGACTTTATTTGCTAAAGATTATACTCAAAGAGCCTTGACAGGAGATTCTGCTGTCTTTTTTAAGTGGATAGATGCGATTTTAACTATTTTTCCAATCGCTATTGTAACCTATGTTCTATATGGTTTAGCTAGAAAAATTTATGTAAAATATCCACTAACTATTATTTTTACAGCAATATCATTTATAATAATTTGGGCTTTAGGAATATGGAAAGTATATAGAGAATATTCTTTAGAAACGACTGAAGTGACCGTTTCATGGTTTCAGATATTAAATTCTTTCTTCATAATTACTTTAGCATCATCATTTAGTAAAATATGGGAAAAAGTATGGAATCCATCTGGGCCTGTTAAATTTGCTCTTGGGTTAATAATGGTTACTGTTGGTTTTTTTGCACTTTCTTACGGAAGTTTGAGTATTCCTCAAGGAGCTAAAACAGCTTCAGTTAGTATGCTTTGGTTAATATTAGCTTATTTTTTCCATACTATGGGAGAATTATGTTTATCACCAGTAGGCTTATCTTATGTAAGTAAATTATCACCTAAAAAATTCGTAGGTTTATTGTTTGGATTTTGGTTTACTGCTTCTGCTATCGCTAATTTCATAGCAGGTTATACAGGTGCTTACATTGACAAAATTTCAGCTATGTATTCTTTATCTACTTTTTTTATTATTATTGCAGCAATCCCAATGACTGCAGCAGTATTACTATTATTATTCAATAAAAAATTAGTAAAAATGATGCATGGTATCAAATAATTATAATTTCTTTTTAATATTCACATAAAATACAATTTTAAATAATAATAAATGTCAGAAACTACATCAAATCCAGATTTTTTTGAATCTAAAGTATTAGGCCATCCGGCTGGACTATTCGTATTGTTTTTTACAGAAATGTGGGAACGATTTTCATTCTACGGAATGCGCGTTTTATTAATTTTGTTTTTAACAGCTGCACTAATGGGTGATAATCCAGGTTGGGGTTGGAGTGCAGAAAATGCAGGAGCATTGTATGGAACTTACGCTATGCTTCTTTATATTACTCCCATTTTTGGAGGTATTATTGCCGATAGATTCATTGGATATCGTTGGGCTGTTGTAATTGGTTCAATTATTATGACATTGGGTCATGCAGCAATGGCTTTAGAATCTGAATTAATGCTGTATTTAGGTCTTGGATTATTAGTTATTGGTACAGGTTTCTTTAAACCCAATATGACATCAATTTTGTCAGAAATGTATAAAAACTTTCCAGAGAAAAAAGATGGAGCTTACACTATATTCTATATGGGCGTAAATGCAGGAGCTTTTTTTGGAATGATGTTATGTGGTTACTTAGCTGCAAATCTTGGATGGCATTGGGGCTTCGGTTTAGCCGGTATTTTTATGCTGTTAGGAACTATTCAGTTTTGGTTAGCTAAACCTTTATTTGGAGATATTGGAGAAGTACCTACCAAAGAAAAGAAAGCTATTGAAGCTGCAAGAGCTGCTGCATCTACTAATGAAGATGATAAACTAAATCCTTACACAAAAATTGATATTGCTTTAATAATTATTACTACGATAATAGGTTTATTATATGCTTTTAACGATCCTTTGTCAAAAATAGGTGGAATTAATTTATTTGATTTTAAGTTAGGTGATTTAGATGGCTCCATTGTTATGATTTTAATTGCATTGTTACTATTCTTATATTTAGTAATCTCGCGTTTAATGAGATATACAACTATTATTCGTCATAGAATGATTGCAGTAATCATATTTGCATTCTTTACAATATTTTTCTGGATGTCATTTGAACAAGGAGCTTCTTCATTGGTGATTTTTGCGCGTGATAGTGTAGATAGAACATTAGTAGGGTCTTCTTTAACAATATTCAATGTTGTAAATACTTTACTTACTGTTGTACCCTTATTAATTATTTCTTGGGTATTGATTCTTTTGGCAAAACAAACCTATAAGAAAGCTTTAATGTCGAATGTGGTATTAGCAGTTACTTTTATTGGAATTTGGGGAATTGCTATATGGATGCTCTTTAATGAATTTAGCAAATCAGCTTCAGAAATAGATCCTAGTTGGTTTTCCATCTTAAATTCATTCTTTATTATTGCCTTTGCTTCAACAGTATCTAAACTTTGGGACAGTAAGTATAATCCTTCTGCAGCAGTAAAATACGGACTAGGATTAATTATCATGGCTGTTGGGTTTGGACTTTTAGCTTACGGTTCTTATGGTATTCAAGAAGGTATTAAAGTGTCAATGTTATGGTTAATATTGGCTTACTTATTTCATACTTTAGGAGAGTTGTTTTTATCTCCAGTTGGATTGTCGTATGTAAGTAAGCTGGTTCCAGCTAGAATGATAGGTTTTATGTTTGGAATGTGGTATTTAGCTATAGCAATAGGTAACAAATTAGCAGCTGTTTTAGGAGGCCAAATAGAAAACATTACGAATGAATACAGTTTATCAACTTTTTTCTTAATTTTTACTATTGTGCCAACAGTTGCAGGATTATTAGTAATGGCACTAAATCCAGTTTTAAAGAAATTAATGCACGGTGTTAGATAACAAACAAATTTTGGCATCTTTTTTGTCTAATTTTGTTCAAAATCTATTAAAATGAAAAAAATACTATTTATACTTTTTATAAGCTTGTCTTCATTTTTTGTAAATGCACAAGAAGATTTAACTTGGCATACTGATATGTCTAAAGCATCTGAACTTTCTATGAAAGAAAAGAAACCATTAATGTTATTCTTTACAGGTTCTGATTGGTGTGGTTGGTGTATTCGTTTGCAAAATGAAGTCTTTAAAAAAGAAGACTTTGCAAAATGGGCTAAGGAAAATGTGATTTTAGTGGAATTAGATTTCCCTAAAAGAACACCACAAGATGATGCAATAAAAATGCAAAATGCCCAACTACAACAAATTTTTCAAGTTAGAGGTTATCCAACGGTTTGGTTGGTTAATCCTGAAAAAACTGATGAAGGTAAAATTAATTTAAATGCTTTGGGAAGTACTGGTTATGTTGCTGGTGGTTCAGAAAAGTGGTTAGAATCAGCAAATACAATAATTAAGAAATAAAAATTATGAAAAAGTTACTATTGGTTTTAAGTATTAGTCTTTTTAGTGTCGCTTCATTTGCTCAAGAAATAAAATGGATGACCATGAATGAAGCTCTTGAAGCTCAAAAAAAAGATCCAAAACCTATTTTTATGGATGTTTACACAGATTGGTGTGGGCCGTGTAAAATGTTAGATAAAAATACTTTTCATGATGCAAGTATCGTAGAATTAGTCTCTAAAAATTATTATGCCGTTAAATTTAATGCAGAAGGTAATGAAATAATTACTTTTAAAGGTGTAAAATATACAAACCCTAAATATGTAGCCGGAAAAACAGGAAGAAATAGTATGCATGAATTTACTTCCTTTTTAGCAGTACAAGGCTATCCAACAATGTATATATTTGATAAAGATGGAGATATTAAGTCAAACATTGTAGGTTATAGAACAGCGGAACAGCTTAAAACTGAATTGTAAATTAATAAGAATTACATTTTATAAAATCCCTTTTCGGCAATAGCATGAAAAGGGATTTTGTATTTTATACAAGTTGCTTTCCATCTTTTTATTGAGGTGTGGGAATTGCTTTTGTCAGCAACTATAACTTTTGGTTTTGCAGTCAAAATTAACCTTTCAATATTTATTCTTGAATTTTGCCTAATAATTACAACATCAGGTTTTAAATTTATATTATAAATTGCACTTTCATCTACTATAATTATTTTTGTATTTTTAAAAAAAAGTACATTTTCTAATGGTTGAAATAAAACTTTCGGATTAAATTTAGCCGTTACATATTCTTGAATACTTTGATTTTCGGTTATCAAACTATCATTAGAAAAAACCGTAATTTTATTAGCATCAAAAATAGAAATTGCACTTTCTTTAACATTAAAAACAATCAATTCATTTTTATGTGATGTTTCATTTTTTGTATAAAAATATAAAGCCTGAAAAGACAAAACCAAACACAAAACATATAAAACACGTTTGTTTTTAGGGTTATAAATCCAATAAATTACACTTAAAATCAAAAGATATAATCCTAAAGTCAATATTGGAGTAAATGTGATATTCTTAATAACATAATTTTGAAAACTAGATAACCAGTGAATGTAATTATTCATTACTTCTACCAAAATGGAAATTAGTTTTCCTAAAAGTAATGCCAAAGGTGAATAAACAAAATTCAGAAAAAGAACTACAATTCCAAATATTAAAACAGCAGTTGCAATTGGAATTACAATAAAATTTGCCAATAAAAACAATGTTGGAACTTGCTTAAAATACAACATCATAAAAGGCAAAACACCTATTTGAGCTGCAAGTGAAACCAAAAACAAATCAGTAATGTAGACTACAATTTTATTTTTAGAATAATAAAATTTTTGATAAAAAGGCTGAAATAATAATATTGAAAACACAGCTGCATAACTTAATTGAAAACCAACATCAAAAATATAAAGAGGGTTGTAAATCAACAAGATTAAAAACGAAGCAGCAACTGCATTGAACATAAAATTCTTTCGATTTAAAAAAGTGCCAAAGGCAATTAAACTAAACATAGTAACTGATCTAGTTATAGAGGCAGACATTCCTGAAATCAAGGCAAATAACCATAAAAGTAGAATTATAACAACAAGTTTAATTACTTTTCCATGTTTAATGCGATTTAGAAATCCAAAAATGAAATTAAAAAAAGCATAAATAATTCCAATATGTAAACCAGAAATTGCCAAAATATGAACAACTCCTGCATTTTTATAATCGTTTAAAGTCTCGCTATCAATTTGTTGTTTTTGACCTAATAATAAAGCGTTAATTATAGATTTTGTTCGAATAGAAAAATGATGTTTGTCAAAACTATGAACTAATTTTTGACGCAATTCATTAACATAAAACGTAAAATTTTTGACTTTACTTTCTATATAATAATCATTTTCAAAACACTTTATTTGATGAAAAACATTCTGATTAGCCATGTAATTTGAATAATCAAAAGTGTTTGGATTATAATTTTTTTGAATCGGTTTAATTTCAGACTGAAAACTTACTAAATCACCAATTTGTAAAGAATCAGGATTTTTATTCGAAAAATAAACCAGAATTTTACCTGAACTTTTTTGATGATTAAACGAATATATTTCAACTAAAAACTTAGTGTAGAATTCATTTGATTTTAAAGTCTCAACAACTAAACCTTTTATGCTATTTGATTCTTTAATATCAAAATTTGTATAATGGTTTTTATGATTAATATCTTGATGAACGTATAATGATAAGGCACTTATTGATAGAATCAAAAAATAAGTTATCAATCCAAAAAAGATGTTTTTTGTGTTTTTATTTCTGTTGTAAAATAATAAGATGATAAATAAAACAGATGAAATGACTGTTGAATATAAAACTGTATTTAATGAAAAACACAGATAATTCTGGATTATAATTCCTAATCCAAAACAAAAAGCAATGGTGATAATTGGATACTTTAGTACATCCATTTATGATAAGTGTTACTCCAAAATTCGCTTTATTTTTTCAAATGCTTTTGCGTAATATTCTTCATTTAAAGATGAAATAATTACACCTTTACTTGTTGATGAATGAATAAAAAGTAATTCATCACCACTATTTTCTGTTATAATTCCAACGTGATTTATGGAACCACTATTATTAGTTTTAAAAAAGATTAAATCACCTTCTTGAGCTTTTGATTTAGGAACTTCTTTGCCTTCTTTTGCCATATCAGAAGAAACTCTTGAAAGTTCAATGTCATATTTCTTAAAAGAAGAATAAACCAAACCAGAACAATCCATTCCAGCTTTTGTTGTGCCAGCATATTTATATTTTACACCTAAATTATCTTTAGCAGTTTCAACAATTGCAAATTTGGTAACACTAATAGTTCCTTTTTTATATTTTGAAGACTTGACTTTTTCTATTTTAACAGGCTTTGCGTTATAAGAATAAATCCCTTTTTCTTTGGCTTTTTCTTTAGAAGTAATAATACTTGATTTAGAAGTTTTACAACTTATAAATGTTAAAGTAAATATGAAAAATAAAAGTAAGGTTGATTTTTTCAAATTGTAATTATTCTATAATACGTTTGATTTTGGCAAATGTTCTTTGGTAGTAACTTTCATCTAAAGAAGATTCAATAACTCCTCGACTTGAAGAAGCATGAATAAATTTTATTGTTCCATCATGATTTTCTGTAATCAATCCAACATGAGTGATTATACTTCTTCTTCTGTTCGTTTTAAAAAAGATTAAATCACCAGGTTGAGCATTTGACTTTTTAATTTTTCTACCAATTTTAGATTGTGCTCTGGATGTTCTTGGAAGTACTAAGTCATTTTTTGTAAAAGCAAACAATGTTAAAGCTGAACAATCTATTCCATTTTTAGACATTCCACCAAAATGATATGGAGTTCCAATGTATTCTTTAGCAGTTTCAATTACTTCAGCTTTCTGAAAATTTGGTAAGTTGGCATTAGAAATGATTGTTGCATTTTCTAAAATCAGTCGTTTTTGAAGCTTTTCAGAAAGTAACTTGACCTTTTTTAGTTCTTTCTCTTTCTTTTTAAAGTTTTTTGCTAAAGTTTTTTCACTGGCATCATATTTCTCTATTGCACCAGAGCTTTCGGTTATTGAAGCAATAGTCATTTTTTCTGTACTTGATTGAGCATCAGCTGAAAAATGAAATATAAACAAGAATAAAATAGTAAAAAAAGTGGGTTTCAAAATTTTTGATTTTTGCAAATATATCATTTTTTCAATCTTTCGTAGATTAATTGAGCAGTTTTTTCGCTAGCACCTTTTCCACCTAATTTTTGTTGAAGCAAATCATACTCTTTTAACATATCTTCTCTTTTAGGTGATGTCAAAATATTGTTGAGTTCTTTTTTCAATTGAGCAGTATTTAATTCACCTTGAATTAACTCTTTCACAACTTCCTTATCCATGATTAAATTGACCAAAGAAATAAATTTTAATGTAATAATTCGCTTGGCAATTTGGTAAGAAATAGCATTGGCTTTATAACAAACCACTTGCGGAACTTTAAACAAAGCAGTTTCTAAAGTTGCAGTTCCAGAAGTTACGAGTGCAGCTGTTGAAACATTTAATAAATCATAAGTTTGGTTAGAAATAAACTTGACGTTTTTGTTTTTTAAGAAGGGTTTGTAAAATTCAAAATCCTGACTTGGAGCACCTGCAATTACAAATTCATATTTTGGAAAATCATTAGTAACAGATAACATAATAGAAAGCATTTTTGTAATCTCTTGTTTTCTACTTCCAGGCAAAAGAGCAATTATAGGGTTTTCTGATAAATTATGTTCTTTTCTAAAAATGATCTCATCAATATTTGTTCTGTTTTCAATAGCATCAATTAATGGATGACCTACAAAATCGACTTTATAATCATACTTTTTATAGAAATCTTCTACAAAAGGCAAAATTACATACATATGATCAATATCTCTTTTTATCGCATGAACTCGATTAGCTCTTGAAGCCCAAACTTGTGGAGAAACATAATAACTAGTTTGAAAATTTTGTTCTTTTGCCCATTTCGCAATTCGCAAATTAAATCCAGAATTATCAATAAATATAACAGTATCGGGATTAAAAGAAGTAATATCACTTTTACAAAAAGAAATGTCTTTAAAGATTTTAGATAAATTCAGGATCACTTCTAAAAAACCCATGAAAGAACGTTCTTTGTAGTGTTTTACTAAAATTCCACCAACATTTTGCATCAAATCACCACCCCAAAATCTGATCTCGGCATTTTTATCTTGTTTATATAGAGCCTTCATTAGGTTGGAACCGTGTAAGTCTCCAGAAGCTTCACCTGCAATAATATAATACTTCATTTTTTAATAATTTAATAATACACAGTCTGATAAATTTTTATCCAAAAAAGTCAAAATCCAAATTTTCCCAAACTCATTTTCTTCTAATTGTTTGTATTTATTTTCGCCAATTAGTTTATTGGCCAAGGTTGGAATTGTATTAGAATGTCCAACAACCAAAACTGTTTTTCCAATATTATTATTTAAAAGAGTAGAGGAAAAAGTAGGGTCATTTGGATTGTAATTTTCAATTTCAAGACTATTTTTAGTGGCAATGACTTCTAATGTTTGTTTCGTTCTGTTGTATGGAGTAGAGTATAATTTATCTATTTTTACATCCATAAATAAATCATTTAATTTTTGGGCTCTTAGATTTCCTTCTTCTGAAAGTTCAGGGTCTTTACTATTTTCTTTTTTTTCAGCATGACGAATTAGTATTAACCTTGTAGTTATAGATGTTATGTTGCTCGTTTCTTGAGCAAAAACAGTTACAATACTAAAAGCAAAAAAAAGAATCAGAAGTTTTTTCATTAGATAAAAACGGTATAAATAGTTAAAATAAATATCGATAAAATTACTCCTTTTGCCATCATATCTTTGTTTTTTTTGTATAAAAAGAAAACAACAGCTACATTCAATAAAGCACCTAATGTGATGACTTTACCTAAATTGCCCTCTGATTTTATGTGTTGAAAAGCCGTTGAAAATCCTACATTGGTAAATAATTCTAAAAACAAAAAACAACCAATAAAGGTAACTAGTAAGCCAATAAATACTCCAATAAAAAAATCTCTTTTTTCCATTATAAATTCCAGTTGTTTAATTGTGATATTGCGTGATGAGCTGTTAAGTCAAATTGCACAGGAACCACAGAAATGTAGCCGTTATGCAAAGCCCATTCGTCCGTGTCTTCTCCCTTATCTTGATTTACAAATTCACCAGATAACCAATAATATTCTTTTCCCATAGGGTTTGTTCTTTTGTCAAATTCCTCAACCCAAGTAGCTTTCGCTTGACGACATATTTTTATGCCTTTTATATCTTTTTTCTTCAATTTTGGAAAATTGACATTTAAAATAACACCATCTGGTAATCCCTTTTTCAACACATTAAGAGCAATGTTTTTAACGTATTTTTTAAATGGTTCAAAATCAGCATCCCAGCTGTAATCTAACAATGAAAAACCAATAGCAGGAATTCCTTCAATACCAGCTTCAACAGCAGCACTCATTGTTCCTGAATAAATTACATTTATAGAGGAATTTGAACCGTGATTAATTCCAGAAACACATAAATCGGGTTTCTTTTTCAAAATTTCATGAACGGCAATTTTAACACAATCTACAGGAGTTCCAGAACAACTATATTCCTTATCAATTTCTTTATCTAAACTTACTTTAGAAAGTGTAATTGTGTCATTTATGGTTATTGCATGACCCATGGCGCTTTGAGGACTATCAGGTGCAACAACTACAACTTCTCCAATTTCTTTCATAACTTCTATTAAAGCTCTTATGCCTGGAGCCACAATACTATCGTCATTAGTAACTAATATTAAAGGTTTTTTCATTTATCAGGTTAACATATTTATGAATAAAATAAATTCAGACAAAAGCTTTTGGAATATTTCAAGTATTTCAGTACTTTTAAATTGAAATGCTAAATTAACAAATTAGATGGTAACATTAAGCGAATTATGGTTACTAATAAACAAATATTATTAAATTTTTATCTTATTTTTAAGATTTTGGCACAATATTTTATGTAATTTAGTTGAAAATTTTTGAATGAACCGATTTCTAATATTTATGAAAAAGAATTATAAAGTAATACTATTAATAACTGCAATTTCTGCAGTTTTGTTCTGGAGCTTTAGGCCAAAAAAAATTGAAGCAAATCCAGAGAAAGATAAATTATTGTTAGAGCTTTTGGCTTATGTGCTTGAAAAAGGACATTATAGTCCAGTAACCATTGATGATAAATTTTCTGAAAAAGTTTATGATAAATATCTTAATTCTTTAGATCCTTTTAGACGTTATTTTATACAGTCTGATATTGATGAATTTAAAGTTTATGAAGATTCAATAGATGATTTCATAAAGAACAAAGACTTAAAGTTTTTCGATTTAACCTACAACAGATTGTTGAAAAGAATGGATGAATCTGAAGCTATTTATAAAGAAGTTTTAGACAAACCATTTGATTTTAATTTAGACGAAAACATTAGTGTTGACTATGAAAACATACCTTTTGCTAAAAATAAAAAGGAGTTACATGAAATATGGAAAAAACAATTAAAGTTCTCTGTATTATCATCAATTGACGACAAAGAAAAAATTCAAGAGAAAGCTGATGCTAAAAATAAAGTTGAAATTAAAACTTTTGATGAATTAGAGAAAGAAGCTAGAGAATCTATTGAAAAGAATTTAGATGACAATTATTTAAATTTCAAAGATTTTAATAGAGATGATTGGTTTGGAGTTTATTTAAATTCAATTGTTGAGCGATTTGACCCACACACATTCTATTTTTCACCAGAAAATAAAGAACGTTTTGATGTGAGCATGAGTGGAACTTTTGAAGGAATTGGAGCGCGATTACAAAAGAAAAATGTTGGAGTGGAAGTTTCTGAATTGATTTCTGGTGGTCCAGCTTGGAAAGGAAAAGAATTAGAACAAGGTGATATCATTATTAAAGTTGCTCAAGGAAAAGAAGAGCCGATTGACATTACGGGAATGAGAATTGACGATGTGGTTAAAAAAATAAAAGGGCCAAAAGGAACTGAAGTTCGTTTAACTGTAAAACGTGTAGATGGAAGTATTAAAGTAATTTCAATTATTAGAGATGTAGTGGAAACTGAAGAAACTTTTGCAAAATCTAGTACGGTAATGAAAGACGGAAAATTATTTGGAGTAATTTATTTGCCTAAATTCTATATTTCATTCGACAACAAAGATAAAAGAGATGCTTTTAAAGATGTAGCTTTAGAAATTGAACGTCTGAAAAAACAAAAAGTGCAAGGAATTATCATGGATTTAAGAGATAACGGTGGTGGTTCATTGCAAACTGTTGTAGATATGGTAGGATTATTTATAGATAAGGGACCAATTGTTCAAGTAAAATATGCAAATGCTGCTCCAAATATTTTACAAGATAAAGACTCAAGTGTGCAATGGGATGGACCATTAGTTGTTATGGTAAATGGCTATTCAGCTTCAGCTTCAGAGATTTTTGCTGCAGCAATACAAGATTATAAAAGAGGAATTGTTATTGGAAGTAAGCATACTTATGGAAAAGGAACAGTTCAAAATGTAATTGATCTAAATGATATGGTTAGAGGAAACTCTTTAGGTGATTTAGGTTCTTTGAAAACTACTATTCAAAAATTCTATAGAATTAATGGTGGGTCTACACAAAGAGAAGGTGTTTTGTCTGATATTGTTTTGCCAGACCGTTTTGCTTATTTTGATACTGGAGAAAGAGATGAGCCAGAAGCGTTGCCTTGGGACAAAATTGAAGCAGCAACTTACAATACAACTGGAGCAAACTTTGATGTAGTTTTAGCGAACAGTAAAAAAAGGGTAGAAAAAAACCCAGAGTTTAATTTAATTGATGCATATGCTAAATGGAATTTTGAACGAAAAGACGATAAAGAAGTTAGTTTAAATTACACCATTTATAAAAAAGAATTGGCAGAACTAGAAGCTAAAAATAAAACTTATGATGCTTTGAAGTCATACAGAAATAATTTAACATTTACTTCATTACCATATGAGCTTGAAGAATTTAAAACTGATATTACATTAAAGGAAAAAAGAGAAAGATGGCATGAAGAATTAAGCAAAGATCCTTATGTGGATGAGTCTTTAAATGTTTTAGAAGACATTGCTAAATTGGTAAAATCATCAAATTATGTTTCGGTGAATAAATCGAGAAAATAGTTTTAAGTATTATAAATTGAAAAATCCCATTTGAGAAAATGGGATTTTTTTTTGTTTAATAATAAGTGAGTTTTTTTTATTTTTAATCTTCAATTCTTCTTATTTCTAAATTGTTTGATTTTTCATTCAATATAACCAATACTGAAACAGGAGCAAAACCATTTTTCTTTTCATATGATTCTTTAATGTATTTTCCCCAAAAAGAATAGTTGGCAATTGTTTTACTGCTTTCCTTATTTTTATTTAAGTCTTTTAAAAAATTATAATTATCAAAAACAAAAAAATCTGGGCTGTTTCTTATTTCATTAATAATTCTTTCCTTATCCTTCTGTGAAATTTCAAGTTTTGTGGTTTGATAATATTCAGGTAGTCCAGTAATTTTATTTTCAATAATTTCAAAATTATCATTTAAGGTAACCTCTACAATTTTAAGATCTTTAATTACGTCCGATTTAAAATAAAATTTAGATTCAAAAGTCAAAAATAATATAGGTATGATAGCAATTATAACAAAAAATAAAGCTAAAATTAATCCAGTTCTTTTCTTTCCTAATTTTTTAAAGAAAAAGTATACAAATGCTGACAATATTATTAATATTGTAAACAAAATCATTCCAACATAGACACCAAAACCCATTTAGCTTATTTTTTTATAGTTTATTTTATTTCAATTATTATTTCAGTTTCCCAACCAATTTTATCATCTCTATTATCCATTAATAATTTTTTAAATGCATTGTTGGATTTGTAAATAGTTTTAAAATCAATATTTTCAATTTCAAGTTTAGTGATTGAATTGGCTAGCTCTCTTATTTCTTTATCTGACCAAGTTCCAATTCCAAAGAATATTGTAGTGGTATCTTTTGGTTTAATTTTGTAAATTAGAGAGCCAGATTTTAACTCATCAAAATATCTAAATTTATTAAACTTGTTAGTTGTATCAATATCTATTTTTATTGTAGCAACAGATTGACTGTTATTTATAAAAATTAAATCATGAGGGGGATCACAGCTGGTAAAGAATAGAATTAAGCTAATATATATAAAGTTTTGTTTTTTCACCTAAGACATTTCTTTTGAATAGTTGAATTTCAAATATATAAAAAAATCCCATTCAAAATTAGAATAGGATTTTTGATAGTATAAGAAAAGTTTTTATTTTGCTGACTTTCTGTTTTTTTGTTCTTCTAAGATCGTATTTAAATGAGGTTTTATGATACTGTTCAATTCACTTTCGCTAATAGCTAAAGCTTTTGGATAATCTGTTAATTGCAACCAAGGTTTTGGAGCATCAAAATCATAACTTCCAAAAACGATTACAGGTGTTCCTTTTATTTTTACAGTTTCTGCATCAGCTAAAACCCATTGATCAGCCCAGTTGTACAAATGTTTGGCATCCTTTTCTAACAAACGCAAACAAGAATGAGAAGCAGGAACTCCAGGTAATTCATATTCGTGAAAACCAACACCTTCTTTGTTTTCTATATTAAAATTCCATTTCAATTCCCATTCATCATTAAATGTACTAGTTGTTTCTTCTGCTTTCCAATTGGTAAAAAATAAGCCTGTTGGTGTTTTGTGAATTTTACTTCCCATACTTGTTGGACCTGTATAGGTTAATATTCCATATTCGTAAGTTGCAAAAGCTTGAGTTGCATAGGAGAATAAAATAATTTTATCGACTTTATCTAAGGATGAAACTTCAAACGGAAACGGCAAATAAAATTCTTTATCACCACTTAAATCTGTTGGGATAACCACAGAATCTAATTTGGCAAAATTGGATTTGTCTACTCTATTAACGACAAAGGCAATATCTAAATTCGCTGTATTATCATTGTTTTTCTCTAACCAATCTTTTGAATTTTCTAAAGTGAACGCTAGATTTTTAGGTTCTTTTCTTTCAGGTAATTTTCGAGTTGGTTCTTCAGATTCTTTTTTACAAGAAAAAAGAAATAAGGTAACTATGCTTAAAGCAATTAAAGATTTTTTCATGATTAATTTTATTTCTGTAAAAATGGGTTAATTTTTAAAAAACTTTCTTACATGATTTAATGAAATTCTTATTGCTTTTACATGTGTTCAAAAAAAAACTCATTCTTTGTGGAATGAGATTTTATAATTTTAAAAAAAGTAAATTACTTTAATAATTTTTTTAAGTTTGTTTTGTCTTTTTCTAATTCGAGTTCTAATTCATTGATTTTGTTTTCTTTTTTAAGTAACTTTTCTCTCATTTTAACATCGTCATTTGGAGAAAGCTTACCACTTAATTTTTTCTTTTCGTATTTAGCTTTTTCCTTTTTATAATCAGCATTAGCTTTGCTTAATTTGCTTTCTGTTTTTTCAACATCTTTAGTAGCACAATCAAGCTTTTTTTGTTGCTTTTCTATTTTTTTTAATTCTTTTTCGGCCGCTTTACGTTCTTTTTCAGCTTTTTTAGCTTCTTTTGCCGCTTTATCTAATTTTTTTTGATGTTCTTTTTCAATTCTGTTTTTTTCTTTTTCAGCTTCTTCTAGCTCTTTTTTTTCAGCTTCAATTTTAGCTTTTTCTTCTTTTAATCTTTCTTGTTCAGCTTTTTTTAAATCTATCGTTGAAATTTTAATACTATCAGCAGTCATAGTAGGAGTAACATCTTTATTTTGACTATATCCAAATTGGAAAGCCAGAACCGTTATAAGTAGCATTAGTTTTGTTTTCATGTTTGTTTATTTTAATATAATTATATTTACAAAGTTAACAAAAAATAAGCCAAGATAAATTTTATACCCATGAAGTACACTAATTTTCTTTTTTTAATCGCCATAATGCAATTTTTATCCTGTAAACAGATTAATTCGGATGAAATAGTTGAAGAAAGTCAACAATCATCGACTTATTCGGAAAATTCTACATTTGATTTTTTACCAACTTCTACTTCAGAAGTTGTTTATAAAAATGATGCTTATTCTTTTTCTTATAAAGAAGAGTACGAACAATCAGAATGGGTAGCTTATGAGTTAACTAAAAGTGATATGCCAAAAACTGATTATGAACGACCTTATTTTAATCAAGATAAAATGGTTGAAACAAAATCAGCAGATTGGAGAAATTTTAAAAATACAAAATATAACAAGGGGCATCTTTGTCCTGCTGCTGATAGAAAAAGTTCTTTTGAAATGTATAAACTTACTTTTTTAACATCAAATGCTTCTCCACAATTATATAATTTTAATGCTGGAATTTGGAATAGACTAGAACAGAAAGTACGTTATTGGGCAGAAAGATATGATGGAGTTTATGTTGTTACTGGTGGAGTTTTAGAAGTTGGTTTAAAAACAATTGGAACTGAAGATGTAGCAGTGCCAAATTATTTTTATAAAGTAATTTTAACTAAAGACAAAGCTAATATGATTGGCTTTTTAGTACCTCACAAAGTTTCTGATAAGCCATTATATAGTTTTGTGGTTGCTGTTGATGAAATCGAGAAAATGACAGGAATTGATTTCTTTAGTGCTTTACCTGATAATGTTGAAAACAGATTAGAAGCAAACAACGGTTATAAAAACTGGAAATTTTAAATTTACCATTCATTTACCTTATTAGCATCTAATTTTATAAAAATAAACAATAAAACCGTAAATGACCATAAACTAGAACCACCATAAGAAAAGAATGGCAGTGGAACACCAATAGTTGGGAATAATTTTATGAGCATGGTTAAATTCACAAAAAAGTGTGTGAACAAAATTGTTGCTACACAATAACCATACACTCTACTAAACTTACTTTTTTGATTTTCTGCCAATTTTATAATTCTAAGTATTAAAGCAACAAACAATGCAATAATTACAAACGACCCAACAAAACCCCATTCTTCACCAACGGTTGTAAAAATGTAATCGGTATGTTGTTCTGGCACGAAATTTCCTTTTGTTTGTGTTCCTTCTAAATATCCTTTGCCTAATAAACCACCAGAACCAATAGTAATCATAGATTGATTAAGATTATAGCCTTCGTTTTTCATATCAACATCATCATTAAACAAAACATCAATACGATCTTTTTGATGAGGTTCTAAAACATTTTCATAAACATAATCAACAGAAAATGTAAAGCCAGAAATTAAAATAAAGAGTAAAACATAAACGATAGGGTTTCTAGAAATTTTAGTATTCAACACAAAATGAATAATCATAATAAGTAATATACAACAAATCAAGAATGCAGGTTTTACGAATAAGGCTAATAAGAAAACAGCAATTGAAATAACACCAGTCCATAAATACCAAGAAGGTAAACCATCTCTGTTTAATACAAAAATTAATGCTAAAAATATCATAGCACTTCCAGCATCAGGTTGTAATAAAATTAATCCAACAGGTAATATAATTATTGCTAAAGCTATATATTGAAATTTTCTTATTTTTAAATTAGTTTGTGCATCACTCAAAAATTTTGCAAGTAATAGTGAACAAGACATTTTAACAATTTCAGAAGGTTGAAAACCAAAACCACCAATTTTATACCAGTTGGTTTGTCCTTTTACAGTGCTACCAAAAACAAAGAGACCAAGTAAAAGAAGTATTCCAATAATGTAAAAGATGACGGAAAATTTTTCAAATATCTTTGCGTTAATATTCAGTATAATAAGAATAATTGGTACGGTTAAAATAATGAAAAGTAATTGTCTTACGTAAATTTGAGTAGTATCTAAAATGTACGTTTCTTCCAAAGGTAAGGAAGCAGAATAGATATTCATCCAACCCATAATAACTAAAGTTATATAGATGAAAACAGTTATCCAGTCAATATTGCTTGATACACTTTGGTTTTTCATAGTTTAATGATTAATGGTAAATGGTTGTCCACTTACGTATTTATCATATTCAGCTTGTAAACTTCCGTTTAGCATTTTTTTCTCTAAGTCAACTCTAGAAACTTCACCTTTAAGATATTTTTCAATCATTAAAGTTGCAATTGGCCCAGCCCAACGATTTCCCCAATAGCCATTTTCTACTAAAACAGCAATGGCAATTTTTGGATTGTCTTTAGGTGCAAAAGCCACAAAAATTGAATGATCCGTTAATTGAGTTCTTTTTCCATTGATTTTTATAAAATTTTCGGCTGTTCCTGTTTTTCCACAAATAGCTAAGTCTTTTACTTTTAAAGTAGAAGCTGTTCCCACATTATAAACATCATATAAACCTTCAATAACAGGTTTAAAATATTGTCTTTCAACAGTAGTTTGATGTTTAGTTGTAAACTTTTTATCGATTTTAAAATCTTTAATCTTTTTAACGATATGAGGTGTGTAATAATATCCTTCATTAGCAATTGCTGCCATCATATTTGCAAGTTGCATAGGTGTAACGTCAATTTCTCCTTGACCAATTGCATTAGAAATAATCGTATTGCTTCTCCAACCACCATTAGGATAAAACTTTTCATATAAACTTGATGAAGGAATTCTACCTTTTCTTCCAATTGGTAAATCGTAGCCTAGATAATTTCCTAATCCAAAACTTTGTAAATGCCTATTCCAATTGTCAATACTATAAGATGGGTTCTTATATTTATCAATTGTTTTTTTAAATACATTGGCAAAATAAGTGTTACAAGAACGATAAATTCCATTATGTAATTTGGATAAACCAGAATCATGACATTTCATAAAGGCACCTCTACCATAAGAAAATCCATGACGACAAATGAAACCAGTTTCTTCATCGATTACTTCTTCTTGAAGTCCAATTAGCCCAGTTAAAATTTTAAAAGGAGAACCTGGTGGATATTCTGCTAACAAACTTCTATCGTACAATGGTTTTGCAATAGAATCGTAATATAGCTTAGTATAATTTTTGGACCTGTCTTTTCCAACAAGTAATGCAGGATCATAGGAAGGAGCTGATATTAAGGCTAAAATTTCTCCTGTTTTAGGTTCAATAGCAACAATTCCACCTCTTTTATTGATCATTAATTCTTCACCATATTTTTGCAATTCAGCATCAAGAGTTAAAGTTAAATCTTTACCTTGAATTGGAATTGTATCGTATTTTCCGTCTTTATATGAACCTATAATTTTATTAAATCGATCTTTTTGAAAATATTTTACACCTTTTACACCTCTTAAAACTTCTTCATATTCTTGTTCAACACCTTGAATTCCAATTAAATCGCCACTTTTGTAATAAGGATTTTTATTGATAATTCCTTCATTAACTTGTTTTATGTATCCAAAAACATTGGGTGCATTTTTAACCTGATAATCACGTAAAAAACGTTTTTGAATGTAGAAACCTTTAAACTTTCTTATTTTTTCTTGAAAGGCAGCGTACTCTAATTTAGTCAATTGAGGTAAAAAAACAGAAGGTAATCTTCTACTATATACAATAGCTTTATCTAACTTATTTTGAAAATAATTCATGTCAACTTTCAGCAGTTCACAAAGTTGTAAAGTGTCTAAATTCTTGATTTCTCTTGGCACTACCATGATGTCATAAGAAGGTTGATTGGCTACTAATAATTTGCCATTTCTATCATAAATATAGCCTCTTTCAGGAAAATCATATTCAATTTTAATAGCATTATTATCTGACTTAATTTTTAAAGTATCATCAATAATTTGAAGATAAAAAAGTCTGATTAAAATAATGATTGCCGATAAAATTACTATTGCTGGTAATAATATTTTTCTCATCGTCTATTTGGTTTTATTAAAAATATAGTCAAAATGCAAATAACAGTAGTGAATATAGTGTTTAATAGTGTTCTTAGAAATATATCTAAAATTAATCCAAAACGCAGTAATTCTAACATATATATTATGAAGTGATGAATAAAAACAGCAATAACTATGAATGAAATTCGTTCAGAAGAAATTTTTTCCGCAATTTTAATGGTTTGATATTCATAACTCAATCCAAAAGAGAATTTGAATATAGAAGGTCTAATATATGCTAATATTAAACAAGCAGTTGCATGAATTCCTCCAGTATCACTAAACATATCTAAAGTTAGTCCCAATAAAAAACTCAGTAATAGGAATAATGATTTATTACTATTAACTGGATAAAGAATTATAAAAAGCACATAAGGGAACGGGTCAAGATAACCAAAAAGTTTGATATTATTAAATACCAAAACTTGAAGAGCTATCAAAACAAGGAATCTAAATATATTAAGTATAAGATTACTGTTCATTATATGAGTTTTGTAATTCTATTAATTCAGCTTTCTTTTTATTATCAATGATATAAACAAAACCTACGTTTGTCATGTCGTTGAATAGTCTAACACTTATTGTGTAATAATTTGTATTCTTGTCGGTATACGCTTTTTCAATTTTACCAATTGGAATATTTTCAGGAAAAATTACAGATTGTCCTCCAGTTACAATTGTGTCCCCTTTTTTTAAACTAGCCAATCTAGGTACATCTACTAATTGAACATATCCAGTATTTTTAGCATCCCAAGTTAATGTGCCAAAGTGATTAGTGTTTTTTATTTTAGCATTTAATTGAGATTTTGTATTCAATATACTTAACACAGTTGCATAGCTTTCTGTCGTTTTATCTATAATTCCTACTACACCTTTACTGTTGATAACACCCATGTCTTCTTTTATTCCATCTTTAGTTCCTGCATTTAAAGTTAAAAAGTTGTCGTAAACATCAAAAGAGTTTTTAATGACTTTAGCTTGAATAACTTTGTATTGAATCAAATTATCAGGAAGATCGATAGGAGTAGTAAGAGTAGTGTCTTTTTTGTTGTAGAGTAGTTGTTTCAAATAACTATTTTCTTCCACTAACTCTTGATTTACTTCTTTTAAATCAAAATATTTATTGGCATTATCAATTTTTTCATAGACATAACCACTTACAAAATTTGCTGAACTGATGGTTCTACTTTTGTGGTATGAATTGTTTTGAATAGTGAAATAAATAGATATGCCTAAAAGCAGCAAAAACAGCAATCTATAGCTGTTTTTAATAAAGAAGTTTATTATTTGCTGCATTTATATTTTCTATTATTTGATAAGTATTCCTTTGTATTTGTTTATGTTCTTTAGAGCCATTCCAGTTCCTCTTACAACTGCTCTTAATGGATCTTCTGCAATGTAAACAGGTAAGTCTGTTTTAAGAGATATTCGTTTGTCTAAACCTCTAAGCATTGAACCACCACCAGCTAAATAAATACCAGTGTTGTAAATATCAGCTGCTAATTCAGGAGGAGTTTGCGATAAAGTTTCCATTACAGCATCTTCTACTCGTTGGATTGATTTGTCTAAAGCTTTTGCAATTTCTCTATAAGAAACATCAACTTGTTTTGGTTTACCTGTAAGTAAATCTCTACCTTGAACCGACATATCTTCTGGTGCATTTTCTAATTCTTCAATAGCTGCACCAATTTGAATTTTAATTTTTTCAGCAGTTGTTTCACCCACAAATAAATTGTGTTGTGTTCTCATATAATAAATGATATCATTTGTAAAAACATCACCTGCAATTTTTACAGATTTATCACATACGATTCCACCAAGAGCAATAACTGCAATTTCTGTTGTTCCACCACCTATATCAACAATCATGTTTCCTTTTGGTTGCATAATATCTACTCCAATACCAATTGCGGCAGCCATAGGCTCATGAATAAGATAAACTTCTTTTCCATTTACACGTTCAGCAGATTCTTTTACAGCTCGCATTTCCACTTCAGTAATTCCAGAAGGAATACAAATAACCATTCTAAGTGCAGGAGTAAATAATCTTTTCTTCAAAGCAGGAATACTTTTGATAAACATATTTATCATTTTTTCCGAAGCATCAAAGTCAGCAATAACACCATCTTTTAAAGGACGAATTGTTTTGATGTTTTCATGTGTTTTACCTTGCATCATACTGGCTTCTTTTCCGACAGCTATGATTTTTCCCGTAATTCTATCACGAGCTACGATTGATGGACTATCAATTACAACTTTGTCGTTATGTATGATTAAAGTATTTGCGGTACCAAGGTCAATGGCTATATCCTCGGTCATGAAATCAAAAAATCCCATATTTTAAAAAGGGTATTAGTTACTAGTTAGATATGTATGATTACAAAAGTAATAAAATTAATGTTTAAAATGACGAATTCCAGTAAATACCATTGCAACATTATTTTCATTGCAATAATTGATGCTTAACTCATCTTTTATTGAACCTCCTGGTTGAATAACTGCTGTGATTCCAGCCTTGTTTGCTAA
Organism: uncultured Flavobacterium sp.; assembly: GCF_963922255.1. Classification (GTDB taxonomy): domain Bacteria; phylum Bacteroidota; class Bacteroidia; order Flavobacteriales; family Flavobacteriaceae; genus Flavobacterium. Next base: position 62,324 of record NZ_CAWUIC010000005.1, on the reverse strand, counting down.
CTCAACACAATCAGGAAATGGGAAGAAAGCATCACTTGCCATAACAGCACCTGTTAAATCAAAATCAAAAGAAATGGCTTTGTCAACAGCTTGTCTTAAAGCATCTACTCTAGAAGTTTGACCTGTTCCTGAAGCACAAAGTTGTTTGTTTTTTGCAAAAACAATTGTGTTTGATTTTGTATGCTTACAAATTTTAGAGGCAAAAATTAAATCTTCAATCTCTTCATTAGAAGGTGTAGCTATAGTAACGTTTTTTAAGTGCTCTTTAGTATCTGTTACATTATCTTTATCTTGAACAAGAACACCGTTTAAACAAGTTCTCACTGTAGTTGTTGGTAATGTAGTTTCTTTTTGCACTAAAATAATTCTGTTTTTCTTTTCCTCAAGAATTTCGATGGCATCATTATCATAATCTGGAGCGATAACTACTTCACAGAATAACTTGTTGATTTCTTCAGCAGTTGCTTTGTCAATTTTTCCATTAGCAATTAAAACACCACCAAACGCAGAAGTTGGGTCACCAGCTAAAGCATCCAGATAAGCTTCTTTCATGGTTTTTCTTGAAGCAATTCCGCAGGCATTATTGTGTTTTAAAATAGCAAATGTTGGTTCGTCATTTTTAAATTCACTCATTAAGTTTACGGCAGCATCAACATCTAATAAGTTGTTGTATGATAATTCTTTGCCATGTAATTTGCTAAACATTTCGTCAAATTGACCAAAAAAGAACCCTTTTTGATGTGGATTTTCTCCATAACGAAGTACATTTCCGTTCGTTTCACTAATTTTTAAAACAGCTTCTTCATGTGCTTGATTGAAATAATTAAAAATAGCTGAATCATAGTGAGAAGAAACATTGAAAGCTCTGGTAGCTAATAATCTTCTGTTTTCTAAAGTTGTGCTTCCTTGATTTTCTGTATAGAAATTTAAAAATGGAACATAATCATTAACTGAAGCAACAATTACAGTGTCTTTGAAATTTTTAGCAGCAGCTCTAATTAAAGAAATTCCACCAATATCAATTTTTTCAATGATATCAGCTTCACTTGCACCACAAGCAACAGTTTTTTCAAAAGGATATAAATCTACAATAACCAAATCAAGTTGGGGAATATCAAATTCTTTCATTTGAGCTACATCACTTTCATTGTCTTGACGGTTTAAAATTCCTCCAAAAACTTTTGGATGTAATGTTTTAACTCTTCCACCAAGAATTGAAGGATAAGAAGTTACATCTTCCACTGCAACAACAGGAATTCCTAATTCTTTAATAAAAGATTCAGTCCCACCAGTTGAATAAATGGTAACATTATTTTTGTGAAGTGCCTTAACGATTGACTCTAACCCAGTTTTGTCGAAAACAGAAATAAGTGCCGAATTGATTTTTTTTGTAGTTGTCATTGTGTGTTGTTTGTTTGGTCTAAATTTCTTTTAGACAGTGATGTTGTTTTGTGATGCAAAAGTAGGTATTGTTAACATAACATTCAAGAATAATTATAAGTGTTTTTTTTGTTTTTTTATGTAACAAATCTAAAATTAATACTACTTATAAGTAATCAAACCAAATTATGATTTTATACTTACGATTACTTGGAGAAAGTTTGCAGTTTGCCTTAAACGCTTTACGAAATAATAAACTTCGTACACTTTTATCATTATTAGGAGTTACGATTGGTATTTTTTCAATTATTGCAGTTTTAGCAGCGGTTGATTCTATGGACAAAAAAATCAAGGAAGATTTGAGTGATATGGATGTCAATACAATCTATTTGATGCGATTCTCTTTTGGTCCATCTGAAGTGCCTCGTTGGAAGAGAGAACAATTTCCTAATGTTACGTATGAAGAATTTGAAATGCTGCAACGTTCTGTGAATAATGTTGATAAAATATCGTTTAATATGTTTACTAGGAATGAAAATATAAAATACGAAGACAAAACGGTTAATTCAATTCGAGTTAAACCATCAACCAATGAGTTTTTTGATATTGAATCTTTTAAAATTGAAAGTGGGAGATTGTTTAATGAATCAGAATCCAATTCCGGTTCACCAGTTATTGTAATAGGAAGTGAAGTGGCAGAAGGTTTGTTTGGAGATTCTAATCCATTAGGAGAAAAAATTAGATTATATGGTCAAAAATTCACAGTAATTGGTGTTTTGAAGAAACAAGGACAAGGAATGTTTGGTGATAGTAATGATGTTGCTGTTTTTTTTCCGGTTAATTTCTTGAGAAGAATGTATGGTGATAATAATACTTCATTGACTCCAGCGATTTTAATTAAACCAGAAAAAGGAATTGATATTGAAGAATTCAAAGCAGATGTTAGTCAGAAATTACGAACTATGCGTGGTGTAAAACCAGGGGAAATTGATAATTTCTTTATGAATGTTTTGTCTGGATTTACCGATTTTATAGATAATATCGTTGGTCAAATGAACATGATAGGTTGGGTAATAAGTGCATTTTCACTACTTGTTGGAGGTTTTGGAATTGCAAATATTATGTTTGTTTCTGTAAAAGAGAGAACTAATTTAATTGGAATTCAAAAAGCTTTAGGAGCAAAAAATAGATTCATTTTGTTTCAATTTCTATTTGAAGCGATAATTTTATCTTTATTTGGAGGTTTAATAGGGATGTTTTTAGTTTGGATAATAGCTTTAGTCTTATCTAGTGCATTAGATTTTGAGTTTGTATTGAGTGTGTCAAATATGTTGTTGGGAACAGGTTTAGCAGCTTTTATTGGATTGCTTTCTGGAATTATTCCTGCAATAACGGCTTCAAAATTAGATCCTGTGGAAGCTATACGAACTGGAATGTAAATTTTTAAAATGAAAATAAATTCTATAATAATAGTATTATTTATTTGTGTTTTAATTGGATGTAAATCAAAACCTCAAAATGATATAAAATACGTTTATTATTTGCATGGTAGAATAATTGAAATTCAAGGTAAAAATGCAATTAGTGAAGAGTTTGGAAAATATGAATTTGATGATATAGTAGAAGCTCTAAAAGATTCAAATACTATTATAATTGCTGAAGTCAGAACTGAAAATGTTGAGTATTTTCAATATGCTACTAAAGTTTCTAAAGAAATTGATAGTTTAGTGGATTCAGGAATTAAACCAGAAGACATAACTGTTATAGGTGCTTCAAAAGGAGCAATTATTGCAAGCAACATTTCAAGTATAAATCTAAATCCTATAAATTATATTTTTTTAGCAGGAAATAATACTTTTCAAGAAGAAAATAATGACTGGAAATTTCACGGACAAGTTTTGTGTTTTTATGATGATTCAGATTCAATTGCTGGTAAGAATTATGACTATTGGAAAAACAAAGAAAATTTCACAACCAAATTCGAACAAATAAAAATTGATAAAAAATTAGGTCATGGATTTCTTTATAATCCTTATAATGAGTGGGTTGAACCGTCTAAAAAATGGATTCAAAATCAGGAATTATAAAAAATCCCATTCAGTTAAAAATGGGATTTTTTTATTTATCTAATTTCTTGATTCAATATCAAATCAATGTATAAGTTGATTTTGTTTTTCAACTCTTTTCTGTGAGCAATAAAGTCCAAGAAACCATGTTCTAATAAAAATTCAGAAGTTTGGAAACCATCTGGTAAATCTTTTCCAGTGGTATCTTTAACAATTCTTGGTCCAGCAAATCCAATTAAAGCACCAGGTTCTCCAATATTGATATCACCTAACATTGCATAAGAAGCAGTTGTTCCTCCTGTTGTAGGATCAGTACATAATGAAATATATGGTATTTTTGCATCTGCTAATTGGGCTAATTTTGCAGAAGTTTTTGCCAATTGCATTAAAGAATAAGCAGCTTCCATCATACGAGCACCACCAGATTTTGAAATCATTACAAATGGCACTTTATTTTTGATTGAATAATCAATTCCACGCGCAATTTTTTCTCCAACAACAGCTCCCATTGAACCTCCAATAAAAGCGAAATCCATACAACAAACTACTAAATCTTTTCCTTTTGATTTTCCAACAGCAGTTCTAACAGCATCTTTCAAATCAGTTTTTTTCATAGCTTCTTTTAGACGCTCATTGTATTTTTTTGTATCTTCAAACTTTAAAGGATCTTTTGATGTTAGTTTAGCATCTAATTCTTTAAATGTGTTTTCATCAAAAAGAATTTCAAAATATTCTTTACTACCTATTCTTACATGAAAATCATCTTCTGGACTAACCCATAGATTTTTAGCTAACTCTTCAGTGTCAACAACTTTTCCTGTTGGAGATTTGTACCATAAACCTTTAGGCACATCTTTTTTGTCTTCAGTTGCTGTTGTAATTCCTTTTTCTTTTCTTTTAAACCAAGCCATAGTATTAGTATTCAGTTGTCAGTGTTCAGTTATTCGTTTGAGAAAATACTATAAAGTATTAACGTTATTTAAATCTGCGAAAGCTTGTTCTAATCTTTTGATAAAAGTTAATTCACTTTCACGAACCCATTTTCTTGGGTCATAATATTTTTTATTTGGAACATCATCTCCATCAGGATTTCCGATTTGAGTTTTTAAATACTCAATATTTGATGTCATATAATCTCTTGCTCCTTCAGTGTATGCAAATTGTAAATCAGTATCAATATTCATTTTGATAACACCATAACCAATTGCTTCTCTAATTTCTTCTACTGTAGAACCACTTCCACCATGAAAAACGAAATCAATAGGATTTGCTTCAGTGTTGTAGTTTTTTTGAACGTACTCTTGAGAATTTTTTAAGATTTTTGGAGTCAATTTTACGTTTCCAGGTTTGTAAACACCATGAACGTTTCCAAAAGCTGCTGCAATGGTAAAACGAGGACTAATTTTCATTAATTCTTCATAAGCATAAGCTACTTCTTCTGGTTGTGTGTATAATTTTGAACTGTCAACATCAGTATTGTCAACTCCATCTTCTTCACCACCTGTAATTCCTAATTCTATTTCTAATGTCATTCCTATTTTGCTCATACGAGCTAAATAAGCTTTACAAATTTCAATATTTTCTTCAATTGGTTCTTCTGATAAATCAATCATATGAGAACTATACAAAGGTTTACCTGTTTCGGCAAAATGTTTTTCAGATGCATCTAATAAACCATCAATCCAAGGTAATAATTTTTTTGCACAATGATCTGTATGAAGAATTACAGTTGCACCATAAGCTTCCGCTAATTCATGAACATGTTTGGCTCCACTAATACCACCTAAAATAGCAGATTTTTCATTTTCATTTGAAAGTCCTTTTCCTGCATTGAATTGTGCACCACCATTAGAAAATTGGATTATAACGGGTGCATTTAATTTTGCTGCAGTTTCCATAACACTATTGACCGTGCTCGAACTTACAACGTTTACTGCAGGTAAAGCGAACCCTTTTTCTTTAGCGTATTTAAATATATTTTGTATTTCGTCTCCTGTTGCAACACCAGGTTTAATATTATGAGCCATAGTTGTATATTTTAATTTAGTTTGACAAAAATAAGAATTTTAAAATTTAGAACGGGTAATTTATTCCAAAATTTAGAACAGTTCGGCTCAAATTAAGGTCTTTAAACCATCTGTCATTTTCTGGTCTTCCCGGATTATAGGTTTTATATCCAAAATCTAAACGGAATACAAAAAAACTAAAGTCATAGCGAAATCCTATTCCAGTTCCTAATGCAATATCTTTTAAGGATGAAATTCCGTTGAATGTATAAGATTTATCCTCAACGTTGTCAAAAACGTTCCAGATGTTCCCAGCATCAGCAAAAAAAGCACCGTATAATTGGCCAAAAAACGGAAAACGATATTCAGCATTAAAAGCCATTTTAAAGTTAGCTTCATTAAAATCATTAATTCCACCACTTGAACCTGGTCCAAGAGCATAAGGCTGCCAACCTCTATTGTCATTTGAACCACCAGAGAAGTAACTTTTAGAAAAAGGAATTGAATTGGAATTTCCATAAGGAACAGCTAAACCAACAAAACTTCTCATAGCATAACCTCTTCTACGCCCTAAATCCCAATGTTTGATATATTCAAAGTCTCCCTTTATATACTGTGCGTATTCTACACCAAACAGAGTTCTATTTCCATTGTCACTATAAGGTTGGTCTACTACATTAGACATTAGTGATAATACATTTCCAGCGGTTTCTAACTTTACTTTTAAATTATAGAAATTGTAATCATAAATATCACTTTTATTTGTAGTTGAAAATGTAAAACTTGAAGCAGCAATTAAGTAATTTTCAATTAATCGCAATCTTCTTTCACCGATACTTCTGACAGTTTCATATTCATCGTTATTTGGAGTTAATAAAGTATTTCCTTTTACAACATCATTTATAAAAGCTACAGCACCTTCAGAGGTTAGATTTCCATCTTCATTTTCATAGTTTATATTGTCATTATAAATTAACGCAATGACATTAAGATCATCATACGAAGAGCCATATACATTAAAATAATTGTTGATGTTTAAGTTTCGAACGAATTGTAAGTTTAATAATTCAAATTTTGAAACATTATTTACTTTCCGTGTCCAATTATAATCTATAATTCCAGATACATTTTCTTTATCTAATCCAATATTTGTTTGTCTAAATAAACCAGTTGAAATATTAGTTGAGGGTAACATTTCTTTTTTAATTAGACTTGATGTTGGAAATAAAAAGAAAATTCTTGGAAAAGTTAATTTAGCGTCAGCACCATATTCAGATAGGTTGAAAAAAACTTCTTTAGGATTGGCTAAATCTTTTGAAGATCCAATATTTCCTCTAGTTGAAACTTGTAAAAGTTCAGCACCTCTAAAAACATTTCTAAATGTAACCGATAAATTTCCAGAAATTCCAAAATCTTGAATGTTAGAATGTATAAAATCAATATTTGGGTTTAAGTTATATTTCTTTAAAGGAGAAAGGTTAATGTTTGTAATCAAAGCAGTACTGTCTTTATTTTCCTTATAATCAATATTAGGATAATTAAAGACATTTAAACTGCTCAAAGAACGTGTTGTTAAAAATCTTGAAGTGTCATTGTAATAATCACCTTTATTGATAAATATAGCATTTGCAATTGCTTTAGGTCTATACTTTATCTTTTTTGAGCCATAAATTGTGTAATTGTGATAGGAAATACTATCTGTAATTTTTGATTTGTTTTTAATGGCATCATTATCCACATACACATTTACTTTTTCAATTTTGTAAATTTTATGCGGAATTTTATAATTAACTTCTTCAATCGTTAAATTTCGGTCATTAATTTTTACATCAACGGCCAATTTCTTGGCGATTGTATCTTGGTAGACATCATAATTAATGTCATTTTCTTGAAAATAATAAGCACCATTGTTTCTAAAATGAGTAGTTATTCTTTTTCGTTCATCCTCAAAATCAGAAACTATATATTTTTTATTGAGCTTTAGGTGAGATTTATATTTTATGGATTGATACATGCTATCAATAACTTTAGTTTCAATTATGGATGCAATTGAATCGATAATATAAGGCTCATTTTTAACTAAATTATAAGTAACTTTTGCACGTTTTTTTCCTAAAGAATCTATTTCAGCCTTTACTTCATTATCAAAATATCCAATATTTTTAAAATAACCATTTAGTCGTTTTTTAGATTTTTCAATTTTTGTTTCATCAATGATTACTGGAGCTTCACCAACTTTTTTAAAAAAATTACTATATCCTTTTACTAAGAAAGATTCACCTAAACGATTAACTTGTTTTTCAGAAAGCAATTTGATTAAATTTTCTTTTCGATTAGGTTTTTTGTTTAACCAAGCAACATAAGATGAATCAGCGTTTTTTTTACTTAAATGATATAAATAAAGTCGAATAGGAATTTTTAAAAAACTCGAATTGGGTTTTTGATAAAGTAATTCTTGAATACTATCTTCTGCAACTTTTTGATTGTCAATTATAATTTCATTTTTTACTAATAACATTTCGTCATCTGGTACTCGCATTAATGGAGAACAAGAGTAGATAATTGCAGTTATTACAATTAATAGTGTTATTTTTGAGAAATTATATTTCAATTTTCAGTATATATTGGTTCAAAAATACTTCTTTTTATGATTAGTAAAAATCAAATTAAACTAATAAAAAGTCTTCAACAAAAAAAATACAGAAAACTGTATCAATTATTCATTGCAGAAGGTGTAAAAGTAATTCAAGAATTACTCAATTCCAATTATGAATTGGTTGAATTATTTTCAACGCAAGAATTATTCCCAAATGTTGAAAAAAGTAAATTAAATTACATTTCAGAAGCAGAATTAAAAAGCATTAGTGCTCTTGTAACTCCAAACGAATGTTTGGCTGTTTTTATTATTCCAGAAAAAGTTAAAGTTGATTATTCAAACACATTACAAATTGCTTTAGATGATATTCGTGATCCAGGAAATATGGGTACGATTATACGATTAGCTGATTGGTTTGGTGTTCAAAATATACTTTGTAGTGAAGCAACTGTTGATGTTTATAATCCAAAAGTAATTCAATCTACAATGGGTTCAATTGCAAGAGTAAATGTAGTGTATTGCGATTTGAAAAAAGAATTACTTTCTACCAAAGTTCCGGTTTATGGAACACTTTTAGAAGGAAAGAATATTTATTCAGAAAAGTTATTGCAACCGGCTATTATTGTTTTAGGAAATGAATCCAATGGAATTAGCCCAGAAATTCAACAGTTGATTACACACAAAATCACCATTCCACGTTTTGGAACCTTACAACAAACCGAAAGTTTGAATGTAGCAACAGCTACCGCTATAGTTTTAAGTGAATTTTGTAGAAATTCTTAATGAAAAGAAAAGTTTAAGAAAACACCTCTTGTTCGCATTGCATCAATGTTAGAAGTCCATTGACTATTAGGGTCTTTATCTCGAATTAATTCGTCATTCATACTGAAAACACCTCTAATTGATGGTGAAAAGATAAAATATTCTAAATATAAATCAACTCCAAATCCAATTTCATAATTATTGGTCCATTTAGTCATTCTAAAAACATCAGATTCATTGTCATCTGGTGAATCTTCAAAACTACTTAAGTTCAAACTTCTTGAAACACCACCAACTAGATAAGGTCTTACATTTCCAAATCGTTTTGATGAAAATTTCACTAAAAGAGGAAAATGAATATAAGTAGATTTTACTTCTCTAAATCGGTCCACAGGATCAACAATGTCTGGATAAATTAAATTTCGTTCTGTATAGTATAAACCTGGTTCAAAACGCAAATCTATATATTCATGAAGTCTTAAGTTTCCAATTAAACCTACATTAAAACCAGTTGTGTTTTGTACTTCTAAATCTTTAGTTATAGATTTATAATCAAACTGAAAGTCATAGAAATTAAAACCTAAATAAAAACCCCAATGCACTCTACTTTTTTGAAAATTCTCTAGATTAATTATAGGATCTTTTCCAAATTGAGCTTGACTTGAAATTGTAAATAAGACAAAACAAATAATAAAAAACTTCTTCATTTTTAGCAATTACTTCTTAGATGCGTGATAAATTGTGGCAACTCCAAATGTTTGTGGAAGATGCTGTACATCTATAAACCCAATTTTTCGTAAAATATTGTTCAAAGCTTCTCCAAATGGAAATTCATTAGCAGAATCTGACAGATATGAGTAAGCTGCTTTATCTTTTGAAAACAATTTTCCGACCAAAGGTAAAATAAATTTTGAATGAAAAGCATATCCTTGTTTAAAAGGGAATTTTGTAGGAACAGAAGTTTCAAGAATTATTAATTGTCCTCCAGATTTAATTGTTCTTAAGATTTCTGACAAGCCTTTTTCAAGGTTTTCAAAATTACGAACACCATAAGCAACTGTAATAACATCAAAATAATTATCAGGATAAGGTATGTTTTCACCATCACCTAAGACCATTTTTATTTTTGAATCTAAATTTTTTTCTTGAATTTTTTTCTTTCCAATATCAAGCATGCCTTGAGAAATATCTAAACCAATAATTTCTTTCGCAGAGGTTGTTGCAAATAAAATAGCTAAATCACCTGTTCCAGTTGCAATATCCAAAATGGTATCAGGTTGTTTAGAAGCAACCATTTTTAAGATTTTTTGTTTCCATTTTGCATCAGTACCAAATGAAATAACTCGGTTTAAGCCATCATAATTTCCCGAAATATTGTCAAACATTTGAGCAACTTGCTCTTTTTTACTTAAATCAGAATCTTTATATGGTTTTATATTTTTTGCCATTTTGTTTTTATTGGACTGCAAAAGTACGATTTATAATCAAAATCAAATAATTATTACCTTTTAACAAACGTTAAATACGTAAAATCATATTGATGTTTTTCGTCTTTTGGATGATATTCAGATTGTACAACTTCCCAAATGTCTTCATTGATTTCTGGAAAAAAAGCATCTGCTTCAACTGTTGTGTGAACTCTAGTTAGTTCTATTTTGTCAGCTATTCCAATAGATTGCTTGTAGATTTGTCCACCACCAATTATGAATATTTCTTCGTTTTCAGGACAAAGTTCAATCGCGTTTTTTAAACTATTGGCAACTATACAGCCTTCAGGAACAGTATAATCTTTTTGTCGAGTAATGATTATGTGAGTTCTATTTGGTAATGGTTTTGGAAAACTTTCAAATGTTTTTCTTCCCATCACAATATAATGTCCAGAAGTTAAGGCTTTGAAACGCTTGAAATCATCTGGCAAATGCCAAACTAAGTCGTTGTCTTTTCCAAGAGCGTTATTTTCTGAAGCTGCTGCGATTAATGTTAGCATATTGATAGAAATAAAATTAATTCAATTTAAAAACAATTGGTTGAGCATAAGAAACACTAATATCTTTTCCATTTAATTTTCCAGGTATAAATGTTGGTAGTAATTTTAATATTCTTAATGTTTCTTTAAGTAATATTGGGTTAGCTCCATAAATAATAAAATTAGTTGTTAATCCTTCTTTATTGATTACGAAATTCCCCATTGCTCTGCCTGAAATATTTCTATTTATAGCTTTTATAGGATAGTTGAAATTTTGCCTTATGTGATTATTCATTTGTGACATGAAACACTCTTTGCCGCTTTTTTCATCAATAATAGATTTGCAAATTTGAAAACGTGGAGTTTCCATGTTAGTTAGATCTTTTTTGTTATCTGGTAATATATAGTGATCAAAATCTACTTCCTTTAAATTAAATTCAAGAATCGCTTCTAATTTGATTTTGTTGTTTTTCTCGTTTTTAAATGGTTCTATTTTGGGTAATAATTCGACTAATTTTTTTAATGATTTTTCGAAATCTTTTGATTTAGTAGATATTTTATGAATAACAAACTTTCCTGTAGTGTCAACTTCAATTTCTAAATATATGTTGTCATTTATATTCTTAGCTAACTTTTTATTTAATATAATCTCTTCTGTAAATTTTCTATTAACAACTAATTGAAATCTATTTAAATAACAATATTTTAAAAAATGAATTGAATCACAATTCTGTTCTACATTTTCAAAAGCTGTTTTATATTTAATTTCATCTTGTGCAAATGAAATTGAACAAAAAGCTAAAAAAACAAATAATATTAATTTCTTCATAATAATTTAAATTATACAGCAACAGCTCCTTTAATATGTGGATGCGGATCATAACCTTCTAAAGTAAAATCATCAAAAGTAAAATCAAAAATGTTCTTTATTTCAGGATTTAAAATCATTTTTGGTAACGGCTTTGGTTCTCTTGAAAGTTGTAATTCCAATTGCTCCATGTGGTTGTTATATATGTGTGCATCTCCAAAAGTGTGCACAAAATCACCTACTTGTAAATCACAAACTTGTGCAACCATCATGGTAAATAAAGCATAAGAAGCAATATTAAAAGGAACACCTAAAAAGATATCTGCACTTCTTTGGTATAATTGACAACTCAATTTTCCATCAGCTACATAAAATTGAAAAAACGCATGGCATGGAGGCAAAGCAGCTTTGTTATTAGCCACATTTTCAGCAAAAGATTTTGATGTATCAGGTAAAACACTAGGATTCCAAGCGGAAACTAACATTCTTCTACTGTTTGGATTGTTTTTTAAAGTATCGATTAATTCTGTGATTTGATCAATTTCTTCACCGTTCCAATTTCTCCATTGATAGCCATAAACTGGACCTAAATCTCCGTTTTCATCGGCCCATTCGTCCCAAATTTTTACTCCATTTTCTTTTAAATATTCAATATTTGTGTCACCTTTTAAAAACCAAAGCAATTCATATATAATCGACTTTAAGTGTAATTTTTTTGTAGTTACCATTGGAAAACCTTCACTTAAATCAAAACGCATTTGATACCCAAAAACACTTTTTGTTCCTGTTCCTGTTCTGTCTCCTTTTTGATTTCCGTGTTCTAAAACGTGTTTTACTAAGTCGTGATATTGTTTCATTTTATATGGGTTATAGGTGATTGGTAATGGGTGATTGGCTATATATTATTGCGTTGATAAATAATTAATGAATGATGTTATTTTTTTCTCTATAGTTTGAATTAATGCTATTTTTTCTTCAATAATTTTTTCTGAAATTAACTTTAAGTCTGAACATAAAATTAATTGTGTTTCTAATTCGTAACAAGAACCTAAACTTATTTCTAAAAATCTGGAAAAATCTTTATTTGATTTCTTTGCACAACCTTCAGCAATATTTGAAGGAGTTGAAACTGTACTTCTTTTAATTTGAGAAGTTAATCCAAATTTTTCTTCTTCTGGCATAGTCTTCGTTAATAGGTATATTTCTTTAACTAAACCTCTTGATAAATTCCAAATTTCTAATTCTCTAAAATTCCTCATTTTATATACCTTTTACCAATTACCTATAACCCATCACCTAAAATTACCCTATAATCATTCCAGCAATAGTAGCAGAAAGTAGTGATGCTAAACTTCCACCAATTACAGCTTTCAATCCAAATTCTGATAATGTTTTACGTTGGTTTGGTGCTAATGAGCCAATTCCTCCAATTTGAATTCCGATAGAAGCAAAGTTGGCAAAACCACACAACATATAGGTTGCCATAATTACTGATTTATCATAAGTAAAGTGAATACTGTTTGCCATATTTTTCAATTCAGCCAATTGAATATAACCTACAAATTCTGAAGCTGCTAACTTTACACCTAAAAGTTGTCCCATCAACATCATATCTTCTTTTGCTACACCAATTAACCACATTAAAGGAGAAAATACTATTCCTAAAATGGTTTCTAATGAAAAGGCATTATAAGGTGTGTTGTCTGCAATAACGCTGTTTAATCCAGACCAACCACCAATCCAACCAAGTGTATAATTTATCATTGCAATAAATGCAATAAAAACTAATAGCATAGCTGCTACATTTGCGGCTAATTTTAAACCTTCAGTTGTTCCTGTTGAAATTGCATCTAATATGTTCGAACCAATTTTTTCTTTTGAAACTTCTACGTTAGTATTAATTTCTTCTGTTTGAGGATAAAGCATTTTTGAAATTACAATTGCTCCTGGTGCAGCCATAACTGATGCAGCTAGTAAGTGTTTTGCAAATTCTAGTCTTAAAACAGGGTCATTTCCACCAAGAAAACCTATGTAAGCTGCTAGAACTCCACCAGCAACAGTTGCCATTCCACCAACCATTACTAATAAGATTTCTGACTTATTCATTTTTTCTAAATAAGCTTTAATCATTAAAGGTGCTTCGGTTTGACCTAAAAATATATTTCCGGCAACTGATAGACTTTCTGCACCAGAAATAGATAGTAATTTAGTCAAAACTTTGGCTAAGCCTTTAACTATGATTTGAATTACTCCTAAATAGAATAATAAAGAAGTTAAAGCAGAGAAGAAGATAATTGTTGGTAATACTTGAAATAAGAAAATGAATCCAAAACTCTCGATATTCATCATTCCTCCTAAAAGGAATTCACTTCCAGCTCTTGTGAAATCTAGTACTAAAACGAATAAATTTCCAACAAATTCAAAACCAGCTTTTACAAATGGAACTTTTAAAACCCCAATGGCTAAAATTAATTGAGCTGCAATACCTAAACCAACTGTTTTCCAATTAATGGCTTTTTTATTAGCACTAAAAAGATAAGCAATACCTAATAGTGATAACATTCCAAGAATTCCTCTCCATATACTTGTAAAAGAGATTCCTTCACTTTTGATAAGTTGAGCAGTTGTGTCAGTTTTAACTTCTTTGTTTGATGCAAAAAAAGAATAAGCTTTCCCTTTGTTTTTGATCACTAAAGTTGAATCGGTTTTAGCTTCAATTACAAAACGTTTTGTAGGAGAATCTGAACCGTTTTCAAATAAAAAAATAAAATTATCTTGAACAAGATAATCTCCTTTTTGATTGATGCTATCGTTAGCAATTTGTAAAGTATAAGAACCTTTTTGAAGCTCTAAATAATCACTTTCAGAAGTAGATAATTGCCATTTTTTTTCAATTTCTTGAGCATTTATGGCTTGGTAGCTGAAAAGCACAGCCAACAAAAAAACTATTTTTTTAAACATTTTCGTTTGGTTAGTTTTGTTAAGATTCTTTTTTTGATATTTCATCACGAATTCGCGCTGCCTTTTCATAATCTTCATTTTGAACAGCTTCTTCTAGTTTGGCATATAATTCTTCTACAGAAAATTGACTAAAAGATTCTCCTTTTGGAGTTTTATCTTCTTGACCAAAAGTTTCAGGAGTTGATAAAACATCATCGTTATCTACGTTTTCGATGTCGTCTTCTATTGGATTTGTGTTTAGATAAATTCCTGCTTTGTCTAATATGTTTTTGTAGGTAAAAATAGGTGCTTGAAAACGTAAAGCAAGAGCAATTGCATCCGAAGTTCGAGCATCAATAATTTCTTCGATTTTATCTCTTTCGCAAATAATACTGGAATAGAAAACACCGTCGACCAATTTATGAATGATTACTTGTTTTACTACGATATCAAATCTATCAGCAAAACTTTTGAATAAATCGTGTGTTAAAGGTCTTGGTGGTTTTATTTCTTTCTCAAGTGCAATAGCAATGGATTGTGCTTCAAAAGCTCCAATAACAATTGGTAATTTGCGTTCCCCATCAACCTCATTTAAAATTAAAGCATATGCTCCATTTTGAGTTTGACTGTAGGATATTCCTTTTATAGTTAATTTTACTAAACTCATTCTTTGTGTAAGTTAAGAGTTGATTTTTTAGGTCAAACCTTACATTAATAAATACAAAATACATTTTTTGATAGCCCTGATTGTAGCGGCATCCTTTTTTGAAAAAAAAGATATAGCGAAAAGCAGGAAAATGTCTTCTAAATACAGCCCTAGCCATTCGCTCCAAAAATAAAAAAAAGAGCTATCTAAACAAAGATAACTCTAATTTTAATATAATTTATTTTTGAACAAAGCTTTTTAAGCGTTTGCAGCCTTGAAAGCTTTTAATTTTTCGATTAATTTTGGAACTACTTCAAAAGCATCACCAACAACTCCATAATCAGCTACTTTGAAGAAAGGTGCTTCTGGGTCAGTGTTGATTACAACTTTTACTTTTGATGAGTTGATACCGGCAATGTGTTGAATAGCACCAGAAATTCCAACAGCAATATATAAATTAGCTGCTACAGGTTTTCCGGTTTGTCCAACGTGTTCGCTGTGAGGTCTCCAGCCAATATCTGAAACTGGTTTTGAACAAGCCGTTGCTGCTCCAAGAACAGATGCTAATTCTTCAATCATTCCCCAATTTTCTGGACCTTTTAATCCGCGACCAGCAGAAACTACGATTTCAGCATCAGCAATTGTAACTTTTCCTGTTACTTTTTCAACGTTTTCAACTTTTACTGAGAAATCAGCATCGTTTAATGTTGGAGTAAAATCCTCTTCAGAAGGAGAAGAACTAGTTTCTACTAATCCGAAAGAGTTTTTAGCTAAAGCTAATACTTTTACATCAGTAGAAATTTCAGTAATATTGAAAGCTTTGTTTGAAAAAGCAGTACGTTTTACTTGAAAAGGACTTGTGCTAACTGGAAGAGCTACTACATTTGAAGCAAATCCTGCATTTAAATGTGAAGCTACAAGAGGAGCAAGGTATAAACTATCTGTTGTTGAAGAAAGAACAATTACTTTACTTCCTTCTTTTTCAGCAGCTTGTTTTACTACATCAGCATAAGCTTTTGCGTTGAATTTCGATAAAGAATCATTTGATACTTTTAATACTTTGTCAACTCCGTAATTGGCTAATTCTGCTGTTGAACCAGCGTTTATTGTTACTGCAGTAACAGTTGTTCCTAATGAATCTGCCACTTTTTTGGCATAAGAAGCTAATTCAAAAGCAACCTTTTTAAATTTTCCTTCAGCAGATTCTGCATATATTAATAATGACATAATTTTTGATTTAAAGATTGAAAAATTTAATAATTTAAAGATTTCGTAATTCGTAATTTATAATTCGTAATTATATAACTTTTGCTTCGTTATGTAATAGGTTTACTAATTCGTCTAGGTTATCTGAGCTAACTAATTTTACGGCAGATTTAGGAGCAGGTTTTTCAAATTTCACTGCTTTTGTAGCTGTTTCCGTGTTAGTTGGTTCAACAACATTAATAGCTTTAGTACGAGCTTGCATAATTCCTCTCATGTTAGGAATACGTAGATCTTTCTCTTCTACTAATCCTTTTTGACCACCAACAACTAAAGGTAAAGTTGCCGAAAGAGTTTCTTTTCCACCGTCAATTTCACGCATTGCTTTTGCATTTGAGCCATCAATAGTTAAATCGATACAAGAATTTATAAAATTATATCCTAATGAAGCAGATAACATTCCAGGAACCATTCCACCATTATAATCTAAAGATTCTTTTCCAGCGATAATTAAATCATAACTTCCTTGTTTTGCTACTTCTGCTAATTGTTTTGCAACGAACATTCCGTCCGTTGGAGTTGCATTAATTCGAATAGCGTCATCAGCACCGATAGCCAATGCTTTTCTTAATGTAGCTTCAGAATCTGCTAAACCAACATTCACTACTGTCACGGTAGCACCTTGTTGTTCTTTCATTTGAACAGCTCTAGTTAAGCCGAATTCATCATTTGGATTAATCACGAATTGAACACCGTTAGTATCAAACTCAGTATCACCATTAGTGAAGTTAATTTTTGAAGTAGTATCAGGCACATTGCTGATGCAAACTAATATTTTCATCTTGAATAATTTGAATTTTTATGCCACGAAATTACAAAAAAATGTTTAAAAAATACTATGCACGCATAATAAATTTTGTTAAATTTTAAATTTACGAAAAGGTTATAGTTAATAAATCATTTTTTATTTGAATTTGAATTATAAAATTGGAATTTTTTTTTACTATTTTTGCCTTTCAATATTATCATAAGAATAAAACTATATGAGAACGATACAATTCAGAGAAGCTATTGCGGAAGCAATGAGTGAAGAAATGCGTAGAGACGAATCTGTTTACTTAATGGGTGAAGAAGTAGCTGAATATAATGGAGCATACAAAGCTTCTAAAGGTATGTTAGATGAATTTGGACCTAAACGTGTTATTGATACTCCGATTGCTGAGCTTGGTTTTGCAGGTATTGCTGTTGGTTCTGCTATGAACGGATGTCGTCCTATTGTAGAATATATGACATTCAACTTTTCCTTAGTTGGTATTGATCAAATTATAAATAATGCTGCAAAAATGCGCCAAATGTCTGCTGGACAATTTCCAATGCCAATGGTTTTTAGAGGACCAACAGCTTCTGCAGGTCAATTAGGTGCAACTCATTCTCAAGCTTTTGAAAACTGGTTTGCCAACACTCCAGGTTTAAAAGTGGTAGTTCCTTCGAATGTTTATGATGCTAAGGGATTATTAAAAGCAGCTATTCGTGACAATGACCCAGTTATTTTCATGGAATCTGAACAAATGTATGGTGATAAAGGAGAAGTTCCTGAAGGAGATTACACTATTCCATTAGGTGTTGCTGATATCAAAAGAGAAGGATCAGATGTAACTATTGTTTCTTTTGGAAAAATTATTAAAGAAGCCTACACGGCAGCAGATGAGTTAGCTAAAGAAGGGATTTCTTGTGAAATAATTGATTTAAGAACGGTTCGTCCTATGGATTATAACGCTATCATTAATTCAGTTAAAAAAACTAATAGATTAGTTGTTTTAGAAGAAGCTTGGCCATTTGCGAGTGTTGCTTCTGAAATTACATATATGGTTCAAGAAAGAGCTTTTGATTATTTAGATGCTCCAGTTCAAAGAATTACAACGGCAGATACACCTGCTCCATATTCTCCAACTTTATTAAAAGAATGGTTGCCAAATGCAGAGGATGTAATTAAAGCTGTTAAGAAAGTTACATATAAATAAAATAAACTTTATATATTTGAAACTTCATCGGTTATGCTGATGAAGTTTTTTGTTTTAATACTCGCTCCAAATGAAATATAAAATAGTATTCCTATTGTTATTTATAAGTTCTGCAATTTTCGGTCAAACTAAAGTTGGAGGAAAAGTAATTGATGAATTTAATCAACCAGTTGCATTTGCTAACGTGATTTTTAAAAATTCAAAAGAAGGAGTCATTACAGATGAAAACGGAAGTTTTTATTTCGAATCCAAAGAAAATTATTCCACATTAATTATTTCTTTTATTGGTTATGAACCTGTTGAAGTTCCTTTAAAGCCAGGATTAAACAGCAATATAAAAGTTGTTTTAAGAGAAGGGGTTACTTTAAAAGATGTTGTAGTTTATTCTGGTAAAACCTCTAAAAAAGACAACCCAGCTATTGACATATTGCGAAAAATTTGGGAACGTAGAAGAAAAAACGGACTCCAAATGTTTGATCAATATCAATATGATAAATATGAAAAAGTAGAGTTTGACATGAATTCTATCGACAGTGCTTTCATGGCTAATAAAGTTTTTAAAGGATTGGAGTTTGTATTTGAACAAATGGATACTTCAAGAATAACTGGAAAAGCTTTTCTACCTATTTTTATCAATGAAGAACTGAGTGAGGTTTATGGAGATAATGTCAAAAATAAAAAGAAAGAAATTCTTAAAGCTAATAAAAACTCAGGTTTAGGTAGTAGTAATGGAGTAAACGCTTTCATCAAAGATTTATATGCAGATTATGACATTTATAATAATTACTTAAAATTCTTTGATAAAGATTTTGTGAGTCCACTTTCTAGAACAGGTATTAATGTGTATAATTATGTTTTGAGTGATAGTACATTCATAGACAATAAATGGTGCTACAATATTGTATATTATCCAAGAAGAAAAGGTGAACTTACTTTTAAAGGTGATTTTTGGGTAAATGACACTACTTGGGCCGTTAAAAAAATTAATTTAGAAGCCAATAAAAGTGCTAACATCAACTGGGTAAAAGAAATTTATATAGAACAAGAGTTTGACGTTTTAAATGATTCGGTTTTCTTGCTAAAAAGAGATCATATGATGTCTGATTTTAGTTTTTCTAAAAAAGAAGAATCAAAAGGAGTTTATGGAAAAAGAACAACTTTGTTTAAAAATCATCAGTTCAATATTCCAAAAGAAAATGATTTCTACAAAGAAGAAGTCAATTATTACGATAAAAAAGCATTCAATCAAACCGATGAATTTTGGGAACAAAATAGATTTGAAAGCTTAAACGAAAATGAAGCCGGAATTTATAATTTACTAGACACCTTAATGACTGTTCCAAAGTTTAGAAGAGTTTATGATTTGGTCGCAATTTTAGGTAGTGGTTACATTGAAGTAGGAAATATTGATATTGGTCCAATATTTTCAACTTTTGGATATAATGATGTAGAAGGTCAACGTTTGCGTTTTGGTGGAAGAACCTATTTTGGCACAAACGATCCTTGGAGAATTCAAGCCTACACAGCTTACGGATTTAAAGATGATAAATTCAAGTATGGTATTTCAGGAAAATGGTTGGTGAATAAGAAAAACAGATTAATTCTTTCTGCAGGAAATAGAAGAGATGTGGAGCAAATTGGTGTTAGTTTAACAACTTCAAATGATGTTTTGGGTAGAAGTTTTGCTTCTTCTTCATTTTTCTCTAGTGGAATAAATAATAAATTAACAAACGTTAATTTAACCAATTTCGGAATCGCTATTGAACCAATAAAAAATTTGGTTTTTCAAACTAACTTTTCTTACCGAACATTAGAGTCTGCTTCAAGTGATTTTAGTTTAGATTATTTCACAGATAATACATTTACTACAACAGAATCAAGAGTTAAACAATCAGAAATTAATTTAGTTGGAGAATATACTCCAAATAGAAAAACAATTGGTTACGGAGTAGAACGTCAAGATGTAGATGATAATTATGCTCGATTATTTTTAAGTTACAGTCAAGGATTCAAAGGAGTAATGAATAGTGATTTCGATTATCAAAAAGTCCAGTTTTATTATAGACAACCCGTTTTAGTTGGAGGTTTTGGTAGATTATTCACCACATTAGAAGTAGGAAAAACATTCGGTCAAGTTCCATTAGGGTTAATGGGAGTTGTGCCCGGAAATCAATCTTATTTTGTAATTGACAATACGTATAATCTGTTAAATTATTACGATTTTGTCGCTGATGAGTATGCTTCCCTTCATTTTGAACATCATTTTAACGGAAGATTATTTTCTAGAATTGGCTTTTTGAGAAAATTAAACTGGAGAGAAATTGTGGGTATAAAAACAGTTTATGGAACTGTTTCAGATGAAAACCGACAAATAAATGCTTCAGGATTAGTCTATCAAGCACCCGAAAAAGTCTATTGGGAATATCACGCTGGAATTGGAAATATTTTCAAAGTATTCCGTTTAGACTTTGCTTGGAGAGGAAATTATTTCGACCTTCCAGATGCAAAACGATTTACAGTGAAAGGATCATTCGGATTCTATTTCTAATTGATTTTTTTGGAATTTGGAATTTCAAATATCGGAATTTATTAAATTTGGGTGTTCCCTTTCAGGTCGCGTCTTCCACTATATCTTTTTTTGTTTTTAGTCAAAACAAAAAAAGGATGCCGTTCCAACCGCTAACACAAAAAGTAAAAATTGAAAAAAACACATTCCATATTTACTTCAACAAGACAAAGTATTCCAACAAATCATTGATTTATATGGAGAACCACACATTTCAACAAGACCAGAAGGATTTGAATCTCTTTGCAAATTAATTATAGAACAACAAGTTTCTCTAGCATCTGCCAAAGCATGTTATTTAAAATGGAATATTTCTTAGGAAAAGTGTCACCAGAAAATATACTAAAAGCTTCTGATGAAGATTTAAGAAATAATGCCATTTCAAAACAAAAAATAGTTTATCTCAAAGAACTCTCAAAAGCAATTTTGAACAGAAATTTACTATTAGAAACTTTTTCATTAAAACCAGAAGAACAAATCAAAGCAGAATTAACAGCCATAAAAGGAATTGGAAATTGGACTGCTGAGGTTTATATCATGTTTTGTCTTCAAAAAGAAGATGTTTTTCCGATTGGAGATATAACACTTCAAAATACCTTAAAAGAATTATTTGATGTTTCAACTAAAGAGGAAATGATATTACTTTCTGAGAATTGGAGACCAAATCGTTCACTAGCTACATACTTTTTTTGGCATTATTATTTAAAGAAAAGAAATCGTCAGCCATTGATTTATTAGGCATTTGAATTAAAAATTTATAGTTAAATGTTATGAAAACCTTAAATCTCTTTCATTTTAAACTTTCGCATAAAAATAAACCTAATTTTCTGCTTTGAAAAAAGTTAGAATTTGTACTTTTGCACTCGAAAAAATAAAATAAAATGACAGCAGATAAAGTAACTACATTTGATGTATTGATAGAAATCCCAAGAGGAAGCAGAAATAAATACGAATACGATTTTGATTTAAAAAGAATGCGTTTTGATAGAATGTTATTTTCTTCAATGATGTATCCTGCAGATTACGGATTCATTCCAGAAACGTTAGCCTTAGATGGTGATCCATTAGATGTTTTGGTTTTGGTAACAGAACCAACTTTTCCAGGTTGTGTTATGGAAGTTAAGCCAATTGGAGTATTCCACATGGCTGATGAAAAGGGGCCAGATGAAAAAGTAATTTGTGTGCCAGTTTCAGACCCAATTTGGAATCAATTAAATGATTTAAGTGATGTAAATCCACACTTAATAAAAGAAATTGAACATTTCTTTCAAGTTTATAAAGATTTAGAAAATAAAGTTGTTGATGTTGAAGGATGGGGAGATGTTAACGAAGCAAAAGAGATTTTCGTAAAATGTAAAGAAAGATTTAATGCAATTGAAAATAAACCAGAAGGGCTATTTAGCATAGGTTAATTTTTAAAACAATTTTATAAAAAAGGCAATATTAGTAGTAATATTGCCTTTTTTGTTTATTTTTGTTTGACCTTGAAAATAATAATATTTAAAAATTTAACTAAAATTTTATGGATTCAATAATGATTTATGTGCCAATAATTATGGCAGTAATTGGATTGCTTTTTATGTTTTATAAGCAATCATGGGTTTTAAAACAAGATGCAGGTGATGGTAAAATGAAAGAAATTTCAGATTACATATATGAAGGAGCGTTGGCATTCTTAAAAGCAGAATATAGATTATTAACGTTCTTTGTTATTGGAGCAAGTATAGTTCTTGCGGGAGTTGCTTATTTTGTGCCTACAACAAGTTATTTAATAATTATTGCATTTATCGTTGGTGCTATATTTTCTGCTTTGGCAGGTAATATGGGAATGAAAATCGCTACAAAAACAAATGTTCGTACAACTCAAGCGGCTCGTACAAGTTTACCTAAAGCTTTAAAAGTAGCTTTTGGTGGTGGAACTGTAATGGGTTTAGGTGTTGCAGGATTAGCTGTTCTTGGTTTAACAGCCTTTTTTATATTTTTCTTTCACTATTTTATGGGTGGAGTATGGACAGATACTAATGGAATGACAATAGTATTAGAAACATTAGCTGGTTTTTCACTTGGTGCTGAATCAATTGCATTATTTGCACGTGTTGGAGGTGGTATTTATACAAAAGCTGCTGATGTTGGTGCTGATTTAGTGGGTAAAGTAGAAGCGGGTATTCCTGAAGATGATCCAAGAAATCCTGCTACAATTGCAGATAATGTCGGAGATAATGTGGGAGATGTTGCTGGAATGGGTGCTGATTTATTTGGGTCTTATGTAGCAACGGTTTTAGCTGCAATGGTTTTAGGAAACTATGTTATTAAAGATATGGGTGGAAGCCTTCAAGATGCTTTTGGAGGAATTGGTCCCATTTTATTACCAATGGCAATTGCTGGTTTTGGAATTTTATTTTCTATCATAGGAACTATGTTGGTTAAAATTTCTTCAGATGATGCTAAAGAACAACAAGTTCAAAAAGCCTTAAATGTAGGGAACTGGGTTTCAATCTTATTAACATTAGTTTCATGCTATTTTCTAGTAAAATACATGTTGCCAGAAACCATGAAAATGGAATTCTTCGGTGAAGGTTTAAAAGATATTTCTTCAATGCGAGTATTTTATGCTACTATTGTTGGATTAGCTGTTGGAGGAATTATTTCTTCTGTAACAGAATATTACACAGGTTTAGGCACAAAACCAGTTTTGGCAATCGTACAAAAATCTTCAACTGGAGCAGGTACAAATGTAATTGCTGGTTTAGCAACAGGTATGATTTCAACTTTCCCAACAGTTTTATTATTTGCTGGTGCAATTTGGGCTTCTTACGCTTTAGCAGGATTTTATGGTGTTGCCTTAGCAGCTTCAGCAATGATGGCTACAACAGCAATGCAATTAGCAATTGATGCTTTCGGACCAATTTCAGACAACGCTGGAGGAATTGCTGAAATGAGCGAATTACCAAAAGAAGTAAGAACAAGAACAGATATTTTAGATTCAGTAGGAAATACAACTGCAGCAACTGGAAAAGGTTTTGCAATTGCTTCGGCAGCTTTAACATCTCTAGCTTTATTTGCAGCTTACGTAACTTTTACCGGAATTGACGGAATTAATATTTTTAAAGCCCCAGTTTTAGCTATGTTATTTGTAGGTGGAATGATTCCTGTAGTTTTCTCAGCTTTAGCAATGAATTCTGTTGGAAAAGCAGCTATGGACATGGTGTATGAAGTACGTCGTCAATTCAAAGAAATTCCAGGAATTATGGAAGGAACTGGAAAACCTCAATACGGAAAATGTGTTGAAATTTCGACAAAAGCTGCTTTACGCGAAATGATGTTACCAGGAATTTTAACTATTGGTTTTCCTATTGCAATTGTGTTATTAGGTAAATTAGTTTATGCTGAAAACAATCAGTTAGTAGCAGAAATGTTAGGTGGTTATATGGCTGGAGTTACTGTTTCTGGTGTGCTTTGGGCTGTGTTTCAAAACAATGCTGGTGGAGCATGGGATAATGCTAAAAAATCATTTGAAGCAGGTGTTGAAATCAATGGAGAAATGACATACAAAGGTTCTGATGCTCATAAAGCTGCCGTAACTGGAGATACTGTTGGAGATCCATTCAAAGATACTTCTGGACCATCAATGAATATTTTAATCAAATTAACTTGTTTAATTGGATTAGTAATTGCTCCAATTTTAGGAGGAGATGCTCATACCATGAATAATGGTACTGCAATGACGTGTTGTTCAGTTATGGAAGAATGTTCTTCAATGTCGAAAGAAGAATGTATCGAAAAAGGATGCATGAGTAAAACTTGTAAATTCATGAATCAAGAAATGAATCAAGAAGTTACTAAAAAGGTGATGGTTGAAAAAACTAAAATTAATGACGAAAATGTTCAAGCAATAGTAAAAGTAGTTACAACTTTAGACGGAAAAGAATCTGTTGAAGAATTTACTTTTGAAGGTAATGAAGTAGAGGTTGACAAAGAAATCAGAGCTATCAAATAAATAAAGGATTTTAATCTAATAAAAAACGGCTTTCAAATTTGAGAGCCGTTTTTTTATGTTTGTAATCTGAAAATCCTAATATTTCTATATGTGCTTTCCTTTTTCCCAACCTGTTTTTCCAAGGTATTGTTCAGCACTTTCAACTGCACCATCTTCAATGGTTGTTCCCATTGAATCATTCCAACGATTTAAATACCCAAAAAGCGAAATAACTCCAAGCATTTCAACAATTTCTCCTTCGTTCCAATGTTTGTATAAATCTGTTTTTATTGTTTCATCAACAGCATTTGGAATCACAGAAGAAGCTAACGCAAAATTTAAAGCAGCTCTTTCCGCATCAGAAAAAGCAGGATGTGTTTTGTAATCCCAAATATTATCCAATTGCTCTTGGTTTGCTCCATAACGTTCAGCAGCTCTAATAGTGTGTGCTTGACAATATCTACAACCAGCAGCATTACTAGTAACCCAACCAATCATTCGTTTCAAAGCAGAAGTCACTCGACCTTGATTTTCCATTACAGCTTTGTTCAAATTGATAAAAGCTTTTGAAATGGCAGGTCTGTGTTGCATGGTTAAAACTGAATTTGGGCAAAACCCTAAGGTTTCATTAAAAAATTCAGCTAATTCTTGTGTTTCTTTATCGTGATCTGGTGAAAGTGGTGTTACTAATGGCATATTTATATAATTTATGAATAAAAAAACCTCAATAAAGAGGCTTTTAATGGACTAAAATAATCCGTTTATTTCTGCATTAATTCTGTTGACAATTTCTCCTAAGTCTTCTGGATTGTTTACATAATCCATATTGTCAACATCAATAATTAATAATTTTCCTTTGTCATATTTATGAATCCAAGCTTCATAACGTTCATTTAATCGACTTAAATAATCAATAGAAATGGTATTTTCGTATTCTCTTCCTCTTTTGTGAATTTGGTTTACTAAATTCGGAATAGAACTTCTTAAATAAATTAGTAAATCGGGTGGTCCAACTAACCCTTCCATCAAATCAAAAAGAGAACTGTAATTATTGAAATCTCTATTTGTCATTAAACCCATGGCATGAAGATTGGGTGCAAAAATATGTGCATCTTCATAAATAGTTCTATCTTGAATGATTTTCTTACCGCTTTCACGTATTTGTAATACTTGACGAAAACGACTATTCAAAAAATAAATTTGTAGATTAAAACTCCAACGCTCCATTTGATGATAAAAATCATCTAAGTATGGATTATCAACAACATCCTCAAAATGTGGTTCCCATTTAAACTGTTTGGCTAATAACTTTGTTAAAGTCGTTTTACCTGCTCCGATATTTCCTGCTATTGCTACGTGCATTATGGTAAATCTATTTTATAATTAATAATCTGATTGTTTGTAAAAATAGATAAAATTCCGTTGTTAAAGAAAAATTTATCAAAGCTTTTTTGATTTAAATCAATTTTTTGTGCTAATGCCTTGTTAGTGTTGAAGTAGTATAATTCTTTATGCTTTGAGTAAATAATTTTTGTGTTATCAATAATTTGAATAGTATCATATTCTGGAATTTTACCCATATTGTTTATTTTTCCAAATATGGAAATCGAATAAAAATCTAATTCTTCACTAATCCAATAGAAATAATTAAAATCACTATTGTAGTCTTTAATCATTGTTGTTAATGGAGTGGAAATAATTTTATTAATGTTTGATTTAAAATTGTATAAACTGATTTTTTGCAAAAAACCATCATACAACCAAACTTGATTTTGACTCGCTAAGCCAAAGGCTTCTATCTTAATAGGAGTTTCAAAATTATTTCCATTGATTTGTTGAGTTTCATTTAATTGATTATCTAATAGAATAAGAGCATTAAAATCCTCATAAAAAACGACAATTTGTAAAGGGTTTGTAATGCAAATTTTTTCTATTTTTCCAAAAGAAAGGTTTTGATATTCATATTCTTGAGTTGTATTACTTTTTTTTATAACATTTTTAAATGTGAAATAATCATTTTTTAAATTGTCTTTTCCGATAAAGATATCTGATTTTGTATATGTAGAATCTACTTTTTTGATAATAATTTTTTCTTGAGTCCAAGAAATAGAACTAAAAAGTGATACAAAAAAAAGAATATATTTTTTCATTTATTTAAAACTAGATTAAACCTTTTCTCAAATTGAAAGTCTAAAGATAATGTTTTTAACATAACATTTTGATTTATAACTGTAACAAAAAATGCATTTATAAGTCTAAACTATAAGAAATTATTTAACATTTGATAAGTGCAAGAATATTTTTCTTTAGAAGTCTAATCATTAGTAAACCATTTTAAAATGAAAAATACAATTTTAGTAGCGTTACTTTTAGTAACATCAATGATCAAAGCTCAAGATTTTCAAGGCATGGCTGTTTATGAATCAAAAACTAGTACCGCAGAAATGATGAAAAACTTTGGAGGCAATAGAGAAATCACTCCAGACATGAAAGCAAATATTGAAGAACGAATGAAAAAAATGTTTGAAAAAACATTTGTTTTAAATTTTGATAAATCTGCTTCAATCTACAAAGAAGAAGAAAAATTAGAAGCTCCAGGTCAAAATGGTGGTGGTGGAAGAATGATGACATCTATGATGGGTGGTGGTGGCACTCAATATAAAAACGTGAAAGAAAAAATGTATACTGTAGACAAAGAATTTTTTGGAAAAGAATTTTTAATTAAAGACAGTTTACCAAGTTATAAATGGCAAATGACAGCTGAAACTAAAAAAATTGGGGAATATACTTGTTATAAAGCAACAGCTGTAGTAGCAACAGATCCAACTGATTTTAGAAATTTTAGAATGCGTGGTGGTGATAAAGATAAAGAGGAAAAAGAAAAAGCTGCAAAAGCAAAAGATTCTACAGATGCCAATAAAAAAACTAACTTTATGCAAGATGTTGAACAAATAAAAGAAAAAACGATTACAGCTTGGTACGCTCCAGAAATACCTATCAATCAAGGTCCAGATAAATATTGGGGGTTGCCAGGTTTGATTTTAGAAGTTAATGATGGAACTACAGTTTTATTGTGTTCAAAAATTGCATTAAACATAAAAGACAAAGCAGATATTAAAGCTCCAAAAACTGGAAAAGTTGTAACGCAAAAAGAATATGACGAAACTGTGACCAAGAAAATGGAAGAAATGAGAGAAATGTATGGTGGTCAACGAGGTGGTGGAAGAGGAAGAGGATTTTAATCTTGATAATAAATACAAACTAAAAAAAACTTGATGAAAAAAATACTTTTCATTTGCATTATGGCATTTTCTTTAAATGCTATTTCTCAAAATATTCGATTTGAAGGTACCGTAAAAGATACAACTGGTGTTGCTTTAGAAATGGCTAATATTATGGCAATCAATAACAACACTAAAGCTATGGATGCATATGCCATTACAAATGATGCTGGAAAATACCAACTTAATCTTAATGCTAATACACCATATACTTTAAAGATTAGTTACATAGGGTATGAATCACAGGAAAAGCAAGTAACTACTTCTGATAAAACTATGAATTATAATATAGTTTTGAAAGAAGGGAACATGCTTAAAGAAGTTGAATTGGTTTATGAAATGCCAGTTTCAATTTCTGGAGATACTATTATTTATAATTCAGACTCATTTACCAATGGAACAGAACGTAAATTAGAAGATGTATTAAAAAAATTACCAGGTGTTGAGGTTGATACTGAAGGAAACATAACGGTAGAAGGAAAATCAGTTCAAAAAGTAATGGTTGAAGGAAAAGATTTTTTTGATGGTGATACCAAAATCGCTACTAAAAACATTCCAGCAAATGCTTTAGATAAAATCCAAGTTTTAAGAAATTATAACGAAGTCACCAATCTAAAAGGATTAGAAAACAACGAAGAAAATGTAGCTATTAACATCAAATTAAAAGAAGGTAAGAAAAACTTTTGGTTTGGAGATATTACAGCTGGAGCAGGAGCTTGGGATACAGAAGATAGGTATTTAATTAATCCAAAATTGTTCTATTATAATCCAAAATTTAGTGTCAATGTTATTAGTAATTTTAACAATATTGGTGAATTACCTTTAACTACAAGAGATTATTTTAGATTTACAGGTGGATTTAGAAATATATCGAGAAAAGGAGGCTCAAGTTTCAATGTGTCTTCTAATGATTTGGGAATTGGAAATTTAAATAATAATGAAGCTGCAAATATTGACACTAAATTTGGAGCAGCTAATTTTAGTTATAACCCTTCAAAATCTTTAACATTCAGTGGTTTTGCAATTGTTTTAGGAAATAAAACGCAAACACTAACAACTACACAAACAGAAAGGCCAGAACCACTTCAAGATGAAACTAGGCAAGACGTTTCTAATCAATTAAGTACTCAAACATTATTAAAATTAAGTACTAGTTATGTTCCTTCTGATAAGTTGCATGTTGACTATGATGTGTTAGCTAAATTTTCTGACCAAAGAGAAGATCAAACATTGTTTTCTTCTTTATTGTCTGACATTAATACCGATAAGGTTCAAAATCCGTTATCATTAAATCAAAGTTTCAATTACTATTATACCTTAAACGATAAAAATGTGTTTGCTTTTGAATTACAACATTTATATCAAGAAGAAGATCCTTTTTACAATGCAAATTTAGAATTACAACCTTTCTTATTTGCGGGTTATGATAGTAGTCAAGCCAGAAATGACATTAATCAAAATCGCTTTGTAAAAACAAATAAAGCTGATGCTAAATTTGATTACTATTATATGTTAACTCCAAAAAGTAATATTAATGTTACATTAGGTAATACTTATTCATATCAAAACTTTGATTCAAGCATCTTCCAAATATTAGATAATGGAGTAGTAAATAATTTAACAGCAGCAGAAAACACTAACAATGTAGATTATGCTTTTAATGATGTGTTTTTAGGATTGCACTACAAATTTATAAAAGGAAAATTTACGTTTACACCAGGTTTTAGTGTTCACAATTATTCCACAAGAGATAATCAATTAGGCTCATCTAATACCATGAATTTTAACAGGTTATTGCCTGATGTGTATGCTTTGTATCAAATAAAAAAATCTGAAACACTTACATATAATTTTGCTTTACAAAATAGTTTTACTGATATTACCAAGTTGGCTGAAGGTTATGTGTTTTCAAATTATAATAGTTTATTTAGTGGAAATAGAAATTTAGAAAATTCACTTTCACAATCACATAGTTTGCGTTATTTCAAGTATAACATGTTTAATTTTGAAAATATTTTTGGATTCTTAAATTACACTAAACAAACAGATGCTATTAAAAGTAGAGCTTTATTATCAGCTTCAGGTGCAAATCAGGCATCTTCCTCTGTAAATATTGATTCAAATTTTGCTGATGAAACTATTTCTGGAGCATTTAATTATGGACGTTCATTCGCAAAATATTATAAAGCTTCAGCAGGTTTAAATATGAATTGGAGTAAATTTAATAATATTAGAGTTTTTCAAGACGCAGATACAGATCCAAATAATAATCCTTCTGAGATTCAAACTACAGAATCATTTACACAAAGTTATAACGTGAAGTTTTCTACAAATTATAAAACTATTCCAAATTTATCACTAGGTTATGGTTATACTATAAATGATAACTTTTCGGACACTTTTTATACTGATAGTCCAACAATTGGTTTAGAATATTATTTCTTAGACGCATTTTCTTTTGTTTCTGATTATAGTTTTTTTCATAGAAGAAATAAAGACAAATCTATCGATACAGAATATGATTTCTTAAGTACAAGTTTAATTTATCAAAAGAAAAATAGTAAGTGGGAATATAAATTGTCAGGAACAAACTTATTGGAAACTAAAGCTTTAAATAGTAGTAGTTTTAACCAAATTGCTGGAACAAGTTCATTTTCAAGTTACACAGTGCAACCAAGATATATTATATTGAGTTTGAAATATAATTTGTAATCGAAATTATATCTCACAAAAAAAACCTGATTCAAAATTAAGAATCAGGTTTTTTTATTTTTTATCATTCTGTATTTATTTCAGAATCTAACTATTTTATAATCCAAAAGCAGTTTTCACTTGATCTACATAATCTAATTTTTCCCAAGTAAATAATTCAACAGTAACTGTTTTGTCTTCACCATTTGGTAAATTAAAAGTTTTAGTTACAGTTTCAGGAGTTCTTCCCATATGACCATAAGCAGCTGTTTCACTATAGATTGGATTTCTTAATTTTAAACGTTGTTCAATAAAGTAAGGTCTCATGTCAAAAATCCCTTCAACTTTTTTGCTTATTTCTCCATCAGTTAAATTCACATTCGAAGTTCCATAAGTATTTACATTAATTGAAGTAGGTTTTGCAACACCGATAGCATAAGAAACCTGAACTAAAACTTCATCACACAAACCAGCAGCAACTAAATTTTTAGCAATGTGCCTTGTTGCGTAAGCAGCAGAACGGTCAACTTTGCTTGGATCTTTTCCAGAAAAAGCACCACCACCATGAGCTCCTTTTCCACCATAAGTGTCTACAATAATTTTTCTACCCGTTAAACCAGTATCACCATGAGGACCACCAATTACAAAAACTCCAGTAGGATTAATATGATACGTTATGTCGTCATTAAATAAATGAGCATATTGTGGATATTTTGCTTTTATTCTTGGAATTAAAATTGAAACTAAGTCATTTTTAATTTTAACCAGCATTTCTTCATTAGCAGCATCTTTATCTGCTTTTGAGTTTGATTTTGGTTGAACAAAATCATCATGTTGTGTAGAAATTACGATTGCATCAATACGAACAGGTTTGTTGTCATCAGAATATTCTAAAGTTACCTGAGATTTTGCATCTGGTCTCAAATAAGTAATTTCAGAATTTTCTCTTCTCAAATTAGCTAATTCAATCAACAAAGCATGAGATAAATCTAGGGCCAAAGGCATGAAGTTTTTAGTTTCATTAGTTGCGTAGCCAAACATCATTCCTTGGTCACCAGCACCTTGTTCTTCTTTGTTTGCTCTATCAACTCCTTGATTGATATCAGCTGATTGTTCATGAATTGCAGATAAAATTCCACAAGAATTTGCTTCAAACATATATTCGCTTTTAGTGTAACCAATTTTCTTGATTACATCTCTTGCTATTTGTTGAACATCAAGATAAGTATTTGATTTTACTTCTCCAGCTAAAATTACTTGTCCAGTTGTAACTAAAGTTTCACAAGCTACTTTTGATTCAGCATCAAAAGCTAAAAAGTTGTCAATTAAAGCATCACTAATTTGATCTGCAATTTTGTCTGGATGTCCTTCGCTAACGGATTCAGACGTAAATAAATATGCCATATAATAATTATTTTTTATATTAATATGGAAAAGTAAGAAAGATATATTCGTAGGAAATACTAAAGAAGGGTTTCTGCTTTAGCATTTTTTTAACGAGGTTGCAATCAGTCAAATTTTTCCTCTTTTGATTTAATGATGCAAAGATATAAATGTTTTATTTAAGTACGTGATTTAAATGTTAAAAAAGATTTAAATTGTCTTTTGTATGAATATATTTATTATTTTTAATGCAATTATTAACCAAATAAAATAATCATTATGAAAAAAATTTTACTCTTACTTTTATTTCCTATTATAGGATTTTCTCAAAACCAATTTGCTTTCGGATTTGATGGCACAACTGCAGCAATGATTTCGGCAGGTTGGCAAGTTACGAACCAGAGTTCTCCAGTATATGCTACAGCTCCAACTTGGTCAATTGCAGATTATACAGCACCAACTGCTACAACACCATTTGGAGGACTAACACCTAATGGTCAAGCGGGAGGATTAAATTCTTTTGCTTTAATTAATTACACTAGTACAGGAACTTCATCAACAGCTGGTTCAGGAACAATTAGTAACTGGTTAATCACTCCAGTAGTAAATGTTCAAAATGGAGATGTTGTTACTTTTTATACTCGTATAGGTAAGAATACAACTACAGCTGACCCTAATGCATCGTTTGCTGACAGATTACAGTTAAGAATGAGTACAACAGGATCTACCACAACTAATCCAACTGGAGGTTCGGCAGGTTTAGGAGATTTTACAACATTATTAGACGATGTTAACCCAAATTTGAATCTAACTGATTATCCTACATCTTGGGCTACTGGTTTGAGAACTGTAACTATTTCAGGTTTATCAGGTCCAACGGATGTTAAATTCGCTTTTAGGTATTTTGTTACAAGTGGTGGTCCAGCGGGAAATAATTCAGATATTATCGGTATAGATTCTTTTTCTGTAGACAGACCGGTTGCAAGTGCTCAATCTTTCTTTACTAATAATTTTTCAATTTATCCAAACCCAGCAAATAACGTTTTAAATTTATCAGTTAAAAATGGTTTAACAGTTAATGAAATTTCTGTGGTAGATATTAATGGAAGAACAGTTAAAACAATCAATAATTCATTTGATTCTGAAATGGAAATCAATGTTTCAGATTTAACTTCTGGTGTTTATATGCTAAATGTAAAAACAGAAGAAGGTGTAGCTACATCTAAATTTGTTAAGAACTAAATTATCTACTAGAATATAAATAAAAAAAGGTCAGAAATTATTCTGCCTTTTTTTTATTTTGTAATACTTAGTTATTAATAGAAAATAAATTTATTATACCTGTATTTAAAAGACAAATAGTTTGTTTTAAATATGAAAATATAAATATATCAGAAAATATTTCAGTTGTTAGTATTTATTCTTACCTTTGCCTTGTTCATAAACATAATGATTGTTATCACGAAAGCTGGAGAGATTAGACTCAATGAAAGCTTAGCAACCCTATTCTTGTAGAAGGTGCTACATTCTATTCTTTATGCTGAACTTGTTTCGGTATTTAGAAAAAGATAACCCAACGAAATCCTCTCCAATTTCTTGATAACATATTACTAATTAAGCATTGCAAACTTTGCAAAAACCTTGCGAACTTTGCGGTTAAATAAAAAATATGTCAAAAATACAAGAAGCTATAAAAGAAAGAATCCTTGTTCTAGATGGAGCAATGGGAACTATGTTACAACGCAATAATTTTTCAGAAGAAGATTTTCGCGGTTCACGTTTCAAAGATTTTCCTTATCCTTTAAAAGGAAATAACGATTTACTTTCCATAACACAACCTGAAGCTGTAAAGCAAGTCCACCGTTTGTATTTTCAAGCTGGTGCTGATATTGTGGAAACCAACACGTTTTCAGGAACGACTATCGGAATGGCTGATTATCATTTAGAAGACATAGTTTATGAATTAAATTACGAATCAGCTAAAATTGCTCGAGAAGTTGCCGACGAATTTACAGATAAACCAAGATTTGTAGCTGGTTCAATTGGACCAACCAACAGAACAGCATCCATGTCACCAGATGTAAACGATCCAGGTTTTAGAGCAGTAACTTTTGATGATTTAAGAGTTGCGTACAAACAACAAGTTGAAGCTTTAATTGATGGTGGTTGTGATGTTTTATTAGTAGAAACCATTTTTGACACTTTAAATGCAAAGGCAGCCCTTTTTGCTATTGAAGAAGTCAAAGAAGAAAGAAATATCGATATTCCAATTATGGTTTCAGGGACAATTACAGATACATCTGGAAGAACATTGTCTGGTCAAACTGTGGAAGCTTTCTTGATTTCAATTTCACATATTCCATTATTAAGTATTGGATTTAATTGTGCTTTAGGTGCTGACCAATTAAAGCCTTATTTAAAACGTTTAGCTCATAATACACAATTGAATATTTCAGCTCATCCAAATGCTGGTTTGCCGAATGCTTTCGGACAATACGATCAAACTCCAGAAGAAATGCAGGCTTTAATTCGGGAATATTTACAAGATAATTTAGTAAATATTATTGGTGGTTGTTGTGGTACAACTCCAGAACACATCAAACTAATTGCCGAAGTTGCAAATGAATTTAAGCCCAGAGGAATAACCGTAGAAGTCTGATTACAATGAAAAATAAAATAATAAACACAAAAAAAAGATTACAAAATAAATGGCTAAACTATAAAACCGATTTTAAATTGTTTTATAAAGAAGTCAACAAGCATTACAAGAGAATAAACGATGAGCTATAAAACCAATAAATACCTTCAATTATCAGGATTAGAACCTTTAATCATTACTCCAGAAACCAATTTTGTAAATGTTGGAGAACGAACTAATGTAACTGGTTCACGTAAGTTTCTTCGATTAATTAAAGAAGAAAAATACGATGAAGCCCTTGAAATTGCTCGTGCTCAAGTGGAAGGTGGAGCTCAAATCATCGATGTAAATATGGATGAAGGAATGCTGGATGGAGTTTATGCCATGACAAAATTCCTAAATCTTATTGCAGCCGAACCAGATATTGCTCGTGTTCCTATAATGATTGATAGCTCTAAATGGGAAATTATTGAAGCTGGGTTAAAAGTAGTTCAAGGGAAAAGTGTGGTGAATTCTATTTCTTTAAAAGAAGGAGAAGAAACGTTTATTCATCATGCTAAATTGATAAAAAAATATGGTGCTGCCGTAATTGTAATGGCTTTTGATGAAGATGGTCAAGCGGATACTTACGAAAGAAGAATAGAAATCTGTAAAAGAAGCTATGATATTTTAGTAGAAAAAGTAGGTTTTCCAGCAGAAGATATTATTTTCGATCCTAATATTTTTCCAGTTGCTACTGGAATGGACGAACATAAATTAAACGCACTAGATTTTTTCAGAGCCACAAAATGGATTCGTGAAAATTTGCCTTATGCAAATGTTTCTGGTGGTGTAAGTAATGTTTCATTCTCTTTTAGAGGAAATGACAAAGTTCGAGAAGCGATGCATTCTGCTTTTCTATATCATGCCATTCAAAACGGAATGACAATGGGAATTGTGAATCCTGAAATGTTAGAAATTTATGATGAAATTGATCCTATTCTTTTAGAACATGTAGAAGATGTGTTATTAAACAGAAAGGAAGATGCAACTGAATTGCTCTTGGCTTTAGCCGAGAGTTACAAAGGAGATTATAAAGTAAATGAAAAAGCGATTGCAGAATGGAGAAATGGTTCCATTCAAGAAAGATTAACACATTCCTTAGTAAAAGGAATCGATGAATTCATAGAAATTGATGTGGAAGAAGCACGTTCAAATTCAGCTAAAGCCATAGAAGTTATAGAAGTAAATCTAATGGCAGGAATGAATGTCGTTGGTGATTTATTCGGAAGCGGAAAAATGTTTTTACCTCAAGTTGTAAAATCTGCACGTGTGATGAAAAAGGCAGTAGCTTACTTATTACCATTTATAGAAGCAGAAAAAACAGGGAAGTCTTCAAGTGCTGGAAAAGTATTGATGGCAACTGTAAAAGGTGATGTTCACGATATTGGAAAAAATATTGTTGCGGTTGTTTTAGGTTGTAATAATTTCGAAATCATTGATTTAGGAGTGATGGTTCCACCCGGAAAAATAATTCGAGCTGCTGTTGAACATAATGTAGATATTATTGGTTTAAGTGGTTTGATTACTCCTTCGTTAGACGAAATGGTTTATATAGCCAAAGAAATGGACAAATTAAACATTAAAATTCCAATTATGATTGGTGGTGCAACAACTTCTCGAGCTCACACTGCAGTGAAAATTGCACCTGAATATAAAGAAACTGTAGTCCATGTAAATGATGCTTCAAGAGCTGTAACAGTTGCGAGCAACTTATTACAAAAGGAAACTAAAGAAAATTACGTAAAAGCCATTCGTGATGAATATGACAACCTTCGTGAAGGATATTTAAATAGAAGTCGCGATAAAAATTATCTAACCATTGAACAAGCACGAAAAAATAAATTACAATTAGATTGGCAAAATTTTCAACCTGTAAAGCCAAATTTCATTGGAACAAAAACTTTTGATGTTGAGCTTTCAGAATTAATCCCGTTTATCGATTGGACACCATTTTTTCAGTCATGGCAGTTGTTTGGAAAGTTTCCAAAAATATTAGTTGATGAGGTAGTTGGAACAGATGCAACCAATTTATACAATGATGCTTTATTTATGTTGGATAAAATTGTTACAGAAAAATGGTTTACTGCCAAAGGAATTATCGGAATTTTTCCAGCAAATCAAGTCAACGATGACGACATACAACTAACAACCAACAACCAACAACTTACAACCTTTTTAACGCTTCGTCAACAATCTCAAAAAACGGAAGGAGCACCAAACATTGCTTTAGCAGACTTTATTGCACCAAAAGATTCAGGAATTCAAGATTATATAGGCTGTTTTTGTGTCACAACAGGTTTTGGAGTAGAGGACAAAGCTAAAGAATATGAAGAACAATTAGATGATTACAATTCCATCATGGTAAAAGCATTAGCCGATAGATTAGCCGAAGCTTTTGCAGAATATTTACACCTAAAAGTTCGAAAAGAAATTTGGGGTTATGCTTCTGAAGAAAATTTAAATAATCTCCAATTAATCAAAGAAGAATACAAAGGAATTCGTCCAGCACCAGGTTATCCAGCTTGTCCAGATCATTTAGAAAAACCAACCATTTGGAAAGTATTAAATGTAGAAGAAGAAATTGGAGTAACCTTAACGGAAAGTATGGCCATGTGGCCAGCTTCATCGGTTTCTGGTTATTATTTTGCAAATCCTCAAAGTAAGTATTTTGGACTAGGAAAAATTAAAGAAGATCAAGTAATCGATTATGCCAAACGAAAAGGAATTTCAACAGAAGTTGCCACAAAATGGCTCGCACCAAACATAGCAGATTAAAAAATGAAAGTAACGCAACATATAGAAAAAGCCAACGGAAAACCTTTGTTCTCCTTCGAAATATTACCACCTTTAAAAGGACAAAATATCCAATCTATTTTTGACAGTATTGATCCTTTGATGGAGTTCAATCCACCATTTATTGATGTAACCTATCATCGTGAAGAATACGAATTCAAAGAATTGCCAAGTGGTTTATTGCAAAAGAAAATTGTAAAAAAACGACCTGGGACTGTTGGAATTTGTGCTGGTATTCAAAATAAATATGATGTGGATGCTATTCCTCATGTTTTGTGTGGAGGTTTTACTAAAGAAGATACAGAAAACCTTTTAATCGATTTAGATTTTCTTGGAATTGACAATGTTGTAGCACTTCGTGGTGATGCCTTAAAAAATGAAACCTATTTTAAACCTGAAAAAGAAGGAAATGAATATGCATCAGATTTAGTAAAGCAAATTTCAAATTTAAATAACGGAATTTATTTAGATGAAGATTTGCAAAATTCTTGTTGTACTAACTTTTGTATAGGAATTGCAGGTTATCCAGAAAAACACATGGAAGCTCCAAGCATGGATAGCGATATTCATTTCTTAAAGCAAAAAATTAAAAATGGTGCAGATTATATTGTAACTCAAATGTTTTTTGACAATAAAAAATTCTTTGATTTTGTAGAAAAATGTAGAAAATCTGGAATTACAGTTCCAATTATTCCTGGATTGAAACCTATTGCGACTAAGAAACAATTGAATTTAATTCCACACAGATTTAAAGTAGATTTGCCAGACGATTTAATCATGGCAGTTGTAAAAGCAAAAGACAATGAAGCTATAAAACAAATCGGAATCGAATGGTGTTTGCAGCAAAGTAAAGAATTAATTGCAGCTGGAACTCCATGTTTGCATTATTATTCGATGGGAAAAGCAGAAAATATAAAAGCTATTGCGAAAGAAGTTTTTTGATAAACTTTCATTTATATTTGCCCTCAATATGAAGCAAATTTTATTTTTCTTATTCATTTTTTCAACTGCAACTGCTCAATTTTCGGTAGATGCTTCTTATATGTATGGAAAAATTTTGCCTCATAGCAAATCCATAAAACATTTGATTATTAATCACCCAGAAAGTGTTTTATTGAGTTTCAATAAAAAAACTTTTGGTGAACTTGAATGGCAATCGAATTTCAATTTTCCAGATTATGGTTTTTCATTACATTATCAAAATAATAATAATGATGTTTTAGGCAATTTGTATGGTGTTTATGGTCATTATAATTTTTATTTTCTGAAAAGAAACATTGTTTTTAGACTTGGTCAAGGAATTGTTTATAACACCAATCCTTATGATAAAAACACTAATTTTAGAAACTTTGCTTATAGTACTAAATTAATGCCTTCTATCTATTTTTTGCTGAATTACAAAAAGGAAATAGTTATTGATAATATTGGTTTTGAAACTGGATTAGCTTTTTTTCATCATTCAAACGGAAGTATAAAATCCCCTAATACGAGTACAAATGTATTGTCATTTCAATTGGGTTTAAATTACGCTTTTGAAGAGGGAAATATTGAATACAAATATTCAAATGATACATTAAAATCGTTTTATCCAATTAAATATAATATATTTTTTAGAACAGGAATTAATGAAAGCGATATTATAGGAATTGGTCAAAAACCGTTTTATAATTTAAGTTTTTATGCAGATAAACAGTTTGCTAGAAAAAGTAAAGTGCAGTTTGGTTTAGATGCTTTTTATATGTTGTCTTTGAAAGAGTATATTAAATATAAATCGGTTGCTTTTCCTAACGAAAGCATAAGTGAAAATACTGATTTTAAACGTGTTGGTTTGTTTACAGGATATGAGTTACAAATAAATAAATTTTCGGTTGAAGCACAGCTTGGTTATTATGTTTATTCTCCTTTTAAGTTTTTAGGGCCTTTATATCAACGTATTGGAACGAAATATCAAATTAATAAAACCGTTTTTAGTAGTTTTTCATTAAAAACACATGCTGCAAACGCAGAAGCCTTAGAATTTGGAATAGGAGTGAAGTTATGAAGAAATTAGTCGTTTTATATAGTCTTTTCTTGTTATTTAGTTGTGATGAAAATCAATTACTAGAATCTTCTGGCACAATTGTTTCTGAAGAAATTTCAGTTTCTTTTTTCAATAAAATCAACATTTCTGAAGGAATTGAATTGCATATTACTGATGATAGTAAGACAAAAGTCGAAATAGTAGCTGGAGAAAATGTAATTGACAAAGTCACGTTTTCTTTAATTGACAACCAACTTTTCATTAATGCAAAAGATGCTACTAAGACATTTCAAAGTTATGTACCAATAAAAGTTTACATTTCTATTGACGATTTAGATACAATTTATTCGTCATCTCAACATAATGTGTATTCAGAAAACGTATTGAATTTTACTAATTTCCATTTACAATCTGGTTTATTTGAAGACACAGCTTCAGGAGAATTTCATTTAGAAGTGAATTGCAATAGTTTATTTGTAGAAGATAATCGAGCAAGTTTTTACAATATTTCTGGAAATGTCACTGATTTGTCTGTCAATTTTTACAATGGAGACGAACGTTTTGAAGGTGCAAATTTGGTAGCACAAAATATTTCTATTTTTCAAAGAAGTTCAAACGATATTATAGTAAATCCGCAACAAAAAATTTCAGGAACAATTTATAGTACGGGAAATGTAATTCTAAAAAATAATCCACCAATAGTTGATGTACAAGTTTTATATCAAGGTCAGTTGATTTTTAATTAGTTTAACTGTTGAATTGTTTAACTGAAACAACTAAAACAATTTGAAACTTTCACAAACCAATTACTGAACACTGAACACTACTTCTTCGTTTTTTCTCTAAAAATCTGCTCTAAGTTTTTATTCTTCAAATTCAATTGTAAAATCTTCAAACCGTTATCGTGAGCAAAATCAAAAACAGTTGGTCTCATGTCATTTTCGGTTTCAAAAGTCAATTCCCAAATAAAATCATGAGAATTCTTTGTAGTTTTTATATTCGGAATTGTATTTAAAATAGTTTCGTCAACTACTTTATCAAATTCCACTTCAACGGTTTGCTCTTGTTGTTCTTTTACTAAAGTATTTAATTTTTTATCAGTAACAATTTTACCATTATTAATAATGATAACTCTATCGCAAATGGCTTCCACTTCTTGCATAATGTGAGTTGACAGAAAAACCGTTTTGTCTTTTCCAATGTTTTTAATCAATTCACGAATTTCCACCAATTGATTTGGATCTAAACCAGTTGTAGGTTCATCTAAAATTAAAACATCAGGATTATGCAATAAAGCAGTTGCTAAACCAACACGTTGTCTATAACCTTTTGATAATTGTCCGATTTTTTTATTCGCTTCTGGAGTTAAACCAGTCAATTGAATTACTTCTTCAATTCGAGATTTATCTACTTTATAAACATCAGCATTAAAACCCAAATATTCACGAACATACAAATCTAAATACAACGGATTATGTTCTGGCAAATAACCAACAGATTTTTGAACTTCTTTTTGTGAAGTCACAACATCATTTCCATTTACAGAAGCACTTCCTTCATCAGAAGTAATATAAGTAGTCAAAATTTTCATTAAAGTCGATTTTCCAGCACCATTTGGACCTAAAAAACCAACGATTTCTCCATTTTTAACTGAAAACGAAACATTATCTAATGCTTTTTGAGCACCATAATTTTTGGTTATATTTTTAACTTCTATTGACATGTTGTGATATTTATAGCAAATGTAATAATTTAATAGAATTAAATCTATCATTTTTAATAGATAGGTATTTTAAACGTTATAATCTCTTTTTTATGATTTCACGAAAACGTTTAAGTGGATTTTTTTATTAAATTAAGTTTTTTTATTGAAATTATTTTCTACATTAGCATCTGAATAAAATAACAAATGACAAGCAATACTTTTTATTATAACAATTTTTCTTATTTCTTCTGGAGAACAGAAAGGGATTGTTATATCGTATGCTAAATTTTTAATAAATTAAACTCACAATATATAATCCCGATGAAAATCGGGATTTTTTTTTGACAAGAAATAAAATCATTAAGATATTTAGGTTCATTAATAATATAATAACTTACTTTTTCTTAATCTCTAAATGGTTAAAAAAATAAAATGGAAAAAAGAATAGCAATACAAGGCATAAAAGGATCGTTTCACCATCAAGTAGCATTAGACTATTTTAATGAAATTCAGGCTATAGATGAATGCATGTCATTCGATAGTTTGGTGGAAAGTATTTTGAATGAAAATTCAAATTTTGCAGTAATGGCAATAGAAAATTCAATTGCAGGTTCAATAATTCCAAATTATGCCTTGCTTGATAAGAACAATTTGAAAATAATTGGAGAATATTATCTTTCGGTGCATCATAA
Organism: uncultured Flavobacterium sp.; assembly: GCF_963922255.1. GTDB lineage: Bacteria > Bacteroidota > Bacteroidia > Flavobacteriales > Flavobacteriaceae > Flavobacterium. The sequence goes on along the minus strand of NZ_CAWUIC010000005.1, from coordinate 20,143 downwards.
TTTCATGAGTTTAGAAGGTCAGAAAATAGAAGATATCACAGAAGTACATTCACATCCAATGGCAATTTTGCAGTGTAAGGAATTCTTTAAAAATTATCCACATATAAAACTAGTTGAAGATAAAGATACAGCCGAAACAGCAAAAAGAATTCACGATAATCAATTAAAAGGAATAGGAGCAATTGCAAGTAAAACAGCAGCTGAATTGTATGATTTAGAAATTTTAGCCGCAGAAATTCAAACCATAAATAACAATCAAACACGTTTTGTAATTATAGGAAAAAATCAATATATAAATACAAATGAAATCAATAAAGCCTCCTTGAAATTTGAATTGGAACACAAAAGAGGAAGTTTAGCAACAGTTTTGAACGTAATGAGTGATTGCAAATTGAATTTAACAAAGATTCAATCGTTACCGAAAATAGAAACTCCTTTTCATTATGTCTTTTTTGTAGACATTACATTTGATGATTATAAAGATTATGAAAAAGGAAAAAAGCTTTTAGAAATAATGACGACTCATTTTAAAGTTTTAGGTGAATACGAAAACAAGAATCAATAAAAATTGCAAAAATCAACTTAAAATATTTGTAAAAAGAAAATTTGCGAATTTGCGGTAAATCATATGATAACAACAGCCAACAGACTAAATACAGTACAAGAATACTACTTTTCCAAAAAGTTGAAAGAAGTCCGTCAACTAATTGCAGACGGAGAACCAATCATCAATATGGGAATTGGAAGTCCAGATTTGTTGCCTTCACCAAAGGTTATTGAAGCGATTCAAAAAGCGATGCACGATGAAAAAGCTCACGAATACCAAAGCTATCAAGGATTGCCTGCATTGAGAAAAGAAATGGCAAATTTTTATCAAAATCATTTTAATGTTGAACTAGATTTCAATTCAGAAATTTTACCATTAATGGGTTCGAAAGAAGGAATAATGCATATTTCCATGGCTTTTTTGAATGAAGGAGATGAAGTTTTAATTCCAAATCCAGGTTATCCAACGTATGCAGCTGTGGCAGAATTAGTTCAAGCAAAACCTCTTTATTATGATTTAACAGATGAAACCAATTGGCAACCAGATTTCAACAAATTAGAACAGCAAGATTTATCAAATGTAAAGATTATGTGGGTGAGTTATCCTCATATGCCAACTGGAGTGAACGGTTCTTTAGAATTATTTGAAAAACTAATTGCCTTTGGAAAAAAACATAAAATTCTAATTGTAAATGATAACCCTTATAGTTTTGTTTTGAACGAAAATCCATTATCAATTTTACAAGTTGAAGGAGCAAAAGATATTGCAATTGAATTAAATTCATTAAGTAAAACGTATAATTTATCGGGTTGGAGAGTTGGAATGGTTTTAGGAAACTCAAATTTTATAGATGCAATTCTTAAAGTAAAAAGCAACATGGATTCAGGAATGTTTTACGGCATCCAAAAAGGTGCAATTGAAGCTTTAAAATTAGACAAATTGTGGTTTGAAACTCAAAATGATGTTTACAAAAAGCGGAAAGATTTGGTAATTCAATTGGCAGAAAAATTAGGATGTGAAGTAAGTAAAAATTCAGTGGGATTATTCGTTTGGGCAAAATTACCAAGTGAAATAAAATCTTCTGAAGAATTTATTGATAAAATATTACTAGAAAAACATATTTTCATCACACCAGGAACCATTTTTGGTAGTAACGGAAACGGTTATATTCGCTTTTCATTATGTGTCATCGGAGAAAAAATTAAAGAAGCAATTGAGAGATTTTAACGAAATGTTGGAATTTGGAATTTTTAATATTGGAATTTTATGAATATATATATAATAGGAATAGGTTTAATTGGAGGTTCCATGGCTTTGGATTTGAAATTACATTATAAAGAAGCCACTTTTTTTGGCATAGATAGTAATGAAGATAATCTGGAGGAAGCTATAGAATTAGGAATTATTGACCAAAAAGCTGCTTATAAGGAATTAATTAACGCAGATTTAGTAATAGTTGCTGTGCCAGTTGATGTTGCTTTAGTAATTTTGCCTGAAATTTTGAATAATATTAATGAAGATACGCTCGTAATTGATGTAGGTTCAACAAAATTACCAATATGTGAAGCTTTAGCTAATCATGAAAAAAGACGCAATTTTTTAGCAACACATCCTATTGCAGGAACTGAATTTTCTGGACCAAAAGCAGCTATTAAAGACTTGTTTCAAGGAAAAACAAATATTATTTGTGAAGTAGAAAAAACAGCTTATTTACAACAGCAAATGAGTTTAATTTTGTTTCAAAAATTAGGAATGAGAATTCGATACATGGATCCAAAATCACATGATAAACATATTGCTTATGTATCACATTTATCGCATATAAGTTCGTTTATGCTAGGAAAAACAGTTATCGAAAAAGAAAAAAACGAACGAGATATTTTCGATATGGCTGGAAGTGGTTTTGAAAGTACTGTCCGTTTAGCAAAAAGTTCTCCAGCCATGTGGACACCAATTTTCAAACAGAATAAAGAAAATATCATTGAAACATTAAATGAATATATAGTAAACTTAACGCATTTCAAAGAATTACTTCAAAATGATAAGTATGATGAGGTTTTTAACGAAATGCAAAATACAAATAGAATTAAAGAAATATTAAAATAGTTAAAAGTTATGGAAAATAAGAAAGATATGAGAACATGGTTAGATGATTTTAAATTAGATCATCCATTAGTAATTGCCGGACCATGTAGTGCAGAAACAGAAGAACAAGTTTTAAAAATCGCACATGAATTAAAAGATTCTGATGTAAGTGTTTTTAGAGCTGGAATTTGGAAACCAAGAACGCGTCCAGGTGGATTTGAAGGTGTTGGTGAAATTGGACTAAAATGGTTGCAAAAAGCAAAAGCTGAAACCGGAATGTTAATGGCAACAGAAGTGGCAAATGCAACTCACGTAAAATTAGCTTTAGAACATGATATCGATGTTTTATGGATTGGAGCAAGAACAACAGTTAATCCATTCGCAGTTCAAGAAATTGCTGATGCTTTAGAAGGAACAGAAAAAATAGTCTTAGTCAAAAATCCAGTAAACCCAGATTTAGCTTTGTGGATTGGTGGAGTTGAACGCTTGTACAAAGCAAATATCAAAAAACTTGGTGTAATTCATAGAGGTTTTTCTACCTATGAAAAAACGAAATACAGAAATATTCCAGAATGGCAAATTCCAATTGATTTACAAAATCGTTTTCCAGATTTACCTCTAATTTGTGATCCATCGCACATTACAGGAAAAAGAGATATGATTCAAGAAGTATCACAACAAGCTTTAGATATGAATTTTGATGGTTTGATTATCGAAACACATATTGATCCAGATAACGCTTGGAGTGATGCAGCTCAGCAAGTAACACCAACAACATTAAAGCAGATTTTTGAAGGTTTAAAAGTCAGAAAAGAAACAGCTGATGGAAGCGAATATTTGAGTAAAATGAATGGTTTACGTTCTCAAATTGACGAACTTGATGCTAAAATACTAGAAGTTTTAGGAAGCAGAATGAAAGTAGCTGATAAAATTGGTGTCTTGAAAAAAGAGAATAATGTAGCCATTCTTCAAAACAAACGTTGGAATGAAATTCTAGGAAAAATGATTTTAGAAGGAGAAGAAAAAGGATTGAGTAATGATTTTGTAATGCATTTGTTTAAAGCTATTCACCAAGAAAGTATAAATCATCAAGAAAAGATAGTTAATCAATTGTAAAATGTTAATGGTGAATTGTAAATTAGAAATTAGTACTTTTGTCATTCACAATTCACCATTAATAATTCACCATTCATTTTGACAGGAATCGTTTATAAATCTACAGGAAGTTGGTACACCGTAAAAACTAAAGAAAATAAGTTTTTTGAATGTCGTATCAAAGGAAAATTCCGAATGCAAGGAATTAAAAGCACCAATCCAATTGCCGTTGGAGATGTAGTAGATTTTGATGTGGATAACGTTGATGAAGCAAATATTGGAACGATTAATAATATTTATGAGCGTAAAAATTACATTGTTAGAAAATCAGTTAATTTATCGCATCAAATGCATATTATTGCAGCAAATATTGATATCGTTATCTTATTGGTAACGATTAATAATCCACCAACAACAACAAGTTTTATAGATCGATTTTTAGTAACTGCAGAGGCTTATGGAATAGAAGTTGTTATTGTTTTTAATAAAATCGATACGTTTGACGAACCTACTTTAGATGAACAATTATACATGCAATACATTTATACTAATATAGGTTATAAATGTTTACGTGTTTCTGCTCAAGACGGAACAGGAGTGGAAGAACTAAAAGCATTAATGAAAGATAGAGTTTCAATGTTTTCAGGACATTCAGGTGTTGGAAAATCAACTTTGGTAAATACTTTAGAACCTTCATTAAATTTAAAAACCAATCAAATTTCGGCATCCTATTCACAAGGAAAGCACACTACTACTTTTGCAGAAATGTTTGATTTAGCTTTTGGAGCTCAAATAATAGACACACCAGGAATTCGTGGATTTGGAATTGTAGATATGGAAAAACAAGAGATTGGAGATTATTATCCCGAATTTTTTGCTTTAAAAGACCAATGTAAATTCAATAATTGTTTGCATAAAGACGAACCAAAATGTGCTGTTAAAGACGCTTTAGACAAAGATGAAATTGCTTGGTCAAGATACAAATCCTACTTGCAATTGTTAGAAGGAGACGAGGACAATTATAGAAATGACATTTACGGAGAAGATAGAGCAGAAAGTGATAAAACAAGAAAAAGCGAGTAACTCAACTTCTGTCATTCTGAACTTGATTCAGAATCTAAAATCAATAATCTAAATGAAATCAGTAATTCAAAGAGTAAAAGAAGCTTCAGTTACAATAGAAGGAAATGTTGTAGCTCAAATTAATCAAGGCCTACTAATTCTAATTGGAATTGAAGATTCTGATAATCAAGAAGACATCAATTGGTTAACTTCAAAGATTGCTAATCTACGAATATTTGCCGATGAAAATGAGGTTATGAATTTATCCGTAAAAGATATAAACGGAGAAATTATTGTGGTTAGTCAATTTACACTTCATGCTGCCACAAAAAAAGGAAATCGTCCTTCTTATATAAAAGCTGCTAAACCCGAAATTGCAATTCCATTATACGAAGCTTTTGTAAAACAAATGGAAACAGAATTAGGTAAAAAAGTACAAACAGGTCAATTTGGAGCCGATATGAAAGTAGCTTTAGTAAATGATGGACCAGTTACTATAATTATTGACACAAAAAATAAAGAATAAGTTTTTTCAAAAAGTTTTTATTTATAAGTTTTTATTTATATTTGAAAACAACAAAATTCAGATGAAAATAAATACAATACTTCTTTTCTTTTTACTTTCCTTTTTTAATAAAACTTATTCTCAGAATGAAAGCTATGTTGCTATTTATCCAGATAGTTTAAAAGAAAATGCAAACGCCATAATCAAAGAAAATTTAATTAATATAACTATTCCTTCTTTTGACAAAATGAATGTTAAAACTAGAAGAGTAATTACTATATTTAATGAGTATGGCTTGAAACATATGAATGCCCAAGAGCATTTTGATAAATCAACTACAATAAACAATATTGAAGCAAAAATTTACAATCAATTAGGAGTAGAAATAAAAAAAATTAAAAAGAAAGATTTTAAAGAAAGTGCTTTAAGTCAAGGTTCAATAATTACTGATAATAGAGTTTTATATTTAGAATATGTACCTATTCAATACCCTTTTACTTTGATTTTTGAAAGTGAAACAACAACCTCTAACACGGCATTTATTCCTTCTTGGAGTCCGATTGAGGCTTATTTTTTAAGCACTGTCAAGTCTGAAATAATAATAGATTTTGCCGAAGGAGTAAAATTTAAGTACAAAGAGTATAATTTTGACAAAAGAATTAATAAAAAAGAGGAAAAAAATCACCTAGAATTCTCTGCAAATAATATAGTTTCATTAAAAGGAGAACAGTTATCACCATCCATAAGAAAATTTGTGCCTTACGTTATGTTTGGATTAGATGAGTTTTATTTAGAAGGAGTTAAGGGTTATGCAAATGATTGGAATACTTTTGGAAAATGGATGTACGACAACTTATTAAGTGATACAGAAGAAATTCCAGTTGAAACTAAACAAAAAATAAAAGATTTAATTGGAGAAGAAAAGAATCATATTGAAATAGCAAAAATTATTTATAAGTACGTTCAAGATAAAACACGCTATGTTAGTATTCAACTTGGAATAGGTGGTTGGCGTCCAATGTTAGCCAAAGATGTAGATAGATTAGGATATGGAGATTGTAAAGCATTAACGAATTACACAAGATCTTTATTAAAAACATTCAATATTCCATCATATTATGCTGTTGTGTACGGAGATAATGATAAACGAAGTATAGAAGAAGATTTTGTTTCCATGCAAGGAAATCATGTGATTTTAGGAATTCCTAAAGAAAACGAAATCATTTGGTTAGAATGCACAAGTCAAATACAGCCATTTGGATTTCAAGGAAATTTTACTGATGATAGAAATGTACTCGTTGTTTCTAAAGATAAATCAGAGATTGTTAGCACTAAGGATTATAATGAAAAATCAAATAAACAAATTACAAAAGCTAAAGTAGAGTTTTCAAAAGACAGATCAATTCAATGTGAGGCAGAAATTTTTTCCCACGGAATTATTTATGATGAAAAATTCATGAATGAAAACAAAAGCCAGACAGAAATTGTTAAATACTATAAAGAAAACCTAAACCACATTAATAACATTAGTTTAACGAAAAACGTAATCAGGAATGATAAAAAAAACATAGAACTTAAAGAAGAATTAAGTTTCAATGCTTCCGATTATGTAATGAATTCTGGAGATAGGTTTATTTTACCCATTAATGTAATCAATCCAATTTCATTTGTGCCTAAAAGACACAAAGACAGAAAAAATCCATTTGAGGTTTCTAGAGGATATTATTACGAAGATGAAATTGAAATAAGCATTCCAAAAGAATATGTCATTGAATCTATTCCAGATAAAATTGAAATGAATTCAGATTTTGGGGAATATTTTTCAACTGTAACAAAAGTTAACGATAATAGGGTTTTATATAAAAGAACTATTTTAATCAAAAAAGGCTTCTTCAAACCAGAGATGTTTGAAGATTACAGAGCTTTTAGAGAGCAAATCGCAAGAAATGAAAATTCAAAATTAGTAATAATCAATAATCAATAATCATGAAAAAAGGGGTTTTAATTTTATTTGTCTTCAGTGTACAATTTATTTTTTCTCAAAAAAGAGAACTTGGTAATGTTACAGTAGAAGAACTAAGCCAAAAAAGTCACCCAAATGACCCTTCTGCAGAAGCTGCAATTCTGTTTAATAAAGCATTAACAAATGTAGAATACAATCAAGGAGCTGGTGGGTTTGAAATTGTTACTGAAGTTGAAACAAAGATTAAGATATATAATAAAGAAGGTTTAGATTGGGCAAATAAATCGATTACATATTATATTGCAGGTGATACTAAAGAAAAAGTTGAATTCTCTAAATGCGTTACTTATAATTTAGAGAATGGTTCAATAGATAAAACTAAGTTATCAAGAGAAGGTGAGTTTACAAATCAAGAAAATAAGTATTGGGAAACAAAAAAAATTGTTATGCCTAATGTTAAAGAAGGTTCAATAATAGAATATAGATATATAATTAGATCACCTTTCATAACTACTTTTCCAGAATGGAAATTTGAAAGTTTCATTCCGGTTGATTATTCGGAATTAAAAGCAAGAATTCCAGAATACTTCACTTATAATGTATATAGAAAAGGAAATGGTGAAATAAAAGAAACTAAAAACATAGCTAATAAAAGCATTTCCTTTATTGGCAAAGATAGAGTCTCAGCTGCTGGAAGACAGCTTGAGGGTAATGGAGCAAATTCTGGTTTTGTAAGAGGTTCGGTTCAGTATAGCGAAGAAGAAACAACTTTCACAATGGAAAATGTTCCAGCAATAAAAGATGAATCGTATGTTCATAATATTGACAATTATATTACTACTGTTCAGCATGAATTGTCTGCTACAAAAATGCCTGATTCTCAAATGAGATTTTATTCATTAACTTGGGAAGATGTGGTTAAAACCATTTATGATTCCGAAAGTTTTGGTGGAGAACTAAATAAGACAAATTATTTTGATGAAGATTTAAAAAATATTATTGCTAACAATTCAACTTCAGATCAAAAATTAGTAGCTATCTTGCAGTTTGTAAAGCAAAACATCAAATGGGATGGATTTAATAGTTTATATACAGACAAAGGAGTTAGGAGAGCCTATAAAGAAAAAACGGGTAATGTCGCTGAAATAAACTTAATCTTAACAGCCATGTTAAGAGAAGCAGGCTTTGATGCAAATCCAGTTTTACTTAGTACAAGACAAAATGGAATACCTCAGTACCCTTCGAGAACTTCTTTTAATTATGTTATTGCTTCAGTTCAAATAGATGGAAATATATTTCTTTTAGATGCAACTAATAAGTATTCTTCAATCAATATTTTACCATTAAAAACTTTAAATTGGATAGGAAGATTAGTTAGGAAAGACGGAACATCATTGTCCTTAAACTTAGCAAGTCAACAAGTTTCTAATGATGCAATTAACTTAATGTGTTCAATTAATTCAGATGGAAAGGTAGAAGGTAAATTAAGAGAACAATATTTTGATTATAATGCATTTGTTTATAGAGACAATAACGCAAGTTTGTCAAGTGATTCTTATGTAGAAAAACTAGAACAAAAATATAAAGGAATTGAAGTAAGTGATTTTTCAGTTAAAAATGAAAATGATTTATTTAAACCTATTGTAGAGAGTTATTCTTTTGAATCTTCAAATTTAGTTGAAATTATCGGAGACAGAATGTATTTGTCACCAATGTTGTTTTTTCAAATAAAGATTAATCCTTTTAAGTCTGAAACTAGAGGATATCCAATTGATTTTAATTACCCGATGAAAGATTCATATAATTTAGTAATAAAAATACCAGAAGGTTATGAAGTAGAAACATTACCTAAGGTGTTAAATATGTCAACGGAAAACGGAACAATAGCTTATAAGTTTAACATTTCAAATTCATTAGACACGGTTCAAATTGTTTCTTCAATGGAAATTAATACTTCAATTATTCCTTCAACAGATTATGTGTCAATAAAAAATTTTTTCAAAGAGATTGTAAATAATCAAGCTGAAAAAATAGTATTAAAAAAAATATAATGAACCTAAAAAAATCTCAATTAGAAGTAGATAACTGGATAAAAGAACACGGAGTTCGTTATTTCAACGAATTAACAAATATGGCTCAACTAACTGAAGAAGTAGGTGAAGTAGCCAGAATAATTGCACGTCGTTACGGAGAACAATCCGAAAAAGAAAGTGATAAAAACAAAGACCTTGGTGAAGAATTAGCTGACGTAGTTTTTGTTGTTCTATGTTTGGCCAATCAAACCGGAATTGACCTTCAAGCTGCTTTTGACAAAAAGTTAGATTTGAAAACCAATCGCGATCACAACAGACATCAAAACAACGAAAAACTTAAATAAATTGAACTGGATTTTATTAATAATAGCCGGATTATTTGAAGTAGGTTTTGCAACTTGCTTAGGAAAAGCAAAAGAAACAACTGGAAATATTTCTTATTATTGGTATGGAGGTTTTTTAATTTGCTTAACCATAAGTATGGTTTTATTAGTAAGAGCAACCAAAGAATTACCAATCGGAACAGCTTATGCCGTTTGGACAGGAATTGGAGCAGTTGGGAGTGTTTTAGTTGGAATATTTATTTTTAAAGAACCAGCAACTTTTTGGCGTGTATTTTTTTTAACCACATTAATTCTATCTTTAGTAGGATTAAAATTTGTTTCTAATTAAATGAATATACTACTTCAACAATCAAGTATAAATAAAACTCAATCTTCAATTAATGTTACGGGTTCAAAGTCAGAAACCAATCGTTTATTATTGTTGCAAGCTTTATATCCAAATATTGAATTAAAAAACATTTCTCAATCAGATGATTCAAACGTGATGGAAGAAGCATTGCGAAATTCACAACTCACAACTCACAACTCACAATTAATTGATGTTCATCACGCAGGAACAGCTATGCGTTTTCTAACCGCTTTTTTTGCCATTCAAGAAAATAGAGAAATCGTTCTTACAGGTTCTTCAAGAATGAAAGAACGTCCAATAAAAATATTAGTTGAAGCTTTAAAAGAATTGGGAGCTGAAATCACATATGTAGAAAATGAAGGTTTTCCACCAATAAGAATCAAAGGTCAAAAAATCACAAAAAACAAAGTGTTCTTAAAAGCAGATGTTAGCAGTCAATACATTTCAGCATTATTACTAATAGCACCAAAATTAGAAAACGGTTTACAATTAACTTTGGAAGGAGAAATCACATCCATTCCCTACATAAAAATGACATTAGCATTATTAAACGAAATTGGAGTAGAAACTTCATTTGAAAATAATGTCATCAAAGTAAACCCACAATTCACAATTCACAATTCACAATTCGTAATTGAAAGTGATTGGAGTTCAGCTTCTTATTTTTATTCTATAGTTGCTTTATCAGAAATTGGAACAGAAATTAAATTATCAAGCTACAAACAAAACAGCTTACAAGGTGATTCAGCTTTAGCAGAAATCTACAAAGATTTTGGAGTAGAAACTATTTTCCAGGAAAATTCAATTTTATTACGCAAATCAAATAATTGTCAATTATCAATTATCAATTGTCAATTAAACAACTCACCAGACATTGCTCAGACCATTGCAGTAACTTGTTTTGGATTAGGAATTGGTTGCCATTTAACAGGTTTACACACTTTAAAAATCAAAGAAACCGATAGATTAGAAGCACTAAAAACTGAATTATCAAAATTAGGAGCAATTATTTCAGTTACAAACGATTCGTTAATAATCGAGCAATCGAAAAATCAAATAATCGAATCAAGTATAAATACATATCAAGACCATAGAATGGCAATGGCATTTGCTCCATTAGCATTAAAAACTTCAATAATTATAAATGAGGCAGAGGTTGTTTCAAAATCATTTCCTACTTTTTGGCAAGATTTAAAAGACTTAGGGTTCAAAATTTCTGATATCTAAAATTTTGCATAATGCAGTTTTTATAGATTTTTCAAAAATAAACATCATTTTACTTGACAACGCCTATTTCACAATCGTATATTTGCATCCGTTTACAAGTAAAAGCAAAACGCTTTAAACGTATAACCTATAATATATAACTTTCTCCTATGAAATTATCACATTTCAACTTTAACTTACCATTAGAACTTTTGGCTGAATATCCAGCTGAAAATAGAGACGAATCGCGTTTAATGGTCATCAATAGAAAAGAAAAAACAATTGAACACAAAATGTTCAAAGACCTAATCGATTATTTTGATGATGGTGATGTAATGGTGTTGAATAATACTAAAGTTTTTCCAGCACGATTATATGGTAACAAAGAAAAAACAGGAGCTCGTATCGAAGTTTTCTTATTGAGAGAATTAAATGCAGAGCAACGTCTTTGGGATGTTTTAGTAGATCCAGCCCGTAAAATTCGTATTGGAAATAAATTATATTTTGGTGATGATGATTCATTAGTTGCTGAGGTAATTGATAACACAACATCGCGTGGAAGAACTTTAAGATTCTTATATGATGGTTCGTATGAAGAATTCAGAAGTAAATTAACAGAACTTGGAGAAACTCCAATTCCAAAATATATCAACAGAGAAGTTACTCCAGAAGATGCGGATCGTTACCAAACAATTTATGCAAAAAATGAAGGAGCTGTAGCAGCACCAACTGCTGGTTTACACTTTTCTAAACATTTATTAAAAAGATTAGAAATCAAAGGTGTGGATTTTGCAGAAGTTACATTACATGTTGGTTTAGGAACATTCAACCCAGTGGAAGTAGAAGATTTGTCGAAACACAAAATGGATTCTGAAGAAATTATAGTAAATCAAGAAGCTTGTGATATTGTAAATAATGCTAAAGCAAACAAAAAAAGAATTTGTTGTATAGGTACAACTTCAATGCGAGCAATTGAAAGTACAGTTTCTTCACAACAAACCTTAAACCCATACACAGGTTGGACAAATAAATTCATTTACCCACCTTATGACTTCGGAATTGCAAATTGCATGATTACAAATTTTCACACACCAAAATCAACTTTGTTAATGATGGTTTCAGCATTCTGTGGACACGATCTAATGAAAGAAGCTTATAAAATTGCTATTGAAGAGAAATATAAATTCTACTCTTATGGAGATGCTATGTTGATTATCTAATCAATTATAGTGGTTCAAATATTAAGTCTCATCAGCAATGGTGAGATTTTTTATTTTAGGAGCAAATGTGTTGGGCATTTTAGTTGGCCATTTTCCTGCTGCAAGAACTCGCTTCCTTGAAAAGGAGAGCTCAAACAATTCTTGCATCAGGGCTAGTTAGCCATTGTCTTTTGTAAAATCAAACTTTTAAACAGCTATATTTTTACACCTCTAAACTTTTCGCTATTTTTACACTCCAAACAAACAATTAAAATGGATTTTCAAAATACAAGAGAATTTGCACAACAATTAGATGCACAAGACGAATTAAGTCACTATAGAAACGAATTTATTTTTCCAAAAGTAAACGGAAAACAAGTAATTTATTTTACAGGAAACTCTCTAGGTTTACAACCAAAAAGAACAAAAGCTTATGTAGATGAAGTAATGAATGATTGGGCTAATCTTGCTGTAGAAGGACATTTTTATGCAGATAAACCTTGGTGGGATTATCAAGAACGTTTTTGCCAACCATTATCTGAAATAGTGGGAGCAAAACCTTCAGAAGTTAGTGTAATGAATACTTTAACTGTTAATCTTCACTTGTTGATGGTTTCGTTTTACAAGCCAACTCCAAAAAAGTATAAAATCATTTGTGAGGAAAAAGCGTTTCCATCTGATCAATATATGTTTCAAAGTCAAGTGCATTTTCATGGTTTAAATCCAGAAGATACTATCGTTGAAATCAAAAGAAGAGAAGGAGAACACAACATTCGTTTAGAAGATATCTTAGCTAAAATTGATGAAGTAGGTGATGAGTTAGCTTTGGTTTTAATAGGAGGAGTTAATTATTATACGGGTCAAGTTTTTGACATCAAAACAATAACAGAAGCAGGTCATAAATATGGAGCTTATGTAGGTTGGGATTTAGCACATGCAGCAGGAAATATCGAATTAAAATTGAATGAATGGAAAGTTGATTTTGCCGCTTGGTGTAGTTACAAATACATGAATTCTGGACCAGGAAATGCTTCAGGATATTTTGTGCACGAAGCCCATCACAATGATTTAGATTTACCAAGATTTGCAGGTTGGTGGGGACATAACAAAGAAAGACGTTTTCTAATGGAACCTAACTTTGATCCAGCTAGAAATGCAGAAGGTTGGCAAATTAGTAATTTACCTATTTTATCTTTGGCACCATATTTAGCATCTGTTCATATGTTTGCCGAAGTTGGAATGCAAAAATTAATCAAAAAACGCAATTTAATAACTGCTTATTTAGAATATATTCTTCATGAAATTGATAAAGAAGTGGATAGTACTTTTGAAATCATTACACCTGCAAACCAAGAAGAAAGAGCTTGTCAATTATCTGTTTTTCTTCATGGAGAAGGTAGAAGTTTATTTGATTACTTAATGAAAAATGGCGTAATTACAGATTGGAGAGAACCAAATGTTATTCGTTTAGCTCCAGTTCCATTATATACTTCTTTTGAAGATATGTATGAATTTGGACAAGTATTAAAAACAGGAATTCAATCTTTACATTAAAATAAATTTAACGACTTTGAGTCTTCAATGTAAAATAATATATTAATATAATGACTAAAGAAGAAATAATAAAATCATTTGATCCAAGCCAACCAGGTTTAGCAGATGCAACCGTTTTTGGATTGCCTTTTTCAGCAGAACAATCAGAAATCATTGTAATTCCAGTGCCTTGGGAAGTAACGGTCAGTTATGGAGCAGGAGCCAGTGAAGGTCCAGAAGCTATTTTAGATGCATCATTTCAAATAGATTTATTACATCAAGAATTTCCTGAATTATGGAAATTGGGAATATATTTAGATGAAGCACCAAAAGATTTAGCTTTCAATTCAAAAAAGTATAAAGATTTAGCACAACCCATTATCAAAGCTCTCGAAGAAGGAGAAACTATTGCAGAAAATCCTAATCTAAATCAAGATTTAGAAAAAATCAATTATGCTTGTGCCGATATGGTTGAAGCTGTGGAAAAGCAAACTTTACATTGGTTAAATAAAGGGAAAAAAGTAGCTTTATTAGGTGGTGATCATTCAACTCCTTTAGGATATTATAAAGCATTAGCATCAAAACATGAAAATTTTGGAATTTTGCATTTAGATGCTCACATGGATTTGCGAATTGCTTATGAAGGATTTACTTATTCTCATGCATCTATAATGTATAACGCTTTGCAAATTCCTCAAATTTCAAAAATTGTTCAAGTCGGAATTCGTGATTTTTGCGAACAAGAAGTTGATGTAGTTAAAAATGAGCAAGGAAGAGTTTTAGTGCACACAGATACTGACATAAAAAAACAACTTTTTGAAGGGAACACTTGGCAACATTTATGCGATCATTTGATTTATTCGTTGCCACAAAAAGTATGTATTTCTTTTGATATTGATGGAATGAGTCGTTTATATGCACCCAATACAGGAACACCGGTTCCAGGTGGAATGTCTTATGAACAAGCAACTTATTTGTTAAGTCGTTTAGCAGAATCAAACAAAGAAATTATAGGATTTGATTTAGTGGAAGTAGCACCAGGTGATGATGATTGGGATGGAAATGTTGGAGCAAGAATGTTATTTCATATGTGTGGTGTGTTTGCAAAATCACAAAAAATGAATGTAGGAGAAAAAATTACATTTCAAAAATAAATAATTATGGAAAATTTCAAAAGGGTACAGGAAGATTGGAAAGAATTTGAAATTGAAGTAAAAGGAAAAGTTAGATACGCAGTTTCAAATCACGGAAGGTTAAAAAGTTTTACAACAGATATCAATCAAGGTAGAATTATAAAAGGTTCTAGAGTTGAGGGTTTTGCTTACTTACGATTGAAACGTCAAAAAGACAACAAAATTGTAAATTACCATTATGGATTGCATAAAGTAATTGCAGAATTATTTATACCAAAAGATGCAGAAAATCAAGAGTATGTGTTGCATTTGGATTATGATAAATTAAATAATCATATTAGTAATTTAAAGTGGGCAACTTATGAAGAGATGAGAGCTCATGCAACTAAGAGTCCAGCAGTAAAAGCTGCTTTCAAAAGATTGCAAGCTTACAATATAAAAAGGGATGGAGCAAAATTATCTTCTACAGACGTAATACGATTGAAAAAACGAATTTTAGACCCAAATAGAAAAACCAGACTGCGATTAATTGCCAAAGAATTCGGAATTTCTGAAATGCAATTATACAGAATTAAAACCGGAGAAAATTGGGGGCATATTAAGGTAGAAATACCAAATAAATAAAGTTATACAATGCAAACACCAAAAAGAATAGCAGTTGTTGGAGCAGGTTTAGTAGGTTCATTATTAGCGATATATCTAAAAAGAGCAGGGCATACTGTTCATGTATATGATAGAAGTCCCGATATTAGAAACATTCAATTTTCTGGAAGGAGTATAAATCTTGCTATGTCAAACCGTGGTTGGAGAGCTTTAGAAAATATCGGAATTGCTGAAGATATTCAGAAAATCGGTATTCCAATGGACAAAAGAGCAATTCACAACATGGATCAATCACTCAATTATCAAAAATATGGTAAAGATGGTGAGGCTATTTACTCTCTTTCGCGTGGTGTTTTAAATCGAAAAATGATTGATTTAGCTGAAGAGAATGGTGTTGAGTTTTTCTTTGAACATAAAGTTTGGGACGTTTCTTTGTCGGAAGCTATTCTTCATATTGGTGAAGACGAAAGAGGTGAGTGGACGGAACATAAATACGACATGGTTTTTGGTTCTGATGGTGCTTTTTCAAGAGTTCGACATAGAATGCAACGTCAAAGCATGTTCAATTATTCACAAGAATTTCTTGAAATTGGTTATAAAGAATTAAATATTCCAGCAAATGAAGATGGAACACATAAATTAGACAAAAACTCTTTACACATTTGGCCAAGAGGAAATTTCATGTTGATTGCTTTGCCAAATTTAGACGGAAGTTTCACTTGTACATTGTTTATGCCTTTTGAAGGAGAAAATTCATTTGCACAATTAGAAGATGAGAAAACATTAGTTGATTTCTTTGCAAAATATTTCCCTTCAACTAAGGAAGTTATTCCTGATTTAGTAAAAGATTTCTTTAAGAATCCAAAGAGTTATTTGGTAACTATGAAATGTTTTCCTTGGACACATAATGATAAAGTGGCTTTAATTGGTGATGCTTGTCACGCAATTGTGCCTTTTTATGGTCACGGAATGAATGCAGGATTTGAAGATATTACTATTCTAAATGAATTAATGGAAAAATACGGTGATGATTGGCAAACAATTTTTACTGAATATGAAGACTCGCGCAAACCAAATGCTGATGCCATTGCCGAATTGTCTTATAGAAATTTTATGGAAATGAGTACAAAAACGGCAGATCCAAATTTCTTATTACAAAAGAAAATTGAAAAGTGGTTTTCAGAAAAACATCCAGACAAATGGATTCCTTTGTATAGTCGTGTTACCTTTAGCCATCAACCTTATGCTGAAGCTCTAGCGGTTGGTGATAAACAAAACGAAATTATGCAAGAAATTTTGGCGATGGAAAGTATAGAACAAATTTGGGAAACGGAGCCAGTAGAACAACGGATTTTAGCACTTTTAAACGAGTAATAATTGATTTTAAAATTGAATTCTTTATTTTTGAATTATAATATATTCAATATGAGTTTTAAAGAATTTTTATTTTACTTTTTTATTACATTTTCTGTTTTTGTAAATGCGCAAACTACAGCAATCCCAGATGCAAATTTTGAACAAAAATTAATAGATTTATCAATTGATACTAATGGTTTAAACGGAAATATTTTAAACTCAGATGCACAAGCAGTCACAACGTTGACAATAAGCGGAAGCACAGTAACAAATTTTACAGGATTAGAAGCATTTGTAAATGTTGTAAATTTAGATTTAGGTGATAATCAGTTTACAACTGTTCCTTTAACCACATTAACGGCACTTGAAACTTTTAAATTTGGGAAAAATGATTTACTAGCTTCTCTAAATTTTTCTCAAAATATTCAGTTAAAAAGTATTGATATTCAATCAGATATTTTTTCAAGTGTAATTACTCCTTCAATTACAACTTTAGATTTATCTACAAACATCAATTTGGAATATTTAAGAATTAGAATATTTAATAATTTAAGCAATTTAATATTACCAGTTACAACTTCATTAACTGAAATTCTAATTTATAATATTGCTGACCCTACATTAGATTTTTCATTAACAAGTGCTCTTGAAGATTTAACAGTTTCGGGTAGTTATGTTTCTGTTACAATTACACTGCCTAATGTATATACTAATCTAAGAACACTTTCTATACAGAGCATTGATATTCCTACTATTGATGTTTCCGATTATATAAATTTAGAAAGAATAACATTCTCAAATACAGATGTTGAGGATGTTGTTTTACCTAATTCAACAACTCTTACAAGAATAGATATATCACATCATAATTTACAAAATCTTGAAAGTTTTGCATCATTACCAAATTTAGAACGATTAACAATAAATTATAATGACAACACTCCTCTAAGCATAGATGTAACTCAAAATTTAGTACTAAAATATATAGATTTGTCATATAATGATATGACAAGTTTAGACTTAACCCAAAATGTTATATTAGAAGATATTGATTTATCAAATAATGCGTTTACTAATATTGACTTAACACTAAATGTATTAGCAGAAGATATTGATGTTTCATATAATCTTTTACCAGTATTAAATGTTACTCAAAATGTTGTTTTAGAAAGATTAAGTGCTCGTTATAATTTATTACCTACTATTGATTTAACTCAAAATGTTGAATTAAGATATTTGTATTTAAATAACAACTTATTACCTACATTAAACATAACTTTAAATGTTGATCTTATAATTGTTGATATTAGTAATAATTTGTTTACAACAACTGGGCTAGACCTCACACAAAATATAGAGTTGTCTTATTTAAAAGCCTCTTACAATCAAATAGAATCACTAAATATTTTACAAACAGTAAGTTTAAGTTCGTTAATAATTGATCATAATTTATTTACAGGCACATCGATTTTAGATCAGTTCTTCACGGTACGTCAAAATGATTATGATATAAGAGGAGGAACTTTAGATGTAAGTTTTAATTTTCTTTCAGGAAATATTCCAGATTACGCATCATTATTTCATTTAGGAGCAGGAGGTCAATATGATTGGACACGTTATTTCGAATTTTTATTTCATAACAATAATTTTGAATTCGGTCATTTTGAAAATCAACATGCGGCTTATGTTTTGGCAACAACAACAATAAGTCCACCACCGTTTAACTCTGTTGTCATGCGAAAATATTGGTATGCACCTCAAGCCAAGGTTAATACTATAGATACTATAAATGCAAATGCAGGAGATAATATTACTTTAACGACAATTGTTAGTGGTGCGCAAAATCATTACGTTTGGTTTAAAGATGGAGTTCAAATTCCAGGAGCTCCAGATTCACCAAATTATGTAATAAACAATGTTAATTCATGTGATATTGGAGTCTATCATAGCGAAATTAGAAGTGATTTGGTACCTTTTGAAAACGCAAATGCTCCAGGAACACAAGGAAAAAACTTATTGCTAATCAGAAATGATATTACATTAAATGTAAACTACACTGCTTCTTGTGTTACTTTAAATTCACCTGCCAATGGAGCAACAAATGTTCCAATAAATGGAGGTATATCTTGGAATGGAAATCCTGGTGCATGTGGTTATTTCATAAGTATCGGAACAACACCTGGAGGAACTAATCTTGCAAATAATATTAATGTTGGTGATGTTACTACCTATAATTTAGGAACAAATTTTCCAGCCAACACACTTATTTATGTAACAATAACTCCTTATTTTCAAACAGGTCCAGCTTTGGTTTGTCCTTCAGAAAGCTTTACAACTAGTGCTTCAACTGTTTTGCCAGATTGTACAACTTTATCGTTCCCAACATTATCGGCAACAGATGTTCCAGTAGATTCAAATATTTCTTGGAACCCATCTTTAAACGCAACGGGTTATATTATTTCTGTAGGAACCACATCTGGAGGAACCGATATTGCTAATTTGGTTGATGTTGGAAATGTAACCACATATGATCCAACAAATGATTTTGCAGAAGGAGTTCAAATTTATGTTACCATAATTCCATATAACAGTTTAGGTAATGCAACAGGTTGTACAGAAGAAAGTTTTACAACTTATTCAAATATTCCATTACCACTTTGTACAACATTAACTTCACCTTTAAATAATTCAACAAATGTTTCTGTTTCAAGTAATTTTTCTTGGAATATTGCAACAGATGCAACGGGTTATTTCATTTCATACGGAACAAACACGGCAGGAAATAATATTGCGAATATGATTGATGTTGGAAATGTTTTAACTTACAATCCAACAAATGATTTCCCTGATGAAACTACTATTAATGTTTCAATAATTCCTTATAATTCAGCAGGAAATGCAGTTGGTTGTTCAATAGAAAGTTTTGAAACTGAAGTTATAATTCCAGTTTGTACTAATTTGACTTCACCATTGAATAATGTTACTGATGTTTCCATTTCAAGCAACATTTCTTGGAATGCGATTTCAAATGCAACGGGTTATTTCATTTCATACGGAACAAACACGGCAGGAAATAATATTGCGAATATGATTGATGTTGGAAATGTTTTAACTTACAATCCAACAAATG
>NZ_CAWUIC010000004.1:0-184505 GCF_963922255.1 uncultured Flavobacterium sp. | reverse complement strand
GAGTATAATATTTATAATATGAACATTATTTACAGTACTTCTTATTTTACATAATGTATATTATAAGTCAAATATAATAATATTAAAATACATAAAAAAACGTTTGTTTCTAATATAGATAAAGATTAGTTTTGTACTTTATAAATTTACTATGCAAAACAAACAAGCCATACAACTTATCGAGAAAATTCAGAAGGAAATTTCATCTAAAAAATATGATTTCTCTTCTATAATTGAAGACTTAAAAAAAGTTAGAGAAATTACTATGGAACAAAATAATCCAGTTCTAACTAAAGCATTACGATTATCTTATGAACATTTAGAAGAAAACGATGCGTTTTTAATTGAAATTCCAAACGATGATCCAATTGATGAAGAATCTGATGAAGAAACTTCTGTATACTCATCAGAAAACAATTTGGAAAGTTTTAATTACTTCTTATCTTTATTAGTTGATTGTTCAAAGAAAAACAACTTATTAGATTTGAGAGAATACAACAAAGCTTTTATAGCAATGTAAATTCTAAATTTCTATTTTACATAATATAAATCGGTTTAATTGCCGATTTTTTTATATATATCTTAACGTAAATTCATTTATTTTCTCTTTAATTTTGCATAAGAATAAAAAACATAATAAAGTTAAAATGTCTAGCACGAAAAAATCACGTTTTCAATTATTACATCAGTATTATAAATATACTGGTTTTTATTCGTTTATCTTACAAGGAATCAAAAAAGCAATTATTCCAACAGTGTTATTAGTTGCAGTTTTGTTTTATGTAAACGAAAAAGTTATTAATCTGAATGATGCGATGGTTTATGCTACTAAAAATTTTAGTGATTTTTTCATATTTTCAATATTTTTACTTTCCGAAAGTATTTTAGGATTAATTCCTCCAGATATTTTTATTGCTTGGACAAAAAATACAGAATCACCTCTACTCTATCTTTCATTATTAGCTATTTTATCTTACTTAGGTGGAGTTATAGCTTATTTCTTAGGAAGAACGTTAGCTGCAATTCCATCCATCAATAGGTATATGTATGGAAAAATGACCAAACATATTATTAACATGCAAAAATGGGGTGGATTTTTAATTATAGTTGGAGCTTTATTGCCTTTACCATTCGCAATGGCTTGTTTGGCTGCTGGAATGATTAATTTCTCTCGAAAACACTTTTTCTTATTTGCCTTATTCCGTGTATTTAGATTTGTAATATATGGTTATGTCATTTATTCTGCTTTATCATGATAAAATTATTCAAAATTACTGCTATTTTAGAAGGTATTTCTTATCTTTTATTATTTGCCAATATGTTTATTACTAAGAAAATAGACTTTGAATTATATAAAATTATATTGTTTCCTTTAGGAATGGCTCATGGAGTTTTATTTATTGGCTATTTAATTTTAGCGTTTTTGATAAAAAAACAACAAAATTGGAATATAAAAGATTTCTTTTTTGTTTGTTTAGCCTCTTTAATTCCATTTGGAACATTTTACATTGAAAAAAAGTATTTAAGACATGAAAGTGTATAACTGGTCTTATGAATTACTCAAAAATTTTGATGTAAATGATACCTTATCGTTATATATAAGCTTACTTGTTAATATAGCTATACTAATTACAATTGCTTTAGTATTAGATTATATTTTCAAAAAAATACTAATAATCGCTTTGGCTATTATAGCAACACGAACAAAATCTACTTTTGATGATTTTTTAGTCGCTAACAAAACTGCTAAATACATTGCACATCTTATACCTTTATAGTATGTCTATAAAACGGTTCCTATTATATTAAAGGATTTTGTCTATTGGGAAGAGTTTTTTTCAAAAGGTATAAAAATTTACATCATCGTTTTATCATTATGGATAATTCGAAGTGTTTTCAACTCTTTAAAAGATTATCTAAAGCATAAACCTAGATTTAGTGATAAACCAATTGATAGTTACATTCAAGTAATTATGATTGTTCTTTGGATATTTGGTGTTACTTCATTTGTACTAATAATGTTTGACACTAATGTTAAAACTTTGCTCACTACATTTGGAGCTATTTCAGCCTTAATCTTTTTAATATTTAAAGACACTATATTAGGATTTGTTGCTAGTATTCAAGTTTCTGTAAACGATATGGTTCGAATTGGTGATTGGATTACCATGGAAAAATTTGGAGCAGATGGTGATGTTATTGAAATTAACCTTGCAACAGTTAAGGTTCGAAATTTTGATAATACAACCACCACAATTCCAACTTACAGCTTAATTTCGGATAGTTTTAGAAATTGGAGAGGAATGCAAAAATCTGATGGAAGACGATTTAAACGAAGTATATTAATCAAACCTAGTTCTGTGAGATTCATAAATGACGATGAATTGCCGAAATTTGAAAAATTAACTTTATTAAAACCATATATTCAACACAGACAGACTGATATTCAAAAATATAACACAAATAATTCGATTGATAAATCAGTAATTTTAAATGGCCGAAACCTAACAAATTTAGGTTTGTTTAGAAAGTTTATCCAACAATATATTGAAAATCATCCTGGAATTAATCAAGAAATGTTACTAATGGTTCGTTATCTTCAACCTTCCGAACTTGGAATTCCACTGGAAATTTATTGTTTTTCAAAAGATAAAGTTTGGGAAAATTATGAGCATATAATTGCTGATATCATAGATTATACAGTGTCTTCAGTAAAATATTTTGATTTAGAAATTTTAGAATTTAACTCTATAATAAAGAAATAGTTTTTTTTATTTTTTAATCAATTATTAAGTTATTTCTTATCAAGAATTATTGTAAAAATGTTTTTTTTATAAAAAAAGCGTATTTGTTAATAATTATTTTAATACTTTTGCAAGGTTACATAAACAATAAACAAATTCATGAAAAAATTATTACTATTATTGTCACTATTTGTATTTACTAGTACAATAGCTCAAGAAGAAGAAGTAAGTGGTCAAATGCAGTCAGACGTGTATAACAAATGGTCGATTGATTTAAATGGTGGTTTATCTAGACCTACAACACCATTTATGCCAGGATATTATGTTAAAGACTTATCTTTTTTCCACGTAGATTTAGGTGCAAGATATATGTTCAACCCTAAATTTGGTATGAAAGTAGATTTTGGTTATGACAGTTTTGAAAACCCTACAGATGTACCTGAATTCAAATCTCAATATTATAGAGCAAATATTCAAGGTGTTTTAAACATTGGTCGAGCATTGAATTTTGAAGAATTCACTCAAAGTTTTAATATTCAAGCACATGGTGGTCTTGGTTATTCTTTTATGACTTCTGATGGATTTGATGGTGAAGATAATATGACTAATGTATTAATTGGTTTAACTGGACAATATAAGTTAAGTGAAAAAGTTGCTTTGAATGCTGACTTTACTATGATTAATAATATTAGGCAACATTATACATTTGATGGAACTTCAGGTTTTGGAAATGTTCCAGATAACAGAGGTTTCAACGGAACTTTATATAACGCAACTCTTGGTCTATCAATTTACTTAGGTAGTAATGATATGCATGCTGATTGGGCTTATGAAATGCAAGACGAAAGACAAGCTGAGTTAGAAGACAGAATTGCTGAAATGGAAACAATGATGAATGATACGGATAGAGATGGTGTTCCTGATTATTTAGATGTTGAAAACAATACTACAAATGGTGTTGCAGTTGATTCAAAAGGTAGAGCAATTGATTTAAACAATAATGGTGTTCCTGATGAATTAGAAAGATATGTTGAAACAAAAACTAAAGAAGCTATAGCAACTTCAAACGGAACTAGTGGTGTTGCCGGAGGAAGAAGTGGAAAATCTCCATTAGAATTAATTAATCAAGGGTATGTAAATATTTTCTTTGATACAGATTCATTCGATCCAAAATCATCTTCTACAAATGATTTATATTTTGTAATCAATTATTTAAAAGATAATCCAAGTGCAACTGCTGACATTATAGGTACAGCAGACACAAGAGGTTCAAATGAATATAACCAACAACTTTCTGCAAAAAGAGCTGAAAGAGTTAAATCTATCGTAGAAAAAGCCGGAATTGCTGGTTCTAGATTAACTATTGTTCCTCAAGGAGAAGATAGTTTAGGTGAAGGTTCAGCTAATCTTTCTTTAGTTAGAAAAGTTACTTTCAAAATCAAATAATTATAAACAATTAGTTTTTAATAACTTAAATAGTCTCTAAGAAATTAGAGGCTATTTTTTTTTTACCTTTAAAAGAAAAAACATGGAAACGCGTGATGAATTACTTTCAGCTCTTAAAGGAACAACCATTGGTTTAGTTACCAAAGACTCTTCTTCAGAAGAAAAATTTCAAAATGAAACCTTACGTCCTATTTTAAAACTTCAAAATGACTTGTTTATTGAGGTATTTAGAAATTATGCCATTAAACAAAAAGGTGTGTTTTTTACTCTTTCTCCAGATAAGAAAATGAACTACATAGAAAATACTATCCAAAGAGATATTAAATTTAGAAATTCATTAAAAGGAATTGTGATAGGAATGTTTACAGTTTCAGAATATAATGAATATATTCTAAATTCATCAAACTTAAATAAGAGAATGATGAATTTATTGATAGAAAGAATTAAAAGTCAAATTCAACTATTTGAATTAATAGAGCGAAATGCCGTTTAAATCTGTAGATAAAACATCACTCATATAATTAAAAAAAGGTCGCATAGCTTTGAATGTTGCTACAACTTCTTCTTCAAAATTAGGAGAAAGTACTTCTTTGTTTGTAAACCTTCTAGTAACCAAGTATTGTTTTTTTCTGATTAAATCTATATTAGGATGATTCTTATCAAAATCTCTTGGAGCTGTTTTTAGTTCTTCTCCTTCCAAAATGCCAAAATATTTTTTAAAATCAGCAGATTCAACAATATCTCTAAGCTCAGAAGCATCAATTGCCAATTCTTTTCTAATTCTCAATAAATCATCCTTATTAGGTTCCCAAAATCCACCACCAACAAAAGAAGCATTATTTTCAATATGCAAATAATAACCTCCTCTTAAAAATGGTTTTTGTCTTACATAACCAGCACTAAAGTGTGTTTTATATGGAGTTTTATCTTTTGAAAAACGAACATCTCGATATATTCTAAAGATTTGTAGTTTTTCTATATTATCAATTTTATTTAATTCATTTTTCACACCATTAAAAAATGATTTTATCTCTTTTTGTTCTTTTTCAAATCTAGATTTATTTTCTGTAAACCATTCGCGATTATTATTTTGTTTTAGATCAATTAAATAGTCTAAAATACTTTTTGATAATGATTTCATAATATATTTATATAATTTTTACGGTTTTACCGCATTTTTTTATGGTAACTGATATTTTTTAACAAATTATTTGAAAATAGATCTATATTTACTTTTTATCGAGAAAAACGAACCTTTAGTCGAAATTTTAATCCCAAATTAAAAAGAAACCTATTTATGAAAAACAAATTATTTCTATTAGTGCTTTTAGTTATGACAAAATTCTCTTATGGTCAAGTTGAAGATGTTATAACTAATTTTAATTCTGCAGGAATCACAAATCTTGTTCACAAAGATAACTACATTTATTTTACAGCTTATAGTCATAAAAAAGTTTACAAATTTGATTATACATCTACTACACCAACTATAGAAGTTGTTTATCAATTTAATGAAAACCCAAATTTTATTTACACAAAAAATAATATTTTATTTGTAGGTGTTGAAAGTCCATATAAAACATATACTATTGATCTAAATTCTCAAAATGTTCAACCAATTGTTTTAGCTATGATTGCTGGCCCAATGGCTCAAATAAACAATGATTTATATATTGGTCAATATGCAGCTGAAAAAATTACAAAAATTGACTTGAATACAAATATACAAACAGATATTTTAAGTAATTATAAACCCAACTTTTTTTCAGTTTATAATAATGAATTATTTTTTACTTCAAATACGGCCAATGCTTTGTATAAATATAACTGTAATGGAAATGATGTAACAACAATTTTAAGTGGTCTTAATTATGCCTCTGGAATTGTTTTGAATAATGAAAATTTATTTATTTGTGAAAGCTCTGGAAATACAATTTCTTATTATTCAAATCCAGGTTTTCAACTAAATAGTAGCATTCAATTACCTCCAAGTTCATGGCCAAACGGAATTACAATTGTAAATAATTATTTATTTTTTATCCAAACTGTATCTGGAAAAATTTCTAAAGTTGCCTTAAATACACTTAATAATACTCTTTTATCTAACAATAATATTGCATCACAATCAAAAAAAGAGATTAGTATTTATCCTAACCCTTCAAATGGATTGTTTGAAATTAAAAGTGAATTACAAATTGAAAATGCTAAAATATATGATCTTAAAGGTAATTTAGTGCAAAATATATCTATTTCTAATGAATTAATTGATGCAACACAATTAAATAACGGAACATATATCTTAAATATTGATGGAACAAACACCAAGATCATTAAAAATTAATTCCTTATCTATCTCTTAATCTATTTACAACATATTCAACCTCTGTTTTTCCATGAGCTTTTGGCTTGCCATCTTCTCCTAAGTTAACCATAGTTATGTTGTCAATTGTAATAATTGTTTCATGCGTCATTTTATTTCGAACTTCACACTTTAAGACAAGAGATGAGTTTCCAAATTTTACAACTTCCATACCAATTTCAACAATATCACCTTGTTTGGCTGAACTCATAAAGTTGATTTCACTCATATATTTGGTTACAACTTTGTTATTTTCAAATTGAATGATTGTATACAAAGCAGCTTCTTCATCTATCCATGATAATAATTTTCCTCCAAAAAGAGAACCATTTGCGTTTAAATCTTCGGGTTTTACCCATTTTCTTGTGTGAAATTTCATTATGAGGTATATTGGTTAAGCAGGTAAATTTACAAAATATTATTTTTCTCTTTGTTTTAAAACCGAAATAACATCATTTATTTTAAAACCTTTGGCTTGTAATAATATTAAATAGTGAAATAATAAATCAGCACTTTCTGACAAAAATAAATCATCATTCGAATCTTTAGCTTCAATCACAACTTCAACGGCTTCTTCTCCCACTTTTTGAGCAATTTTATTGATACCTTTTTCAAATAAAGAAGCTACATAACTTTTTTCTGAAGTAGCATTTTCTTTTCTATCTTGAATTGTGTTTTCAAGTTTTGATATAAATCCATATTCTTGATTATTTTCTGTTTGCCAACAAGTATCTGCACCAGTATGACAAGTTGGTCCATTAGGATTGACTTGAATTAACAATGTGTCATTATCACAGTCATTTTTGATTGAAATTAGGTTTAAAAAGTTACCACTCTCCTCACCTTTTGTCCATAATCTATTTTTAGAACGACTGAAAAATGTCACTTCATTGGTTTCCAAAGTTTTATCGAATGCTTCTTGATTCATATAACCCAACATCAAAACATTTTTGGTTTCGCTATCTTGAATTATGGCTGGAATTAATCCATTGGTATTTTTTGTAAAGTCTATTTTCATGGTTTTTGTTGCACAGAGTTTCACAAAGTTAAGCACTATGTGGCACAAAGTTTTTTAATTATTTTTATATTCTGATGCTAATTTTTTGTTCTTTTAAATATTTTTTTAATTCAGGAATTTCAATTTCTTGGAAATGAAAAACGCTTGCTGCTAAGGCTGCATCAGCTTTTCCTTCGAGAAATGTGTCTGCAAAATGTTGCATTATTCCTGCTCCACCTGACGCAATTATTGGAATATTGACTAAAGTTGAAAGTTTAGCTAAAGCTTCATTGGCAAATCCGTTTTTGGTTCCGTCGTTATTCATCGATGTGAATAAAATTTCACCTGCACCTCTTTTTTCTAATTCAACTGCCCAATCAAATAGGTTTAATTCGGTTGGAACCTTTCCTCCTACTAAATGCACTATCCAATCATCATTATTTTTTTTTGCATCAATAGCTACTACTACACATTGACTTCCAAATTCTTGTGCTAGTTCATTAATCAAATCTGGATTTTTAACTGCAGATGAATTTATGGAAACTTTATCCGCTCCATTTTTTAATAAAATTGAAACATCTTCTACAGAACTGATTCCACCACCAACTGTAAACGGAATATTAATAGCTTTAGCTACATTTCGGACTAATTCAACTAATGTTTTTCTTCGTTCTTCTGTTGCTGAAATATCAAGGAAAACCAGTTCATCAGCACCTTCTTTTGAATATTTTTTAGCCAATTCAACAGGATCACCTGCATCTTTTAAATCCACAAAATTGACACCTTTTACAGTTCTTCCATTTTTAATGTCTAAGCACGGAATTATTCTCTTCGTTAACATTCTTATTGGTTTAAAATGAAATTCTCTAATTGTTTCAAGGAAATTCTTCCTTCGTAAATGGCTTTTCCTATGATTGTTCCTTCACATCCTAATTCCGCTAATTTGGGTAATTCATCAAAAGTTGAAATTCCTCCAGAAGCTATTAATTTTATAGTATCACACTTAGATAAAATCTCTTTATATAAATCAAAACTTGGTCCTTCTAGCATACCATCTTTAGCTATATCCGTACAAATTACATACGAAATTCCATCTTTTTGATAGTTTTGAATAAACGGAATAACTTCCTCATTACTTTCTTCTAACCAACCAGAAACGGCAATTTTTCTATTATTTGCATCTGCTCCAAGAATTATTTTATCCGTTCCATATTGGTTTATCCATTCTTTGAATAAACTAGGATTTTTGACTGCAATACTTCCTCCAGTAATTTGATTTGCACCACTTTCAAAAGCAATTTTTAAATCTTCATTCGTTTTTAATCCACCACCAAAGTCAATTTTAAGTTTTGTTTTTGAAGCAATTTGTTCTAACACTTTATGATTTATGATTCTACTCGATTTTGCACCATCTAAATCTACTAAATGTAAATACTGAATTCCTGCATCTTCAAATGATTTGGCAACTTCAAGCGGATTTTCGTTATATATTTTTTTGGTGTCGTAATCTCCTTTGGATAAACGAACACATTTCCCGTCTATTATGTCTATGGCTGGGATTATTCTCATTTTCAAGTTCAATTTCAAGAGCAATTTCAAGCTCAAATTATAGGGTTAAAAAGTTCTTTAATATTTGTTCTCCAAAAACACCACTTTTTTCTGGGTGAAATTGTACTCCGTAGAAATTATTTTTTTGTAGTGCTGTTGCATATTCCATTTCGTAATTAGTTGTTGCAATCATTTCTGCACATTT
This sequence comes from uncultured Flavobacterium sp., assembly GCF_963922255.1. Classification (GTDB taxonomy): domain Bacteria; phylum Bacteroidota; class Bacteroidia; order Flavobacteriales; family Flavobacteriaceae; genus Flavobacterium. The sequence goes on along the minus strand of NZ_CAWUIC010000004.1, from coordinate 175,206 downwards.
TGGAGCATAAAAACTGTGCACTAAATACATGAATTCATGTTCTTTAATATCTTGAAAAAGAGGTGATTTAAGATTGTAAATAGTATTCCAGCCCATTTGTGGAACTTTGACTTTATTTGAAAATTTAAGTATGTCTACATCAAAAATACCGAGTCCTTTTGTGTTGCCTTCTTCTGTTGAATTGCATAACAATTGCATTCCCAAACAAATACCTAAAACTGGTTGTTTTAATGTTGGAATTAGTAAATCTAAACCACTTTCTTTAAGCTTTTTCATGGCACTACTCGCTTCACCAACTCCAGGGAAAATAACTTTATCTGCTTTCTGAATTTCGCTCCAATTGTTACTCAAAACGCCAACAAAACCTAATCTTTCCAAAGCAAATTGAATGCTTTGAATATTTCCGGCACCGTAATCAATTATTACAATATTCATTATAACATTCCTTTTGTTGATGGCAAAATCATTTTTTCCACATCACGTTTAACGGCAACTTTAATAGCTTTTGCGAAAGCTTTAAAAATCGCTTCAATTTTGTGGTGTTCGTTTGTGCCTTCTGCTTTTATATTTAAGTTAGCTTTTGCTCCATCAGTAAACGATTTAAAGAAGTGATAAAACATTTCGGTTGGCATTTTTCCAATCATTTCTCGTTTGAATTCCGTTTCCCAAACTAACCAATTTCTTCCTCCAAAATCAATAGCAACTTGTGCTAAACAATCGTCCATTGGTAAACAAAATCCGTATCTTTCTATCCCTAATTTATTTCCTAAAGCCTTAGCATAAACTTCACCTAACGCAATCGCTGTATCTTCAATAGTGTGGTGTTCGTCTACTTCTAAATCACCTTTTACTTGAATATCTAAATCCATTTGTCCGTGACGAGCAATTTGGTCTAACATGTGATTGAAAAAGGCAATTCCGGTTGAAATTTTACTTTTTCCAGTTCCATCCAAGTTTAAAGTTATTGCAATATCTGTTTCATTAGTTTTTCTTTGAATTGAAGCTGTTCTACTTTCCAATTTTAGAAATTCATAAATTTTTTCCCAATCGTTTGTTTCTAAAGCGATTGTTGGCTGTAATTCTTCTTGTTTTACAGATATTTCAGTTGTTCCTAAATTTGTATTATCATTGATAAATATTGCTTTTGAACCTAAATTTTTAGCTAATTCAACATCTGTAAGTCTATCACCAATGACAAAAGAATTTTCTAAATCGTAAGCTTCAGAAAAATAGTCTGTTAATAATCCAGTTCTAGGTTTTCTTGTATTGGCATTATCTTTTGGAAAAGTTCTGTCTAAAAAGACTTTATCAAAGACAACACCTTCATTTTCATAGGTTTTCATTATGAAGTTGTGAACAGGCCAAAAAGTGTCTTCAGGAAAAATGTCAGTTCCTAAACCGTCTTGATTTGTTATCATAACCAATTCGTAATCCAATTCTTTAGCAATTTTACTCAAGAAAGGAATGCACTTTGGATAAAAAATCATTTTATCAAATGCATCGATTTGTTCGTCTTGCGTTTCTTTTATTATCGTTCCATCTCTATCGATGAATAATATTTTTTTAGGCATATTGTAGTGTTTTTAAAAGTTGAATTACTTTTTCGTTTTCTTCTTTTGTTCCTATGGTTATTCTTAAACAATTATCACATAAAGGCTGATTACTTCTATTTCTAATAACGATTCCATTATCAATAAATTGTTGGTAACGCAAATTTGCATCATCCACTTTAATTAGAATAAAATTAGCATCTGAAGGTATAACTTTTTCTATAAAGTTTACTTTTTTTAAGGCTTCAAATAATTTATCACGTTCACCGATAATTTTCTTAACCTGAAAATCTAAGGTGCTTTGCTGCAATTTCTTTATAGCTTTTTCTTGTGAAAGTATATTGATGTTATATGGAGGTTTTATTTTGTTTAATACTGCAATAATTTCCGCAGAAGCGTATAAAATTCCAACTCGCATACCAGCCATTGCATAAGCTTTAGAAAGTGTTTGGCAAATTACTAAATTCGGATATTCTTTTAGCAATAACAACCAACTGTCTTTCTCAGAAAAATCAATATAGGCTTCATCAATCAAAATCAAACCACTAAAATTACTTAACAAGTCAAATACGATTTTGTCTGAAAAAGAGTTACCAGTTGGGTTATTGGGAGAACACAAAAATAATATCTTAGTGTTTTCATCCGTTTTACTTAAAATAGCTTCGGCATTGGGTTGAAAATCATCTGTTAAAAAAACAGCTCTATTTTCAACAGCATTTATATTAGCCAAAACATCATACATTCCATAAGTTGGAGGCAACGTGATTACATTGTCTTTATAAGGTTCACAAAAAGCTCTGTATAATAAGTCTAATACTTCATCGCTACCATTTCCTAATAAGATATTTTCTACTTTAACATCTCTTTTTTCGGCAAGAAGTTCTTTTAGCTCTAATTGCTGTGGATCGGGATAGCGATTTACGCTATTTTCAAATGGATTTTCGTTAGCATCTAAATAAATCATTTCGTGCTTGAAATCTTTAAATTCATCTCGAGCTGATGAATAAGGTTTCATGTTCAAAACATTTGTTCTTGTCAGTTTGTTGATATCGAAATTAGTCATTTTTTAAAGTATTTAATCTTAGTGAAACGGCATTTTTGTGAGCTTGTAATCCTTCGGCTTCAGCCATAAGTTCTATAGCTTTACCGATGTTTTGAATTCCCTTTTGTGATATTTTTTGAAAAGTCATAGCTTTTAGAAAACTATCTAAATTCACACCACTATAACTTTTTGAATAACCATTTGTTGGTAACGTATGATTGGTTCCTGATGCATAATCACCAGCACTTTCTGGAGTGAAATTTCCGATGAAAACGGAACCTGCGTTTTCAATATTCTCAAGAAAATAAACTTCATTTTTTGAACATACAATAAAGTGTTCTGGACCATATTCATTAATTAATTTCAAAGCTTTTGCATCTGAATCCATTAAAATTAATTTGGAATTATTTATGGCAACTCGAGCAATTTCTTTTCTTGGCAAATCTTCTAATTGCTTGTAAATTTCTTCTTCAACGTCATTTAACATGTTTTTTGAAGTCGTTACTAAAATAACTTGACTGTCTTTGCCGTGTTCTGCTTGACTCAATAAATCTGAAGCTACGAACGAAGGAACAGCTGATTCATCAGCAAAGACTAACAATTCACTTGGTCCAGCAGGCATATCAATAGCTACTCCGTTTTGAGAAGCAAATTGTTTTGCAATCGTTACAAATTGGTTTCCTGGTCCAAAAATTTTATAAACTTTATCAATTGATTTTGTTCCAAAAGTCATTGCTGCGATTGCTTGAATTCCACCAACTTTATATATTTTAGTCACACCGCAAAGTGAAGCTGCAAACAAGATAGCTGGATTGATATTTCCTTTTTTATCTGGTGGTGTACATAATATAATTTCCTTGCAACCAGCAATTGTAGCTGGAACAGCCAACATTAAAACTGTTGAAAACAAAGGAGCAGAACCACCTGGAATATACAAACCAACTTTTTGAATCGGTCTTTTTTCTTGCCAACATTGAACTCCTTCTGTGGTTTCAATACTTATTTTCTCAGTTTTTTGAGCATTGTGAAAGTTATAAATATTCGATTTAGCTAATTGAATTGCATCTTTTAAATCTTGAGAAATTTCACTTTCTGCTTTTTGAATTTCGTCAGTAGTAACAAGAATTGATTCTAATGCTACACCATCAAAATAAGAAGTATATTTTGCTAAAGCTTTATCTCCTTTTCTCTTAACTTCTTTAAAGATTTGTTTTACTGTTTCTTCAACATCATCATAAGTTTGAGTAGGTCTTTTTAAAATTTCTTCCCAAGTTGACGGTTGTGGATTATATATTTTGTTCATTTTTTAGTCTTTTCTCTTTGTTCTTTTTTCTATTCTTTATAAAACCATTTTTTCGATTGGACAAACCAAAATTCCTTCTGCTCCAGCTTCTTTTAATTGGTCAATAACATCCCAAAAAGTATCTTCTTCAATTACAGAGTGTACACTACTCCAACCTTCTTCCGCTAAAGGCATTACAGTTGGACTTTTTAAAACGGGAAGAATTGAACTGATAATTTCTATTTTGTCATTAGGAACATTCATTAAAATATATTTAGATTTTCTAGAACGTAAAACCGATTGCATTCTGAATTGAAGTTTGCTTAATATAGCTTTTGATTCTTCAGAAATTTGAGGAGAAACAGCTAAAACAGCTTCACTTTTTAAAATGACTTCTACTTCTTTTAATCCGTTTTTGAATAATGTACTTCCACTAGAAACGATATCTACAATGGCATCTGACAAACCAATATTTGGAGCAATTTCAACTGATCCTGAAATTTGGTGAATGTCAACTGAAACTCCTTTTGAAGAAAAATAATCAGTGACCGTTTTTGGATAAGAAGTCGCAACTCTTAAACCATTTAAATCATTTATAGAATTGTATTTAAATGCTTTGGGAACAGCTAAAGAAACTTTACATTTTGAAAATCCTAATTTTTCAGCTACTTGAATATTTTTTCCTTTTTCGACTAAAAGGTTATCACCAACAATGGCAATATCCACTACTCCATCAATCAAATATTGAGGAATATCTGAATTTCTTAAGAAATAAACTTCAAGAGGAAAATTGGAAGCTGTTACTTTTAGTTGATCATTTCCATTGTAAACAGAAATACCTGAATCTTTTAAGAGTTGAATACTTTCGTCGTACAAACGACCTGATTTTTGGATAGCAATTTTTAATATTTTCATTTTAATTTTGAGAAATGTTTGAATATATCAATTGCTATTTCTTGGAAAGAAAAAACCCGTTTGATATACTCAAACGGGTTTATAAATTATTTTAGTGTATTACATAAAACATCATTACCTAGCTTGAGCGTGGTTTAAATGATGATGATGATGTAATTTATTTGTAAACATAATTAGTTGTTGTTTTTTAACACTGCAAATATAAAGGCATAATTTCCGAATAAACAAATTTTTATGAAAATTTATAGTTTGTTTAAGCTAATTGTACTCCAAAAAAGTGTCCAACTAAAGCAGTTAAAACCATAGCTATTGTACCCCAAAAAGTGACTCTTATCACTGCTTTTGATATACTTGAACCACCTGTTTTTGCTGCTAAAGCTCCTAATAAAGCTAAAAATAAAATAGCTGTACCATACAACCAAAATTCCATTGATTTAATAGGTAAAAATAATGTTACTAAAAAAGGCAAAGCTCCACCAATAGTAAATGCAGCTCCTGAAGCTAGTGCTGCTTGCAACGGATTTGCTTGACTTATTTCATTAATTCCTAATTCATCTCTTACATGAGCTGCTAATACATCGTGTTCGGTTAATTCTATAGCAACTTGCATTGCAGTTTCTTTTTTTAAACCTCTTTCTTCGTAGATTTCTGCTAAACGTTGTAATTCGAGTTCAGGCATTTCTTCCAATTCTATTTTTTCACGTTCTATATCGGATTTTTCAACATCCGTTTGAGAACTTACTGAAACGTACTCACCTGCAGCCATTGATAAAGCTCCAGCTACTAATCCAGCTAAAGTTGCTAATATAACTGGTTCACGAAATTCACTTGCTGCTGCAACACCAATAGCAATACTTGAGGTTGAAAGTATTCCGTCATTAGCACCTAAAACAGCTGCTCGTAACCAATTGCTTTTGTGAATGTAATGATTGTCTAAATAGTCATCTGCTTGATTTTCCATAGTTTAAATGCTATCAAATACACCTTTTGTAAGTATTTTTGAATTTTTGTTTACTTTATTACTTTCAATAATTTCTATAGAATCGGTTGACTTCTCTCCTACTTTGACCTCTGTTTTTTCAAAGATATAATCAACTTTTGAATTATTTTTAACTAAAAGTACATAATTTTTATCATTTTCAGTTATTAAGGCATCAATTGGAATAGCTAAACCTTTCTTTGAATCTGTCAAAATTGTTGCTTCTACGAACATTCCAGTTAATAATCGTTGTTTAATAGCATCATCTAAGTGTCCGTGAATCATGATTGTTCTGTCGTTTCCTTCAATAGATTTTCCTACCAAAACTACTTTAGCCTTGAATTCTTCTTTTGAAGCTTGTGGAACCGTAAAAACAATATTTTGATTTTCTTTAACTTGAAGAATGTCTTTTTCAAAAACAGCTAATTCAACATGTAAATGATCTGTATCTACAATTTCTAAAATAATATCTGAAGGAGCCATAAACATCCCCACATTTGCATTCATAACCGTTACATCACCAGCAATTTGTGCATAAATCGTAATAGTTGAAGTCAAATTTCCTTTCTGAACTTGAGCTGGAGAAATGTTTAATACTTGTAGTTTCTTTTTTAAACTTTGGTACATTCCATTAGCTCTTTTATAATCACTTTCTGCTTTTAAATAGTTTTTTTGGGAAGTGATTTTTTCATTATATAAGGTTTTTTGTCTTTCATATTCAGATTTTAAATAACTGATTTGCTCAGCCACTTCTAAATAATCTTTCTGAATGTCAATGAATTCAGTGTTTTCAAGAGTGACTAAAGCTTGTCCTTTTTTAATTTTATCACCAATTAATAAATGGGTTGATTTGATATAACCACCTAAAAATGAAGTGATTTTAACCCTGTTTTCTGGTGGAACATCAATTTTTCCTGTAGCTTTTACACCAACATTAAAGTCTTGTTCAGTTGGAGAACCAATTTCCATTTTCATGGTTTGAAATTGTGCTGCCGAAATTGAAATTTCGTCTTCATTTTTTGCAACAGTTTCTTCTGTGATTTCTTGTTTACAAGCCGTTAAGAGTAATCCTGATAGAAATATATATAGTAGCTTTTTCATTTTAATTTAAGGTTATGTATTGTAAATTTAATTGTGTTAAGTTGTATTGTAAAAGAGTTTCTAAATAATCCATTTGAATGGAAGTTGCATTTTCTAAACTCATTATGTATTGAAAAAAGTCAATTTCTCCATGTTTGTAGCTCATGTCAGCCACTTTTATGATTTCTTCGGATAATTTCTTTCCATATTGATTATAGTAATTGATTCCTTCTTGAAATTTTTCTAAAGTTTGTTTCTGTTGGCTTAAATGTGTTTCGATTTTAAACATTTCATTTTCTTTTTGAGCTTCCCAACTTTGTAATTCAATTTTAGCCACTTTGTTTTTAGCCACATTTCCATTATAGAATAAGGGAATAGAAACTCCTACTTGAAATCCATATAAAGAAGAAGATAAACCTGTGTTTTTTCCTTGAAAATATTCAAAATGCAAATCGGGTAATGCTTGTTGTTTTTGAAAGGATATTTGTTTTTTATAAATATCTGTAACATCCTCATAATATAAACTGTATAGCTCTTTATTATTAGTATTACTTAAATAATATTCTTCTTTTAATTCTGTTGAAGAAATTACTAATTTTTCATCTGTTTGCACCAAAGATTTAAGCTTGTCATAAAACCCAATTTTATCTTTTTTAATTTGATTTAATTTGGTTTTAATTTGACGAAATTTAGCTTGAGCTGTGATTTTTTCCAAGTAATTACTTTCTCCTAATTCGAATCTTCGATCACTTGCTTTTGAAAAATTTTGATATAAACTATCTAAATAATTGTATAATTTTTCTTGATGTTGTACAAAAACGATTTGATTATAAACTGTAGAAATTTCAAGAGTCAATTGACTTTTCTGTAAATTCAAATTTGAGTTTTCTTTCTCATATTCTGCTTGTAATACTTTCTTGTGCGCTCCATAAACCGTTGGAAAAGCAAAACTTTGTTGCACTCCAAAAACCTTTAACGGAATATTGTTTGCAGGTAAATTGTTCTGATCATAACTATAATAAATATTAGTTTTGTCAATAGAATATGCTGTTTTTATGGATGCTTTTGCTTTATCTACTTGTAATTGCATTGCTTTGATATTGTTATTATTCGCAATTCCTTTTGCTACTAAACTATCTAATTCAGGATTATTATTTTGAGCAAATCCGAAACCTGTAAACATGAAAAATAGAATTATATAAGTTCCTGATGTATGTTTTTTGAATTTTGGCTTTTTAAATTCTTTGGTATCCATAATTTTATATAAAACAGGTAAAACTAACATCGTTAATAAAGTAGCTGTGAATAAACCACCAATTACAACCGTTGCTAAAGGTCTTTGTACTTCTGCACCCGCTGATGACGAAATTGCCATTGGTAAAAATCCTAATGCAGCAGCAGCAGCTGTTAATAAAACAGGTCTTAATCTATCTGTTGTACCTTTTAGAATTAATTCATCAATGTTTTTCATGCCTTCATGTTTTAATTCTTTGAAATGTTCTATTAATACAATTCCGTTTAAAACGGCTATTCCGAAAAGGGCGATAAATCCAACTCCAGCTGAAATACTGAAAGGTAAATCGCGAATCCACAAGAAAAGAACTCCACCAACTGCAGATAAAGGAATAGCAGAATACACCATTAAAGCCTCTTTTACAGAACCAAAAGCAAAATATAATAAGATAAATATCAAAAATAAAGCTATTGGAACAGCAATTAATAGACGAGCTTTGGCACTTTGAAGGTTTTCAAATTGTCCACCATAAGTGACTCTGTAACCTGTAGGTAATTTGATTTTAGTATCTACAATATTCTGAATATCATCAACAACACTTTGTAAATCTCGGTTTCTAACGTTAATTCCAACGACAATTCTTCTGTTGGTATTATCTCTTGAAATTTTGGCTGGACCAGTTGTGTATTCAATATTTGCTAATTCTTGCAACGGAATTTGTTGTCCATTTGGAGCCGAAACGTATAAATTTTGAATATCTTGAATTCCAGAACGATTTTCTTTATCTAGACGAATCACCATGTCGAAACGTTTTTCACCTTCAAACACATTTCCAACTGTTTTTCCTGCGAAAGCTAAAGATAAAACATCATTTAAATCTGCTATATTCATCCCAAATTGAGCGATTTTCATTCTATTATACGTTACAGCCATTTGCGGTAAACCTTCTGTTTTTTCGATAATAATATCCGAAGCACCTTCTACATTTTTGATTGCTTTGGCAATTTCGTCTGCTTTTCGGGCTAAGATTTCTAAATCGTCACCAAAAACCTTCACAGCAACATCTGAACGTGTTCCTGAAATTAATTCGTTAAAACGCATTTCTATTGGTTGCGTGAATTCGATTTCCATATTTGGAATCTTCTTTTCGATGGCTTCTTTTATTTTATCAGCTAATTCGTCTTTTGTATCAGCTGAAACCCATTCTGATTTTGGTTTTAATTTGACAATCACATCACTTTCTTCCATACTCATTGGATCTGTTGGAACTTCTGCAGCTCCTATCCTACTGACTACTTGATCAACTTCTGGAAAGTTTTTTAAGATGATTTGTTCGATTTTTGTTGTTGTCTCAATAGTTTTAGTTAAAGAAGTTCCAGTTTTTAAAACCGGTTGAATTACGAAATCACCTTCATCTAAAGTTGGAATAAATTCACCACCCATCGTCATAAATAAAGTTATAGCTAAAGCTAACAAACCTAAAGCACCATATAACACCTTTTTTGTATTGGCTATTGCCCAAGTTATGGAAGGTAAATACCAAGAATTCAATTTATTGATTAATTTATTGGAAAGTGAATTTGGATTTTCTGCAGTTGGTTTTAAGAATAATGATGAAACTACTGGAACATAAGTAAAACAGAATAACATAGCACCAACTAAAGCAAAACTGAAAGTCATTGCCATAGGTTTAAACATTTTTCCTTCAACACCAGAAAGTGATAATATAGGAATAAATACAATTAATATGATTAATTGACCAAAAACAGCCGAATTCATCATTTTTGAAGCACTTTTATACGTTATTTCATCGATTTGAACTTGTCTATCTTCTTTAGATAATCCAACTAAATGTTTCGATTTATGAGCGATTTGGAAAGCTATAAATTCCACTATAATTACAGCTCCATCTATTATAATTCCAAAATCTATCGCACCTAAACTCATTAAGTTGGCATCAATTCCGAAAATATTCATAAAAGAAATTGCAAAAAGCAAACATAATGGAATTACCGAAGCTACAACTAATCCTGAACGCCAATTTCCTAATAATAAAACCACTACAAAAATTACAATCAAACAACCTAAAATAAGGTTTTCAGCTACTGTGAAGGTTGTTTTTCCAACTAATTCACTTCTTTCTAAAAATCCGTTGATATAAACTCCTTTTGGTAATGTTTTTTCAATTTCTAAAACTCTTGCTTTTACATCATCAATAACTTGCTTAGAGTTTCCTCCTTTTAGCATCATTACTTGACCTAAAACTTTTTCACCTTCTCCATTTCCTGTGATGGCTCCAAAACGATTGGCTGAACCATAACGAACATTGGCTACGTTTTTAACATAAATTGGATTTCCATTTCCATTTTTTATGACAATGTTATTGATATCTTCAATAGATTTAACTTTTCCTTCTCCACGAATAAAATAACTTTGATTGGTTTTTTCGATATAAGCTCCACCTGCAATACTGTTATTCTTCTCTAAAGCCGAAAATACATCATTAATTGAAATATCCATCGCTTTAAGAGCTGAAGGTGTTATGGCAACTTCATATTGTTTTAGATATCCACCCCAAGTATTGATTTCCACAACTCCATCTATACCAGATAATTGACGTTTAACTACCCAATCTTGTAAGGTTCTTAAATCGGTTACCGAATATTCATCTTTATATTCTGGTTTTACTTCTAAAGTATATTGATAAATTTCACCTAAACCCGTTGTAATGGGTCCCATTTCTGGAGTACCGAAACCAGCAGGAATTTTTTCTGAAGCTGATTTTATTTTTTCAGCAATTAGTTGTCTTGGTAAATACGTTCCCATTTCTTCATCAAAAACTATTGTTACTACTGATAATCCGAATTTTGAAATAGAACGAATTTCTTCCACACCAGGTAAATTGGCCATTTCTAATTCAACTGGATAGGTAATATATTGCTCAATATCTTGTGTAGAAAGATTTTGAGAGGTTGTAATGACTTGTATTTGATTATTTGTGACATCTGGAACTGCACCAATTGAAATTTGAGTAATAGAATATACTCCAAAACCAACAATTCCTAAAATAAATAATAGGACTATGAATTTATTTTTTAAGCTAAAAGCTATAATTTTTTCTAACATTTAAAGTAAATTGAAATATTAATAAATAGTATTTACCTAATTCACAGATAAATACAATTAATAAAATAGAAATTAATGAAAATTTCTACCAAATAAAATGTTAGGTTATTTTAGGTGGCAACCAAATTGAAGTAAATAAGTTTGATTGAAAGTAATTCTTATAAAAAAAATCTTTTTTTGCTGAAATTATAGTTTTAATAATTTCAAGTTGAAAGCTTAAAACAGGAAAAGTAAATAATACATTCATAGTATTATCAAATGTTTTAAAAGGTAAGTTTTGGTGTTCAGCTTGATTGTTATCTGAGTTTTTTGAATAATGAAATTTTATAAAATCTATAAATGAACTTGAATTTGAAGCAACTTCATTCTTATGTTCATTATAGTGTTCTATTAAATTTGGAATTTTCAAGAATTGCCCTATTGATGTGTTGGCACACAAAAATATTGTTATTAGAAAAATGGCAATTACTTTATTCATCTTGTAAAATTAGTAAAAAAAATACTTTACTATGTAACTTAAATCACACAAATATAAGCTAGTTAACGCTAAGAAAGATTAAGAGTTACTTAATTTCTTCCTCAGGAAAACTTAAGATTATAGTAGTTCCTTTATTTAATTGTGATTTTATGTTTATTGTTATGTTTAATAATTCACAAAGTCTTTTTACTATTGATAATCCTAAACCAGTTCCTTTTATTTCTGGATGATTTAAACTTTCTGATCTAAAAAAAGCATTAAATATTTTATTTTTATCTTTCTTTGAAATTCCTAATCCTTCATCTGTAATACTACATTTTATGATATCATTTTCATTATATAATTTTACTGTAATATTTGAGTTTCCACCAGAGTACTTTAAGGCATTTGAAAAAACGTTACTCAAAATTATAGAAACTAAATTATAATCAGATTGAATATAAAATTCTTTTTCAAATAGATGAATTACTTTACACTTTTTATCTTTTATTTTTTGTGAAAAACGAGCTGAAGTATCTAATAAAAGAGCATTCAACAATAGACTTTCTGATTTAATATTTTGTTTTTCATTTTCGAATCTTGCCAATAATAATAGTTCGTCAACTAATTTATTTACTCTATCAACCTCACTAATACAAAAATTAATTTTATCTTCATATTCTTGTTTTTCACGAGGTTTACGTATTAAAACTTCGAGTGTTCCTTTAATTATAGCCAAAGGCGTTCTCAATTCGTGAGAAGCATCCGATGTGAATTGTTTTTCTCGTTCAATGGCTTTTTCAATTCTATTCAATAAATTATTTATTGTCTCTGATAATTCGTATAATTCGTCTTTATTTTCTGGAAGTGAAATTCTTGTATTTAGATTATCTTTTTTTATTTTATTGGATGTTTCAATAATTGTTTTAACTGGCTCAATGCTTCTTCCAACAATGAATCTTGCTACTAAAAACAATATTCCAAGTACTAAAGGAAAAGTAAATAATAATGTATAACGCAAATTACGAAGTACCAAATTTGCATCTTCTAAAGACATTGCGATTATGATGTAACCAACAACTTTTTCTTTGTATGTTACGTCAATTTGGGATTGTCTTATTGAAATCTGATTCAATTTAGCATCAAAATAAAGTGGCACTCCTTCTTCTGATTTATGAAATAATAGTTGTGAGTTTTTAAGATTTGGAGATTTATCAAACATTTTTCCTTCAGCGTTTGTAAACTGAATAAAAATTGGATTTACATCTAAAGTATTATGCTCTTTTTCTTTCCATTCATGTTGGTCAATTAACGTAAAACCTTTGTCTGAAATGCTTATTTCATCAAATAATTTTGTTCTTTCTAAAGCAATATCATTTTCAATATGTCTGTAAACTGATTCTTTGACACTTACATAAATAACCGTGAAAACAACAGATATCAATAACCCTGTAGTTACTATATAATAAAAAGCAATTCTATTTCGGTAGGAAAATGTTGGCATGGAGAATTAGTTTAAATCATTAGCGATGTATCCAACTCCTCGAATGGTTTTAATTAAATCATTTTCTTTAGTAAGATTTAATTTTTTTCGAATTGCATTCATAAAAACATCAATAACACTAGTGTCATATTCAAAATGTATGTTCCAAACGTCTTCAATGATTTGGTTTCTTGTGCAAACTTTTGCTTTATTTTTTATTAAATAGGTCAAAAGTTCAAACTCTCTTTGTGTCAAAGAAATTTCTTTATGATCAACAAGAACTTGGTATTTTAATAAATTGACTTTGATATTTCCTAAAGTAAGTGTGTCAAGAGCATTATTTTTCCGAAAATATACTTTTATTCGTTCTAATAATTCTTCAAAGCTAAATGGTTTTTTAATATAATCATTTGCACCTGCTTTCAACCCTTCGATTGTTTCCTGAACTGTGTCTTTTGCTGTTAAAAATAAAATAGGAACATCAATATTAGATTTTCTAATTGTTTTACAAACTTCAATTCCCGTGATTTTTGGTAACATCCAATCTAGAAGAATTAAATCAATAGGTATAGTAAGTGCTAAATCTAAACCTAATTGTCCATTAGAAGCCGTTAAAACTTCATATCCTTCTTCTTCTAAACCTTGTTTCAAAAAATTAGCAATACCAATTTCGTCTTCAATAATTAAAATTTTCATATTGAATTTATTAAGGTTTAAATTTACAACTAATCAAATTGTAAAAGAATTAAATATTGAATTTTAATCATAAATTAAGTTTACATGACAAATTTGAAACCAATACTTCCAATATTTGCATTTAAACCATCGCTTCTTGCATAATGATTAAACCTAAAATCGATGTTTTTTAACCCAAATTTCCAAATCTGAAAATTTGTAAATATATCTACATAGTTCACTCCAAAACCATATTGATTAGCATTGAAAGACGATAAATCATAATCTGAAGTATAAAACTCTTCTGTTGAAAGGTGTTTTTCAAAAGCAGCAAAATATTTAGATTGCTGTTGAGTGTAATAACGATACATTGGAAAAACCGTAAACTTATCTGAAATTTTTATAGGCAATTCTATACTTGCTGTATGAGAAGTGATGTCCCAATTGTCCCAATAATATCTGTAATACGTTCTAATAGTTACTCTTTCATTTAAATAATAATTCAAACGTGCTCCTACAGGTATTTTAGTTCTTGAATCAGGCAAACGTTCAATATCATCTGCTAATTTGTAAACTCCTTGATTTTGTATTGTTTCATAAACCGGAATATATTGGGCTTGACCTACATAATAATCTGCTTTATCAGCAAAATGTACTCTATGATAAGGTGTAGAAAGTAATCCTTGTTGTTGAATTACATCAAAAAACAATGAAAACTGCATATTTTTTGTCGCTACTTGAGAGAAACCAAATGAAGCCGAATATGAATTACGATTTACTTTATCTATAGTTGAAAACATGGATGGATTGTAAGAACTTGTTGAAATTCCGTTTTCATCAATTACATCATAAAAGAATCTATTGTCTGCAAAGTCAATTAGTTCTTTTGGATAAATAGGTCTCCATTGATCTAAATATACATTAGCTTTTAATGAAAGTTCTGTGTTTTTATTATTGAAAAGTTTAGCAATTCCACCACCAAAACCAATGGAAGTGTAATCATATTCATTAGAAAACGAAACATCTGCATTCCAGACCAAATTTCTATCATCACTTGAATGACTATAATTTGCAACTAAAGATGTCAAAGCATCAGATTGAGAAGCTCCAGAGGAAGCCTGCCAAGGATTTGTGTTCGTTTTATCGTACGGATTGATATTACTTGACGATGCAGAAGTATAAGCTGAAATTCCAACATCAAAAGTCAGAATGTCATCATCATTCATGGGTAAAGAAACTATAATATTTGAAGCTACATCTGTTAAATCTTCAGAACCCATTCCTCCAGAAACAGCTGAGTGAACACCATCTTGTTTATAATAACTCAATAAAAAGTCAACTTCTGTACTTTCTAAAACTCGTTTCTTGTAAACAATACTGTCATTTTCTTGTGCAAATGATAGGGAAATATTACAAAGGGCAAATAAAATTAATAGCTTTCTCATAATATATTAGTTACAACCGCAACCACCACCTGTTTTTCCACCATTAGCACCTGCAGCAGCTTCACGATACACTTGAAAAGCGGTTTCATATCGTTCAAATGTTTGAGCTGATAATTTCATGGTTGTATCATTAATCTTTTGCATATCATATTCCTTCACTGCTTTACAAGATTGTAAGCTTATGAAACCAACAGCAACAATTATTAGTTTTTTCATCTATTCGTATTTTTTTAAATCTATATTTTTTGAAGCATGAATTGCTCCTTTATCATCCACAATTATACATTCTATACCGTTAATTTGATTGACAAAGTCGAGACCAACTTCAACTCCCATAACAAAAATACCAGTTGCCAAAGCGTCTGCTAATTCTGTTTGTTTTGCAAAAACAGATATACTTACAATTCCTCTTGCTGGATAACCTGTTCGTGGATCAATTATGTGAGAGTATCTTTTTCCTTCAAATCTCACAAATTTTTCATAACTTCCTGATGTTTCTACAGCTGTATCTTCTAAAGGAAAAGTAGCAAATACTTTGTTTTTATTCATTGGATTTATAATACCTATTGTCCAAAGTTTTCCATCAACTTGTTTTCCCCAAGTACTAATATCTCCTGAAACATTCACTATACCAGCTACACATCCATTAGACTGCAATAATTCTTTGATTTTATCAGCAATATAACCTTGTCCTATTCCACCTAAACCCAACTTCATTCCCTTGTTTTTCAAGAAAATAGTCGTGTCCTTTGCATTTAAAATTATATTTTGATATCCTACTTTTGCAACTGATTTTTTTATTTCTTCAGCAGTAGGCATTTTTTTCATGCTTCCATCAAATTTCCAAATTTTATCCATAGAAGCATAGGAAATATCAAAAGCTCCATCTGTTAATTTGGAAATCTTAATCGCTCTTTCTACCAAATTATAGACTTCTAAATCAACTTTTACAGGTTGAATTCCTGCATTTGTGTTAACCATAGAAATTTGTGATGTAGGAATCCAATCTGAAATTAAATTTTCAATTCTTTTTACTTCAGCAATTGCATCTTCTGTATAATTGTTACCTTCTATACTATCTTTTGCAACCACTGTAATATCAAAAGGACTTCCCAAAAGAGATGCCTTTTTCTTGTAAGTAATTTGACCAAAACTTATAAAAGAAACAAGCGACAATATGCTAACAAAGAAAAACTTCACTATTCTTTAAAAGATTTTAATTTTGTAATAAATTCTTTAGCGTCAATCTTTTCATAACCCATAATTCCTAAAACTTTACCTTCATTATTCATTACGATAACTTTAGGAAAACTACCTTCTGGATTATAAATTTCTGCTAATTCTTGATTGGCTTTTGTTTGAGCTTCTGGCAATGCATTAGCTTTCTTTTTTGGAAAATCAGCTTTTAATAAAACCCAATTTTCAGGAGCTTCAGTTTTAAACTCCTCAGATTGCCAAACAGTTCTATCTAATTTAATACAAGGTGCACACCAATCTGAACCTGAAAATACTAAAATAATTTTTTTAGATTCTGAAGTAGCTTCTTCTTTAGCTTTTTCAAAATTGGTTATCCAGTCTTGAGCAGAAATTAGCGAAGTTGTTAAAAAACAAATGATTAATAATACTTTATTCATGATATCAATTTTTATTCAAAATAACGAAATTATTTCTCCAGTAGTATCAAGAGAAAAATAATTTAAGCTAATCTTAAGGTTTATTTAGTCATTATAAAAAGCTTCTGATATATTATTGCATAAAAAATATCAAAAGAATAAATAAACCGTAACTTTTTAACATAAAAACCGTAAAATTTATTTTATCAATGATTTAAATTTGTAACAGCTCCAAATTACAAATAAAATGAAAAGTAAAATAGAAATTTTTAAAACTACTTTTTGTTCTACAACATTAAGTATTTATTTAGGCCTATTGGTCTATAGCGTATTTGAAATTGATTTTTCAAGCTCCATAAGTCTAATTGAATTATTAATAAAATCAATTTCCACAAGTTTTACGTCTGGTTTGATTTTGGGTGTTTTAAATGCTGCTTTTAGCAATACGTTAATCAAACAGAAAGGTTTGTTTCAAAGAATAAATGGAATTTTCACTATTATTTTTTAATTATTAGTGATTGTATGTTAATTTAATTTTAATAGTAAATCAGGGTTGTAGAAAGTAAAATTCTATAGCCCTTTTTTTGTAAATTATTTTCAGAAAATATTTCTTAATTAAAAATTATATTGAAAATAATATAAATTACAAATTACAAAAGTCCATTAAATTTCCTAACAAACCATTCCGTAGCCAAAGCAATTGCTAATAAAACCAATAACCAAACCCAATCAATCAAAGGAGATTTCTTGACGATTTCTTTTTGAATGACTTTGTAGTTATCGTTTGCCAATAAATTATCAACTAAAGCATCAATATTTGTAGAATAAAAAGCTTTTCCGTTGGTGTTTTGAGCCAATTGATCTAAACGGTTAATGTCAGCATTTACGAATTGTTTTTCGATTTCAAAATCCAAAATTTCGAACGAACCTGAATATTTAGTGTTGCTGTTCTTTTCGGTAACAGTGAAACTATAATTTCCAGCTTCTAAATTATCTAAACTTACTTTGTATTCGTTATTTCCTTTTAAGAAATCATAGGTTTTAGAAGTGTTTTTAGTCTTGTTTTGAAGGTTGATAGCCAATTTTGCATTCTCGTCAAATTCGTAGTTTTTATTAAAGAATTGAGCTGTAATTTCGATTGGTTCACCTGAATTATAAAACGATTCATGATTTACAACCAATGATTTATTAGCACTATTTGTAGTCAAAAATTGTACAATTTTGTCCATAAAGGTATCAAATTGCGTAAATTCTTTGGTTTTGACGTGACTTTCAATTCTCCATTTCCAAATGTTTTCACCAAGTAAATATGCATTTCTATTCGCTCCATTTTCAGAAAAACACAACATTGGATTTTCAACCTCAATTCGATTGATTTTTGAACCTAATAAAACAGAAACATTGCTATTTGTTTTCACAGAACCAAATCCGTTTTCCAAAGGTGGAAAATAATCAAAACCAATATTGTCTTGTGCAAAAAGATTAAATTGTTCCTTAAAAGAAGCCACATAATTCTCTTTTTGATTAGCCATTTTAAAGGTTAAATCGGTTTGCGATTGATTCATAACATTAAAATCAGTTGACTTTCCTGTGATGAAAAAAGCATTTAAACCTAGTTTTTTAGCTTGACTAATTACAGAAGAAAATTCATTAGTTGGCTGATAAAATATACAAACATTAAATTTTGTTAAATCGCTAATTTCCTTAGGTTTAAAAATAGTTACTTTACGTTGTTGATTAGCTTCAATACTTCGTTTAATGGCTCCTAAATCTGGATGGTTTATAGAAGAAATTAAGGCAATTTCTTTTCTTTGGTCCAGAACTTCAACCGCAAAATATTTGGTATTATTTGTCTTGTTTTTTTCTGTCAAATTACTAGAAACATTAACTGTATATTTTTTAGTTCCAATAGAATTCGCATTCAATAAAGCAGTAACGGTTTTTACCTTTTGATTGGCTGAAAGCGAAACAGATTCTTTAAAAATCACACTTCCATTTTCAGCAATAGAAACATTGGCAGAAATTGATTTTTGACCGTTATACTGTACAAATACTTCAACCGGAAATTTATTCTTCAAAAACGCATATTTATTCACGTTTACTTGATTGATTTTCAAATCTTCTACTTCTGTCGTATCACCAACAATTACTGGAAACACATTCGCATTCGACTGAAAAGAATAAATATAATCGCTTCCTTGTGTTTGATTTCCATCCGTAACCAAAATCACAGGGAAAATTGGTGCTTTGTACAATTGCTTAATGTCTTTAGCAACTTGATCAATTTTAGACTGTTTTCCTTTGAAATCCAAGGCTTTATCTTGATAAATTTCGTCATCAAACAAATAAGTCTGAGCCTCAAATTTATCTTTCAACTTGCTATTTTCGCTTAAAGCTTTAAAAACATTTGTTGTATTTTCAGAAGCTTCTAATTCATTGATGGATTGTGAATTATCAAAAAATATAGGCAAAGGAGTTTTAGATGTTTCCAATGTTTTTCGAGAAATAATTGGATTAATCAACAACAAAAACACCGTAAAATAAGAAACAAAACGCAAAAAAGTCAAAAACAAATTCAAAGTTGACTTGTTCTTGACTTTATATAAGTATTGATAAAACGACAATAATCCAGCGATTACTACTGAAAGAATTAGAAGGAAGATTGTGGTTTTAGTCATTATTTAGGTTATGAGTTTAAAAGGTTATAAGGTTAAGAGGCTTTGTGGTTACTTAATGTTTGCTTTTTGTGATTTGTATAAACCGTCAATTAGCATATTTACTTCGGTTATTTTTTCTCTTATTTGAAGGTATTCTGATTCTGTAATATATTCAAAATCAAAACTCAAAATCATTTGATTTAATAATTCTAATGAGGAACTAAATGCTATTTCAGTAAAGCGAGCTTTGTCTTTAAAAGAATTTCTTCCTGAACCTTCAGCTAAATTTGAAGAAATGGAAATGGAACAACGTCTCATTTGACTTGTCAATCCAAATAACTCATCCTTAGGAAATTGTTTAGTTGTTTTAAAAATTAGTAAAGCCAATTCTCTGCTTTTTTGCCAAGCAATCAATTTTTCAAAACTAAATACTCTCATATAAAAATATTTTATTTCAACACAATCCCTTTTAACCTTTTAAACTCCTAACCTTTTAACCAAAATTAAGTTAACATTCCTCCATCAACATTAATAACTTGTCCAGTTACGTAAGCACTCATATCACAAGATAAGAACACGCATACATTAGCGATATCTTCTGGTGTTCCACCTCTTTTTAATGGAATAGCTTCTCTCCAACCTTTTACAACGTCTTCGTTTAATTTAGCAGTCATTTCTGTTTCAATAAAACCTGGTGCAATTGCGTTGCAACGAATATTTCTTGAACCTAATTCTAATGCAATAGATTTTGTAAAACCAATCATACCTGCTTTTGATGCTGCGTAGTTTGCTTGTCCAGCGTTACCTTTCACTCCTACTACACTACTCATATTTACAATTGAACCTTTTCTGTTTTTTAACATGATTTTTTGAACCGCTTTTGTCATGTTGAACACAGACTTTAAGTTGATTTCGATTACTTTATCAAAATCTTCTTCAGACATTCTCATTAACAGATTATCTTTAGTGATTCCAGCGTTGTTGATTAATATGTCTATGTTTTCAAATTCAGCCATAACATCATCAACCAATTTTTGAGCTTCATTAAAATCGGCTGCGTTTGATTTATATCCTTTTGCTTTAACACCTAAAGCATTTAATTCATTTTCTAAAGCTAATGCTGATTCAGCAGAAGAACTATAAGTAAAAGCAACATTTGCACCTTGTTCTGCAAAAACTTTAGCGATTCCACTTCCAATTCCACGACTTGCTCCTGTAATAATAGCAACTTTTCCGTCTAATAATTTCATATTATTTATGTTTAAAATATAAAGTTCAAATATACTATTATTTTAATGTTTTAAAAATAGAATAGTACAATTAAATTATAATTTGAATAGTTATTTTTAAAAGAAAAAGCTCCAAATTCAAATTAAATTTAGAGCTTTTTTTTATAATTAGTTTGGAACAAATTATCCCATTACTTCTTTCACTTTTTTACCGATTTCTGCAGGAGAATCAACCACATGAATTCCGTTTTCTCTCATGATTCTTTTCTTAGCTTCAGCAGTATCATCAGATCCACCAACGATTGCACCAGCATGACCCATTGTTCTTCCAGCAGGAGCAGTTTCTCCAGCAATGAATCCAACGATAGGTTTTTTACTTCCACTTTCTTTGTACCATTTAGCAGCATCAGCTTCTAATTGACCTCCAATTTCACCAATCATAACAACACATTCTGTTTCTGGATCATTGATTAACAATTCAACTGCTTCTTTTGTAGTAGTTCCAATGATTGGATCTCCACCAATTCCAATAGCAGTTGTGATTCCCATTCCTTGTTTTACAACTTGGTCAGCAGCTTCATAAGTTAACGTTCCTGATTTAGAAACAATACCAACATTTCCTTTTTTGAATACAAAACCTGGCATAATTCCAACTTTAGCTTCACCTGGAGTGATTACACCTGGACAGTTTGGACCAACTAAACGGCAATCTCTATCTTGAATATAAGCATAAGCTTTAATCATATCAGCAACAGGAATTCCTTCAGTAATACAAATGATTACTTTAATTCCAGCATCAGCAGCTTCCATAATTGCATCAGCAGCAAAAGCTGGTGGAACGAATAATATTGAAGTATCAGCTCCAGCTTGTACTACTGCATCTTGTACAGTATTAAAAACAGGTTTACCTAAATGTGTTTGACCACCTTTTCCAGGAGTCACACCACCTACTAAATTTGTTCCATATTCAATCATTTGCTCGGCATGAAAAGTTCCTTCACTACCTGTAAATCCTTGAACTATTATTTTTGAATCTTTGTTTACTAAAACACTCATGTTGTTATTTTTAATTTATTTTATTAAAAGTGTAGCAAAAGTAATATTTTTTGATTGATTAATAAAGTTTTTAAATGATATTTTATTACTCAAAAAAACCTAGCTTCCTTTCCTGTTTTTTATTTATTATCCAAGATGTGAACATTGATATCCTTTGATGATTTTTCCATCTCTAAATTCCCAAATTACCATAATTTGAGTGATTAATATCATTTCTGTAGGATTTTCAATAGTTGAAGCAAAATAATTATATCGAACTACAACTTCATTACCTTCACCAAAAATAGTTCTTATTTCGACATTTGAAGAAACATAATTTTCATAAAGTTCTTTAGAAAACTTCATTACATCTTCTTTATTATACTTAAAGAAACCGATGGTACTATTCCATTCAATAACGACATCTTCGTGAAATAACACATCAACTAATTTCAAATTTCTGAAATTCTCAGAAGCATAAAAGTTTTGAATTTGTTCTACATTAGTCATTTTGAATCTTTTTTAAAATTTCTGGTATTCTTTTAATATTTGCTAATTGCTTTAATTTCTCTCTAGATTCTTCAATAGGTGTTCCAAAGTAAACTTTTGAACCTTCAATAGACTTAGTTACACCAGTTTGTCCCATTACTATAGCTTTTGAACCAATTGTAATTCCACTAGTGGTACCAACTTGTCCCCAAAGTGTTACTTCATCTTCTACTATGACACAACCAGCGATTCCAGTTTGTGCTGCAATCAAACATTTTTTACCAATAACCGTATCATGACCAACATGTACTTGATTATCAATTTTTGTTCCTTCACCAATTGTTGTGTCTCCAGTAACCCCTTTGTCTATTGTACACAACGCTCCTATTCCAACATTATCTTTTATAACAACTCTTCCTCCAGAAAGTAATTGATCAAAACCTTCTGCACGTTTTTTATAATAAAATGCATCAGCTCCGATTATTGTTCCTGCATGAATTATTACATTATCGCCAATAACAGAATTATCATAAATGGAAACATTAGAATGAATAATACAGTTTTTACCTATAGTTACATGATTTCCAATAAAACAGTTAGGTTGGATATATGTGTTTTCTCCAACAGTAGAACTGTCAGAAATTGGAATATTAATTGGTTGAAAAGGTTTAAAATGTTTTGTTAACTTATTGAAATCCCGAAAAGGGTCATCTGAAATTAATAGAGCTTTACCTTCTGGACAATCTACTTTTTTGTTAATTAAAACAATTGTTGCTGCTGATTGTAAAGCTTTATCATAATATTTTGGGTGATCCACAAAAACAATATCTCCAGGTTCAACAACATGAATTTCATTCATTCCTTGAATAGGAAAATTTGCATCACCTACGAATTCCGTATTAATAATAGTAGCTATTTCGCTTAAAGTATATGTTTTTGGAAATTTCATAAAGAAAATAAATTACTCTTTTATACGCTCCATGTAGTTACCAGAAGCTGTGTCGATTTTGATTTTGTCACCTTCGTTGATAAATAAAGGCACATTCACAGTTGCTCCTGTTTCAACAGTTGCAGGTTTTGTAGCATTTGTTGCCGTATTTCCTTTAACTCCTGGTTCAGTATAAGTTACTTCAAGGATTACAGAAGCTGGCATATCTACAGATAGAGGTAAATCTGTTTCTGTGTTAATTTGCAACATAACATTTGTTCCTTCTTTCAATAAATCTGGAGCATCTAATACGTCTCTTTGTAATGTAATTTGTTCGTAATTTTCTACATTCATAAAATGAAACGTGTTTCCTTCTGCATATAAAAATTGATAAGTGTGTGTTTCTACACGAACTACATCTATTTTATGACCTGCAGAAAATGTATTATCTAATACTTTTCCGTTACTTACTGATTTTAATTTTGTTCTTACAAACGCTGGGCCTTTTCCTGGTTTAACGTGTAAAAATTCGATAATTTTATAAATATCGTGATTGTATTTGATGCATAATCCGTTTCTAATATCTGATGTACTTGCCATTTTAAATGTATTTAATTTTTAATGTATTTGTGTTTTTTTTATTTCTTTCCCAGCTTTGTAATTTATTATTTGATAGAGTTTTTCATTTTCATCATAATATTTTACGTCACCATCTAATTTTGAATCTTTAAAATTGTATTTAATTTTTAATTTTCCTGTTTCATAATATTCATAGCTTTCACCTTGAACAAAATCATTTTTATAGGTATCTATTATTTTAACTTTCCCTGATGGATAATAGTATTTAAAAGTTCCTTCTTTTACTGACTTTTTATTTTTATATGTAAACGTTTCTTCTGTCTTTATAACTCCGTTATGATCATAATATTTCCACAACCCTACTTTGGAGTTTTTATTGAATTTTCCTTCAGCTTCAATTTTTCCGTTTTCATAATAAAAGATTGCATCACCATCTAAAAGACCTTTACTCCATTCTGCAATGGTTTTTATGGTTCCGTTATCATAAAAATCTGTACATTTTCCATATTGAAGATTGTTAACTTGATAACATTTTGTAGTTGATATAAATTTATTTGCTAATTTAACGTAATTTTCAAACAATTGAGGTTTTAATTTGGTTTCAATTAATTGTCCGTTTTGTTCAATATTTATTTCTCTACTTTCTCTATTTCTGGCATCAAAATTATAAAAATAGCTTTGGTAAATTGGGGTTGAACCCATATAATATCCATAACCATTGTAATAATTAGTTCTTCCTGTTTCAACAGAATAACTTCCTGTTCCAACAAAATCGATGTCACACATTATGTAATACTTTCCAGGTTTCATTTTAGGAAAAGTAAAATTACCATATTCATCCGTTAAAACTTCCAAATGATATTTAAAGGATTCTTCAGACATCACTATATTAGTATTTGGCATCTCTCCTTTAGATTTATAGAGTTTTAGCCATTCTTCTAAATAATCAGTCATCGGAAAAAGAAATACTAAGGTTTTATTAGCTAATTGTTTCTTAGCATACATATTTCCTCTGTCTTGTCTAGTAAATGCAACTCCTTTAATAGTAGAAGTTCCAATCTCTAATTTTTTAGAAGCATCTTTTTTATCAAAAAAAACTTGAGGAAAATAAACCGTATTTTGAGCTATACCATTTAATGTAAAAAACAAAAATAGCAGACAAAAAACTTTAAAACTAGTATGTAAACTATTAGTTTTCATTATAAAATAATTATACTCCTGTGTAACCTTTCATAATTCCTCTTGATGAACTTCTTATAAATTGAATGATTTCATCTCTTTCTGGAGTTGCTTCCATTTCAGCTTCAATGATTGCAACTGCTTGAGAAGTATTGTAATTTTTTTGATAAAGAATTCTATAAATATCTTGAATCTCTCTAATTTTTTCAGTTGTAAATCCTCTTCTTCTTAATCCGACAGAGTTTATCCCAACATATGATAATGGTTCTTTTGCTGCTTTTGTGTAAGGAGGAACATCTTTTCTAACTAAAGATCCACCAGAAACCATAGCATGTTCTCCAATTGAAATAAATTGATGAATAGCTGCTAAACCTCCGATGATAGCATGATTTCCAATAGTTACATGTCCGGCTAATGCTACTCCGTTTACAATAATGGCATTATCTCCAATGTGGCAATCATGAGCTATGTGAGCTGTTGCCATGATAAGACAATTGTTTCCAATTTTAGTCTGACCTGAAGCAATTGTACCTCTATTAATTGTAACACATTCTCTAACAGTTGTATTATCTCCAATTATGGCTAGAGAATCTTCTCCTCCAAATTTTAAATCTTGAGGAACGGCTGAAATAACGGCTCCTGGAAAAATATTACAATTCTTTCCAATTCGAGCACCTTCCATAATGGTTACGTTTGAGCCAATCCATGTTCCTTCTCCTATTATTACATTATTATGAATTGTAGTAAAAGGATCAATTACTACATTTCGAGCTATTTTTGCTCCTGGATGTACATATGCTAATGGTTGATTCATGTTATTGTTTTTTAGCTATTTGTGCCATTAATTCTGCTTGAGCTACTAATTTTCCATTAGCATAAGCATTGGCTTGCATGTGACAAATTCCACGTCTAATTGGTGTTATTAAATCACATTTGAATATTAATGTATCACCAGGTAATACTTTTTGTTTGAATTTAACATTATCGATTTTCATAAAAAATGTTAGGTAATTCTCTGGATCAGGAACAGTACTTAACACTAAAATACCTCCTGTTTGAGCCATCGCTTCTACAATTAGAACTCCTGGCATTACTGGAGCATCTGGAAAATGTCCAACAAAGAAATTTTCATTCATAGTTACATTTTTCAATCCAACTACATGAGAATCTGACATTTCTAATATTCGATCAATCAACAAAAATGGTGGTCTGTGAGGTAACATAGCCATAATTTGATGAATATCCATCAACGGCTCTTTATTCAAATCATAAACTGGTACTTGATTTCTTTCTTCAATTTTAATGATTTTTGAAAGTTTCTTAGCAAATTGTGTATTTACAAAGTGACCTGGTTTATTAGCAATAACTTTACCTTGAATTCTACAACCAACTAAAGCTAAATCTCCAATAACATCAAGTAATTTATGACGAGCAGCCTCATTAGGTTGGTGTAATTCTAAATTATCTAAAATTCCATTTGGTTTAACCGTTATTTTGTCTTTTCCAAAAGCTTTTTTTAGGTTAGTCATAGTGTCTTCAGAAATTTCTTTATCGACATAAACAATAGCATTGTTTAAATCACCTCCTTTTATTAAACCATTGTTCAATAAAGCTTCTAATTCATGTAAAAAGCTAAAGGTTCTACTTTCAGAAATTTCATCTTTAAATTCACTGATGTTTTTCATAGTAGCATTTTGAGTGCCTAATACTTTAGTACCAAAATCTACCATAGCAGTTACACAGTATGTATCATGAGGGATTACTGTAATTTCACTGCCGGTTGCTTCATCTGTATAAGAAATAACTTCTTTAACAACATATACTTTTCGTTCTGCATCTTGCTCAACAACTCCAACTTTTTCAATTGCTTCTACAAAATATTTTGATGATCCGTCCATAATTGGAGGTTCAGAAGCATTTAATTCAATAATAACATTGTCAACATCACAGCCAACAAATGCAGCTAAAACATGTTCAGATGTTTGAATAAAGACACCTCTTTTTTCAAGATTTGTCCCACGCTGTGTGTTCATTACATAATTAGCATCAGCCTCTATCATTGGCTCACCTTCTAAATCAACTCTAATAAATGTAAATCCATTATTTACTGGTGCTGGTTTAAATGTCATTGTTACTTCCTGTCCTGTGTGAAGTCCAACACCTTTTAAGGTAATTTCTCCTGCAATGGTTGTTTGTTTAACCATAAAATATCTAATTTAAACTTGTTATTTCTTTTTTAATTCTTCTAAATCACTAACTATATTGGGTAAATTTTTAAAATGCACATATGATTTTGCAAAATCACCATAATTAAAAGCTGGTGAACCTTGAACGACTTCATTGTCACCAATACTTTTTCCAATTCCAGCTTGTGCTTGAATTTTTACATTATTCCCTATTACTAAATGACCTGCAATACCTACTTGGCCACCAATCATACAATTTTTACCAATTTTGGTTGAACCTGCAATTCCGGTTTGAGCAGCAATCACTGTGTTTTCGTCAATTTCTACATTATGAGCTACTTGAATATGATTATCTAATTTAACACCTTTTCGTATAATTGTAGAGCCTAATGTTGCTCTATCAATAGTTGTATTTGCTCCTACTTCTACATTATCTTCAACAATTACATTTCCTATCTGAGGAATTTTTGAAAAAGTACCATCTTCAAGTGGTACAAATCCAAAACCATCAGAACCTATAATACTTCCTGAATGAAAAGTGCAGTTATTTCCAATTTCCGTTTCAGAATATACTCTTACACCCGCAAAAAATATACAATCATCACCAATAACTACGTTATCACCAATGAATGTATTTGGATAAATTTTTGCGTTTTTACCGATAGTTACATTTTTTCCAATGTAGCAAAAACTACCTAAATATAAACCTTCACCATAAGTTACATTTTCAGAAATCATTGAAGGTTGTTCAATACCAGATTTCATTAGTTTCACTTGGTTGTAGTATTCTAAAAGAGTTGAAAATGATTTGTAAGCATCTTCTACTCTAATTAACGTAGTAGTTATTTCTTGTTCAGCTACAAAATCATGATTCACAATTGTTATAGTAGCTAATGTTGTATATATATAATTGCTGTATTTTTTATTTGCTAAAAATGTAAGAGAACCTTCTGATCCTTCTTCAATTTTTGCTAATTTATAGACTTCAGCATTAGGATTTCCTACTACTTCACCATTTAATATACCTGCAATTTGTTCTGCTGTAAACTTCATTTAAAATTTTTAAGTTACCGTCAATTGAGACGGAATTCACTTTTTTAATTATAAGTTGAAAAAACCTTAATTATATTTCAATCTCACAAAAATATAAAATTAAATCAAATAGCTATGCAACAATCAATTCTTTTGGATAACAAATAAAATATTTTGTAACAGGTTTTGATAATGCTTTAAGACTTAATTGATCAGAAGCTTGTGCAACATCTTCAATACTTCCATCTTTTTTTAAGATACGAATGGGCTCACTTTCTTTGTTATAAGCTTGATTTTTTATTTTTCCTTTAAAAACAAAATATTCGGTTTCCAAAGCTGTTGTTTTATGAATTGAAATAAATTTATTTTTATACGATAACAAACTCTCTTTGTTTGGTTTATCATCCATCATTTGAATCTTTAGTAAATCTCTATTGATAATCATTTTTGAAAGAGAACTTAACACAAAATCATCATGAAATTGCCAATTTTTAATAGCACTCATGACATCAAAATCATCTAAATAAGAAAATGTTTGAAGAATTTTTGCATCAAAATTTTCAAAAGAAATTTTATGATTTAAAAAGAATTGCAAAGGTTCGCTACAGTTTAAAACAATTCCACTTTGGGTCAACTCTTTGGCTCTTTTTAAAATATTCATCAAGATAATTTCAGAAACCACACTTGTTTTATGCAAATAAGCTTGCCAATACATCAGTCGTCTTGCCATCAAGAATTTTTCAACAGAATAAATTCCTTTTTCTTCAATAACTAATACATCATCTTGCACATTCATCATTTGAATTAAACGTTCGCTATTAATGTTTCCTTCAGCTACACCACTGTAAAAGCTATCTCTTCGCAAATAGTCCATTCGATCCATATCTAATTGACTTGAAACCAATTGCAACATAAATTTTCTATGGTATTGCTCTTTGAATATTTGAATAGCTAATGATAATTTTCCGTCAAATTCCTTATTCAATTGTTCCATAAATAACAATGACAACTGTTCATGATGTACTTCATCAACAATACTTTGTTCCATAGCATGACTAAATGGCCCATGACCAATATCATGTAATAGAATCGCAATTAATAAAGCATTTTCTTCGTCTTCAGAAATCTCAACAGCTTTAAAACGAAGGGTTTGTATGGCTTTTTGCATCAAATGCATACATCCTAAAGCATGATGAAAACGAGTATGATGTGCTCCTGGATAAACTAAATATGTCAAGCCCATTTGCGAAATTCTACGCAAACGCTGAAAATAAGGATGCTGAATTAAATCGTAAATTAACGTATTAGGAATGGTGATAAAACCATAAATAGGATCGTTAAAAATCTTGAGTTTATTGATTTGGCTCACAAAATATATTTTTGGTAAAAGTAAGGATTTTTGAGGTTATTGTAAAAGATTTATTTGCAACTAGAAATTCTATAAAATTTTATACAAATTTTAATATATTCATCGTTGTATTAATACTAACTTGCATTCATTAATAATGTAGAAAGAAGGAAAACAGAAAACACTTAATAACATGAATAAGATAAAAATTCTTTGGGTAGATGACGAAATAGATTTATTAAAACCACATATATTATTTCTAGAAAAGAAAAATTATGATGTTACAACTAGTAACAACGGACAAGATGCTATAGATTTATTTGAAGAAACCAATTTTGATATTGTTTTTTTAGATGAAAACATGCCTGGTTTAAGTGGGTTAGAAACACTTGCTGAAATGAAAGAAAAAAAATCTTCAGTTCCTGTAATTATGATTACTAAAAGTGAAGAGGAATATATCATGGAAGAAGCTATTGGTTCCAAAATAGCTGATTACTTAATAAAACCAGTAAATCCAAATCAAATATTATTAAGTTTAAAAAAGAACTTAGATCATTCAAGATTGGTTTCAGATAAAACAACTCTAGATTACCAGAAAGAATTTCGTAAAATAGCAATGGATATGGCTATGGTCAATTCTTTTGAAGATTGGGTTGAAATGTACAAAAGACTAATTTTTTGGGAATTAGAACTTGAAAATATTGAATCACAAAGTATGATTGAAATATTGGAAAGTCAAAAAGTTGAAGCCAATACTCAGTTTGGTAAATTCATAGAGCGTAATTATGAAGACTGGTTTACCAATACAAAAGACAAACCTGTTTTATCTCATGAAATATTTGGAGAATTAGTAGCTCCAGAATTAAGAAAAAAAGAAAAACCAATTCTTTTTATTGTAATTGATAATCTACGTTATGACCAATGGAAAGCGTTTGAAAGTATTGTAAACAATCATTACAAGTTGGAAAAAGAAGTTAGCTACTTTTCTATTCTACCAACAGCAACTCAATATGCTCGTAATGCTATTTTTAGTGGTTTAACTCCATTAGATATGGAAAAAAAATATCCTCAATACTGGAAAAATGATGTAGATGATGGTGGAAAAAACCTTTATGAAGGTGAATTCTTGACAGAGCAATTGAAACGTTTGGGATTAAATATCAAGCAAGAATATTATAAAATAACCAATTTCAAAGATGGTAAAAAATTAGCTGAGAATTTCAAGGGATTAAAAAACAACGACTTAACTACAATCGTTTATAACTTTGTGGATATGCTTTCTCACTCAAAAACAGAAATGGATGTTGTTAAAGAACTTGCTTCTAATGATAAGGCATATCGCTCTTTAACACTTAGTTGGTTTAAAAATTCTCCTTTGTTAGAAATGATTCAACAAGCTCAACAATTAGGCTTCAAATTAATTTTAACTACCGATCATGGAACCATAAACTGTAAAAATCCTTCAAAAGTTATTGGAGATAAAAACACTAGCTTAAATTTACGTTATAAAACAGGAAGAAGTCTAACTTATGAAGACAGGGATGTTTATGCAATTAAAGATCCTAAAAAAGTAGGATTACCTGCAATTAATATGAGTAGTTCGTTCATTTTTGCAAAGAATGACTTATTTTTGGCTTATGTGAATAATTTCAACCATTATGTAAGTTATTATAGAAATACGTATCAACATGGTGGAATTTCATTAGAAGAAATGATTATACCCTTTTTGGTATTTGAACCAAGAAATTAATACTTATTCTAACAATAAAAACTCAATAAATGGAAATTACTTTTTCATTAGACGAAATACATGATGTTGCAAAAAAAATTCTTGCCCTTCCTGGTTTAAAGAAAATAATCACTTTTGATGCCTCAATGGGTGTTGGAAAAACAACTTTAATCAAAGCTTTAGTAAAGGAATTAGATGTGTCAGATAATGGTAGTAGTCCCACTTTTTCATTAGTTAACGAATATAGAACAACAGAACTAGAACCTATTTATCATTTTGATTTATATCGGTTAAATAATGAAATTGAAGGCTACGACATGGGATTAGATGAATATTTTTATTCTGGAAATTGGTGTTTTATTGAATGGCCAGAAAAGACTCCAAATTTGATACCTATTGATCATGCAAGAATTATTATGAAAGAAGTAGAAAATGGAAAAAGACAATTAATTTTAATTAACTGAGACTATTATTTTATTTAAAAACATTGTTTTAAATATTAAAAAAAATAAGTAACTTGGCTCAACTTAACTAAAAAACTATGGCATCCTTTTCCCCTTTTTCTAAAATGCAATTAATGCCTCAAGAAGAAAAACTTGAAGTAGCTCGTCATAAAAGTGAATTGTTTATCGGTATTCCCAAAGAAATCTCTTATCAAGAAAGACGTATTTGCCTTACACCAGATGCCGTGAGTTCATTAGTACATCAAGGCCATAGAGTTATGATTGAATCTGGTGCTGGTGAAAGTTCTAGTTTTACCGACATTGAATATTCAAATGCTGGGGCTGAAGTTACAAAAGACACTAAAAAAGTGTTCAGTTGTCCAATGATACTTAAAGTTGAACCACCAACAATTGATGAAATAGATTTAATCAATCCACAAACAATTGTCCTTTCGGCCATTCAATTAAAAACACAAAAAAAAGCTTATTTTGAGGCTTTAGCACATAAAAGAATTACTGCATTAGCTTATGAATTTATAAAAGATGAAGATGGTTCTTATCCTGCAGTTAAATCATTATCTGAAATTGCAGGAACAGCATCCATTTTAATTGCTGCTGAATTAATGATTAATCAAAACATTGGAAAAGGTCTGTTATTTGGTAATATTACAGGTGTTCCTCCTACAGAAATTGTAATTCTTGGAGCTGGAACAGTTGCTGAATTTGCTGCAAGAACTGCTTTAGGACTTGGTGCAAGTGTTAAAGTTTTTGATAATTCCATTACCAAATTAAGAAGACTTCAAAATTTATTAAATCAACGAATTTTCACATCAACTATTCAAGAAAAAGCATTAGTAAAAGCCCTAAGAAGATGTGATGTTGCTATTGGTGCAATGAGAGGTAAAAACAGAACTCCTATTGTTGTAACTGAAACAATGGTAGAACACATGAAAAAAGGAGCTGTTATTGTAGATGTAAGTATCGATTCTGGTGGGAGTTTTGAAACTTCGGAAGTAACAACACACGAAAAACCAACATTCATTA
This sequence comes from uncultured Flavobacterium sp., assembly GCF_963922255.1. Lineage (GTDB taxonomy): Bacteria > Bacteroidota > Bacteroidia > Flavobacteriales > Flavobacteriaceae > Flavobacterium. The sequence goes on along the minus strand of NZ_CAWUIC010000004.1, from coordinate 142,447 downwards.
AAAACAACGTTATTCATTATTGCGTTCCAAATATTCCCTCGCGATATTCTAAAACTGCCTCCTTATCCATAAGTAACATTATTACTCCATTTCTATTGCAAATAGCTGAAGATGGAGGTTTAGAAAGCGCTATTAGATGTAATAGAGGTTTAAAAAACGGTGTATATTTTTATCATGGCTTACTAACCAACAAATCAATAGCAGATTGGTTTAATATAGAATACAGAGATATTAATTTGATTGTTTTTTAATTTAAAAATATTAACGCAATTTTAGCTCTTTCCAAAATCTACTAAATAATTTATTCCATTAATTAAAACAAAAAAGCCTTGCAATTGCAAGGCTTTTCTTGTGATCGCGCCAGGATTCGAACCTGGGACCTACTCATTAGAAGTGAGTTGCTCTATCCAGCTGAGCTACGCAACCAAAATTTCATTTTGTCGGGGTGGCAGGATTCGAACCTGCGACCTCCTGCTCCCAAAGCAGGCGCGATGACCGGGCTACGCTACACCCCGAAAAAAAAATAAGCGGAGAGTAAGGGATTCGAACCCTTGGTACAGTTTCCCATACGCTTGTTTAGCAAACAAGTCCTTTCGGCCACTCAGGCAACTCTCCAATCTTTTTATAAAGAACTTATCTTTTTAGCGGTTGCAAATGTAGGATTTACATCTTATTCTTGCAACAATTTTATACTTTTTTTTGAGTTATATTTGAAAAAAAAATAAAATTAATTAAGAATCAAGTATATAGAAATTATAAAATTATTGGAAAACTAAATTATTCTATAAATAGAGTTAATTTTTCATAGATTTTAATTTTAATTTTAGAGATAATAAGTATAAATTTATTAAATTCGCAAAAAATAAATATATATGAGTACAAAAGTAGTTATAGTTTCAGCTGTTAGAACTCCAATTGGAAGTTTTATGGGTGCTTTATCAAGTGTTCCTGCCACACAATTAGGTGCAACAGCTATTAAAGGAGCTTTAAATAAAATAAATTTAGACGTTAATCTTGTAGATGAAGTTATTATGGGTAATGTGGTTCAGGCTGGTAATGGTCAAGCACCAGCTAGACAAGCAGCATTAGCCGCAGGATTATCAAATAATGTACCTTGTACAACCATCAATAAAGTTTGTGCTAGTGGAATGAAAGCCGTAATGCAAGGTGCGCAAGCTATTATGGCCGGTGACGCAGAAGTTGTGGTAGCTGGTGGAATGGAAAACATGAGTTTAATTCCACATTATGTGCACATGAGAAATGGTGTTAAATTTGGTCCAACTACTCTAGTTGATGGAATGCAAAGAGATGGTTTAGTGGATGCCTATGATAATAATGCTATGGGAACTTGTGCAGATTTATGTGCAACTGAATATAAAATTTCTAGAGAAGAACAAGATAATTTTGCCATACAATCATACGAACGTTCTGCAAAAGCATGGGAAGCAAGAAAATTTGATTCTGAAATTGTTCCTGTTGAGGTGCCACAAAGACGTGGAGATGCTTTAATTGTATCTAAAGACGAAGAATATACTAATGTTAAGTTAGACAAAATCCCTGCTTTAAATCCTGTATTTACAAAGGACGGAACTGTAACAGCTGCCAACGCTTCTACAATCAATGATGGTGCTGCCGCTTTAGTTTTAATGAGTGAAGAAAAAGCTAAATCTTTAGGTTTAACTCCTTTGGCTTATATAAAATCATATGCAGATGCAGCTCACGAACCAAAATGGTTTACAACTGCTCCTGCTAAAGCTTTACCTAAAGCGTTAGACAAAGCTGGAATTTCAATTGGCGATGTTGATTATTTTGAATTCAATGAAGCTTTTGCTGTTGTTGGATTAGCTAATGCTAAAATTTTAGGATTAAGTGAAGATAAAGTAAACGTAAATGGTGGTGCCGTTTCATTAGGTCATCCGCTTGGATGTTCAGGTGCTAGAATTATTGTAACTTTAATTAATGTTTTATCACAAAATAATGCAAAAATTGGAGCAGCTGCTATTTGCAATGGTGGTGGTGGTGCTTCAGCAATTGTAATTGAAAGAGCTTAAATTTAATTATGAATTATGAGTTATGAAATGTAAATTTGTTCTAACTCATAATTTTACTATTTGCATTATTTAAATGTTTGGAATTTGTAACCTTGCCATTGTTCCTTTACGATTTGAACCTTCTGACAGAAGTGAACAAGTTTCACAATTGCTTTTTGGTGAGCATTTTAAAATTATTGAACAAAATCCTAAATGGGTTTATATTGAATTAGCTTATGATGGCTACAAAGGTTGGATTGATAATAAACAATATCAAACTATATCTGAAGAACATTATAATACATTAAATGATATTCCAATTGTATTGAGTGCAGATTTAATTGAGTATATCTCTACTCCTGCTAATCAATTGATACCAATTTCTTTAGGAAGTAGTTTATCTTTTTTAGACAATGATGAGATTAATGAATCTAAATTTTCTTTTGATGGACTAAAAGTTTGTGGTACAAAAGATAAAACCCAGTTGATCAAAACAGCCTTTATGTATTTGAATACTCCTTATCTTTGGGGTGGAAAATCTCCTTTTGGTATTGATTGTTCTGGTTTTACGCAAATGGTTTATAAATTAAATGGTTATCAATTATTAAGAGATGCCTCTGAACAAGCGAATCAAGGTGAACCCTTAAGTTTTATTGAAGAAAGTGAACCAGGTGACTTAGCTTTTTTTGACAACGATGAAGGCAATATAACTCACGTTGGAATTATGATGAATGACAATTATATTATTCACGCTTCAGGAAAAGTTAGAATTGACAGATTAGATCATTTAGGAATTTATAATGTTGATAACGGAAGGCATACACATAAACTTAGAGTTATTAAAAAAATTGTATAAAAAAATCCCGCTGAAAAACGGGATTCTTTATTTTATAATTTATCTGCTTTGTCTTTCATACCAAGAACTTCGTATGAAGTTTTAAGAAGTTCTTTAGTATTGCCTGAATTAGGATCTAATTGATAAGATTTTTCAAAATATGGAAGTGCTTTTTTAAACATTTCTTTTCTCTTAGTATTCAACTCATCAAATACTTTACTGTTGTCTAGATTTTTATTCATTTCATCTACTAGTTTAGCGTCATCAGTTAAAGAATAATATCCTACATTAAAATGCAATGAGGCATTTTGAGGATCAACTTCTATCATTTCTTTTAATAGAGTAATGTATGTATCTAAATCCCCATCTTGATATAATCTAGACTCACTAATTAACAAATCAATATCTGACTTATTGATTTTTTTTGCTTCTTTATAAGCTTTTTTTGCATTTTCAACATCTCCATTTTGAGCATATAAAATAGCTACAATTTTATAAACTTCAGGCTTAGATTCTGACACCTTTTGATCCCTAGGTTTTTCATGAGAACCTAATTTCAATTTTGCGGCTCTATCCTCTCTGGAATACATTTGTTCTTCTTGATCTGTTAATTTATTGGTAGCAAAATAAAGTGTACCGTTTTCTAAATAATCACTGTTTTTATATTCTACATAATATTTTTGTGCCAACATATAATCTTTTGATTGCATGGCTAAAATAGCTGCATTCTCTAAATTAAGACCTTCTTCTTTATTAAGATTATATAACAAGTAAAAATAATTTGATGCGTCTTTTAACTTACCTTGTTCGTTTAACGAATATGCTTTTTGAGAAACCAATTGTTTAACAATTGGAACTATATCTTTATTGATATCATCAGTATGTATTTTCTTTACTGTCTTTTTCTCATAATCTCTAACTTTATTAAAATAATCAGCGGCAGAAATTAATTTTTCAAAAGAAAGTGCATTACTAATTAACTGTTTGTCATTTGGGTTTTTCATAGCTACAACAAAAATATCCATTAAAGGTTGTATTCCTTTAAAAAAATTATAATCATTCTTCTCTTCTGGAGTTAAATTATTTTCCATAGCATCCAAAGAAGTTAAAGCTAAATTAACTTTATCTATATCTTTTTGAGAAGGAGGCGAACTCATATCATAGGTTTTCTCTAAGGTTTTCAACTCCTCTTTTTGAGCAAAAATTGACATACCTACTAATAAAGTTATTATTAATGTGATTTTTTTCATTTTTTAATTAATTTAAAAAAAGCCCAAAACTAATTGGGCTATGTTATTATTCTTGTGTCTCAGTTTCTTCAGATGAATCAATATCTGTGCCGTTTTCTACATCATTTATTTCTTCTCCTTCAATAACCTCTCTTTCTATCAATTCTTCTTCATCTTCACGAAGTACTTTAGTAACAGCTGCAATAGAGTCTTTTCCTTTAATATTAATTAGTCGAACACCTTGCGTAGCTCTACCCATAGTTCTTAAGTCAGAAACATTCATTCTAATGGTTAATCCAGATTTATTGATAATCATTAAATCATCAGCATCAGATACAATATTGATAGAAACTAAAGCTCCTGTTTTTTCAGTAACATTTAATGCTTTTACTCCTTTTCCACCTCTATTAGTAATTCTGTAGATTGCTTCACCATCTTCTTCAAGTTTGGTACGCTTTCCATAACCATTTTCTGTTACAACTAATAATTGTGTTTCATTAACATCATTTGCATCTACAGAAACCATTCCAATCAATTCATCCGTTTCGTCTTTTAAAGTAATTCCTCTAACACCAGATGCAGTTCTACCCATTGGTCTAGTTTTTTCTTCTTCAAAACGAACAATTTTACCTGAACGAACAGCTAATAAAACTTGACTGTTTCCTGTTGTTAATTTTGCTTCTATCAATTCGTCATCTTCTTTAATGGTAATGGCTGCAACACCATTTACTCTTGGACGAGAATATTTTTCTAAAGAAGTTTTCTTTACCTGACCTTGTTTAGTAGCCATAATTACATAATGACTGTTTATGTATTCTTCGTCTTTAAGGTCTTGAGTACAAATAAATGCTTTTACTTTATCGTCATTCTCTATGTTTATAAGGTTTTGAAGTGCTCTACCTTTACTGGCTTTAGTTCCTTCTGGAATTTCGAAAACCCTCATCCAGAAACATTTTCCCTTTTGTGTAAAGAACATCAAATATTGATGGTTTGTGGCTACAAATAAATGTTCTAAGAAATCTTCATCTCTAGTAGCTGCACTTTTTTGACCAACTCCTCCTCTATTTTGCGTTTTATATTCTGATAAAGAAGTACGTTTAATATAACCTGCATGAGAAATTGTGACTACAACTTGTTCGTCTGCAATTAAATCTTCAATACTAACATCACCTCCTGCATATTCAATTACCGAACGTCTTTCGTCTCCGTATTTATCTTTAACTTCAGCTAATTCGTCTTTAATTACTTGAGATCTCATTTCCTTACTTGCTAATAACTCTTTTAAATGAGCAATCAACTTCATAAGATCCTCATATTCAGCACGTAATTTATCTTGTTCAAGACCTGTTAATTGTCTTAAACGCATTTCAACAATAGCTTTAGCTTGAATTTCAGATAATTTGAAACGCTCAATTAAGTTATTTCTAGCTTCTTCACCATCATTTGAAGCTCTAATGATTTTAATTACTTCATCAATATTGTCTGATGCAATAATTAAACCTTCTAATATATGAGCTCTTTCTTCAGCTTTTCTTAATTCATATTTTGTTCTTCTAACAACTACATCATGCCTGTGCTCTACAAAATAATGAATCAAATCTTTTAGATTCAACATTTGAGGCCTTCCTTTTACTAATGCAATATTATTTACACTGAAAGAAGATTGTAATTGAGTATATTTATATAAAGTATTTAAAACTACGTTTGGAACTGCATCACGCTTCAATTCATAAACGATTCTCATTCCATTTCTATCTGACTCATCACGAATGTTAGAAATACCTTCAATTTTTTTATCATTAACTAAATCGGCAGTATGCTTAATCATATTTGCCTTATTAACTTGATATGGAATTTCAGTTACGATTATAGCTTCTTTATTGTTTGACTCTTCAAAAGTTGCTTTTGCACGCATAACAATACGTCCACGACCTGTTTTGAAAGCTTCTCTTACACCATCATAACCATAAATTGTTCCACCAGTCGGAAAATCTGGAGCTTTAATATAGTTAATTAATTCATCTACTTCAATTTCTGGATTGTCAATATATGCTAGTGTACCATCTATAACTTCACTTAAATTATGAGGAGGCATATTGGTTGCCATACCTACTGCAATTCCAGAAGCACCATTAATCAATAAGGTAGGAATTTTTGTTGGTAAAACAGTTGGTTCTTCTAGCGTATCATCAAAATTTAATTGAAAATCAACAGTTTCTTTCTCCAAATCAGCCAACATATCTTCAGAAATTTTACGCATACGTGCTTCTGTATAACGCATAGCTGCAGGACTATCACCATCAACCGAACCAAAGTTACCCTGTCCATCAACCATCATATAACGCAAACTCCACTCTTGAGCCATACGCACCATGGCATCATATACAGATGTATCTCCATGTGGATGATACTTTCCTAATACTTCTCCAACTATTCTCGCTGATTTTTTGTGAGCACTATTGGATCTAACTCCTAATTCGTGCATTCCATATAATACTCTTCGATGTACAGGCTTTAAACCATCTCTAACATCAGGAAGCGCTCTAGATACAATAACTGACATTGAATAATCAATGTAAGCTGATTTCATTTCATCTTCAATGTTAATAGGAATTAACTTTTCTCCTTCAGACATAGGTATTTTATATTAATTTATTTTTAAATCTTTAACGTGCCAATTTACTGCTTTTTAATTTTTTTACCACTCTTTTTTTTCAATAAATATAAAAGATTTATTAACAAAAAGTTGTTGTTTTTTGATGATAACTAGATTATATTTAACTTTTATAATTGATTTTTTTTTTGTCAATTAGCGTTACAATATAAAATACACTTTTTAGTATTCTATATATTTAGTATATTTACTTGATTAAAAAAACAAAATGGACGATAATTTTTCACCAAGAGTTAAAGATGTAATTACTTATAGTAAAGAAGAAGCTTTACGACTAGGTCACGATTTCATTGGAACAGAACATTTAATTCTTGGAATTTTAAGAGATGGTAGTGGAAAAGCAATGACTATTTTAAACAGCCTAGCTATTGACTTTAATCATTTACGTAAAAAAGTTGAAGTTTTAAGTCCTGCCAATTCGACAGGAATACAAAATAATGATAAAAAAAATCTTCATCTAACAAGACAAGCCGAACGAGCAATTAAAACCACTTTTCTTGAAGCTAAGTTATACAATAGTTCAGCAGTGAGTACGGCACATTTATTGTTGTGTATCTTACGAAATGAAAATGATCCAACTACCAAGTTGATGAAAAAATTAAAAATCGATTACGAAACCGTTAAAGAAAATTATATTGCTATGATAAATAACGAAGAAGATTTTATAGAAAACCTACCAAAAGCTGAATCCTACAATGACGATTCAGGGCAAGATGATGGAATTAAAGACAGTGCTTTCAACAATCCAACATCAGGAAACAAAACAACTAAAAAATCAAAAACTCCTGTTTTAGATAATTTTGGTAGAGATTTAACCGAAATGGCTGAAGAAGGAAAATTAGATCCGGTTGTTGGTAGAGAAAAAGAAATCGAAAGAGTTTCTCAAATTTTGAGCCGTAGAAAGAAAAATAACCCATTATTAATTGGTGAACCTGGAGTTGGAAAATCTGCTATTGCTGAAGGCTTAGCACTTATGATTATCAAGAAAAAAGTATCACGTGTTTTGTTTAACAAACGTGTAGTTACACTTGATCTAGCAAGTTTAGTAGCTGGAACAAAATATAGAGGACAGTTTGAAGAACGAATGAAAGCTGTCATGAATGAATTAGAAAAAAATGACGATATTATTCTTTTCATTGATGAAATTCACACCATTGTTGGTGCTGGTGGAGCAACAGGATCACTTGATGCCTCAAACATGTTTAAACCTGCTCTAGCGCGTGGAGAAATTCAATGTGTTGGTGCAACTACTTTAGATGAATACCGTCAATATATTGAAAAAGATGGAGCTCTTGAAAGACGTTTCCAAAAAGTTATTATTGAACCCACTTCTGTTGATGAAACGATTACTATCTTACACAATATCAAAGGAAAATATGAAGATCATCACAGTGTAACATATACTGACGAAGCCATTGAAGCTTGTGTGAAATTGACGAATCGCTATATGACAGATCGATTTTTACCAGACAAAGCTATTGATGCATTAGACGAAGCTGGTTCTCGTGTTCATATTACCAATATTGATGTTCCAAAGCAAATTTTAGATTTAGAACGTCAATTGGAAGAAGTTAGAGATTTGAAAAATTCTGTAGTTAAAAAACAGAAATATGAAGAAGCTGCAAAACTTCGTGATGATGAGAAAAGAATTGAAAAAGATTTAGCCATTGCTCAAGAAAAATGGGAAGAAGATGCTAAAAACAATAGAATTGAAGTTTCTGAAGATAATGTTGCTGATGTAGTATCCATGATGACTGGAATTCCAGTGAACCGAATTGCACAAACTGAAAGCAATAAATTGGCTCATTTACCTGAATTAATTCAAGGAAAAGTAATTGGTCAGAATGATGCTGTTTCTAAAATTGCGAAGTCTATACAAAGAAATAGAGCTGGTTTAAAAGATCCAAATAAACCAATTGGTTCATTTATATTTTTAGGTCAAACAGGTGTTGGTAAAACACAGTTAGCCAAAGTGTTAGCAAAAGAATTATTTGACTCAGAAGACGCTCTTGTTCGTATCGATATGAGTGAATATATGGAGAAATTTGCGATTTCTAGATTAGTTGGGGCACCTCCAGGTTATGTAGGTTATGAAGAAGGTGGACAATTGACTGAAAAAGTAAGAAGAAAACCATATAGTGTTGTTCTTTTGGACGAAATAGAAAAAGCACATCCAGATGTTTTCAATATGATGCTTCAAGTATTAGATGATGGACATCTTACAGATAGTTTAGGTCGTAAAATTGATTTTAGAAATACAATTATCATTATGACTTCTAATGTTGGTGCTCGTCAGTTAAAAGACTTTGGACAAGGTGTCGGCTTTGGTACAGCTTCTAAAGTAGCTCAAGCTGATGATCATTCAAAAGGAATTATTGAAAATGCTCTTAAAAAAGCTTTTGCACCCGAATTTTTAAACAGAATTGATGATGTCGTTGTATTTAATGCTTTAGAAAAAGAGGATATTGATAAAATTATCGATATTGAAATGGATAAATTATATTTGAGAATAAAAGATTTAGGATATACTTTAAATTTATCTGAAAAAGCTAAAGATTATATTGCTGACAAAGGGTTTGATAAGCAATTTGGAGCTAGACCTTTGAAAAGAGCTATTCAAAAATATGTGGAAGATGCTTTAGCGGAAGAAATTATTACATCGAAAATACATGAAGGAGACGAAATATTTATGGATTTAGATGAAGATAAGCAAGAGCTTACTGTAACCATTAAAAAATCTGAAAAACCTGCTGAAAAGTAGGTTTTTTTTTCTCTTTGATTTATCAAAAAAAATAGTACTTTAGATTAAAATTAACAATATATAAAATGCAACAAAAAGTCATTGTAGGTAGCGAAGAATGGTGTTCTTTGCCAACAATTGGAATTCCTACCATTAAAGCAAGAGTTGACTCTGGAGCCAAAACTTCTGCACTACACGCTATCAATATAAAAACCTATACAAAAGATAATCAAGAATGGGTTAAATTTGATATAAATCCTATTCAAAATAATGCAAAAGCGTTAATCCATTGTGATGCCAAATTAATCGACCAAAGAATTGTTAAAAGTTCTAGTGGGTTTCGCGAAAAACGTTACGTAATTCAAACTCAAGTTTCTCTAGGTGGTAAAACTTGGGAAATTGAAGTTACGTTAACCAATCGTGACTCAATGGGTTACAGAATGCTTTTAGGAAGAGAGGCCATGTCTGGAAGAGTTATGGTAGATCCTGAACAAAAATTCGTTTTAGGCCAACCTACCAATGAAAAATTAAAAGAATACTATTATACAGAATCTTCCGAGAAAAAGGGACTTCGTATTGGTGTTTTAGCTAGTAATCCTGAACTATATAGCAATAAACGAATTATGGAAGCCGGTGAAATGCGAGGACACGAAATGCATTTCCTTAATTTGAAATATTGTTATATGAAATTGGATGCTGATAATCCTGAAATTCATTATAGAGGTGGGAAAATTTTAAATGATTTTGATGCTGTTATACCAAGAATTCGTCCAAGTATGACTTATTATGGGTGTGCTCTTACTAGACAATTTGAAGCCTTAAAAGTTTTTGCTTTAAACAATGCAGCAGCTATTACACAATCTCGTGATAAATTATTTTCGTTACAATTATTACTAAATAATGGGGTTGACATTCCTACAACGGGTTTTGCTAATTCTCCTCTTGATACAGATGATTTGATCAAAATGGTTGGTGGTTCTCCTTTAATTGTTAAATTATTAGAAGGAACACAAGGAAAAGGAGTTGTTTTAGCAGAAACTAAAAAAGCGGCTGAGTCAGTTATTAATGCTTTTAAAAGTTTGAATGCTAATATATTGGTTCAAGAATTTATTAAAGAAGCTAACGGAAAAGATTTACGACTATTTGTGGTGGATGGTAAAGTAGTTGCTGCCATGCAAAGAGAAGCTGCTCCTGGAGAATTTAGAGCTAATATTCATATGGGAGGGTCTGCTTCTGTAGTTAAAGTTACAGCAGAAGAAAAGAAAATTGCTATTAAAGCTGCAAAAGCCATGGATTTAAAAGTAGCTGGTGTTGATATCATTCGTTCTTCAAAAGGCCCTTTATTACTTGAAGTAAACTCTTCTCCTGGTTTAGAAGGTATCGAAGGAGCAACAAATAAAGATATAGCTGGTGAAATGATCAAAGCGATTGAGAAAAATTTTAAATGGAAATAATTTCAGTTAGCAGTATTAAGTAGTTAGTTTGCAGTCTGACATTAAAACATAAAAAATGATTAAACAATACAAAATACCATTGGTGCTGTTTTTATTGGGAATGGCAGGCACTATTTTAGGTGCACTTTTTAAAATAATGCACTGGGCACTTGCTCCTGAATTGTTAATTATTGGAATGACTTTACAGGTTATAGCCATTTTTATTTTGATTGCAATAATTCTCAAGAAATAAATGAAGAAAAACAGACTTGAAGCTTTTAGTGATGGAGTTTTAGCCATAATTATTACTATAATGGTTTTAGAATTTAATGTGCCTGAAGGTCACACTTTTAAAGATTTAAAACCTCTATTACCAAAAGTTTTAGGTTATATTTTGAGTTTTATTTATATCGCTATTTATTGGAACAATCACCATCATTTAATGCATACCGTTGAAAAAGTAAACGGAAAAATTCTTTGGGCAAACATGCATTTACTGTTTTGGTTATCTTTAATTCCGTTTACAACTGCTTGGATTGGTGAAAGCGAATTTGCTCCATATCCAATGTTTTTGTATGGTATCGTTCTATTAGGATGTGCTATTGCCTATTATCTACTTCAAAAATTAATCATTAAATTTGAAGGGAAAGATTCATTAATTTATAGCTCTGTTGGAAAAGATAACAAAGGAAAACTATCTAACTTACTTTATATTATTGCAATTGCATTTGCTTTATACATTCCAATTATTTCTGGAGTAATTTATATAATAGTCGCTTTTATTTGGCTTGTTCCTGATAAAAGAATTGAAGATAATTTCACGGATAAAAAACAGAATAAATGAATTTACTATCACAAATTATTATCGGTTTTGTAGCTTTTATGCATCTTTATTTTTTGTATTTAGAAATGTTTGCATGGACTACAAAAGCACCAAAGGTTTTTACCAACTTTCCTAAAGATTTATTTTCAAAAACCAAAGCTATGGCTGCAAACCAAGGATTATACAATGGTTTTTTAGCTGCTGGTTTAATTTGGACATTCTTTATTTCTGATGAAGTTTGGTCTAGAAATATTGCTCTCTTCTTCTTAAACTGTGTATTAGTAGCAGCTATTTATGGAGCTTATTCTGTATCTAAAAAAATATTCTTTGTACAAGGACTTCCAGCTATTCTTGGGATTTTGAGTTTGTTTATATAAATTAATCCTCCAACTCTATCTGAAAACTTTGTAAAAAAGCAATTGTTTTTTCAATATCATAATGCAAAATTCGATCTTCTTTTACAAAAGAAACTTCATCTCTGTAGGATTTGATAAACATTTCAATAAATTCACTTGATTTTAGAGGTCTTCTAAATTCTAATGCTTGAGAAGCATTCAATAATTCAATCGCTAAAATACGTTCCAAATTATCAACAATTCGCAATGTTTTTGTAGCAGCATTTGCTCCCATGGAAACGTGATCTTCTTGTCCGTTGCTCGAAACAATACTATCAATACTTGCTGGAGTTGCTAATTGTTTATTCTGACTTGCAATACTAGCAGCTGTATATTGTGGAATCATAAATCCTGAATTTAATCCAGGATTATCTACTAAAAATGCCGGTAATTCACGTAAACCTGAAATTAATTGATAGGTTCTTCTTTCCGAAATACTTCCTAATTCAGCTAAAGCTATTCCTAAAAAGTCAAATGCTAAAGCCAATGGTTGTCCGTGAAAATTACCACCAGAAATTATCTCATCTTCACCTACAAACACATTTGGATTATCCGTTACTGAATTAATTTCTGTTCTAAAAACTTTCTTTACATATTCAATTGTGTCTTTACTAGCACCATGCACTTGTGGCATACATCTAAAAGAATATGGATCTTGAACATGTTTCTTTGGTTGTGCTATAATTTCACTGTCTTCTAAAAATTCGGTTAATCTTCTAGCCGTTTGAATTTGCCCTTTGTGAGGTCTAATTAAATGAATTAAATCGTTAAATGGTTCTATTCGACCATCAAATCCTTCTAAAGAAATAGCTCCAATTAAATCAGCTAAATAGGATAGTTTACACGATTTTAATAAAATATAAACCCCGTAAGCACTCATAAATTGCGTTCCGTTCAGTAAGGCTAAACCTTCTTTAGATTGCATTTCAATTGGTTGCCAATTCATTTTTTCAAGAACCTTACTTGCTGGTTGTCTAAAACCATGATAATAAACTTCTCCTTCACCTAACAAAGGCAAAGATAAATGGGCCAAAGGAGCTAAATCTCCACTTGCTCCTAAGGAACCTTGTGTATAAATTACAGGTAAAATATCGTGGTTATAAAATTCAATCAAACGCTCAACTGTGGCTAATTGAACACCTGAATGTCCATAGCTTAAAGATTGAATTTTCAACAATAACATTATCTTCACAATCTCACTTGGAACTTCTTCACCTGTTCCACAAGCATGAGATTTTATTAAGTTTTCTTGAAGCTTCGTTAAATTTTCATTGGAAATTTTCACATTGCATAAAGAGCCGAATCCTGTATTAATTCCATAAATCGGTTCACCATGTAATTTCATTTTATCATCTAAATATTTTCTACATTTCTCAATGTTTACAATAGCTTCTTCTGATAAGGCTAGTTTTTTATTTTCAATTAAAATTGCTTGAATTGTATCAATAGATAATAAATCTGAACTTATATAATAGGTAGTTTCCATTCTTTGTTTTTAATATGCCACAAAATTCCACAAACGAATGCTAAAAAGCAACAATTTTACAAATATTTTATTATCAAATTATCATTTTACGACATCTATTACTATTAATATTTTGATTTGAAGTAATTAAACCTCTATAAAATAAAATATTCGTAAAAATTTTTTTATTTTTTTTATCTGATTATAAAAGTTTTATATTTGAAATATGTTGATACGCAATAAAATAAAAGTTTGTTCTACTTCAACCCAAACTGTGGTTGAAAATTTTATTAGCTCGACAACTACAACAACTACTACCCCATTTGGGGTTTAATTTCAACATATAATCCATATCTATATGTTCTTTCGTGAGAAGGAAAATTTCTTTATTCAAAAAATTCAATAAAATGATAGTATTAAAATTTGGTGGAACTTCAGTTGCCAATGCACAAAATATAAAATTAGTTCTAAATATTGTTTCCAAAAAAGCTCAAAATAATAAATTGGCTGTTGTGGTTTCGGCATTTAGTGGTGTAACCGATTTACTCTTAAAAGCTTCCAATCAAGCAGCTACAAAAGACAATTTGTATAAAACTACGCTAGAAGAAATCAAACAAAAGCATGTCGAAACGATTAGAAATTTAGTTTCAGAAAAGAATCAAAAAGCTTTATTTGAAACTATTGAAACAGAAATTAAACAACTAAAAACATTACTTGATGGATGCTTTTTATTAGGAGAATTATCCCCAAGAACTTCAGATGCAATTGCTAGTTTTGGGGAACTTTTGTCTTCTCAAATTATAGCTATTGCTTTACAAGAAAAAGTTTCTGAAACTGTTTTTAAAGATAGTCGAGAACTGTTAAAAACAAATTCTAATTTCGGAAAAGCAACAATTAACTATAAAGTAACCTATTCATTAATAAGTGATTATTTTGGCTCATTTAAACAAAAAATTACATTACTTCCTGGATTTATTGCTGCTGATGAAAAAGGAAATACAACAACATTAGGTCGTGGTGGTTCTGATTTTACAGCTTCTATTATAGCGAATGGTTGTAAAGCATCTTCTTTAGAAATATGGACAGATGTCAACGGAATGTTTACGGCAAATCCGAAAATTGTAAAACAAGCGCAACCCATTGAAACGATTTCCTATGAAGAAGCTATGGAATTGTCTCATTTTGGAGCAAAAGTATTATATCCACCAACTATTCAACCGGTTTTAAGTGCTAACATTCCCATTTGGATAAAAAATACTTTCGATGCTGAAGCAAACGGAACTTTAGTTTCAAATAATCCAGAAACCAACGGAAATCCTGTAAAAGGAATTTCTCATATTGAAGATATTGCCTTACTGACTCTTGAAGGTTCAGGAATGATTGGTGTTGCTGGTTCTTCAAAACGTTTGTTTGAGGTTTTGTCTAAAGAAAATATCAATGTCGTATTCATTACTCAAGCATCTTCTGAGCATTCAATTTGTATTGGAATTCTAAATACTGATGCTGATAAAGCTAAAAACGCCATTGATGAAACCTTTGAATTGGAAATTTCGCAAAACAAAGTCAATCCTTGTATAGTCGAAAAAGACTTGTGTATTATAGCACTCGTTGGAGAAAGTATGAAGAATCATCAAGGTTTGAGTGGAAAGAAGTTTAGTACTTTAGGAAAAAACAACGTTAATATTAGAGCTATTGCACAAGGAGCTTCTGAAAGGAATATTTCGACAGTAATTAATAAAAACGACGTCAAAAAGGCTTTAAATACGCTTCACGAACGTTTCTTTGAAGAAAATACCAAGCAAATTAACCTGTTTGTAATGGGTGTTGGAAATGTGGGTGAAAAATTCATGGATCAAATTAACCAACAAAAGAAGTTTTTAAAAGAAAATTTAAAGATTAATGTTAGAGTTATTGCAATTTCCAACTCAAGAAAAATGCATTTCAATGAAGACGGAATTGCCTTAAAAGATTGGAAAGAACTTATTGAAAACGGTGAAAAAGCTGATTTGAATGCATTTATTTCAAAATCAAAAAGTTTAAATTTACGTAACAGTATTTTTGTTGATATCACTGCAAATGATGTAGTTGCTTCAATATATGATCAATTTTTAAAGGAAAATATTGCTGTTGTGACTTGTAACAAAATTGCTTGTTCATCTAAATATGATAAGTATAAAAACCTGAAAAATTTAAGTCGAAAATTCAACGCTCCTTTCCTCTTTGAAACGAATGTTGGTGCAGGTTTACCAATTATTGATACTTTAAAACATTTGATTGCTTCTGGAGATAAAGTCAATAAAATTCAAGCGGTTTTATCAGGAAGTTTGAACTTTATTTTTAATAACTTTAGCGACACGTATAGTTTTCATGATGTTGTAAAAGAAGCTGGAGTTCAAGGTTTCACAGAACCTGATCCAAAAATTGACTTGAGCGGAATTGATGTAGCAAGAAAGATTTTGATTCTAATCAGAGAAAGTGGTTATCAAATGGAAATTGAAGATATTGAAAACAAATCGTTTCTTCCTGCTGAATGTATGAATACAACTGACAACGAATCGTTTTTTTCATCTTTAATAAAGAATGCATCTCATTTTGATAATTTATTGAAAGAAGCTAATGCAAAAAATAGTCGTTTAAAATTCGTTGCGACATTCGAAAACGGAAAAGCAAATGTAGGATTAGAATTTATTCCACAAGAAAGTCCATTTTATAACCTAGAAGGAAAAGATAATATCGTGCAATTTTACACTGACAGATATGTAGATCAACCTTTATTAATCAAAGGTGCTGGTGCTGGTGCAGCTGTTACAGCTTCTGGAATTTTTGCAGATGTGGTTAGAATTGGAAATGTTTAAAAAAAGTAGCTAAGAAGCTTAGTAACTGAGCTACTTAGTCACTTAGAAACTAAAAAAATGAATGAAATAAAAATATTTTGCCCAGCAACAATAGCCAATCTCAATTGTGGCTTTGATATTTTAGGTTTATGCCTAGAAACAATTGGTGATGAAATGATTATTAGAAAATCTCTAAATAAAGGAATCAAAATCACAAAAATTGTTGGTGCTGATTTACCATTGGAAACTGAAAAAAACGTTGCTGGTGTAGCTGCTTTATCATTAATAGAAAATCTAGATTTAGATTTCGGATTTGAAATAGAAATTTATAAAAATATAAAAGCAGGAAGTGGCATTGGAAGTTCTTCTGCAAGTGCTGCTGGTGCTGTTTACGGAATTAATGAATTGCTTGGAAAACCATTTTCATCGGTTGAATTGGTAAATTTTGCCATGAAAGGTGAAGTTGTTGCTAGTGGTTCTGAACATGCTGATAACGTTGCTCCTTGCCTATTGGGTGGATTTACATTAATTCGTGGTTATGAACCTTTAGATATTATCCAAATTGCAAGTCCAAGTGAACTGTATGCTGTTGTTTTGCATCCACATATTGAAGTAAAAACATCAGATTCTAGAGCAGTTATTCAGCCAATGATACCTATAAAATCTGCGATTACTCAAACAGGAAATTTAGGTGGACTTATTGCTGGTTTATATACGAATGATTATGAATTAATTGGTCGTTCATTAAAAGACGTAATAGTCGAACCGTTTAGAAAGCATTTGATTCCGAATTTTGATGAAGTTAAGAATACTGCTTTGCAAAACGGTGCTTTAGGTGCTGGAATTTCTGGTGCTGGACCATCTATTTTTGCTTTGTGTAAAGGAAAAGATAGTGCAGAAAATGTAGCAAATGCTATGAAAGAAAGTTATTCGTCAACTGGAATTGAGTTTGATATTCTTGTTTCTAAAGTGAATTCTAAAGGAACTGAAATAATATAATTTAGCAACACAGATTTAAGAAATTAGAGAAATTTACACTGATAAAATTTTAAAGATTTCTTAAATTTATTAAATCTGTGTTCCAAAAAAATGAACAATGAAATACTACAGTCTAAACAATAAAAATCACCAAGTTTCTTTTGAAGAATCAGTAATCAATGGATTAGCTCCAGATAAAGGATTGTATTTTCCTGAAAGTTTATCCAAATTATCAAATGAATTTTATGAAAATATTGAAAACTTATCTAATGTCGAAATTGCTTTTCAAGTCATTCAACAATTTATTGGTGATGAAATTCCAGAAACAGAATTGAAACGAATTGTTGATGAAACTTTATCTTTTGATTTTCCTTTAGTGAAGATTGAAGAAAATGTTTATTCGTTAGAATTATTTCATGGACCAACCATGGCTTTTAAAGATGTTGGTGCACGATTTATGTCGAGATGTTTGGCTTATTTTAATCGAGGTAAAAATCAAGAAAACACTGTTTTGGTTGCGACTTCTGGTGATACTGGTGGAGCTGTTGCTAGTGGTTTTTTGGGTGTGAAAGGTGTAAAAGTAATTATCCTTTATCCTTCTGGAAAAGTAAGTGCTATTCAAGAAAAACAATTAACAACGTTAGGACAAAATATTACAGCTCTTGAAGTTGATGGTGTTTTTGATGATTGCCAAGATATGGTTAAAAAAGCTTTTTTAGACGAAGATTTGAAATCTTTTAATCTTACATCAGCAAATTCTATAAATATTGCTCGTTGGTTGCCACAAATGTTCTATTTTTTCTTTGCTTATAAGGAATTGAAAAAACATAATAAATCATTAATTGCCTCTTGTCCAAGTGGAAATTTCGGAAATATTTGTGCTGGAATTTTGGCTAAAAAATTAGGTTTGCCCCTCACCCATTTTGTGGCTTCTACAAATTCTAATGATACAGTTCCAAGATTTTTGAAAGATGGAAACTATAAACCAAAGCCTTCTGTAGCAACAATTTCAAATGCAATGGACGTTGGAAATCCTAGTAATTTTGTTCGTATTCAGGAAATGTATGGAAACGATTTGAGTGAATTTAAAAAGGATTTTTCCTCATATTCTTTTACAGATGAGGAAACAAAAGTTGCCATAAAATCGATTTATAATTCATTAGGATATGTAGCTGAACCTCATGGTGCTATTGGTTATTTGGGTTTAAAAAAAGAAATGCAAAACAAACCAGAAAGTATAGGTTTGTTACTAGAAACGGCTCATCCTATTAAGTTTTTGGATGAAGTTGAACCACTTTTAAACATTAAACTTCCAATTCCTAAACAAATTGAAAGTGTTTTAAATAAAGAAAAAGTAAGTATTAAAATTTCAACTTATGAAGACTTTAAAAGTTTTTTGAATCATTAATTTTTTTGAACCATTAAGATATTTAGTTTCATTAATTTTTACTTAATTTTCTTAATTTCTTAATGGTTGATATTTTATGAATTTGTTATAAAAAACGAGATACCCTAGCCCTGATTACTTCACTTTATATTTATTTACATATGTGTTCAGTGAACTTCGTTTGAAATGAAAATCCTTTTTATTTTTTTTTAAAAATAAAAAGATTGCAATGGATAGCAGGAAATAGCTTCAAATTAATAATTTTTCAATAAATTCGCAGCTGATTATTAAACATACACTAAAAAGATGAAAAATACAGCTTTATCGCACATTCACGAAAGTCTTGGAGCAAAAATGGTTCCGTTTGCAGGTTACAACATGCCTGTGCAATATGAAGGAGTTAATGCAGAACATGAAACAGTTAGAACGGCTGTTGGAGTTTTTGATGTTTCGCATATGGGTGAGTTTTTGTTAAGTGGTGAAAATGCATTGGCTTTGATTCAGAAAGTGTCTTCTAACGATGCTTCTACGCTTGAAGTTGGAAAAGCACAATATTCTTGCTTGCCAAATAATGATGGTGGAATTGTAGATGATTTAATCATTTATAAAATTAAGGAAGAGCAATATTTATTGGTTGTAAATGCTTCAAACATTGAAAAAGACTGGAATTGGATTTCGTCACACAATGATTTAGGTGTTGATATGAAGGATTTATCGGAAGATTATTCTTTGTTGGCTATTCAAGGACCAAAAGCTGTTGAAGCTATGCAATCACTGACTTCTGTTGATTTATCACAAATAAAATATTATCATTTTGAAGTTTCAGATTTTGCTGGAATTGAGCATGTAATTATTTCTGCAACAGGTTATACGGGTTCTGGTGGATTTGAGATTTATTGCAAGAACTCTGAAGTTGAACAAATTTGGACTAAAGTTTTTGAAGCCGGTGCAGCATTCGGAATTAAGCCAATTGGTTTAGCTGCTAGAGATACATTGCGATTAGAAATGGGATTCTGTTTGTATGGAAATGATATTAACGATACAACTTCTCCTTTAGAAGCTGGTTTGGGTTGGATTACGAAATTCACTAAAGATTTTGTAAATTCTGAAAACCTAAAAGCTCAGAAAGAAGCTGGTGTGACTCGAAAATTAGTTGGTTTTGAAATGGTTGACAGAGGAATTCCTCGTCACGATTACGAAATTGTTGATGCTGATGGAAACGTAATTGGAATCGTAACTTCTGGTACACAAGCTCCTTCATTGGGAATTGCTATTGGAATGGGTTATGTAACTGTACCGTTTTCGATAGTAGATTCTGAAATTTATATTAGAATTAGAAATAAAGATATTAAGGCTAAAGTGGTTAAAATGCCTTTTTATAAAAAATAGAAAAAAAAATTTATTAGTAAGAAAAATAACTATATATTTGTTTATAATCTAAACATAAATTATGAAAAAATTATTTTTTACAGCAGCTTTAGCATTGTCTTTAGCATCTTGTTCAGTAACTGTTCCAGTTAATGCTACAAGTAATCCTGTTGGATCTAAAGTTGGATCTGCAGCAACTACTTCTATTTTTGGTTTGTTTTTTGACGGTGGAGACGCTTCAATTAAAACAGCTGCAAAAAAAGGTGGAATTACTAAAATTTCTACAGTAGATTTCAAAGCTACTAACTATTTATTTATAGTTGGTATGTACGAAACTATCGTAACTGGAGAATAAATAATTTTTCCAAATCAATTTTATATAAGAGGAAGAAATTCCTCTTATTTTTTTAACTAAATTTAATATGAATAAAATAATATATATTGTACTTATTTTAGTATTTATATCCTGTAAAACTTCTACGGATTCTTCTAATCTAAGATTTGCTTATACTGAAAATTATAAAATTGAAGAAGGTGAAAAAAGTGTTTCTTTGAATAAAGAAATAGTTGATGAATATGAAAAAATTAATGGTGATTTAGCAATAAATATTCCGTTGAATAGATATGTTTACTCAACAGATTATAAAGTTTACATAGGTGTTTCGATTGATAATACTATTAAAGAAGTTGCAGAAGCTTATAGTAATGATGAGGATCTTAAATTAATAGATAGTAAAAAAGTAAAAGAATATTATAATCTTTTTTGTAAGAAGGACAATCAATATATGGTTAAAACTTTATACAATGAAAAAAAAGAAAAATTACCAATTGTATTAACACTAGTAGGAAAAGATTCAATTTTAATAAGAAAAATATATGATGAAAATAAACTCATTAAAAAAGTTGAATAGATTATTAGTAATAGCACTAATATTTCTTGTTGTTTCATGTGGTGTTGGTCCAAAATCTAATTCAAACTCACAATTAAGTGGAGTTTCTGAAAAATTTTACACTTCATTTTATAAAGAAGAGGGAAGTACTGTTTATTATATAAAACCTATCGATTTTGAATCTGATAAAGAAGAATTGATTGCTGATATTACTTTTATGCAGAATTCAAATGGAATTGAAAATGTAATTATAAATTTTTCTGTTTTCACACAAGATAAAATTTCAACCTCTGAGATATATTCACTCAAAATTAATGAAACTATAATTGAAGATTTTAAAATTCTTTATAATGAACCAAAATCTTCGAAATTATTTGAAATGCGTTATAGTGTTAATTATCCTAGCAAAGAATTTATAAAAAATTATAGTAATTTGAATTTTACAATTGCAACAAATACAACAACTAAGACCTATTTACCTAAAAAAAAGACTTCAAAAATATTGCAAAATATTGGTTTGTTATTCAATTAGTTTCATATGTTAACTAATAATAAAGTTCATAACTTTATACCTTTTTTAGCTTATTTTAATTAAATTATCTAATGCTATTGGTTTAGTTAAAAAACCTTTAATATAAGGGTTTTTATCAGCTTTTATTTGATCTTCTTGAGCAATTGAAGAGCTAGAAATATATATACTTATATTTTGATTTTCAAACTTTTGTTTGTTAACATCAATCTCTGCCATAAAAGTCCAACCATCCATTATTGGCATTTCAATATCTAAAAGTATAACATCTGGTAATCTTTCATTTTTATCTATAATATTATTTAATGACAAAAGCGCTTCTTCTCCATTAGAAAAAGTTTCAACATTATCAAATTTTTCAGACTTTTGAATTAATTTTTTTATAATGATTTTAAAAATAGCATCATCATCCACTATCCATATTGATTTTTTTTTCATACAATATAAATTTTAAAAGTAGTTCCGATATTTGGTTCACTTTCTACTGTTATATTTCCACCAATTGCATCAACTTGATTTTTGGTAATAAATAATCCAATCCCTTTAGAATCTTTATCATTACTAAATGTTTTATACATTCCAAAAATTTTATTTTTATTCTTTTCTAAATCAATACCAATTCCATTATCAGATATTTCTAAAACTTTAAATTCGTTTTCTTGATAAAAATTTAGAGTTACATAAGAGTTTCTTTCTTTATGACTATATCTAATTGCATTTGAAATGATGTTATAAAGAATACTTTCCATGTAAGCAGGATTATAATTAATTTCTATATCCTTGCTTATATTTATATTTACGGTTATTTTGTTTTCATTTATTTGTTTTGATAAAACTTTTAGAGTGTTTGAAATATAATTATGTAAATTGATTTTTTCAATACTCAACGTAATATTAGTTTGAATATTAACAACTTCATTTAAATTTGTCATAGTATCATTTAAAGAATTTGATACAGATTTCAGCAAACCAATCAATTCTTCTTTTTCATCATTGTCTTTAGCGTTTTCAATTAAATCAATCAACGAACTGATGTTACTTGTATGCGATCTTAGATTATGAGAAACAATATAAGAAAAATTCAACAAACGTTTATTTTGCTCTAAAACCAAATTAAAAGAAGTATCTAAATCTCTCTGAATTTCTTTATTTTTGGTTATATTAATCATAACACCTCTTAAGCTAGTAGCCTTATTATTTTCAGAAACAACATTAACAATATCTCTCAACCAAACAATTGATCCGTCTTTAGCTATCATTCTATATTCAAAATCATGATCACTATTAGTTTCCGTTTTTTCAGAACAAAAATTAATTACGCTTTCTTTGTCGTCTTGATAAATATGATCTTTCCAAAATGTTTTATTGGACAACCATTCTTCTGCTGTATATCCTAAAATATTCTCTACCTTTTTACTAATAAAGGTAAATTCAAATGTTTTAGCGTCACATTCCCAAACAATTCCATCTATAGTGTTTATTAATGACTCTATTTTGTGATTTGAATTTAATAAAAGTTGTTCATTCTTTTTTCGCTCTGTAATATCTTCTACAATTGATATAAATGAAAATTCATCAAAATTATTGTTTTTAAACATTGGCTTAACTGTTAAGTTTACCCAAATAATACGACCATCTTTAGTAAAATATCTTTTTTCTAAAGAGTATTGTTCAATTTTACCGTCCTTTATATTTTTAACATTTTCTAAATCTTTCTCTAAATCATCTGGATGTGTAATGTCTTGAAAGTTTTTTTCTTTCATTTCACTTTCAGAATAACCTAGAAGTTCGCAAAATTTTTGATTAATTTCAATAAAGTTACCAGTGCTACTATCAATATTTGCTATACCTAAAGCGGCTTGCTCAAAAATAGTTTTAAATTTAATTTCACTTGCAATCAGTTTATTGGCTTGTTCATGTATTAATAATTGTAATTGCTCTGGTTTTTTTAGTAACAAAAAAGTAAAAACTGCAAAAGTAAGGGCTAAAACCAAGCCTAATGTCATATTAAATAGAAAATTTTTAAATAAAACATTTGAGTTTTTATCAATTAAATATAATTTCCAATCACCATCAGGAATATAACTGCTTACATAGTTAGTATTTGTAAGTTCAGTTTCTTTTGGCAAAAAATAATCTTCTTTTTTTGTAATTTGATTAATCTTAGATAACTGAAAACTAAACTTTTTCTTATCTAGAGAATTAACTCCTGATGCATTCAAAAGTCGTTCTGTGCGAATAATTACTGCTGAAAATCCCCAGAATTTATTTTTCAAATAAACGGGAAGTCTACCAACAATGCCTTGTCCACCTTGAGTTAGATTAAAAGGCCCTGCAAAATACATTTTTTGATTTTGAATTGATTGATATGCTTCTTTTTGAAATAACTTTGATTCTAAAATATTCAAATCCATTGCTGCTTCATTACCTTCCAGCGGATAAATATATTTAATGATGCCATTTGGCACCATCTGAACAGCATTTATACTATTATTTGATTCTAGAAGTTTTTTACTAATGTTATTAAAATCTTGTGGTATACCTTCATTGTCAATCGTTAATGCAAGTGTTAATGTTGTTGTATAGCAATTTTTAAGTGTTTGATCAATATTTCGAGTAATAATATTTAAGGTATTTCTCATTTCTACCCTTTTGTGCTCACTATCTATTTTATACTTTTGAAATGCAATATAAATAAACAGTAAACTAAAGCCTACAAAAACTATAATGGTAGAAGTTTTTGGTTTATTAAAAAACCAATTTACTAATTTATGTATATTGTTAATCATAATTAATTATACTAAATGAAAATTCTATATTTACTCATCAATATACTAAAAAGGTTTAATAAATAGAAATTTTAATAAAACTAATTTAATATGGAAATATGTTAGTTAAATAAAATTTAAGTTGAGTTGCAAAATTAAGGTTTATTGTTTAACAAATTTTGATATTGAATCTAAAAAAATTATTTTTGCTACGTTTAAAACAATATAGAAATGGGAAGAGCATTCGAATTTAGAAAAGCACGAAAAATGAAACGTTGGTCTGCAATGGCTAAAACGTTTACACGTATAGGAAAAGATATTGTAATGGCCGTTAAAGAAGGTGGTCCAAATCCGGAAACCAATTCTCGATTACGTGCTGTTATTCAAAATGCTAAGTCTGCTAATATGCCAAAAGATAACGTGGAACGCGCTATCAAAAAAGCATCAGATAAAGACACAGCTAACTTCAAAGAAGTATTGTTTGAAGGTTATGCTCCTCATGGAATTGCTGTATTAATTGAAACTGCAACTGATAATAACAATAGAACTGTAGCCAATATTAGAAGTTATTTCAATAAATGTAATGGTACATTTGGAACTCAAGGTTCTGTTGAGTTTATGTTTGATCATACTTGTAATTTCAGAATTCCAGCTGAAGGAATCGATGTAGAAGAAATGGAATTAGAAATGATTGACTTTGGTGTAGAAGAAATTTTTGAAGATGAAGATGGAATTGTTATGTATGCTCCTTTTGAAAGTTTTGGTGCTATTCAAAAAGAATTAGAATCAAGAGATTTAGAAATTTTATCTTCTGGTTTTGAGAGAATTCCTCAAGTAACCAAAGAACTTTCTCCAGAAGAAGCTGCTGATGTTGAAAAACTATTAGAAAAGATTGAAGAAGATGATGATGTGATGAATGTTTATCACAGTATGCAGGAATAGTTTTTTTAGATAATAGAATATAGAAAAAAGAGAAAAGACTAGAATTATAGGATTTAACCATCTATGTTCTATTCTCTTTTCTCTTTTCTTTTTTATCCAACTCTCCATCCATTTTCAACAGGTTTATCGGAAGATAATAAAACAACTTCTTTATTTTCACCTATTGAGCCTAACAACAAACATTCACTCATAAAGGTTCCAATTTGCTTTCTCGGAAAATTTACAACAGCAACAACTTGTTTCCCAATTAATTCTTCCTTGTTATATTTTTGCGTGATTTGTGCCGAAGTCTTCTTGACTCCCAATTCTTTACCAAAGTCAATATAAATTTTATAAGCTGGATTTCTAGCTTCAGGAAAATCATTTACTTCTATAATTGTTCCTATACGCATTTCGACTTTTTCGAAATCTGACCAAGTTAATTCGTTTTCCATGTGTTCTGAACTTGTTGCAGAATCTTTTCAATAATGACTCTTTATTAATTCATTCAAAAATAAGAATTTCTTGTAACCTTTTATCGATCTTTCCGTATAACCATAAACTATCAACCAAAAACCACAAACCAAAAATGTCACTAACTCCTTCGAACATGCTTCCATTAGGAACAAAAGCTCCATATTTTTTATTACCAGCCACAAATTTTAATAGAAATATATCTTTTCATGAAATAAAAGGTAAAAAAGGAACACTAGTTATTTTCATGTGTAATCATTGTCCTTTTGTGCTTCATGTTATTGAAGAAATTGTAATGATTGCAAACGATTACAGAGTTCAAGGCATCGGAATTGTGGCAATTTCAAGTAATGATATTGAAAAATATCCGCAAGATAGTCCTGAAAAAATGGCTGATTTTGCTTTAAATAACAAAATTGAATTTCCTTATTTGTTTGATGAATCTCAAGAGGTTGCAAAAGCTTATGATGCTGCTTGTACACCCGATTTTTACTTATTTGATAATCAAGATAAACTGATTTACAGAGGACAACTAGATGATTCAAGACCTTCTAATGGAATTCCAGTAAGTGGTAGTGATTTGAGAAATGCTATTGATAGTATAGTCTATAATAGACATTTAAACGAAGTTCAAAAACCAAGTATGGGTTGTAATATTAAGTGGAAATAGTTTGAGTGTCTAATTTTAATTTTTAATTTATGAAAATATTTCCAACTAAAGAAATAAAATTTAGATTAATTGATAATGAAGAAGCTACATTAGAAAGATTAAAGAGAAGAACAGAATATTCTAAAAATTTAACCTCAAGTTATACTGATAAATCTTTTCGCGGAATTATAAAAGATAATACTTTTAAAATAATTTCCTCTGAAATTGGAAAAGGTGCATTGTGTGTAATGTCTGGAAAAATTGAAAATGAAAACGGTTTTGTATATCTGGAAGTTAATAAACCGTTTAAGGTTTTATTTAGTATCTTATTCATTTTACCTGTTGTTGCAATTATTTTTCAAACTTTAACAAATCCAAAAGATATTATTATCTATATTTTGGTAGCAATTGGACAATTATTTATTATCAGATTTATTTTTTTAACTATATTCTTTTCAAAAATGTACAAACATAGTATTAATAGATTAAGAGATGTTTTGGATATTCAATACTATTAAAATGGAGTAATAATACTACTCCATCACAACCTCAATAGGACTATTGCTTCTTGGTCCAAATTTTCGAGCTTGTTTTTCGTTTTCACTTGAACATAAAATATATAAATTGAAACTATTCAATTCAATGATTTGAGTTCTGAATTTCTTATTCAAATCTTCAACTTTTATACTATATTGTTCAGCAGGAAATGTACTTGTAACAGATAATAAATAATTGTCTTTTGCATATGGAAAAAACCAACGTTCCTTTTCACCTTCTTTACTAATCAAATAGTTTTTGGAGAAAATCATAGGCTTATTTGCGTCCTTCCAACTCAATGAATTATTTATATTTATAACTTCGTTTCCTCCTTTATCAATTAATGTAATTTTTATATTATCTAAATTCTCACTTTTTCCATTTTCATGAACATCAACAACTAAATAGGATGTAAAATCAAAACCACAATGTTGAATTTGACCAAAAGAGCATAAAGAAAATAGAAAAATGAATATGGAGAATAACTGTTTCATGGATTAAATAATATTGGTAAAAATACAAAATCAAGAATAATACCAGTAATTTTTAAAAATAAAAAAATCCCGAAAATTTAACTCTTCAGGATTTCTTTGTAATTATCTATTAGTTCTAATCTAACTGTTAATTTTAAACTACTTAACGTCAATTAATTCAACATCAAAAATTAAGGTTGCATTTGGTGGAATAACTCCTCCAGCACCTTGTGAACCATAACCCAAATGAGAAGGAATTACAAAACGAGCTTTATCACCAACTTTCAATAAAGCAATACCTTCATCCCAACCAGAAATTACTTGTCCTATTCCTAATGTAAATTCAATAGGTTGTTTTCTTTTGAAAGATGAATCAAAAACTTGTCCATTTTCTAATGAACCTTCATAGTGAACTGAAACTTTTTTACCTTTTTCAGCTTGAGCTCCATTTCCTTTTTGAATCATTTGGTAACGTAAACCACTTTCTGTTTTATTGAAACCTGCAGCTAACTTCTCCATAGCTTCTTCGGCCATTCTTTTTTGTTCAGCAATTCTTTTCTCACGAGAACCTTCAAATGTTCTAAAAGCTTCTATAGCATTCCAGTTTTTAGCTTCATCACCTATTCTTATGATTTCTAAAGAATCGATAGTATTTCCTTGCTCAATTGCATCAACAACATCTTGTCCTTCAACAACATGTCCAAAAACAGTATGCTTGTTATCTAACCAATTTGTAGGTACATGTGTAATGAAAAATTGAGAACCATTAGTTCCAGGTCCAGCATTAGCCATAGATAAAACTCCTGGTTTATCATGCTTTAATTCAGGATGAAATTCATCATCAAACTTATAACCAGCATCACCAGTTCCTGTTCCTAATGGACAACCTGCTTGAATCATAAAATCAGGAATCACTCTGTGAAATTTGATTCCATCATAATAAGGTTCACCCATTTTCTTTACATTATTTTCTAATTGACCTTCAGCTAAACCAACAAAGTTTCCAACTGTTCCAGGTGTTTTATCATGAGTTAACTTTACAATAATACTTCCTTTAGTAGTATTAAATTTTGCGTAAATTCCGTCTTGCATTTTTTTGAATTTAAATTATTCGACAAAATTAGTCATTTTATTAGACATAAAAAACTTCTAAATCAGAACAAATTCTTAAAATGAAGGCAGTAATTTATAATTAATTTAAGGGTATATCGACATACAAATTCCATTAAATTCTTAATTTTACCTAAAATAAAAATAAGATTAAAATGGAAAACTTAAAAGGTAAAAAAGCAATCATTACAGGAGGAAGCAGAGGACTTGGAAAAGCAACTGCCCTAGCCTTTGCCAAAGAAGGAATCGATGTTGCTATTACTGGAAGAAACGAAAAAAACTTACAAGAAACCGTGGCCGAATTAAAAGCATTAGGTGTAAACGCAATTTACGCACTATTTAATGTAGGTATTTATGAAGAAGTTCAAAAAGGAATAAAACAAATTATTACAGATTTCGGAAGTGTTGACATCTTAGTAAACAACGCAGGTGTTGCAGCTTTCGGTTCCTTAAATGATATGAAAGTAGACCAATGGTCAGAAATAATCCAAACGAATGTAATGGGAATGTATTTTGTGACTAAAGAAGTCTTACCTTATATAATAGAAAAAAATGAAGGAGATATTTTCAACATTTCATCAACTGCAGGTTTAACTGGAAATGCAAATACTTCTGCTTATTCAGCATCTAAATTCGCAGTAATCGGAATGTCAGAATCATTGATGAAAGAAGTCCGTAAAAATAACATTAGAGTTTGCACTTTAACACCAAGCACAATCGCATCAGACATGTCAATTGAATTAGGAATTGCCAATAAAAACTCAGAAGATTCAGTGTTACAACCAGATGATTTTGCAGAATTAATAGTTGCTGGATTAAAATTACCAAGAAGAGCGATGTTAAAAGCAGCTTCACTTTGGTCAACAAATCCATAAGCTTTAAAAAACATATTAATTTGGACACTTTATTTATTTGAAGTAAATTGTTCCAAATTAAAACAAAAGCTATATGAGTATTGATAATTATAAAAATGTTAACAAACAAACATGGAATAATAAAGTCGATATTCATGTAGCTTCTGATTTTTATAACGTTTCTGATTTCCTTTTGGGAAAAAACTCCGTTCCAAAAATTGACTTAGAACTTTTAGGAGATATAAAAGGAAAAAGCATTTTACATTTACAATGCCATTTTGGACAAGACACGCTTTCCTTAGCAAGACTTGGAGCCAAATGCACAGGAGTTGATTTATCCGATAAAGCCATAGAAAAAGCAAAACAATTAAATGAAGAACTTAATTTAGATGCCAAATTCATTTGTTGTGATGTTTATGAAACTCCTAATCATTTAGACGAAAAATTTGATATAGTTTACACCAGTTATGGCACAATTGGTTGGTTACCCGATTTAGATAAATGGGCAAAAGTAATTTCTCATTTTTTGAAACCCAATGGAAAATTGGTTTTTGTAGAGTTTCATCCAGTAGTTTGGATGTTTGATGATGATTTCACCAAAATTCAATACCATTATCATAACGAAAAACCAATCGTAGAAGAATATACTGGAACTTATGCAGATCAAAATGCAGACATAAAAACAGATTACATTGGTTGGAATCATTCCCTTTCAGAAGTTTTTCAGTCTTTAATGAATAATGGTTTACAAATAGAACATTTTGGAGAGTATGATTACTCCAATTACAATTGTTTTAATGAAACCATAGAGTTCGAAACCAATAAATTCAGAATAAAGCATTTGGAAAATAAGATTCCGATGATGTATAGTTTGATGGGAAGGAAAATTTAAAAGATTTTCGGATTTTCAGATTTTAGATATTCAGACAAACCTGAAACTAAAAAAACTTGCTAACTTTGCAACTTCAAAAACTTTCAAACAAAAAAAAATGAGAATTGACATCATAACCGTTTTACCAGATTTACTAAGAAGTCCGTTTGAAGGTTCTATCATGAAAAGAGCTATCGAAAAAGAATTGGTAGAAGTTCATTTTCATAATTTAAGAGATTATACAACCAACAAGCAAAGAAGTGTAGACGATTATCAATATGGTGGTGGTGCCGGAATGGTTATGAACGTTCAACCCATAGACGATTGTATTTTAGATTTAAAATCACAAAGAGAGTACGATGAAATCATATACATGACACCAGATGGTGCGACATTGAATCAAAAAATGGCAAATTCTATGTCAATGTATGAAAACATTATCATTTTATGCGGTCATTATAAAGGTGTAGATCAACGTGTTCGTGATTTACATATTACAAAAGAAATTTCAATTGGAGATTATGTACTTTCTGGTGGAGAAATTGGAGCTATTGTTTTTTGTGATGCTATAATTCGATTAATTCCAGGAGTTTTATCCGATGAAACTTCAGCATTAACAGATAGTTTTCAAGACAACTTGCTCTCACCTCCTATTTATACTAGACCTGCAGATTATAAAGGAATGAAAGTTCCTGATGTGCTTTTAAGCGGAAATTTTGCCAAAATTGAAGAGTGGAGAGAAGAACAAGCCTATGAACACACAAAAAATAGACGACCAGATTTACTGGAATAAATTCCAAATTTAAAAATTCCTAATTCCAAGTATAAAAATATTTGGATTTGGGATTTAATTATTGATTTTTTTTTATACATTTGCACCCATATTTAACCAACCTCTGACGAAACACGTGTATGTTGCTTAGATTCAACAAGTTATTTATAATATTATGTCAAATTTAGTTGATTTCGTTAATAGCGAATTTGTAACCAAAAAAGATTTCCCTGCATTTTCAGCTGGTGATACAATCACAGTTTATTATGAAATTAAAGAGGGTGAAAAAACTAGAACTCAGTTTTTCAAAGGAGTAGTAATCCAAAGAAGAGGTTCTGGAGCAACGGAAACTTTCACAATCCGTAAAATGTCAGGTTCTGTAGGAGTTGAGCGTATCTTCCCTATCAACATGCCAGCTTTACAAAAAGTTGAAGTTAACCAAAGAGGTAAAGTTCGTAGAGCAAGAATTTTCTACTTTAGAGAACTTACTGGTAAGAAAGCAAAAATCAAAGAAAGAAGATACAAAAACTAGTATCCCATTTTCTCATATTAAAGTCTCAATTTCGATTGGGACTTTTTTTTTGTAATTTTTACACAAATTTCACTAATTAACACAGATCTTAATTTGTACTTATCTCTCAAATTTCTGATTAATAATAGTATTCTGTGTTAATTTATGTAATCTGTGTCTTTCACATTCACAATTACTTACAACACAAAATGCATTTGTATTAAAATAATTCTTTCAAATTATCAAATTCACAATATTAAATCCTTAAAATACGAATTTATCAAATCAAACGATTTCGAGTCAAACAGACCAAAAATAAACTCAAATTTCTTATATTTGCGAGGCTTGAAACTAAAATTCTATACAGTTTTTAAGCATTTAATTAAAATTACTTAACTAAAATAACATTTTTCATGTCTAACAAATCTAAAATTATTTATACAATTACCGATGAAGCACCAATGTTGGCAACTCATTCTTTCTTGCCAATAGTTCAAGCTTTTTCAAAACCTGCAAATATTGATTTAGAAACAAGAGATATCTCTTTAGCCGGAAGAATTTTATCTAATTTTCCAGAATATTTAGAGGAAGGCCAAAAAATTGCTGATGCTTTAGCTGAATTAGGTCATTTAGCTACAAAACCAGAAGCTAACATCATTAAACTACCAAATATTTCAGCTTCTGTTCCTCAATTGAAAGAAGCAATTGCTGAATTACAATCTCAAGGATTTAAAATTCCTAGTTTTCCTGAAGAGGCTGCCAACGATGAAGAAATAGCTGTAAAAGCTAAGTATGCTAAAGTGTTAGGTTCTGCAGTAAATCCAGTTTTACGTGAAGGAAACTCGGATAGACGTGCTCCAAAAGCGGTTAAAAATTATGCAAAAGCTCATCCACATTCAATGGGTGCTTGGACTTCAGATTCTAAATCACATGTTTCTCATATGGAAAGTGGAGATTTCTATGGTTCAGAAAAATCAGTTACTATAAAAGAATCAGGAAGTTTTACTATAGAATTTGAAAGTGCTGAAGGAACAACAACTACACTAAAAGGAAGCTCTCCTTTAAAAGCTGGTGAAATTATTGATTCTTCTGCGATCAATATGAATTCTTTAAAAAAATTCATCGCTGAACAAGTAGCTGATGCAAAAGCAAAAGGAGTTTTGTTTTCAGTGCACTTAAAAGCTACAATGATGAAAGTTTCTGATCCCTTAATTTTTGGAGCTTTCGTAGAAGTTTTCTTCGCTGATGTTTTTGCAAAATATGCTGAATTATTTGCTGAATTAGGAGTTGATACAAAAAACGGTTTAGGTGATGTATATGCTAAAATTGCAGGTCACTCAAAACAAGCTGAAGTTGAAGCTGCTTTAACAGCTGCTATTGAAAATGGTCCAGCTTTAGCTATGGTAAATTCTGATAAAGGAATTACAAACTTACACGTTCCTTCTGACGTAATTATTGATGCTTCAATGCCTGCAATGATTCGTAACTCAGGACAAATGTGGAACAAAGAAGGAAAATCTCAAGATACAAAAGCAATTATTCCAGACAGATGTTATGCTGGAATTTATCAAGCAACTATAGATTTTTGTAAAGAAAACGGTGCATTAGACCCAAAAACTATGGGAAGTGTTCCTAATGTTGGTTTAATGGCTCAAAAAGCTGAAGAATATGGTTCACATGACAAAACGTTCCAAATGAGTGCAAATGGTATTGTAAAAGTTAAAGATGCAAATGGAAACGTAATCATGGAACAGGCTGTTGAAGCTGGAGACATTTTTAGAATGTGTCAAGTTAAAGATGCTCCAATTCAAGACTGGGTTAAGTTAGCTGTAAGTCGCGCAAGAGCAACTGGTGTAGCTACTGTATTTTGGTTAGATGACAAAAGAGCACACGACAGACAAATTATAGAAAAAGTAAATTTATACTTAAAAGATCACGATACAAACGGATTGGATATTCGAATCATGAATCCAGTTGACGCGACTAAATTTTCATTAGAAAGAATTGTTAAAGGTTTAGATACAGTTTCAGTTACTGGAAATGTTTTACGTGATTATTTAACCGATTTATTTCCAATTTTAGAAGTTGGAACATCAGCAAAAATGTTATCTATTGTTCCATTAATGAATGGTGGTGGATTGTTTGAAACTGGTGCAGGTGGTTCAGCTCCAAAACATATTGAGCAATTTATTGAAGAAGGATATTTACGTTGGGATTCATTAGGTGAATTTTTAGCTTTAGGTGTTTCATATGAACATTTAGGCTTGACTTTTAATAATTCAAAAGCTTTAGTTTTATCTGAAACTTTAGATGAAGCAACAGAATTATTCTTGCAAAATGATAAATCACCTGCTAGAAAATTAGGAAGCATTGATAATAGAGGTTCACACTTTTATTTAGCTTTATATTGGGCACAAGCTCTAGCAAAACAAGATAAAGATGCTGAATTAAAAGCTATCTTTTCTCCTATTGCTACTGAATTAACTGATAATGAAGCTAAAATCAATGAAGAATTAATTGCTGCTCAAGGTAAACCACAAGAAATTGGTGGTTATTATCATCCAAATTATGAATTAACGGATAAAGCTATGCGACCAAGTGCAACTTTAAACGGAATTTTAGCTAAATTGAAATAAAAATATATTTCATATATAAACAAAAACGTCCTAATTTCTTAGGACGTTTTTTTGTGATTAATTATTGATTAAATTTATTCTTCTTTAGTAGTTTCTTTTTTCTCTTCAGCATTTTCTTTAGCCTTATTCATAATAGTCAAACTAGCTTTTACACCAGTGTTTAAATTCCATTGACTTGCTGCAATTTGTTTTCCAAATTCATCAAAGATAACAAATGCAGCAGTATTTGGACCTGAAGTCCCTTGATTTAATGCTCTAAAATCAATATGATTATTACCTTCTTTTAATGCTAAAAAAAATGTTTTATATCCTGATTCTAGATAAACACTTTGTACAACAACTTCATCATTAACTAATATAGAAACTACATCTCCATCGGGTTCTTGATGGTCTCTACACATTACTTTTATTAAGTTTGTTTCTACAGTAAACTCTCCTAAATATTGCGTGCTTTGATTACCTGTCGTTGCTTCTTTTAACTTATTATTTAAAGCACTTTTTCTATCTTCATCAAAATCATATCCTTTATCTTTTTGAACCATTATAGGCTGTACTTTATCCTCTTTTTTAAAAGTAAATTTTTTAAGATAGGAATCATCCTTTTTAGTTAAAATACTTTTATAACCGATAGTTACTTGTGGTTCTTCAACTTTAGGAGTTTCATCAATAGTAGGCAATTTATAATTTTCTAACTTCAATTCACCTGTTTTTTTTGGAACTTCTTTTTGTGCCAAAGTGGTAAATGAAATTAAAAATAGAAAAGCTATCAAAAGTGCAATTCTCATGTTTTTTTTGTTTTGGTAAATTTAAAAATTATTTCTGCAATTAACTACAAATTAACATTTGATAAAGAATAAATTAGAATAATATTAGCAAATTTGTAACTCAAAATCTATGCCATGTTAATTAGACGAGTTTTTTTATTATTTCTTTTATTAGTAAGTATATTTTCATATTCACAAGATAAATTCACATTAAGTGGTGTTATTTCAGATGAAAAATCAAATGAAACTTTGATTGGAGTTTCCGTAATAATAGAAGAATTAAAAACGGGTACGTCAACCAATGAATATGGTTTTTATTCCATTACACTTCCTGAAGGTACTTATACTGTAAAAATAAGTTATCTGGGTTTTAAAGAAGTTAAAACAACCATTGATTTAAATCAAAACATAAAAAATAATTTTTCTATTATAGAAAGTGAAGAAGTTTTACAAGAGGTTGTTTTAGTTGATAATCCAAATAAAATCAACATTAAAAGTACTGAAATGAGTGTTAACAAATTAGCCGTTAGTACCATAAAGAAGTTACCCGTAATTTTAGGTGAAGTTGATATTTTGAAATCAATCTTGACTTTACCAGGTGTAACAAATGCTGGTGAAGGACAATCTGGTTTTAATGTTCGTGGTGGAGCTGTTGATCAAAATTTAATTTTATTGGATGAAGCAACTATCTATAATTCATCACATTTATTTGGTTTTTTCTCTGTTTTTAATGCAGATGCTATTAAAGACTTAAAGCTATATAAAGGTGGAATTCCTGCGCGTTTTGGTGGAAGAGTTGCTTCAGTTTTAGATATTTATCAAAAAGAAGGAAACAGTAAAGAGTTTCATGTAAATGGTGGAATTGGTTTAATTTCAAGTCGCATTTTAGCTGAAGGACCAATCGTTAAAGACAAGGGTTCGTTTTTAATTGGTGGAAGAAGTTCGTATGCCCATTTATTTTTAAAATTGACGGACAACCTAAATTCAGCTTATTTTTATGATTTGAATACCAAACTAAGTTATAAAGTAAACGAAAATAACAATTTATATCTTTCAGGCTATTTTGGAAGAGATGTTTTTAGTCTAAATGAAAGTTTTGTAAATACTTATGGAAATAGTGTTTTAAACTTCAGATGGAATCACCTGTTCAATGATAAATTATTTTCAAACGCATCTTTAATTTATAGTGATTACTATTATGGCTTGACTTTAGATTTTATTGGATTTAATTGGGACAGTGGTATCAAAAACTATAATTTTAAATATGATTTCAAGCATTATTTAACAGATAAAACTAAATTAACTTACGGAATTAATACCGTTTATTACGATTTCAATCCAGGGAAAATTGAACCAACCGATTCTAACTCAGGAATTAATCCTGATCAATTAGACAAAAAGTATGCATTTGAACCAGCACTTTATATTGATGCAGAACAAACTATTTCTGAAAAATTATCTGTAAATTATGGATTAAGATATAGTATGTTTTACCGATTAGGAAGTCAAGAAATCAATGTTTATGAAAATAATCAAGCTGTAAATTATGACTCAGATTTAAAAATTTACGAAAAAGCAACTCCAATTGGAACAAAAAAATATGGTTCTAACGAAACCATAGCAAGCTTTGACAATCTTGAACCTAGAATAGCTTTATCGTATTCTATCGATTATAAACAATCTATAAAAATGAGTTATAATAGAATGACTCAATACTTACATTTGATATCAAATACTCAATCTCCTACTCCATTAGATGTTTGGGCTCCTAGTGATGATTTTTTAAAACCTCAAATATTAGATCAATATGCCATTGGTTATTTTAGAAATTTTGCTAATGGAAAATACACTTTAGAAGTAGAATCCTTTTACAAAGACATCAAAAATCGTTTAGATTATATTGATGGAGCCGATTTGATTGCGAATAATGCTATTGAACAAGTTGTTTTAGCAGGAAAGTCAAGAGCTTATGGTTTAGAAATTTTGGCTAAAAAAAATGAAGGAAAATTAAGTGGTTGGATTTCTTATACTTTATCGCGTTCAGAACAACAAACTCCAGGAAGAACTGCTGATGAAATTGGAATAAATAACGGTAATTGGTACAAAACGGGTTGGGACAAAACGCATAATTTATCAGTCACTGGAATTTATGAATTAAATGATAAATGGAGTTTTGGTAGTATCTTTAGTTTACAAACTGGTCAACCGGTAACTTATCCAAATGGTCAATATCAATATTTAGGAATAACAGTCCCGAGTTTTAATACACGAAATGCTAACAATCTTCCTACCTATCACAGATTAGATATTTCAGCTACAATGACACCAAGAAATAATGCTGATAAGAAAATAAAAGGAGAATGGGTCTTTGGAATATATAACCTTTACAGTAGAAAAAATGCAGCATCAATTAGTTTTAGACAAAATCAAGATTCTGGAAACAATGAAGCTGTTCGATTATCAATTTTTGGAATTGTTCCAAGTGTAACGTATAATTTTAAATTTTAAATCATGGTCAAATTTATATATAAAGTAACAACTTTTATAATTCTATTAGTGCTTATGGCTTTAAGTTTTGTTAGCTGTGAAGACGTTGTAGATGTTGATTTAGATACTGCAAATCCTAATTTAGTGATTGAAGCTTCAATTCTTTGGAAAAAAGGAACTAATGGAAATGAACAAAAAATAAAATTAAGTACAACCACTGATTATTACTCAAATGTAATCCCTTTAGTTTCTGGTGCAACTGTTTTCATTACAGATTCATCAAATACATATAATTTTATTGAAAATCCTGGAACTGGAGAATATATATGCGGAAATTTTAATCCTATTATTAATGAAACTTATGTACTAACAGTAATTGCCAATGGTGAAACATATATAGCTACAGAAAAACTTAAGGCTGTTCCAACTATAGATACAGTACAGCAAGATGATGAAGGTGGTTTTTTAGGTGATGAAATAGAAGTAAAATTCTTTTATCAAGACAATGGTTTAACAAATGATTTCTATTTGATTCAATTTAATTCTAATTTCAGTTTATTACCTGAATATGATGTAACTAATGACGAATTTTTTCAAGGCAATCAAATGTTTGGATTATATACAAATGAAGATATGAAACCATCAGATGTTTTAACATTTACACTACATGGAATTTCAGAACGTTATTATAATTACTTAAATGTATTATTAGGTATATCAGGTGGAAATGGTGGAAGTCCTTTTAATACACCACCAGCAACAGTTAGAGGAAATTTTGTAAATCAAACTAATTCGGATAACTTTGCTTTTGGTTATTTTAGTTTATCCGAAATTGATACAAAAACTTATATAATTCAATAACTTCAAAAATCTACAATCGTTAATCTTCAATCTAAAATCTAATGTCTTCACATCATATAGTTCGAGATGACCAAGAACCTGCTTTAATTATTGCTAATGGTGCTGCTTGTAGTGAAGAATTATTAGGTCAACTTTTAGAATGGTCACCTTTGGTAATCGTTCTAGATTCAGCTATTGAACGTGTTTTAGAATTAGGTATTAAAATTGATGTCTTATTAGGTGATTTTGACAGAGGTTTTGATGTTTCAAAATACAAAGAAAGTCAATATCCAATAGAAATTGTTCACACACCAAATCAAGATAAAACCGATTTAGAAAAAGCTTTTGATTATTTAATTGAGAAAAATCATAAAGCAGTAAATGTAATTTGGGCAACCGGAAAACGAGCAGACCATACAATTACAAACATTACAAATATTGTTCGATATAGAGATTTACTGAAGATTGTGATTTTAGATGATCATTCAAAAATATTTTTATTGCCTTCAAAATTTGAAAAATGGTATCCAAAAGAAAGTGTAATATCATTAATTCCAATTGGTGAAGTTACTGATATTCATTCTACTAACCTATTTTATCCTTTAAACAATTTATCATTAACCATTGGTTACAAAACTGGAAGTAGTAATCATGTAGCTGAAGATGGAATTGTAAAAATTACACACAAATCAGGTGATTTATTATTGATGGAATGTTGGGATTGATTTTGTAACTTTGCAATTAAAGCTACAATACTAAATGAAATTCAAAGTCGTATCTGATTACAAACCTACTGGAGATCAACCTCAAGCCATTGAAAAACTTTCAAAAGGAATTATCAATGGTGAAAAATACCAAACTTTATTAGGTGTAACAGGTTCTGGAAAAACATTTACGGTTGCCAATGTTGTTCAAGAAGTTCAAAAACCTACCTTAGTTTTAGCACATAATAAAACTTTAGCGGCTCAATTATATTCAGAATTCAAACAGTTTTTTCCTGAAAATTCGGTGCAATACTTTGTATCTTACTATGATTATTATCAACCAGAAGCCTTTATTCCAGTAACTGGAACTTATATTGAAAAAGATTTATCTATCAATGAAGAGCTAGAAAAACTTCGTTTAAGCACTACTTCTGCCCTACTTTCTGGTCGTAGAGATATCATTGTGATTTCATCTGTTTCTTGTTTATACGGAATTGGAA
This sequence comes from uncultured Flavobacterium sp., assembly GCF_963922255.1. GTDB lineage: Bacteria > Bacteroidota > Bacteroidia > Flavobacteriales > Flavobacteriaceae > Flavobacterium. The sequence continues at coordinate 102,966 of NZ_CAWUIC010000004.1, read as the reverse complement.
ATCCGGTTGAGTTTCAGAAAAATATTGTTACCGTTGAAAAAGATCAGGTGATTTCTAGAACGAAATTATTACATCAATTGGTGCAAAGTTTATATTCTCGAACAGAAATGGAATTCACACCAGGAACATTCAGAATAAAAGGTGATACTGTTGAAGTTTTTCCAAGTTATGCTGATGATCCGTTCAGAATTCACTTTTTTGGAGATGAAATCGAAGAAATTGAAGCATTTGATGCCAGAGATTCTAAAGTTATTGAAAAGTATGATAAACTAAACATTTATCCAGCCAATATGTTTGTGACTTCACCTGATGTACTAAATGGAGCCATTTGGGAAATCCAACAAGATATGGTGAAACAAGTTGAATATTTTCGTGAAATCGGAAAGCATTTGGAAGCCAAAAGATTAGAAGAACGAACCAATTTCGATTTAGAAATGATTCGAGAATTAGGCTATTGTTCAGGAATTGAAAATTACTCAAGATATTTAGATGGAAGATTACCTGGTACAAGACCTTTCTGCTTGTTAGATTATTTTCCAGATGATTTTTTAATGGTTGTTGATGAAAGTCACGTTACCATTTCGCAAGTGCATGCCATGTATGGTGGTGATAGAAGTCGAAAAGAAAATTTAGTAGAATATGGTTTCAGATTACCAGCTGCGATGGACAATCGTCCGTTAAAGTTTGAAGAATTTGAAGGATTACAAAATCAAGTTATTTATGTTTCGGCAACACCAGCTGATTATGAATTGCAAAAGTGTGAAGGTGTTTATGTAGAACAAGTCATTCGTCCCACAGGCTTATTAGATCCAATTATCGAAATTCGTCCAAGTTTGAATCAAATTGACGATTTAATCGAAGAAATTCAACAAAGATGTGAAGTAGACGAACGTGTTTTGGTTACAACTTTAACCAAAAGAATGGCTGAAGAATTAACGAAATACTTGACAAAAGTCGCGATTCGTTGTAGATATATTCATTCTGATGTTGATACTTTGGAACGTGTTGAAATCATGCAAGATTTGCGAAAAGGTTTATTTGATGTGCTAATTGGTGTGAATTTATTGCGTGAAGGTTTAGATTTACCTGAAGTTTCGTTAGTTGCTATTTTAGATGCTGATAAGGAAGGTTTTTTAAGAAGTCACCGTTCGTTAACACAAACTGTTGGTCGAGCTGCTCGTAATGTAAACGGAAAGGCTATTATGTATGCTGATAAAATTACAAATAGTATGCAAAAAACGATAGATGAAACTACCTATCGTAGAGAAAAGCAAATGGCATACAACAAAGAACATGGTTTAAAACCAAAAGCTTTAAATAAAAGTTTAGGAAATGCTTTGAATAAAAATTCAGTATCTTCACAATACTATGAAAACATTGAATTAAAAGCAGCAGAACCAGAAAGTGAATACTTATCCAAACCAGAAATAGAAAAGAAAATCCGCGAAAAAAGAAAAGCGATGGAAAAAGCAGCCAAAGAATTGGATTTTATGGTGGCAGCACGATTAAGAGATGAAATCAAAGCTTTACAAGATAAAATATAAAAAAACGCAACCATAAAAAGTTGCGTTTTCAAACAATTAACTTCAATCAAATTAATTTATTGCAATCAATCTTTTTGGTTTTGGTAAAGCCTCTTCCCTTTTTGGTAAAGTTAATACCAAAACACCATTTTCATAATTGGCTTCAATATTTTCTGCATTTACCGTTTTAGGTAACGTAAAAGAACGTTTGAAAGAACTATAACTGAACTCTTTTCTGGTGTAAAGCTCTTTTTCATTGTTCTCTTCTTTTTCGGTTTTGATTTCACTTGAAATAGACAATGTTTCGTTATCTAATTCAATGTTGAAATTTTCTTTTTTCAAACCTGGAGCAGCCAATTCTATTTGGAATTGCGTTTCAGTTTCTTTGATATTTACGGATGGAACGTTCGAGGCAAAGGTTTGAACTCCACCAAAATAATCAGGTTTAAAAAATTCTTCCATAATCGCTGGAAATAAATTGCTTGGATTTTTTTTAACTAAGTTCATAGTATTAAATTTTTTAAGATTAAACATTTTTATTATTTGATTCAATATATTCAAATTAAATACCATTGTAAAAATCAAGTCAATTTGACATTTTTACAAAACTTTTTTATGCAAAAATGACTGTTTTAACTAAATTTTAACTGTCTAATTTTCAGTCACATATCTCTATTATTAAATTTTAATGCATCCAAATTCTTTTTAAAATGAATATTGCTTTACTTTTGCAAAAAATAGTCTTAGAAAAATGAAAAACATAAACGAAATACTGCAATTAACCGACGAAATCGAAATCATCGAAGCTGTTGGAACCAACATTTGGAGCAAGAAAAACGAATCAGATGATTTTACTTTACTAAACGATTGTGAACGTACTTTTGTTTATGTAGATGTCTTTGAAGCTGCTATGAATGAAGGTGGTTTCAATTACTTTTTTAGTAACGATGCTGGCAATTTTGCTCTAGAAATAAAAGAAGCTTACAAAGCCATAAATGCTCCAAAAACAGCATTGTTAATTGAAAAAGCATTAAGTTTATTTCCAAAAGGTGACTACAAAGACGATATTGACGAAAGAAGCAAACAATTAGCCAAAATGGACGAGAAAGCTTTCTCTGGTTGGGAAGATTTAGACGAATTGTTTTTTGAAGATGAGCAAGAAGAAGATATTGTGACTTTAATTGTTGCGTTTATTAAGGAAAATAAAGAATCTTTTTAATTAACTAATTCAACTGTGACTGAAAAGCAGCCATTAAAACTTCTCCATCAATCATTCTTGTAGGAGATTTTTTCATTAAATGCAAAACACGTTTCATAGCATAAGGATTCAACCCCATATTAATACCAATTTCATTAATTTTTTTGTGTTCATTTTCGTGTAAAACACCATCAACGTGCATTAATAATGCTATTCTATAAAATTGACAAATTCGGCTAAACTCATCTTTAATAATAGTCTTAGTAGGTTGTTTATCATACAATTTTAACATCGTTCCCTTATCAATTTCTAGTTCTTGAGCCACCATTTCAATAAAGTCATATTCTCTATCGTGTAATTGTCCATCAACCAATGCAAAGGCAATCATTTCTTGCAATAAACTAATTTTCTCTTGATAAGTTTCCATCAAAATGCTACTTTTATTAAAGATTTCAAATTCAAATATAAGCAAAAATGAAAAACAGTGTTCTATTTATTTTAACATTTTTTTTGGGTTTAGCCCAAATTTTAGCTCAAGATCGCTATACTACATTTGAAATTGAAGTACCACAATTAGATACCATTAAAAAAATTTATGTCTATTTGCCTTTAGATTATGAAAGTTCAAACAAAAAATATCCTGTGATTTACATGCATGATGCCCAAAATTTGTTTGATGCCAAAAGATCTTATGCTGGTGAATGGCACGTTGACGAAACCTTAGACAGTTTAAAAGCTAATGTCATTGTAATTGGTATTGAACATGGAAACAACAAACGATTAGAAGAACTTACACCTTATAAAAACGAAAAATTTGGTGGTGGAAAAGCCGATTTGTATCTAGATTTTATAGTTTCGAATTTGAAACCCTATGTAGATAAAACGTATCGAACAAAATCAAATAAAAGCAATACTGCCATAATGGGAAGTTCGCTTGGTGGATTAGTTTCTTTTTATGCTGGCTTAAAATATCCAAAAGTTTTTGGAAAAGTAGGTTGCTTCTCTCCTTCTTTTTGGTTTTCTGATGAAATTTATAAACTGATGGAAAATATTAAAAAGATAAACACCAAAATCTATTTCATGTGTGGTGACAGCGAAAGTGAAAATATGGTAGCTGATATGGAAAAAATGGAAAACTTAATTAGAGAAAAACGTTGCGATTGCTTACACTTAACAAAAATGAAAGTGGTCAAAGACGGAAAACATAATGAAAATTTATGGGCAAAGGAATTTGCAAAAGCGTATCTTTGGCTTTTTTAAAACCCATTACCTATTATCATTAACCCATTACCCAAAATAAAATGACAAACAACGATATATTTAAAAAGCTACGTGTTGCTCTTCAATTAAGAGACGACCAAATAGTTGAAATTTTAGAATTAGTAGATTTTAGAGTTTCAAAAGGTGAATTGGGAAATATTTTTAGAAAAGAAGACCATCCCAGTTATATGGAATGTGGTGATCAATTGCTACGTAACTTCCTGAATGCTTTGGTAATTAAACTTCGTGGTACCAAAGAAAACCCTAAAAATGCTAGCGAAGAATTAACTAAAATAGCCAATTCTAAAATAGATTTATCCACTGGAGAAAAACCAGCAGCAAAGAAACCTGTTGCCAAAAAACCATTTGTAAAAGAGTTTCCAAAAAAGAAATTTGACGACAAACCAAAAACGGATGCTAAAAAGAAACCAGCTTCTAACTCAAAATCTAGAGACGCAAAACCAAAAAAGGTACAAGTAGTTGAAAAAGTTAAATTTAACAACGGAAAACCAAAGAAGAAATAAGTAGCTTTTCAATAAAATATTTAATCCTATCAGAATTAACTGATGGGATTTTTTATATATTTACAATTACTTACAAACGATTATAACTAGTTGTAAGTACTTATAAACGAAACATGCGACTATAAACAAGTTAGGTGCAACCCTAAAAGACGAAACAACCGACATACAAAATGCCAACCCGGCACATAATAAAAAGAGCTGCAAGCCAACGCACAAGCCTACACAAATTGCAGCACATTTTATTTTCCCAACCTCACCCAAACCTACATCTGTCTACTGAATTTTAACGACTTTCAAAAAAAAGGTATAAAAAATTTGCACATTAAAAAAGTATACTTACATTTGTACCGTTAAAACAGAAAAAATGTACAATTCAATTATTATTTCTTCTATTATTATTGCGGGTGTGATTTCACATACCGGGGAGGAATAATTTTGATATAATCTAAAAGATATATTTGAAAGCCTCCCGAGAAATCAGGAGGCTTTTTTTATTGACATTAAACTAAAAAGAACAAAATGAAATCATATAACAACACTATTATTATCAGCATTATTATTAGCTCGCCACCGTGAGAGATGCTGCTTTATGCCAAATTGTAAGCCTTTCTCATTTCGGGAAAGGCTTTTTTTATTCCCAAAAATCAATTATCAACTCAATAAAAAAAATAAATATGTATTCAAACAACGAAACAGTCCTTTTTTTGGACGGAAAATTTGTAAAGGCTAACGAATCTACAACCGATTTGTACAGTCAAACGCTTCATTATGGCTACGGTGCATTTGAAGGTATTCGTTCTTATGAAACCAAAAATGGAACTAAAGTATTTAAAGCCGAAGAACATTATGAACGCTTGAAAAAATCCTGCGAATTGGTAAAAATCCCTTTCGATTGCACTGTTCAAGAGTTAGTCCAAGCTACTTACGAGTTACTGGAAAAAAACAATTTAAAAAATGCTTACATCCGACCATTGGTGTATTGTGGACAAAATATGAGTTTGTCAAAACCTACCAGGGTTTCGGTGATGATTGCCGCTTGGGACTGGGGAGCGTATTTGGGAGAAAAATTATTGCGGTTAACGGTCTCTTCCTATTGCCGTCCGCATCCAAAATCAATCCATATCGAAGCAAAAGTCTGCGGTCATTATGTCAATTCTATCCTAGCAACCAACGAAGCAAAAGACAATGGATTCGATGAAGCCTTGCTTTTGGATAGCGATGGATTTTTAGCCGAAGGTCCGGGTGCGAATTTGTTCTTTGAAAAAGACGGAAAATTATTCACGCCTCAATTAGGAAACATCCTTCCGGGCATCACCAGATCCACTGTCTTGGAGTTAGCCGAGCAATTAGGTCTGGAACTGCATCAAGGAAAATTTACCAAAGAAGCTCTTTTTCAAGCTGATAGTGCCTTTTTCTGCGGAACGGCTGCCGAGGTAGTGGGTATATTATCGGTGGACACTTATCAATTTCCAAAAAACTGGAATGATTCCTTAGGTAAAAAACTTCAAGATGCTTATTCACTTTTGGTACGAGAACCTTTAAAACAGCTCAATTTAAACTAATGAAAACACTCAACAAATACAGTAGAACCATTACACAAGATGAAACCCAACCTGCAGCACAAGCCATGCTTTATGGAATAGGTTTAACCGAAGACGATTTGCAAAAAGCACAAGTGGGAATTGTGAGTATGGGTTACGAAGGAAATCCCTGCAACATGCACCTCAACGATTTGGCTAAAGAAGTAAAAGCTGGTGTGCAACAAGAGGATTTAGTAGGATTGATATTTAACACCATTGGTGTGAGTGACGGTATCTCAAACGGAACTGACGGTATGCGTTTTTCTTTGGTTTCCAGAGATGTGATTGCCGATTCCATAGAAACGGTGGTGAGTGCCCAATGGAACGATGCAGTATTGGCGGTAGTAGGTTGCGATAAAAATATGCCTGGTTCTATCATCGCCATGGGAAGATTAAATCGTCCTGCAATCATGGTTTATGGAGGAACGATCCATTCTGGAAAATGGAAAGGAGAATCGCTCAATATCGTTTCAGCTTTTGAAGCTTTAGGTAAAAAATTCAGCAACACCATTTCCGATGAAGATTACAAAGGTATAATCAAAAACGCTTGTCCTGGCGCGGGTGCTTGTGGCGGTATGTACACAGCAAATACGATGGCTTCGGCTATTGAAGCTTTGGGAATGAGTTTACCTTACAGTTCATCCAATCCTGCGTTGAGCAGCAATAAAAAAATGGAATGTTTTGATACAGGAAAAGCCATCAAAGTGTTGTTGGAAAAAGACATTAAACCCAAAGACATCATGACCCGAAAAGCCTTTGAAAATGCCATGACCATGGTAACGGTTTTGGGCGGCTCTACCAATGCCGTAATGCACCTGATAGCTATGGCACATTCGGTGGATTTGGAATTGACTTTGGATGATTTCCAAAAGGTAAGTAACCGTGTTCCAGTGTTAGCAGATTTAAAACCGAGTGGAAAATACCTCATGGAAGATTTGCACGAAGCAGGTGGTGTTCCAGCAGTAATGAAATATTTATTGAAACACAACTTATTACATAGAGATTGTTTAACTGTTACAGGAAAAACAATTGTTGAAAATTTGGAAACTGTGGAAGATTTAACCGAAGGTCAGGAAGTATTTCTTCCATTGGAAAATCCAGTGAAAGCAAATGGACATCTGCAAATGCTCTACGGAAATTTAGCTACCGAGGGAAGTGTAGCTAAAATAAGTGGCAAAGAGGGCGATTATTTTGAAGGAACAGCCAAAGTATTTGACGATGAATATGCAGTGATTGATGGTGTGAGAAACGGAGAAGTAAAACCCGGTAATGTAGTAGTAATCCGTTATTGTGGACCAAAAGGCGGACCGGGAATGCCCGAAATGCTAAAACCTACTTCCGCCATTATGGGTGCAGGATTGGGAAATTCAGTGGCTTTAATCACCGATGGTAGATTTTCGGGTGGAACACACGGTTTTGTGGTAGGACACATCACGCCGGAAGCTTTTGTAGGCGGAACCATTGCCTTGGTAAATGATGGAGATTTAATTGCGATTGATACCAAAAATAATACCATCAATTTAAAAGTACCTGAACAGGAATTGGAAAAACGAAAAGCAGCATGGAAACAACCTCCATTGAAAGCAAGTAAAGGGGTTTTGTACAAATATGCACAATGCGTTTCGAGTGCTTCATTGGGGTGTGTAACCGATAAATAATTAAAAAATGAAAACAACGGAATTAAAAATAACAGGTGCAGAAGCGGTGATACAAAGCCTGAAAGCCGAAGGTGTAAAAACGATATTTGGTTATCCAGGCGGTGCTATCATGCCAATTTATGATGCCTTGTTTCATCATCTTGAAGAAGTAAATCATATCTTGACAAGACACGAGCAAGGTGCTATACATGCAGCTCAAGGATATGCTAGAACTTCAGGAAAAACAGGGGTTGTATTTGCTACTTCGGGTCCGGGAGCCACCAATTTAATTACAGGTTTAGCCGATGCCCTGATTGATTCTACGCCCTTGGTTTGCATCACCGGACAGGTGGCTTCTCATCTCTTGGGAACTGATGCTTTTCAGGAAACCGATGTCATGGGAATTTCGATGCCGGTAACCAAATGGAATTGTCAGGTAACCAAAGCAGCAGATATAGCACCCACTTTAGCCAAAGCATTTTACATCGCCTCGTCTGGTCGTCCGGGGCCGGTTTTGGTGGATATTACCAAAGATGCCCAGTTTGAAAAACTGGATTTCTCTTACGAAAAGTGTACATCGGTGAGAAGCTACCAACCTAAGCCAAAATTGAATGTAGATCAAGTGCAAGCAGCAACCAAGTTTTTGAATGAGGCAAAAAAACCTTTGATGATTGTCGGACAAGGAATTATGCTTTCCAATGCAGAAGAAGAATTATTGGCTTTTGCCGAAAAAACGGGTATTCCGGTGGCTTCTACGCTTTTGGGATTAGGAGCTTTTCCAAGTCATCACCCTTTATTTGTTGGAATGGTAGGCATGCATGGCAATTATGCACCCAATGTAAAAACCAATGAGTGCGATGTGTTGCTTGCCGTGGGAATGCGTTTTGACGACCGTGTTACAGGTGATGTTTCCCGGTATGCAACACAAGCAAAAGTGGTTCATGTTGATATAGACACTGCCGAAATCAATAAAATCATAAAAGCCGATGCTCCTGTTGTAGCCGATGCCAAAGAAGCACTAACCGTTTTAGCAGATTTGGTAGAAAAACAAACTCATCAAAATTGGTTGGATGAATTTCATCAAGCGAAGCAAAAGGAATTACAGGTACTTTCAGAAAATAGAGAAAAGGAATTTTCAGATGAACTGAGAATGGATTTGGTGATTGATTTACTTTCTCAAAAAACCAAGGGCAATGCAATCGTTGTAACCGATGTGGGACAGCACCAAATGATGGCGGCACAGTTCTATCAGTATAATCAAACCAAAAGTAATGTTACATCTGGCGGATTGGGAACGATGGGTTTTGCACTTCCAGCCGCTATTGGAGCAAAAATGGCAAATCCGGAAAAACAAGTCGTAGCTATCATTGGAGATGGTGGTTTTCAAATGACCTTGCAGGAATTGGGAACCATGATGCAGAATAATATCGGCGTGAAAATCATCATCTTAAACAATGGTTATTTGGGAATGGTGAGGCAATGGCAACAAATGTTCTTTGAAAAAAGATATTCGTTTACCGACATTCAAAGTCCTGATTTTGTGGCTTTGGCAGCCTCTTACAACATCAAAGGTCAAAAAGTTGAAAGACAGGAGGACTTGAACAACGCATTAGACCAACTTTTAAACACAGAAAATGCGTACCTGTTGGAAGTGAAAGTTGCCAGAGAAGATAATGTTTTTCCGATGGTGCCAACAGGTGCTTCGGTAGCTGAAATAAGATTACAATAATTATAAAACGGATAAAATGGAAACAATGAACAAAACATTTACCGTATCCATATTTACGGAAAATACAATCGGAATGCTCAACCGCATCACCATCATATTTACAAGACGACATTTGAATATTGACAGCATCACCGCTTCTGAAACAGAGGTTAAAAATGTGCACCGTTACACTATCGTTTTGAGAACAAACAGAGAACAAATAGATAAAGTTGTTGGGCAAATCGACAAATTAATTGATGTTCTGAAAGCCTTTGTACACGAAGATAATGAAGTAGTACATCAGGAAATTGCGTTATATAAAATCAAAACAACAGAACTTAAATCCAACAATGTAGAGCAAGTGGTTAGAGAAAATAGTGCCAAAGTTCTCACCGTAGATCCCGATTTTATCGTCATTGAAAAAACAGGGCACAAAGCAGATACACAGGTTTTATTTGAGAAATTGAAACCCTTTGGTATTCTGGAATTTGCCCGCTCAGGAAGAGTAGCAGTTACCAAACCAATGAAAGAATTAAGTACTTATTTAAAAGAATTAGAAATCAATTAAAAAAAATAATACAATATAAAATGGCACAATTAAATTTTGGCGGCGTAATGGAAAATGTCGTAACACGAGAAGAGTTTTCATTAGAGAAAGCAAGAGAAATATTAAAAAACGAAACTGTTGCAGTCATTGGATACGGCGTGCAAGGTCCGGGACAAGCCTTAAATTTGAAAGATAATGGCGTAAAAGTAATTGTAGGACAACGAAAAGGGACAAAGAGTTGGGACAAAGCACTTGCTGATGGTTGGGTAGAAAATGAAACTCTTTTCGAAGTGGAAACCGCTTGCGAAAAAGGCACTTTACTCATGAATTTATTATCAGATGCAGGGCAAATACAAGCATGGGAAACGATGAAAAAAAATTTGACAACAGGAAAAGCCCTGTATTTTTCACATGGTTTTGGCGTTACTTTTCATGAAAAAACAGGTATCGTGCCACCTAAAGATGTAGATGTGTTTTTGGTGGCTCCCAAAGGTTCGGGAACTTCGTTAAGAACATTATTTTTAAAAGGGCAAGGTTTAAATTCCAGTTATGCCGTTTTTCAAAATGCAACCGGAAAAGCTGAAGAAAAAGCATTGGCATTAGGCATCGCTATCGGTTCTGGTTATTTGTTTGAAACCACATTTCAAAAAGAAGTATACAGCGATTTGACTGGCGAACGAGGCGTTTTGATGGGAGCTATCGCAGGTGTTTTTGAGGCTCAATATAATGTGCTTCGTCAGCGAGGACATTCGCCAAGTGAAGCCTTCAACGAAACTGTAGAAGAATTGACCCAAAGTTTAATGCCTTTGGTAGCCGAAAACGGAATGGATTGGATGTTTGCCAATTGCAGTACCACTGCACAACGAGGAGCATTGGATTGGAAAGGTAAATTTAGAGAAGCTACCACTCCTGTTTTTAATGAACTGTATGATGACGTGCTTTCAGGTAAAGAAGCAGCCATCGTTATCGAAGCCAACAGCAAGCCAGATTACAGAGAAAAACTCAACGCAGAACTCAAAGAAATACAACAAAGTGAGTTGTGGCAAACTGGAATGCAAGTTCGAAAATTAAGACCTCAAACCAAATGATACATTTAGCAAAAATACAAGAGGCAGCCGAAAACCTGAAAGGTGTGGCTGTGCATACGCCTCTTGTGAAAAACGAAAACCTGAGCGAGCGATTTGCTGCTCAGGTTTATTTGAAACGGGAAGATTTACAACCTGTACGATCCTACAAATTGCGTGGAGCGTATCATAAAATAAGTTCGCTTTCCGAAAATGATATAAAACTAGGCGTTGTATGTGCAAGTGCGGGTAATCACGCTCAAGGAGTGGCTTTTGCGTGTAGAAAACTGAACATAAAAGCCGTTATTTATATGCCTATTACCACGCCTGCACAAAAAATAAAGCAGGTAAAACTCTTTGGAAAAGAAAATGTAGAGGTTGTGTTGAAAGGTGATACTTTTGACGATGCCTACAACGAAGCCCTTCTTTTCAGCCAGAAGAATAAGGCAGTTTTCGTTCATCCGTTTGATGATGAATTGGTTATTTCCGGACAAGGAACTGTAGGATTGGAAATTGTGGAAGACAGCAAATGTAAAATTGATTTTTTATTCTTCCCAATTGGAGGTGGCGGTTTGGCAGCAGGGGTCGTTTCGGTTTTTAAACAATTGAGTCCTGAAACTAACCTTATCGGTATAGAACCACAAGGAGCAGCCTCTATGAAAACATCGTTGGAAAACGGTAAAAATACTGCATTGACGAACATTGATAAATTTGTAGATGGAGCTGCCGTAAAACGGGTGGGCGACAAAACATTTGAAATCTGCCAACATTCGTTAGATGACATCGTCTTAGTGCCTGAAGGGAAAGTTTGCACAACAATTTTACAATTATATAACGAAGAAGCCATTGTTGTAGAACCAGCTGGTGCATTGAGTATTGCAGCCTTGGATTCGTATAAAGACCAAATCAAAGGTAAAAATGTGGTGTGCATTGTTAGTGGCAGCAACAATGACATTACAAGAATGGAAGAAATAAAAGAGCGATCCTTGATGTTTGAAGGATTGAAGCATTATTTCATCATCAACTTTCCACAACGACCAGGAGCATTAAAAGAATTTGTAAATGATGTTTTAGGAGAAAATGATGACATTACTTATTTCCAGTTCACTAAAAAGAACAACCGCGAAGAAGGTCCGGCTGTTGTTGGCGTAGAGCTAAAATACAGATCTGATTTAGATAGTATGGAACAAAAAATGAAAACTAAAAAAATAAATTATCAGCATCTGAATGAGCAGAAAGAATTGTTTACGCATTTGATATTTTAAACTATCTTGTACAGTTATGTGTTGTAAAATTCAAACAACAGTTCATTAATATTTAGCCAACGCACCAAGCAGGAGTAAAATGGACAGACAACAACAAGACAGAAAAGAAGGGCAGCACCTAACCTCGGCTTTAAAAAATTGCTGGTTTTGTGCGCTTTCAGAGAGTACTCAGGTGATTGAAAATCCATCTTGTTTTATTAGCTTTGGAACTACCGGCCGCAACTTCTCAAAGCCGTAGCCGTTGGCAGTAACTACCAAAAAACGATTGAAAATTCATAAATGAAAGAAACCACATTACAATCAATTGAACATCTTCACAAATATCTTGAAAAATTTAGAAAAAGTAGTATTTTTAAATTTCGTGGTCAAAGTGATGATTCTTGGGATTTGATTCCAAAAGCTGGTAGAAAAAATTTTTCAAAAGTATTTGACGAAGAATCTTTTAAACATTGGAAAAGAAGAGCATTATCTTATCTTGAAAGAGAAAACTATACAGAATGGGAATTGTTGGCAATTGCACAACATACAGGATTACCAACAAGACTTTTAGATTGGACGCATACTCCACTTGTTGCAGTTTTTTTCGCAGTTACTGAAAACCAAGATAAAGATGGATCTATTTATGTTTATAAACCAAAATCATTCTTAAGTAGCGAAAATGAAAGCCCATTTGAAGTTAAAGAAGAGATTGGTTTATATCAACCAAGTACTTCGTCAAACAGATTAGCAAATCAATATGGATATTTCACTATTCACAAAAACCCTAAAAAATCTTTAAACGATAAAAATAAAAATGGATATTTAGAAAAACTAATTATTCCAGCAAATCTAAAATTAGAATTAACACAAATGTTAAATCAATATGGCATAAACTATTTAACATTATTTCCTGATTTGGAAGGCTTGTCAAAACATTTGAGTTGGTTTGCGGAAAATTATGATTATTGGGACAAAAATTTTAATGAAAAAGAACTTGAAGAAGATTAAAACCTACTGCTAACAGCCGTCAAACGTTAAAAATAAACATGAAAAAACTACTATTAATAATTCTATCCATTTTCACATTAAATTCTTGTAATAAAAACGATGATAATGATGAAATAGATGCAACTACAATTGATCTAATCACTGGTATAAATTTTAGACAAACATTTGATGATACTCCGCTGTCTTTGGGTAATCCTAATAATCATACAAATAATATTTTTGTAATTTACCCAAATCCATCAATAGATTTTTTATCAATTGCTTCAAATGAAAATATTACTAAAGTCTGGATAATGCCTGGAAATCCAAATAAAATTCATCAACAAACTGACTTTAGCACTATTTATAGTCCTAATACATATACGGAAAGTCAAATTCAAACAAAATCATTATTGGAATTAAATGATTTAAATTCAACCAACGTTTTAATAGATTTAAATTCTTTAAATACAGGCTATTACAGAGTTTTCTTAAAAATTAATGATGCCATTTATTGGGATAATATTTATTTAGAAAAAAATGGAGATGAAAATTCAATAAATGAAATCATTAATTTTTGGAACTAACTCATTAGTCCATCGTCAAAGCATTCAACAACATTTGTGCAGAAGCTTCATTGGTTGCTAAAGGCACGTTGTGCACATCACAAATACGAATCAACATCGAAATATCAGGTTCATGTGGATGACTTGAGTTGGGATCTTTGAAGAATAAAACCATTTTAGTTTTACCTTCTGCTACTCTAGCGGCAATTTGAGCATCACCACCTAATGGTCCAGAAAGCATTCGCTTTACTTTTAAACCCACAGAAGCTACTTTTCCACCTGTTGTTCCTGTTGCAATTAGTTTTATGTTTTCTTTAATTAAAATATCTTTATTTTTATTGATGAATTGAACCATATCGGCTTTTTTTCCATCGTGAGCAATTATTGCTATTTCCATTTTATGCTGAATTTAGTTCAGTATCTTTTTTTTGTTAAAATTAAAAAAAAATCCTGATAGTTACCTATCAGGATTAAATTTTAAATTGGATTAATTAGAATGAAACTCTATTAAACCATCAGCTGGTCTTCGCAGGGCATTACCCATTTTATAACCATATTTTTCTAAAACTACTTTTAGTTCGTCTTTTAAATAAAAAGCAATTGAACCTACAAAGTTTACAGGAACATTTTTATGTTCTTCAAATTGCATTACATAATTTTTGACAAAAGATTTTAATTCTTTTTTTATAATCTTTTTGCAAAATTCTTCTTCTTTATGCTTAATTAAAAACTTAGCAAACGTAGCTAAATAAGCATTTGGATTAGGCTCTTTATATAAATTGTTTTTTATGAAATCAGCATCAACATTGAATTCTTTCTCGAATTCTTTTGCCATTGTTGCAGGCATTTTGTTAAAATAATAACCTCTTAGCAGATGTCTTCCAAAACGATTACCAGAACCATCATCCATAGCGATATAACCTAAAGACTGTACTTTTTGATGTAGAACCGTACCGTCAAAATAACTGCAATTTGAACCTGTTCCTAAAATACAAACAATTGCTTTTTCATCTTTTGGAGTTGTTGCAAAAACGGCAGCATAAGTATCTTCATATACTTTTACTTCTGCATTTTTAAAATATTCTTGAAAAACTACTGTTAAAAAGTCTTTCATTCTATCTGTACCACAACCGGCTCCATAAAAATAAAGATGAGAAGCTTTGTCTTTGTTATGAGAAATATCAAATTTATCCTCTAAACGCTCAATAATTTGCTCTTTACTCAATACTTCTGGGTTTAATCCTAAAGTTTGTGTTGTAAAAAGTACTTTTCCAGCATCATCAATTGCAATCCAATCGGCTTTTGTAGAACCACTATCAACTAATAATTTCATTATTTAGATTTTTAGATTTTCAGATTATAGATTTTCAAACAAATGAATTATAAAACCTTATAACCTTTTAACCATTTAAACTTATAACCTATTTAAGATTAGCTACGTGAACTGATAAATCAATCAATTTACTTGAATATCCATACTCATTATCGTACCAAGATACAATTTTAAAGAATGTTGAATTTAATCCAATTCCAGCTTTAGCATCTACAATTGAAGTTCTTGTATCTGAAATAAAATCTTGAGAAACTACATCATCTTCTGTGTATCCAAGAACTCCTTTCATACTAGTTTCTGAAGTCTCTTTTATTACTTTCATGATTTCTTCGTACGTAGTTTCTTTAGCAACTTTTACAGTCATATCAACAACAGAAACATCAATAGTAGGAACACGAAATGCCATTCCTGTTAGCTTTCCATTCAGTTCAGGAATTACTTTTCCAACCGCTTTTGCAGCTCCAGTTGAAGATGGAATTATGTTTACACTTGCAGCACGTCCACCTCTCCAATCTTTTTTAGAAGGTCCATCTGCAGTCATTTGTGTTGAAGTTGTAGCATGAACCGTTGTCATTAAAGCTTCTACAATTCCGAAGTTATCATTAATTACTTTTGCTAAAGGTGCTAAACAGTTTGTTGTACATGATGCATTTGAAACAATAGTATCTGAAGCTTTTGCTTCCTTATGATTTACACCCATTACATACATTGGAGCATCAGCAGAAGGAGCCGAAATAACAACTTTTTTGGCTCCACCATCAATATGAGCTTGAGCTTTTTCTAATGTTGTGAAAATTCCAGTACATTCTGCAACCACATCTACATCAACTTCTTTGTCATCCCATTTGATTAATTTTGGATCTCTTTCGGCAGTTACTCTAATAAATCTGTCGTTTACATATAGTTTTCCTTCTTTTACTTCTACTTTTCCAGCAAAACGACCGTGAACTGAATCATATTTTAACAAGTAAGCCAAATGATCTACATCTAATAAGTCATTAATTGCTACTACTTCTACGTTATCTCTATTGAATGTTTCTCTAAAAACAATTCTTCCTATTCTTCCAAAACCGTTAATTCCTAATTTTACTGTTGACATTTTTCTTTTAAGTTTTTTATTTATTTTTTTAATTTATAATTTCAAATTGTTTAAGTTGTCATTATATCAGAAACTCTTAATAATTCTAAATCTATTTCAGTTTCTCCTTTAATAGCTTGTTCTAATGGAGTTAGTTCAATTTTATCATTCAAAATTCCAACCATATAATTAGATTTTCCTTCCAAAAGTGATTCAACGGCTTTAACTCCTAACCTAGAAGCTAATACTCTATCAAAACATGAAGGAGAACCACCACGTTGCAAATGACCTAATACAGAAACCCTTACATCATATTCAGGCATATTATCTTCCACATAATCTTTTAGTTCAAAAACACTTTTTCCTATTTTATCTCCTTCAGAAACCACAACAATACTTGATGATTTACCAGAAGCTTTACTTTTTCGCAAAGATTCTAGTAAACGTTCTAATCCTAAATCTTCTTCAGGTATAAGAATTTCCTCTGCTCCTGCTCCAATTCCTGCATTTAAAGCAATATGACCAGCATCACGACCCATAACTTCCACAAAAAATAATCGATTATGAGAACTTGCCGTATCTCTAATTTTATCGATTACTTCTACTACTGTATTTAAGGCAGTATCATAGCCAAGAGTGTGACTTGTTCCAAAAATATCATTATCAATTGTACCAGGAATACCCATTACTGGAAAATTAAATTCTTTATTGAATATTTCTGCTCCTGTGAAAGAACCATCACCACCTATTACTACAAATGCATCAATTTGAGCCTTTCTTAATTTTTCATAGGCTTTTTTTCTTCCTTCTTCTGTTCTAAATTCTGTTGAACGAGCGGATTTTAAAATGGTTCCACCTTTATTAATTATATTGTTTACAGAACGTGGACCCATTTCTTTAAAATCACCTTCAATCATTCCTTGGTATCCTCTATAAATACCAATACATTCTACATTATGAAAAGCACAAGTACGAACAACAGAACGAATAGCAGCATTCATTCCAGGTGAATCGCCTCCTGATGTTAGTACTCCAATTTTTTTAATGTTCTTTGACATGTTTTTTTTTATATTTATCGTAAAATTAGATCATTTATAATTTTTATTCAATGTTTTTAGAAAAAATATAACAAATACTTATACTTTCAAACGTTTTCGTTGATAAGTTTATTTGACATTATCTGCTAAAACGTTTGAAATAAATATGATTTTTTTAAAATAAGTGGTGAAAAATAAGAATTATTCAATATCAGGCACATTTTCTTCGCTTTCTTGAACCTTCTTTTTGTTTTTTTCTTGAGTAGTAATGTTGATGTATTGAGGATCTAAATCCGAATCTGGAACTTCATCATATGGATTTTTGTCGTCTTTCTTTTGTAGCGATTTAGGTGCAAAGACTTTTCTCCACAATTCTGTAATATTATCAAAATCCACGTTATATGACAATCCAATTCCTTGAGTGTAACCAATTCCTTGACCTATATAACTGATATCGTTTTCTTTATTAAAAGCTCTTGCACGTAAAGTATTATCTTCATTTAATTGATATTGTAACTCTACATTTCCAACTACACCTGATTGACTTATTCCACCAACAGGGACACCAACTTTTCCATTAATGGAAATTTTATCATTAATTTGAGTACTTAAATTAACTCCAACTTGATCTGAAATATTATAAATTCTTGAACCCGTAGTATACCCTAAACCTACTTTAATTTTATCATCTTCATTTGAAATAATATCTTCTAACAAACTACTAGCTGTTTCACTCAATGCATTAGAATAATAATCACTGGCAACAGCTCCTTGTGCAAAATAAGTTCCACCTGCTAGAACCGAAAGAGCTTGTTGTTGACGGGTATCTTTATCGGATAATTTATATAAAATTTCAGATTTATAAACTGAACTTACATTTGGATATTCTAAAGAGAATTCTGTTTCAGGATTTTCAAGGTTTCCGGTAATTTTAATAATTACATCAGTGTCTACTTTTCTGTTTGAAATAGAAGAAGATTCTAACAATACTGAAGGATTTGTTTGTGTACTATAAACCGCTTCTAGATTAAGAATTGCAGCCATTGGATCACCTTCCCAAACAATGGAACCATATTTTTTTACAGCTAATTTTTTAGAAATTATTCCACCATATTTAAAGTTATATTCACCTTCAAATATGGTAAAATCTCCATTCATTGTAAATACACCGTTTGTATTTATATGCATATACATTCCACCACCACCTCTACCTTTCATTGCGTGACCTGTTTCTTTATTTAAAATCACTTCAATTTCAGCATCTGGAGTTATGTCAAAATCTAAAACTAAATCTAAACCACCTAAGTCTTTAATATTTTGTTTTATGATTTTTTGTTCTCCAACTTTAATAATATTTATATAAGATACTTCTCCATAGCTCTCAGTATCTTGAACAGGAATTTTAATAGAAGTTCCTTTTTCTGATTTTCCTGAAACATTTATTTTTAATGCTTCAACAGGTCCATTAATAGTAGCTGTTCCGTTTAAGAAAGCAGTTCCATAGTAATATTCGTCTTCTTTTTCTTTTGTATCTAAAGCCAAAATGTTTCTTGAAGATAAATTTAAATCTAAAATCCAATTGTCTAAATTTTTATGTTTTATATTCCCTGAAACAACACCTTTTGTATTGTATTTGGTATCAGTAATTTCAAAACTTCTAAATAAAAATTGATTTTCTGTAACGTCAATTCTAGATCGTTCTTCCAAGTCAAAATCTACATTCAAATAAGGCACATTCATTCCTGCTTTATCTAAATAAATGATTCCATCGATTTCAGGATCATTTGCTTTGCCAACAATATTGGCCCTACCAGTTGCTAAACCTCGCATATCTGAAAAAACTGAACTCAACAATGGTCCAAGCGGTTTGATATCAAAGTCTTCGAATTTAGTATCTAATGAAAGTAATGCTTCGTTATTTACTATTTCAATATTTCCTTTAGTATAAAAACTTTCAAAACCATCTCTAACTATTGAAGAATTTACATTGAATTTTCTAAAATACTCATCACTTGTGACTTGAAGTTTTAAATCTCCTACATCAAAATCATTTACTTGCAAACTATCTATTCGAACATCAGAAACAGGTTTATAAACATCCTTGTCTTGTTTAAAGTCAATTATTCCGTTCATTCTACCTGCAAATGTAAGATTGTTCAATGCTGGTGTGACTTTATTTAAATCAACGTTATTGAATTTTAGGTTTAAATCTTTATAATCTTTACCTTTTATAAATCCTTCAAGTGAAAAAGATTCGTCTTTATTTGAAAATAAGAGTTTTTCAAAATCAAAATTTTCTAGTTTTTTATCGAATACAATTTTGTTAGCTGTATCTTCATCTTCATTTATATACCAAAGACTGTTTTTAAAATTAACTTCAGAATTTTTAAAACCAATTACCGAATTTTTTTCAGGATTTATGGTATGATATAAATTCAAATCATATTTGTCTTCCTGATATTTTCCACCTTTAAACTCTGTTCTAAAAAACAAAGTATCATTTTGAGTAATGTTGATCAAATTAAATTCGGAAATATCATAAAAGTTAGTATGCAAACTATCTAATGAAATATAAGCGTTGTATAAAGGGTTTTTGTTGTCAATATCAATGGTAATTCCACTAAACTTATTGTTATCTATAGAAATCGAAGGTGATTTAAAATCTAGTGTAAATAATTCTTCATCAGATACGATTTTACCTTTTACCCTTGTATTTTCACCTACTTCAACATTGGGCAAAATGGCACCAATGACTTTATTATAAATTGTAATATCAAACGTCATGTATTGATTTGGCAACAGTTTATTTGGAGAATAATTAGCATATAGACTTCCCACTGCATTTTCTAAAAGCTTTTGCAGTTGGTTGAATTTAAATTTCCCTACAACTTTTCCACTTACAATATCTGGAGATTCTACAATTATTGTTCTTTCGTCATTCTCATCGAAAGTAGATTCTAACTTAAAGTCATCAAAAAAGTAGAAATCTTTATTATTTTGATAGTATAAATCCTTAAGGTTAATTGTACCATAAATTTTATCTAAAGAATTTCCTGTAGCATTTATATCAACTATTCCCTTAATTACCGAAATACTATCTTTAGTATAAATATTTAGTGCTTTAAGGTTTGCATAATCAATATTTGCTTTAAAATTGTAGCTTTTTGACTTTGAACTTAAGTCAACAAGTCCATCAAAATCCATTCGAAGGTTCTTATCATTGCTATTAAAATATCCTTGGAAATAAGGCATTTTTAGTTTTCCATCAACTTCAATATTTTGATATGTATATCCATCATAATTTAATGCTTCTACAAAACCTGCAATTTTTGTATCTAAGTACTTTTTGGTAAATCCTTTTCCATCAACATCAATATTAAGTGTTGTATTACCAATAGTTTTGTCACCTATTAATGTTCCTACATCAAACCTTTTTAAAATAACATTACCATTATATTCTGCTCTGTCAATATTATCTAAATTATTTATGTATAAATTTGACTTCAAATAGCCTAATTCAGACAACATAATTACATCTGCGTTTATATCATTATAGGTTAAATCTACAGAACCATTGATGTCAAAACTCCCTAAGTAATTTAAAGATGATGGTAATCTTTCACCCAAAACCCTTGGCATCAATAGTTTTAAATCATTATATTTTGAATAAATTTTATTAAAGTCACCTGTAATTTCAAAGACATTCTCCCTTTTAGATAATAAATTTTTAAAAGTAACATTTCCTCTAATTTCAGAACCATATTTATCTATTAAACTTAGATTCTTTGTGGTAAAATTATTTAATGTTCCTTTTAAATGAGTGTCAACATAAAAGGTGTTATTTGCCCCAAATTCATTGTAAAAGTAATTCAAATCATTAGTTGAAATAGTTGCTTTATCAATTTGAACATCAAATACAACCTTATTGTTAAAATCCTTAAAATCTTCTCTTTTATACAATAGTTTTACATTTCCTTCAAAATTGGAATTAGATGTTTTTAAAGCTAAAGTATCTAAAATTATATTTTGTTTTGTATAAGTAAATTTAGCAGACAAATTCTCAACAAGCAAACCGCGATGATCTTTCAAAGCTAAGGTTTTTATAATAGTCGTCACATCACTGCCTTTAATTGCAAATTGATCTAGTTCACCATTTAAATCAGTAAAATATAAGATTTTTGGATTTTCTAAATTATAATTAGTATAAGTAAATAAACTTTTGTTAATTTTCATATTATTAACAAACATTCTAAATCTACCAGAACTTGGACTACCATCATCAAATGAAGCAATAAATTCATCTAAGTTAGTTTCTTCATCACCTTTATACTGAATAATGTTAAGATGCAATCCATCAACCACAAGGTTTTTTAAATATGGATGCCCATTATTGATTAATTTTCTCACTTCTAAAATTGAAGTTTGAATTTTATCTATTTGAAAAAGATCACTATTATTTTTATCTTTTGCTACAACGTTTTTGAGTTTTACATTTCCAAATGGACTTATTGCAACTTTTTCAATCGATAAGTTTGTACCAAAATCTTCATTTAAAACATTTGTAACATATTGACCCAGTTTTGTTTGCACAAAAGGCAATGACAAAAGTACACCCGAAATGAGTATTAAAACCAATAAACCCAATAGGGAACGTAGTACTATTTTTTTTAATGTTTTGATACGAAAAAAATGTTTTAAATTTGTCTTTTTAAATTAAACCGACTTTTCTGAAACAAAAATAACTATTTTTGAAAGATATTCTTACCAATTAACAAATTTCATGCCTGTTTTTATGTCAAAAAATCCAATATATACTTTAGCAATTGAAAGTTCATGCGATGACACATCTGCTGCTATACTTGTTAACGATAAAGTTATATCAAATGTTGTAGCCAGACAATCTATTCATGAAGAATTTGGTGGTGTTGTCCCAGAATTAGCTTCTAGAGCTCATCAACAAAATATAGTGCCTGTTGTAGATGTTGCCTTAAAAAAAGCTGGAATTACGAAAGAAGACTTAAATTGTATAGCTTTTACACAAGGTCCAGGTTTAATGGGTTCTTTGTTGGTTGGTGGTTCATTTGCAAAATCAATGAGTGCTGCTTTACAAGTTCCTTTGATTGCGGTAAACCATATGAAAGCGCATATTTTAGCTCATTTTATTGATGAAGAAGGATTTGACAAACCAAGTTTTCCTTTTTTAGCTTTAACGATTAGTGGTGGACATACACAAATTGTAAAAGTGAATAGTTTTTTTGATATGGAAATTATTGGTGAAACAACCGATGATGCTGTTGGAGAAGCTTTCGATAAAAGTGCTAAAGTATTAGGTTTTCCTTATCCTGGTGGACCTTTGATAGATAAATTTGCTAAAGAAGGAAATCCAAAAGCTTTTAAATTTACGAAACCAAAAGTAGATGGCTTAAACTTTAGTTTTAGCGGATTAAAAACACAAATTTTATATTTTATACAAAAAAATGTAGCTGAAAATCCCAATTTTATTGAAGAAAACAAAGCAGATATTTGTGCCTCAATACAGCATACTATTATCAACATTTTAATGGATAAAATAAAAATAGCTGTTGCAGAAACTGGAATTTACCAAATAGCTATTGGTGGTGGAGTTTCTGCTAATTCTGGTATTAGAGAAACATTAAAAAAAGCTGAATCAAAGTATGGTTGGAAAACCTACATTCCAAAATTTGAATACACTACAGATAATGCAGCAATGATTGGAATTGTTGGCTATTACAACTATTTAGAAAATAACTTTAGCGATGCTTCTATTGTTTCTAAAGCACGAATTGAATTTTAAATTTTGACCATGCAATTATTCTATAATCCCGATATTAAATCTACTGATACTTTCTTTCAATTTGACAAAGAAGAAAGTAAACATATCATTAAAGTATTAAGAAAGAAAGGTGGTGATACTATATTCATTACCAACGGAAAAGGAAATTTATTTCATTCAGAAATCACTTTGGAATCAGAAAAAAAATGTGAAGTTAAAATCGTTAAAATTGATACATTTGATTCCAAAAAATATCACTTGCATATTGCTATTGCTCCAACCAAAATGAATGATCGATTAGAATGGTTTTTGGAAAAAGCAACTGAAATTGGCATTCATGAGATTACACCTATAATATGTGATCATTCAGAACGAAAAATTTTTAAAATTGATAGAGCTGAAAAAATTATTCAAGCTGCTATGAAACAATCTAATCAGTTTTATTTACCTAAAATAAATGAACCAATTTCACTTGTTGATTTTTTAAAAAATGAATCAAATTCTTTAAAATTTATTGCACACTGCGAAGAAAATAAAAAGGATTTATTCAAAAACAGTTTTAAACCCAATCAAAATGTTCTGATATTAATTGGTCCAGAAGGAGATTTTTCCTCGAAAGAAATTACATTAGCCTTGAAAAATAATTTTATTCCTGTATCTTTGGGAAACACAAGGTTACGAACAGAAACTGCTGGTGTAGTAGCCTGTCATACAGTAGCATTGATAAACGAATAGTATGAAAAAAATTGTTTTTCTTGGGATTTTATTTTTTTGGAATATAGGGTTTTCACAAGAAATCGCTCTAGCTAAATATGCTGGTGGTGGAGATTGGTATGCAAATCCAACTTCTTTGCCCAATTTGGTAAAATATTGCAATCAAACCATAAATACTAAAATAAGTTCTAAAGTTCCAACAGTTGAAGTAGGAAGTCCTGAAATTTTCTCCTATCCATTTATTCACATGACCGGACATGGTAATGTCGTTTTTAGTGCAAATGATGTCGAAAATCTTAGAAATTACTTAACATCAGGTGGTTTTTTACATATTGATGATAATTTTGGGATGGATGAATATATTAGAAAAGAAATTAAAAAAGTATTTCCGAATAATGATTTAAAAGAAATTCCTACCAATCATGAAATATTCCAAGGCCCGAATTTATTTCCAAATGGATTACCTAAAATTCATGAACATGAAAATTTGAGACCACAAGCTTTTGGAATTTTTATTGAAAATAAATTAGTATTACTGTATACCTTTGAATGCGATTTAGGTGATGGTTGGGAAGATAAAGAAGTTCACAATGATCCTGATGCTGTTAGAGAAAAAGCATTAAAAATGGGTGCTAATATTATAAATTACGTTTTTAAAAATTAAACATCTTTTACGGTTTTTACGTAAATTTTAACTATTCCGTATTAAAAGTTAATTATTTTTGATTTTGTGTTATTTTTTTAATTAAAATTGCATCATATTAACAAACCAAATTAACTTATATGAAAAAATTGATTTTATCAGCATCTTTATTGATGTTATTATTTTCTTGTTCGGAAAATAATTCTACTGATTTAGTATCTGCAACAGACGAAGTTGCTCACAGAGGATGTGCCTCACATGATGTTCTATTAAACAATCTAAATGATGACCCAACCTTAGCAGAACGAATGAATCAAATTGAAACATTCACTAAAAATGCTATTATGGAAGGTAGATTAGTAAATGGTAAAATTGAAATTCCTGTTGTAGTGAATGTTCTATATAAAACTGCAGCAGAAAACATATCCTTGGCTCAAATTCAATCTCAGATCGATGTTTTAAATAAAGATTTTAATGGAACAAATACAGATTTTAATAACGTTCCTTCTATGTTCTCTACTGTAAAAGCAAATATTGGAATTACTTTTGTATTAGACGCTGTTGTTAGAAAAAGTACAACAAAATCTTCATGGAGAACAGATGATTCAATGAAAAAAGCAAACAAAGGTGGAATTGCTCCCACTAGTCCAACTACGAAATTAAACCTGTGGGTTTGTAACCTAAGTGGTGGAATATTAGGTTATGCTCAATTTCCTGGAGGTTCTTCTGCTACAGATGGAGTTGTTATTGATAACAATGCAATGGGTACAAACGGAACTGCTACAGCTCCTTTCAATTTAGGAAGAACAGCAACTCATGAAGTTGGACATTGGATGAACTTACGTCACATTTGGGGTGACGCTACTTGCGGAAGTGATTTTGTAAATGATACTCCTTCACACAATACTGCAAATTATGGATGCCCTTCATTCCCTCATTATTCAACTTGTTCAGGAACACCAGTTGAAATGACAATGAATTATATGGACTATACAAACGATTCTTGTATGTATATGTTTACAAATGATCAAAAAAGTAGAATGTTAGCTATATTTTCTTCTGGTGGAGCAAGAAATTCTTACGCACAGCCATAATCTTTTTTTTTTATAATTTATTTTAAAAACTCGTTATTACTAACGAGTTTTTTTTCATAATTTAGCCATATGACTTCAAAAACATTAGCAAATGGAATTTTAAGAGCCGTGGGAATTTTAGTTCTTATTGCTCTGAGCCTTTTTATAATTCATCAAATTTCGACAGTACTTGTTTATTTAGCTGTTTCCCTAATTGTTGCCTTAATTGCAAGTCCTATTGTAAAATTTTTGAAGAGAAAATTAAAATTTAAGAACACTTTAGCAGTTGTTACTACTCTACTTTTCTTCATTTTATTATTAATTGGATTTATTTTATTGTTTGTTCCCTTACTTATTAATCAAGTGGATAAATTATCTTTATTGGATATTGATTCCTTAAAACAGAATTACACCACAGTTATAAATCAATTAACTGATTATTTTTCAAAATATAATCTTGATCTTTCAAAAGCTTTAGATAGTGAATCAATGGTCAAAAAAATTGATTTTAACTTCGTACCCAACCTTGTAAATGGAATTATAAATACGTTAGGAAACTTCAGCGTTGGTTTGGTGTCGGTGATATTTATCACCTTTTTTTTATTGAAGGACAAAGCCTATTATTTTAGAAGCTTTAAAAGTCTTTTACCCAATTCCAATAAAGATAAAATTGTGCATTCGGTTAGACAAAGTAATGATTTATTATCGCGATATTTTATTGGTTTAATGCTTCAACTGTTAATCGTTTTTATTTTATACTTAATTGTTTTGTTGATTTTTGGAGTAGATAATGCTTTGATAATCGCTCTTTTATGTGCAATTTTAAATATAATTCCTTATGTTGGACCCATAATTAGTACGGTTTTAGCTGCATTATTAACAATGATTAGCAATATTCAAGGTGATTTTTCTACCGAAATTATTCCAACGACTATTTATGTTGTTATTGGCTTTTTCCTAGTTCAATTTATTGATAATAATTTTAGCCAACCTATTATTTTTTCAAAAAGTACAGATTCTCATCCTTTGCAAATTTTTTTAGTCATATTAATAGCAGGTTATCTTTTTGGAATAACTGGAATGATAATAGCAGTACCTTTATACACAGTTTTAAAAGTGATTGCTAAAGAGTTTTTTCCAAATAATACCTTTGTAAAACTTCTTACTAAAACTCAATAAACTTTGGAATTCAATACGTTATTAACTGATGAAGTTCAAGATTTTATTCAAAAGAATTTGGATGTAAATCATACAGAATTAGCTTTAAAAAAGAACCCTTTTCCAACGATTGATTATCCAGATTTGATTAACCAAATCATTGCTAAAAAGAAAGCTAAAGACAAATTACCGACTTGGTTTGAAACAAAAAACATTATTTACCCAGCCAAAATTTCAATTGAACAAACTTCTTCAGAAATAACAGCAAAATACAAATCATCATTATTGACTGGAGAAAAATTAATTGATTTGACTGGTGGATTTGGCATTGATGACTATTTTTTCGCTCAAAAATTTAGTGAAGTCTTTCATTGTGAGATTAGCAATGAATTGTCAAGTATCGTTTCACATAATTACAGTGTTTTAAACCAACAAAATATTAATTGCTTACAAGGAGATAGTTTTGAAATTCTAAAACAACTAGACATGCGTTTTGATTGGATTTACATAGATCCATCAAGAAGAAGTGATATAAAAGGTAAGGTTTTTTTGTTAAACGATTGTTTACCAAATGTTCCTGCGTTATTGGATGATTATTTCAAATTCACCAACAACATTCTTATTAAAACAGCTCCTATTTTAGATATAACTTCTGGATTGAATGAATTGAAATTTGTAAAAAAGATTCATATTGTTGCTATTAAAAATGAAATTAAAGAATTGCTTTGGGAAATTGAAAAAGATTATTCCAATGAAATTACTATATCTTCACTGAATATTGATAATGAAATCATAAATAAACTAGATACAATTTATAGAAAAAATTATTTAGCATCATATTCATTGCCAAAAAAATATTTGTACGAACCCAATAGTTCCATAATGAAATCAGGAAATATGGATTTTATTTCTTCATTTTATAAAATGGATAAACTGCATCAACATTCACATTTATTTACTTCAGATCAAATATTAGATTTTCAAGGGAGAAGTTTTCATATTGATGAAGTAATTCCATTTCAAAAAGAATTCATGAAAGCTCTTCAGAAGAAAAAAATGAATTGTACTACACGAAATTTTCCGTTGAGTGTAGAAGAAATCAAAAAAAAGTTTAAATTTAAAGATGGTGGTACTATATTTGCTTTCTTTACTACAAACTTAAATAACGAAAAAATTGTATTAATTTGTACAAAATTATAAAAATGAAAAATTACTTTTTAACCTTACTTTTATTTACTATATCTTTCTCATTTGGTCAAAAAAAAGAATGTCTCTATGATTTTGAAGAAAAAACAGACTCCACTTATATAAAAAAAACAGCTGATATTTTAGTTCATGAAAGAGTTTTTGGAAATAATAAAGAAATGATTTTCTTTTCACTTCTTAATTCTAATGGTGCTCCGATGCTTGGATTGCAGCAAATTCAAAAAAGTAAAGATTTTATACCTGCTTTATGTTTTGATAAAAATTCAAAAGTTATTTTTCAATTGGAAAATGGTAAAATTATAACATTAATCAATTCATCTCAGGAAAACTGTAGTTCTTTTAGTTATGACGAAGAATCAAAAAGTAATATTAAAATTATAACTAACTATTTCTTGTTTTTAAAAGACAATTATGACGAACTGAAGAAATCTCCCATTTCATTGATGCGAATTAAATATGTAGGAGAATCTAAAGATATTGTTTTTAAAAGCAATATGAATTCTGAACTATTAAAGTCAAATTCTTCTCCATCAAATTATTTTGTTGATTATTTGAATTGTGTAGAGTAATTATAAATATTACAAATAAAAAAAGCAACTCTTTTGAGTTGCTTTTTTTGTGGGCGATGAGGGTTCAAAACCTTATTCACAATCCATTGATATATAATAAAATATAAACTTTAAAAACTACTAGGTCTCGATAATGCCCCTTTTATTATTGGGATACAATTATTCCTAAATCTTATTAGCATAAAATTAGTAAATAATGTGGAAATTAACAAATTAATTTAAACCAAAAAATGGACTAGTAGTAATTAATTAGAAAGTCCTTTAAGAATAGTTTTTATACTATACCATTTGAAGATAACATCAAACAGAAAACATTTGTACTTGTACAATTTTCAAACTAGTAAATTTACATGTTGCAGTATATTTTTTGATAATTACAATTATTTAAAAGGATTTCGTTTGACAAACCATTGTAATATTTGTTCTTTTTTTTCCCTGCACAAACGATCAAACTTATACTCTTTATTTGTACTATCAGAGCTATAATTGTTACCATACATTAAAGGTTTTAAGTAAGCATTAATTATTATGATTACCATAAATATGAAAATATCATACCATTTCATTTTTCTAAAATTAAAATTTAGCATAAAAATAAAATGCAGTTGAATTTAAAACAAATTATATAGTGCTTGATTCGGGAATTGAATATACATTTAAGTAATCTAATTACAAGTTACATTGGATATTATTTCAATAAAAAAGTATTTTCTTTTATAATCATTTTTGATAAAATATAATTTTACATTATTGATTATAAGTACTATAAATACAATTAAAATTCTTTAAAAAAAATTAATATTGCTTCATAGTTGTACTCAAAAATTTCCTTGGATTTTCATTAGATATTAACTTAAATAAAGTCTCCCCTAAATAACCTCTTAAGTTGTAATGCAAATCTTTTTCTGTGTCTTTTTGAGATACAACATAATAGTCAGAACCAAAAAGAACTTTATTTTTTACTTTTCCATCTTCCAAAATAAATTTTAACAATGGAAATAATGACTCATCATGAATTATAAAACTTATATCGGCATAAACATTCTCATAGACAACCATCAAGTCATAAATTACTGACAACCAACTTGCATTCCACCACATAGTCCTCTGATTTTCATGATTAAGAGTGTTTCTATATTTTTGATAATAAGTATCATATTCACTTTTACTAAGATGCGAGATGTTTTTATTATAATTATTCCAGCCATCATTCAAGTATTTTTTCCATTCATCTTCACCTCCAAAATGTGCTAAGCAAATTTTTAATTTGCTTAAATCTAATCCTTCTTCATAATCGTTACCTAGATATTCCTTCAATAAGTCTTTATTTAATAAACAATGGTAATTTAATGGATGCGTAAAATTTGTGGTAAAATGATAATTATCTTTTTGCGGTAGAGGTATTGCAGCCATATTCCCTTCTTTCGCATTATACTTTAAAACTGGGTGTGCATTCCATTCTTTTTCTTTTTTCCCTCTATAAAAAACAGTTCCTTCAATACAATGTGATACAATTGGTATATTTCTTTCAACTGCAAATTTATACATGGAAATTAATTCTTTATCAAATGGATAATAACCCAAAGCGGGATACATTTTTATTCCAGAAAAACATTGACTATCCAATAAGTGCTTGGCATAATTTTCATAATTCTCATACTTTTTCAAATGCTTTGTTTGTTTTATTCTCCTTGGGTCAAGAAATAAAAATGGTAGCATTTTATCACCTTTCTTTTGCTTTAATTGTTTTAAATCTTCTAACTGGTCCATGTAAGATATTCCTGGATTACTTGCGTCCATATAATCCATATCCATTGACAAAACAACAAATGAGGTATTAGAATCGTAGCTCTTTGAAAGTAAGTCAAAAATTTTTGATTGAGTTTTGTATAATGAGTATCTACCAAGAGTTAAAAATCTATTTATCGTTTCTCTTGTTGATTTACTAAAAATAAAATCTACTCTAAAAAAATTAATAAAAATTTTGAATATCCATCTAGCAAAGAAAAAAACAATAGATAAGAATAAATGTATAACTATTGTTTTCTTAAAGAATTCCTTTATTTCGTATTTTAAAGAATCAATTTTATTTTTTAAAACCTTATACTTATAATTACCTCTAGAAGTAAAATTAGAATAGTACCATTTTACCAGACGCATAGTAATTAAATGATGTAAGCCTAATGGTAGTAACTTCTTTCCAAATTTATTAGGCACATGATCAATAGTAAAAATATGTGTATGGGTGTTGTATATTTTATATTTTTCCATTAATTAACGACTTTTAAAATAATTTTAATATTTCTGTTTGATTTTTGTTAAAACTTATATTATAATTTACGTTTAGATTTCCAATATTTTCATTGTCTATACTTAACAATAACGCAATCAATGGTATAAAATTCTACTATTCATATTTAATAAAATCTAATTCTTGCATTTTATCAATAATTAATCTCATACAACTTTGCCCATTTGGTGTATGATCCCAGTAACTCTTATGTATTCTAATACCATGCATTGTTAAAAAATTAATAATATTTAGACTCAATATAGGTGCTATCTCATAATTCAAATTTATTGGCATTAACTCATTATTGTTAAAACCATACTTTGCTTCTCCAATTTTATTATCATCTCTAAAATTAGTAGCTAAAGCATCCGATATAGAATATATATTTAACCATGTTAAATCAGGACCACTTGTAAAATTTCTATTCAAAAAATAATTTGGATAATAGGCATTAATAAATTCATAAGGATTACCAGTAGTTATTAATAATTCAACACGATTAATTACATTTCGTGAAGGTTTATTTCCTAGAGGAAATAATAAATCAAACGCTAATAAACTTCCAAAACTATAACAATGGAAATGAATCTTAGATTCCAAATTATTTTCTGCAATATATTCTATTAATAAATCTAAATTCCCTAAAACTAATTGGCTTTTTTCACCACTCTCTAAATATTGATCTACAGATGCAAATTCAGTTGCTAAAGAAGTTATAATAGTTTTTGATTCTGGTATTATCAATAGTATTAATGTAGTAAATGGTACAAGAAATTTTAAAATTCCTTTCATATCAATTGAACTAAATAAATCTAACATAAAATCCATCTTAATCAATTTCAAAAAATCAACTAACTCTTTTGTAAAACTTAATTTTGTTGCTAAATCAATACTAGCAGGTATTAAAAAAATAATTGCTAAAGAGATTATAAAAAATAGAGTAAAAGCATAAAAAGTTAAATAAGTTCTGTTATAACTTGTATAAAAAAACAATTTACTAACCAATAAAGGGAATTTTTTTATTACTAACCATAACAATATAATATTCTTAACTAAAATGTTTTTCTTTTTAAAATCCTCTGTTAAGGCATTATGGTAATTAAAATCATAAATTTTATAAATAACTTCACAATTGTTCTCATCCTCGTGATAGATTGAAACTAAAGTTGTTTCTAAGCTATCTGAATAAAGTTCTTTCTCTGTTTTAATTTTAAATTCTTTACCTTCAGTGGAATAATTAAGTTCATTTTTTATTCTTAAAGCATATTTCTCAACATTCTCTTTATTTAAAGTTTGACCTAACCCTGATATGTATATTCCAACTTTATTACTCATTGCTAAACTTTAAGTATTTTTTACTTACCCATTTGTTATCTGAACTCACCTTACACCAATCTCCAATTATTTGAGAAACAAAAATTTCTTGACCTTTATTAAAACTACCTACTACAGGATACTTTGTTCCTCCTCCACTCCTTACATTTAAAGCAGTAGCAGTTACTGTTGCTTTTTTGACTTCATCAGTAAAACGTTCACTAACCCAATGTTCAGATGAATTTGAAATTTTCAACCAATTATTTTGTTCTTTATAAACTCTTAAAACAGAACCAAATTTTATAGGATTTCTATCTTTCACTTTATCACTTTTATAATTTGAATCTACCCTAACATTTAAAGTTGAAGAAGTAACCATAACATACTTTAGAATACTATCATCATTTATTTTAATATCATTATCATTTATAAGTTCTTTTAATAGGGGATAAAAGTTGTTTTCAGCATCAGCAACTTTATTTCCTCCAAAGAAATTTGTTCCTGGACATGATTTGTTATTTTTAATTCCATCATTTCTTGAACCTGAAACTAAATCAAACCAATGATGATATACAATTCTATCTTTATTTACTGGAAGATTAAATTTTACACATAATAACTTAGTGACTTCAATAATTGTCTGTTTTTGTTCTGAAATCATTTCATCACCACCAAAATCAAAATTCCCTAAATTTTCAATACAAATTGAATTTGCATTTTGACCATAGATACAAGCAGGTGATTTTTCAATATTTCTACATGTTAATATTGTTCCATCTGGAAAAATGGTAAAATGTTGACCAATATCACTCCATCCATTATGAACAACATGATAACTTTTCATTCCTTTTTGAAGTTCAAAATGATTATTCCCTTTAAAGTGAATATAACTTGGAGAATATGTATGATGTTGTTGAATTTTTAGAATCGTTCGACCTACTTTTAAAGTATTCAACCACTCTTTAAATTCATTTAAAGAAAACTTTGTAAAGCCATATTTTGTTTCCATGATAAAAACAACTAATCAACAAAAAAACTAATTCCAGATAAAGATGCATTAACATTATTGTAAATAACTGCATATACATTTCCATTAGGATCAATATCTATTCTACCAACTAACCCATTACCTGTATGAATAGTAAAAGTATGTCTTCTAAGAGGTCTAAATCCTACTGGTAAAAGAAATAATGAATAAGTCAATCCATTAGTTTGTGTAGTTCCTCCTTTAATAACACCCTCAATATATACTATATTTTGAATTTTTCTATATCTAACCGTCTGATAATTAGAACCAAAATTAGTGACAGAATTTAGTAAAGTGGGTGTTTGCCATGAAGAATCTGTAATTGTCGGAATATTTAAATTTACTATACCTGTTTGACCATTCACACTTTTTACAGGCGCAAACGTTTCTGCAGCTTTTTTTGCTCCTTCTGGTGTAACCACTCTAGTTGTATCTGTTCCTGCTTGAACTTCAGTAAGAGTTGCAATTTCAACCTTCCCTTGTGTAGATATTGTAGCCGTTGGAATTGAACTACTAGCAAAAGTTTCAACAACTTTTTTTGCAGTTTTAGGTGTGATGTATTTAACTTCATCATTACCTGCAGCAGCTTCTGTTAAATTCGCTTTATCATCAATATTATTTACTGTGTTATCAATTAATTCAGCAAATTGACTTTCTGTTGGTCTATCACCAGTATTAAAATATGCTTTTAAATCTTCTCTATTTGTTGCCATAATTTATTTTTTAGTTATTTATCTTATATAAAATGTGCCTCCTACTATCATATCTCCTATTCCTCCAATGTCTTGCCAGTTTGCTTCATTATGTATGGTTAAAATACGTTCCTCTCTACTCATCATACCTGCAGTATTTTCAGCAATAACTTTAAAATGATGATAGATAGAATTGTTTTCACTATTCATGATAGATAATGTTCCTGACAGCAAGTCTGTTAATTCTAAAGGCAAGTAAGTATCTTGATCATTAGTTTGTAATTCATGTATTTTTACCCAATTACCTTGCGAGTTCATTTTGTATAAATGGTATTTACCTTTATAACAAGTTTTTTCCCAATGAAGCACAATTGTTGTTAATTCATTATTAGTATTTAAAGGTTCTGAATAATAATCTAAAATTGGTGAAGCAGGGTTATAATTCTCAACCACATTAGTTATTATTAGTTTTGAAGCCTCAGAAGGTGCATAATCTACAACATTGGCTAATTCTTTATCATTATAACGAATTCTTCTAGCTACTGTTAACCTATAAAATAATGGATCTCCAAACGGTGTTTCGGCCAAATCCGAAAAATCATCCTCAAAAATCCATTTACTTTCATCCAATAAATTTTCAACTTCTAAATCAACAATTCTAACTAGTTTCATTGTCCTGATTGATAAAGCATCAGACGGGCTATCTGCTCTATAAATTGAAACTTTAGCTATATTCTGAGCTTTTGGATAAGCGTTAATTTGTAATTGTACTGATGGTGTGATTCCTAAAGTTCGATTTTCTAGAACAGGAATTACTTTAATGATTTCAGGAGCAATTGGTGGAGCTGTATTAACCAAACTAATTGGACCAAGTATTTCGCTATAATCACTAGTTTTCATTTGGTTATTAATTTCTCTTACTGCATAAAAATATTTTGCGTTTGAAGCACCATCTAAACCAAAATCAGTAAATTGAGACTCATATTGTTGTCCTTGTGGGTCAATTCGGCACATCATTGGTGCCATATCAAAATCAGATTCTGGGTCAAGCGTAGGCTGTAATAAATTCCCATTTCGATCTCTTACAACTTGCTTTTTAGGAATTGGTTTATACGGAAGCAACTTTACAAAATTATACAATACAGGAACTTCTGTTAAAGGAATAAAACAATTCAATAAAACATCTTTCAAGAAATCTTTAATTTTTAATTCAGCATTTCTAACATCTCCGTTAGATAATAATACTTCAGGAATAACCGTTTCATTAAGACTTATTATTGGCACTGAAATATGTCCAACTTGAGTTGGAGAGTTATTATAAAACACATTATGGGCGTCAATAAAAGCATTAATACTTTCTATAAAAGAAGGATTGTCAGGCAATGGTAATGTTCTATCTTCAAAAGTAGCAAAACTGCCTGAAGGGTAATTAAAACTCAATAAATCATTCCATCTATCAACATAAAAATCTTCTTCTCCATTTAGAAAAATATTTTGCATCACATCCTGAACCGTATTTAATATAGGAAGTCCCGTATCCCCATCATAACCTAAGACATCTTTATTATAAATTGCAGATAAGAATTGAATATCACTGGCTCTGTTGAACTGAACAGAATAAGGTTTGTGAATTTCTTCTGGTGTCCCATATTTTGTATTAAAAGAATAAGATGATTTTCCAAAATAATCTGGTCGTGTAGCATACATTCCTCCTGTTGGTCTTTGAGGTTGAACAGGTTCCATAACAGCGTTAGCAAACATTAATGCAGGAACAGACATTTTAGAAAAGAAGTCAACGGCATTATCGTACGGAAACTCATTAGGTAAATCCCAACTTCTCAAACCAAAAACAGTATAACGTACCTCATTATCTCCTTGAGGTAAAACACTACTTTTGTTTAATCCTAAATTATCATCTTTATACAAATAAACTTTATATCCAGGATAATAATTAGTCATTTGACTAATAGAATCATCCTCATCATCCATTAATTTACCTTTGTAAGTATCTAAGTCACTTAAATCACTTGGGAATGTTAAATCTTCAATATAAAGAACTAAATCATCAGTAGTAGAACCTATATTTTCTGTCCTAATAACTTTAAATTCTTTTCTTGGTCCACTACTATCACTAAGGGTATGTAACCTAACTATTCCATTATACCATTCAACGGAATTAGTACCAGGAGAAGTTTCTAAATAATGTTGTGAATGTTGTGGTAGTTTAAATCCAGGAAAAGTAATTTTATATAATCCTAAATGTTTAAGAATAAAATTATCATTTGTATCTGTATCATATAAACCATCTCCGTCTTCATCAACTTTCTCTAATATTTTTTCTATGTTCGCATTTTCATAAATTCCTCTAAACTTTTGTACGTGAGTTTCTGTTGTACAATCAATATTTTTTATGATAATTTCCTCTTCACGATGAACTATATCATGGTCAATAACAACATTAAATCCTGAATTAGTTGGCAATCCCCATATAGATAGATTTTGCATATTTTCTACAATTACAAATAAGCTTCCTATAGTAGGTAAAATTTCATTTGCTGGGTTAGTTCCTGTTCCTGAATTCAAAATAGAGTCACTAGCATCAGCCTTAAAAACAATAAACTTTGGATAATTTCCTGTATTGTCAATCTCATGAATAACATACTGAACATTATCAACTAGCATTACGCTACCTATATAATTACTTTCTGTTCCATTAGGTATAATAGGAATTAAAGTTTCATTATATGTAGGTGGTACAGTTTGAGGAACAACACTATCATCAATACCTGAACTATATATTGAATATGGCGCTGTATCGACTTCAATTAATAAAGGATTACTATTATTTCCTACAAAACTTACTTTTCCAGAAACGCTATTAGGCACTTGATCCCTAAAGAAAATCTGTATTTTATCAGCAAATAATTCCTTATTATTATCAGTTTCAAAATAATTTGGAATTGTTTCTCCATTAATTTTTTGATGATAATCAATCAATTCTTGTGCATGATTATATTCAAAAGTCAAACGAACTAATGTTTTATCTTGATTTGTATTTTCAGAGAACAAGACTTGCTCTTGAGAAGATGTTAATAGCAAAGGAATTTCTTTTTGAATTAAAGTCGCTGTTACATTAGTTGGAGGTAATAGTTCATTTACAGCTGGTAGGATAATCTCAACTTCATGTACTACTTCACTTGGAGTAGCTCTACTAAACCAATTTATTCCATAAGATGAATAATCTAACTTACAATTTTCCTTTACAGCATGAGTAAATAACGGTTTATCTTCTTCTGGTAGTACTAACTCAACAGTTTCATTTGTTAATTCAGATGCAACACTACTAGTATCAACATTAAAATAAAGTGGATGATAAGACAACTCGGGTTTAATCCAACTAGTTTCTCCTGTTTTTCTGTATTCTAAACCTGCAAAAACTGGTTCTGTTGTCTCACAAGCTATAAACTCATCACTGATATAGTAGAACGGAGCATCAGCTAGTTCATCAATGTCATTCTCAGGAAAAAGAGAATAATATTTTGTTTTACCATCTGGAGAAAAACCTTCAGGCGTAACTAAATTTATTTGCTCTTCATCAGTAAATTCTTCTTCATTTTCATCTACTTCGGAATCATCATAACCATTGTTAAAAAAGATACCAGGAACCGGCTCTTTTAAATCTACAGGAAGAGGAAGACGTTGATCATGCAATGAAGTAGGCAGAGAACAGTATAAATGTTGTACTTGTCTGGCTCCTAAACCGTCATGTAAATCACCAAAAGAAATGTATTCAGACAAATACATATATTCTCCATCAAAAACTATTGGGTTCAAATCCAATGTTCCTAATCCCAACATTCGTGCAACATGATAATCCAACGAACCTAACTTTAAAACTTCCAGAAATGGAATTTCAATACCAGAATTCTCTGTAGGAGGTTCTGGAATATAAGGATCATATTCTGGTTCTGAGTTTGGATCATTAGGGTCATAATCAGGATTAGTAAGAATACAGGCTTCAACATCGCTATAATTATCAAATGGAAAAATTTCTATTGCAGTAGGATTGTTCAAAGCATCGCTTAGTTCAATATATTTATCAACTGACGTGTAAATTCGCTCAAGTTCAGGAATACTATTAGAATTCCATCGCGTATGATAATTATCTACATTCACAAAGGCCTGATCATTGTAACGTAACCAGTTTTCTAAACAATTAGCTTCAGGCTCTAATCGTTGATAGGCTACATTAGTTTCTTTAGTTAAAGCATATTTTCCAATAAAATTCCATTTATTCTGTTTCTGAGTAGTAAGTATAAAATCAGAGTAAAATTCAAACGATAGTAATTCAATATGAGATGCAGTACTACTAAATCGAATACTTCTAATGTTTTCTGAAACTAATGATGTATTGTTAAGTTCATCAGCAGCATATTTTTTCCTCAATGATGCAGCTTTCGGAGAGATAATTTTGTTTTCCGAAACAGATAATAATTCTGTTTTTACAAAATGATTACTAGTTAAAATTTGAAATTTCGGAGAAACTTTAAAACTTAATTCTGTTTTAGTTTCAACCTCAATAACACTATTACCATAATTTTTAATAAACAACAAAGTATCTGTTGCAGGATCTAAGTTTGACCTAACCTGATTATACTTTGCAATATCTGAAAAATGAACGTGAAATACTTTTCCACTAACTTCATAAACCCAGTTTCTTTTGGTACCAAATTCATTAACCTGAAGAGGAGCAATATTAAAATCTAAAGTTGTTTTAAATGGAACATATTTTGCTCTGTAAATTTTAACATAATCATCATTCTTATTAAAGTTATGAGTGGTTGTGGCATAATTTGCTTTAGGTAAATGATCAGATAAAGCATCTCTCAATGCCCATCTTAAATGAATTCCTTGTGTACTATCTTCTCCAACAGAACCTGCTGATTGCAAATATAAATGACCTGATTGAATAGAAGAATAATCCGTAAATTCTAAAACATTTTCACAGTTACAATTTCCCAATTGAGATAAATAGTTCAAAATAAATTCAACAGCACTTAATGCATCATAATAATACACTTCAATGCCTTTATCTCCTTTATATATGATATAAGCCTGTATGGCTTTAATTTGAAATTGTAAATGTTCTTCTAAATGATATTGTGGGTAATTAGCATTTATTTGTGAAAACATTTCTAAAAATTGCTGAAAACAATCCTTAAATAAACTCAAACTTTTAATATAATCAGGGTTTTTAGTTTTTACTCCTTCAACACATTTGGCAAAAGCCCCTTCCAACTTAATGTAATCTGCACATATTTTTTCATCTTTTATACAGGGACCTAAATCTGGGCAAACAGGTTCAACGGTAGAATTTAAATTGAATG
The DNA here is from genome assembly GCF_963922255.1 of uncultured Flavobacterium sp. Lineage (GTDB taxonomy): Bacteria > Bacteroidota > Bacteroidia > Flavobacteriales > Flavobacteriaceae > Flavobacterium. The sequence goes on along the minus strand of NZ_CAWUIC010000004.1, from coordinate 63,810 downwards.
CTTCTGGTGTTGATACATCAACAAAAGAATAATCAAAAGTGACAAACGTAAAATCAGTTTGTATAATAGAAAAAGTACATGCTTTGGCAACCAACTGCACTAATTCCTCATCATTTGTTCTACAGCTTGTAAGCTCTGAATCTAAAGAACCAATGACCGCATGCTGCAGTTCACCATTAAAACTACTTCCTAAACTATTATTTAACAGAATGTCCTCATTAGCAACATCACATAAAATTCCAACTGCAGGTTGTATATTAATAAAGTTAAACTGTTTAGTCCAAATGGGATTAAAATTATAATCAATTTTAGAAATTACAGCATGTTCTCTTTCATAATTTTCAGTATATAAATAATTAGTATTATATTTTAAATTATTGATTTTAGAACCTACATAAAGTTTTTCACTTAAGTGATTAATTGTAGAACCAGAAACATTTAATTTTACAAAAAAATCGTAAAAATCAAATGTTGTCCCCTTAACAATGTAGTTTTGATTTTTATATATCAAATCATTTACCGTACTGACAGTAGAAGATTCAATAATATTTTGAACAGTATTCAAATTAAAATCCAATTCAACTATTAAACCTCTGTTGGAACTATTGAGATCTTGATGAGCTGTACCATACAAACCTATCTTAGTAGTACCTTTAGCAATACCTTTTACCTCAAAATTATAAGTATCAAAAGTTAATCTCTTTTGAGCTAATATAGTTCCATTGATGTCAAATTTTATAACTACAGTGAAAGTACTATCAGTTAATAATCCTTCACTAAAAGCAAGTATGTAGTTTTCATTTCCTATATCAACGAGAGTATCAATATCTTTAGAATTAGGCAGTTGATAATTAGGAGTTCCACTCAATTGTTTTTTCCAAAGAATTTTTCCATTGGAATTTATTCGCATCAAATACAGTAAATTTCCAACTGATGTTCCTAGAACTAGAAAATCACTAGCATTACTACAAGAAATTATTTTCCTAAACGAAATTTGTTCTTCAAAGAGATAAGATTTTTCCCAAACAACTGTTCCATCAAGATTTAACTTAGTGATAACACTTGCACTATCATCTCCTTCTCCTACATTATAAATAGCAGTTCCTATTTTTAAAGAATAATAATAAATATATCCTTCTGTTTTAATATATCTGTTTAAAAATGGCATACTTTTCTAATTATTATTTAATAAATCAATGGGTAAAACAACTTCAGTCATCACGGGATAATTAATTATAGCATCATTACCTGGTTGCATATCTCTGTAAACTTTGTATTGGAATTTCAAACTAATATTTTCTGAAATATTTTTTGCAGAATTCATAATAATAGCTTGTGAGTGATCTTTAGAGAATAGAGCCATATAAGAACCATTAACATTTCCGTCTGTCATGATTTCAATAGTATCTTTTACAACTTCTTGTCTAAATTTAGGATTATTAAAAGGCTCAGGATTTCTAACAATCAAAGCCACAACAGTATTTGTATTTTCATCTTTAATAATCGTAACTTCAGTACATACAGCTTCATCCCATGGTTTTAAACCTAAAATACCTTCAAAAACTCGGTCAAACGGATGTTGATAGTCGTTAGTTAAAGTATTAACTACCTCAGGTGTAAATCCAGTCATTAGCTGTAAATTATCAGGATTATTCCAATTCCAAATAGTAGTATAACTAGCTTCAATTTCATCAGAAGTAAATGGTTTTGCAAAATTAAAAATAGCCTCACGTTGCACCAGATTACCATCAAAATCACGTTTCATAAAATAACTCTCCACCTGCTCTTTAAAGTCTTTATAGCGAGAAGTTTTAAATACAAATTTGTGAACTTCGCGTATTTCATCTATCGTTGTTGCATTATCAAAATCTCCATTATGATTAACATCAAACAAATTGTTGACGATAGCAGTGTAAAGTTTGTTAGGTTTCAAATGCTTAGGAAATATCGTAACATATTCAGAAGCAGGTTTAGTAATGGTAACTTCTCCCATACAGTTTGGTGCTTCCATTAAGTTAAAATAGTGACTTATAGCAAATGGTACTTGAGGATTTTCCTCAGGATTCCAAACTTCTTCAGTTTGTGGAATGTGAGTATGCTCTGTATCATTTTCATCATAATCCAAATAAGGAGGATTTTCAATTAAAATATCTTCTACTGGATCTTTAATCACAATCTTTAACCTACCATCTAAAGCATTCTGAGAAGGGAGACTAGAATTAGGTGGATTTTGCTGTGCTTTATAAGACTCCCATTTATGGAAGAAATGAGTAGCATACGCTTTACTAAAGAATAACTGAATTTGCGTAGTACTAGCAATTTGTCCATTTATCATTGATACCTGATCATCATAAAACAAAGGTTTAGCACTCAATAAATTACCATCAGCATTCGGATAAGAACGGTTATAATCAATATATTGTTTCAATGTGGTCAACGGATATTGATCTGGGTGACCAATTACTCTCAAGTCTTCACCTGTTTGAGGATCAAGAATAATTTGTTTGGTAATAGCATCTCTTAATTTACCAACAGTATCCTCAAATATAAATCCATTTGTATTACTAATGTATATGCTACCACCTTCATTTTCTAAACCATTATTACTCACAATAAAATAACTATTCCCATTGGTATTATCCTCTTTTAAAAGCATATCACCAATTTTCAATTTCAAATCACCATAAGTCGATTCATCATGTGTATGGAAAAACCCTACAGGACCTCCTGTACTAAATCCATAAGTATAAGGGTAAGATTGAACAGTACTACCATTATCCACATTATCTTTCAGTATAAAATGAATATAATAACTAGTATCAGGTCTCCAAATAGGTTGTATATATTTTGTAATGCCATCTATGGCAGCTTGAGCATCTTCTGTAATGGCCTCTTGAGATGGTATATTTACATTATATTCATAGTCTTCAACTGACATCCAACAGACTTGATGAATCATCGTGAAATCTTTTGGCGTACATTCACAAATACAATTGCCTATTTCATTCAAATAATCAAGTACAGACTGAACAGCATTCCATGCTTGAGTATAATTCTGAATATCTTTCTTATTTAAAAACTGGTTAATCAATTGCAATTCATTAGTAAGATATCCTCCTAAATTATAATTAGGATCAAACGATTCTATAAGACCTAATATATCTCTGTAACATAATGATACAGCTTCAAAATTAGCTTCACTAATAATCGAAGGATTTAATAAGCAATTCGAATAAATAGTTGAAATCTGCTCATACAATTCACAAACTTTTGGATCTGCTTCACCACATCCTTCTGCTTCACAATATGGTTTTATTTCAGAGCCGAAGTTTTCAGATTCACAACCTAATTCTTTTAACCCTAATTCATATCCCTCTAGTTTTCCTTCAAATTTTACAATTTCAACAGCTAGTGGTGTTAAGTTTGAAGCATTCAACTCATTTGTCAAGCAACTCTGCAAATTAGAGTTGGCATGTACAACTAGCGAACCTTCATTTTGATTAAAACAATTTAGAGTAATAGCCTTACTTGTACTATTAAATGTAAAGTTTCTAATACCATTTGTTCCGCTATTTAAGTGTATCTCCTTACTCCAAATTACATTAAAATCATAACTCACTTTATGTAAAACCCCATTGTAATCATTGTTTTGAAGAAAATAGAAAGCATCATTCCCTAATTGAACAGAGGAATTATGATGCTTAGTATTTGGAAATTGATAAGAAGTATAAGAACCTTCTCCATCAACTAATAAAGCAAAAAGACCTTCTTGCTTACTATCATAACCCGATAATAAATAAGCCCCATTAGCTGTAATTTTAATATCATGTATAGTACTGTAACGTTTATCAATTTTTATAGAAGTAATGAGTTCTAAATCATGACTTATTTTCATAATACTTCCTACAGAGTCATTATACTCTCCTTCAATATATCTTCCCGCTACAACAAAACCATCAACGTCTTCACAAATAACACTTACTATAAATTCTTCTTTTTCAATAACCAATAAACTTCCCTTGATAAATTCTCCACTAGAATCAATAACAGCAACAAACGGCTCCCTTCTTGTGTCAATTTGATTTCGGTCAGTAAGAGTTAAATAAAACTGGAATTCTTTTTTTGAAGGAGCAATATGCACGAATATATCTTCATCACCCCATTCAATATGTTTACACCATATAATTTTTCCATCTTCAGGATTAAAACTTAATAAATAATGTTGTTTACCAGTAGTTGCATATACTACATACTGAAACTCATTTGAACCTTGTTTCTCAATCTGAATAATACGTTTAAAAATTAATTTTTCTTTTGTGTTAGCAGGTAATACATATTTTGCTTCCCATACTAAACTACCATCCTTAGTAATCTTACTAAGTAAACCTCTTTGTTCAGTTGTTCCTATAGCATAAATAAATTGCGTATCCTTTTCAGTAAACTCTTTAGAATAATAATAATTTAACAAATCCTTTTTAGAATATCGATTTACAAAAGAATCCGAACTTCCTACTCCACTAACTCCGCAAATCAATTGATGTAATTCTTCTTCTAAAGCAGCCGTAGAGAGTATATCTCCGTCTATTATACCTAAAGAAATCAAATTATTATCATTCTCAATTGTGGCAATCTCATCGTTTAATAAATTAATCTGCTGGCTAATGCTACTGTCAAAGATAGGTTCTACTACTATACGTGAAACAGGTCTCCAGTCATCATGAATCGGTTGCCATACTCCAGAAGAATTAGTAGAAAAGTTATAATGTATTTCATCATGCAAATCATCACCAAACAATACCATTTCAAAAGGTTCATTCACATTAGCGGCAGCCGGATTTGGATTACCATACACAACATTAAATAAAACATCATTTTGAGGACTTTGAATAACAGCATAAAATTTCACTTTCACTCCATTACTAAAGTTACTCAGTTTTAAAGCTGTCATTATAGAAGGTTGTGGCAATAAAATTTCTAAACCATTCCAATTATTAAAAGCTAATGATTTAGTTATGTTAAAAAAATTAGCTTCATCCGTTACATAAGCATAATCTTCATCAGCATTTGGAGTAATCAACTGAAAAGAAACACCATTAGAAAAAAGTGGTGTATTCGCATCACCACAATAATACTTGCCATGTAAAGGTTTTTGCAAGAACGTAGCACATTTTTTCTCCCTTTGTTCGGCTTCACAAAACAAAGTAGAAGCATTTATGCCATATTGTTCTGGCACATACCAGCCCGGTTCTCCTTGTTCTGTGTAAGAAAACGGAGTTGTAGCAAGCAATCTTACAGCATTATAAATACCATCTGTTTTTTGAAATTGCCCTACTTTTAAATTGGCTATACTTGGCTCATTAGGGTATAACGCTTCATAGGGATGATAATGTTCCCATATATTTTTAGTCTCATTCCAAAATTTAATTTCCAGATGATCTATAGTGTATTGATGCTTAACTTGTCGAATACTTCTTCCCTTCATAGTACTTACAGGTGGAATCAAATCAACATAATTTGCAGGAGCGTTATTAATACCTCCTATTAATTTTCGAACAGAATTATTAGGGTCTTGCGTATTACCTGGCAATAGTCCTTTTTGAGTTTTTATGTCAATATAAGTATCCAAAGGAATAATGTGCTCTAAGATTAATTCATTGGGAGCTCCAGTTGGTGGAGATGCTAAATAACCTAGTAAGAAAGGCTCATTAGTCAGCATACTTATACCTTGTACTAATTCCGGTATAGCATCAGCATTAGATTCATTAATCAATGGATTAATTGGAGTTCGGTCAATATTTTTATTAAAGTTCCAAACTACCTCTAGGTTTCCACTAAATTTAAATAAGGTGATACGTTTACCAAATATCTTAATCCCTACTTTTACTCTAAAATAGAATTTACCATAGATTAAGAAAGGTTTTGGAGCTTCTACACCAAACAAGATGCCAATATCTAAACTCAAGGTTACAAATAATACTCGCACTCTTGCACTCACACCAGCCATTAAATAAGCTCCCATTTGAGGTCGCTCAAAACTTACTTTCCCACCTACTTCAATAAAGGCATGAGCTTGTACTTTTATAACACCATAATTTCTGTCAAAATTAAACTCTCCTCTTGCCCCAGCTTCAATTCCTTTAGCCGATAGCATAACATAACTCTTAATAGTGAGTAAGGTCAAAATTCTAGCAGTAATAGGATTAACGTTAGTACCAATATTGATATACCAAGGCTTTTGATTTTTAAAGAAAAAACCAGCCTGAACATCAGCATATATTGTTAATATTTTTCCATTACCTGGCAATTTATAATCCGCTCCAAATCCAAATTCAAGCGAATCATCACCCACTGCAACAAAAGCAAAAAATGGAGGATCTTTAGTATCATCAAGTCCTAAACGGGCTGCAAGAATATTAGCCCTACCATCAATCATAAATAAAGAAGGAATGGAGAATAAAGCCATCGCTTTTATACTAAAAGTATAACCATCATCAGCAGATGTTCCTAGAGTAGCTCCAGCTCCTAATGAAACTAAGGTATTATAATTAACACTCTTATCAGGACCATTAAACTTCTGAACATTAATACCTCTTCTCGGCGCTTTATAATATTCATACCAAGTATTATCAGATGTAAACCCTTGTATAGCCTGTTTTTCAGCAACATATCGATAACCTAGTAAGCCTCTAAATCCATATATTGCAAACGTCCCCAAAGGAATAGGAACAGGTGGTTCTAACTCACAATCTATGATAAAAGCAGGATACCTAGGCATCAGTTTCATTTCTGCTTTTCCAGCTAATTTTGCTTTAGGTATTTGTAAAGTAATACCTCCTGCATACTCTTTAGAAACTCCCGGCTCAGGTATAGTCACCCATCCATTAATTTTAGCTAGAGAGCCTGAATTAGCAGGAATTACTAAATCTAAATATAAAGTCTGAATGTGTAAATAAGGTTTGGGTTTTTCTTGTCCCTCAACATCATCAACACAATAGTAATACTTAACTCCGTCTCCTCTTACTTCTATTCCCAGTGGGTCAATACTAACACCACCATCAAAACCAAAATAGTTAAATTTACGCATTACACCATTAACCTCTTTTTGATGAGAACCATAGTGTATAGCAGAAACGGTAATCTCTACAGGTCCTAATGGTAAAACTATTGGATTTATTAGTTGTACGGAACCTCCTTTAAATTCTATAGACCCATCACTATAAATACGCAATCGCTCAATCTCAATAGGGCCTAATTGCAAAGTCTCTTTTAAAAATCCTTCAAATTGTAAAGTTCCAGAGGTACCAATATAAAAATCATTATCTTCTTTACCAAGTTCAACACTTTTCATGTGATAGGTAAAAACATCAGGGAACTCAATAGGATATGGAGGTTGTGCAGAAGCAGTTAAATTAAAATCACCATCATCGCTTAAATGCCCTTCAATATCAATGTGTACTGGATCAGTTGTTCCAGGATAAACAAATTTTTTAATTTCTAAAGCCCCTTTTATATTCGAGGAAATAACCTTGTTCTGTTTGAACGTGATATCAAATTTTTGAAAACCTACCAAAAAACCCTTAGTCTCACTACCTATATTAAACCACATAGTTCCATTTTCTGAAACTACTATATCAGTTATATAACTTCTAAATTCAGCTAAACTATTGAATTCTTTTGATAGACCTGAAGTTGGATTGATGTTTAAGGGAAACTTAAAATTATATAAATTTTTATTATTTAAAGAGTTCAAGTAAGTTAATAATTCTGCTTCATCATTAATTAATATACTTTCTTCCTCTTTTGTAATTATATTATTCTTTAATCCTACAATTGGATAAACAAAATTAAATTTAGAACTAAAAAAATCTATAATTTGACCGTCGGATGGATTTTCAGTAGGAACAGCTTCAAGTGCGAATGTACCAGAAACGCCACCAGTACCTATCAATAAACCATAACCTCCAATTCTTAAGGTTGAACCATTAGTATTGGTTGCTGTCTTAAACCATTTTGCGGGCAAGGTTACTGAAAGCGTATCTGCATATACTCCTCTAAAATCAACTGATCTTCCATCAGCATCTGCTTCAGGAATATTTACTTTATCACTTAAATCTATCTTTAACCTTTCTAACTGAATTAAAAGCCCTGTTTTGCCTATTTCACTGTAAGTGGGTCTTAAATCCCCAACAAGATCCATTTTATAACCAACACCTTCTTGCGTGTCAGCATATAATAATACATTACCAAAATAGAAACGGGTTAACACTGTACTGTTTTCAGGCTCTCTTTCCCATATTCCAGTAGTATCATTTAATTTATAAGGATATAAAATATTTCTTGGAAATTCTACAGCTGTAGAAACATTTAAGGTAACCCTTGCTTTTGGAATTAAAATATCTTTAATGTAGGACTCAATATCTTCAGGTATAAAAGACTTAAAAAAAACTTCTAATTTTCTTTTTGTTTCATTCAAATCATTATTTAATAAATAAGCTCCAAAGGCATATAGTGTAGCATACTTGTCTGTATGTGAATTTATTGCTTGAACAACTTCTGTTAATTTTGTATCTTCATTAACAGTTAAGTTTAAAGTTTGTATTACAGGATCATTATTGTAATCCTTTAAATCGGTAATAAATTGTTCTAGAGCTAATGTATCTTCATCAACAGGAATGGTAAAAGTATTAATAAACTGAGCTATAGCTTGTTCTTCTGATACATTCAAAATCACTAAGCCCAATTCAAAAAATTCTTGAGGGGTAAATGAAAAATTATTCAAATCAAAACTACGGAGGTACGCCAAAATTCTCCATTCATATTCCAATGTTACTGGAAAGGCTGATATAGAACTATCTGTTGTTTCACTTTCATCAGGATTTATAACTAATCGGACACCAGACCCAAACAACTCTATACCTAATTTATTAGTTACAATACTTAAGCTATAAAAGGCTTTATCCCCTTTAGGGCTTTTTTTATATTGTAAGTCTTTGTAATGAATATTACTGAATAAACTTTGCAAACCCTGCTTTACAAAACTCAGTGACTCAGGGAAATCATCTAACGATACTACAGATGAAAGAGTAGGATAATAACGACGAACTACCGGTGGTGTATTACTTGATGAAGGCATAATTATCTATTATTTATTCTAAATTGAAAGCTAATAAAACAAAATATATATCTTAAAAAACTATAGTTCTCTTTTATTTAACAACCTCAATGATTTTTTCAAGTCATTAATAAAAAAGCCTACATCATTTATGTATCCTGTTTTCAATTTTTAAAATTAAATCCTTAGACAATATCAAACAATACGTATAAACACGTAATTTTAAAAAAACAAGACCGAAAATGAATTCACTTTCGGTCTTGCAATTAATTTTTTTTAATCAAAAAAGATTATTTCATCATAATCAAAATCTCCCTACTCTTATCAGAAAGATTGACTCTGTTTTATATGATTTTTTAAACTCATTTTCTAATAATTTTAAATCATATCCTGTGGGTTTTATAAGCTCTAAATGAGCTTGTAATTCCTCCTTACTATATGTAGTTTCCATATTTTCTAATTATTATCTAAACTTGTTAATCGTTTGAAACCACTAATTTCATCGCCATTTTCTAAATCATATGCTTTAATATTTTTTGGGAGATGTAATTTAACTTTGTTTAAATAAAGATAATATATCATTTAACACATAAAATATTTAAAATGGATTATATCCTTCTTTAACCCTATCAATTCTTCTTTCTGATAGTGATTTTATGGTATGATTAATATTTCTGAACCAAATAGAATTGCTTTCATAAGCCGATGCTTGATAAATATCTGGATTATCTCCTTCATCTAAATAAATGAATAAAAATTGATCTCCACCATATAAGTCTATTGCATAAAAAGGACGAGTTATAGTTTTATTCATTTCAGTCATTTGTTCTCGAACCCATTCTTGCATTTCATTTTGGTTTTCTGGAATTCCATAATCAAAAACGTAACAATCCTCTCCTGCTAGATATAATAATTCTTTTAAAACTTTTGGAAAAGGGTTGCCATTGTTCCAAGTTTTCTCTAATTGTGTTATTTCAGCTTCTGAAATGCCTTTTATTGGAAATCTAAAATCTGTATCTTCTGAATACTCAATTGGATTATCTTTTAATTTTGTTAAATATTGTATATTCATGATAATGATAAAAACTATTATAATCTAATTTCAAAATTCACTTTTTTTACAAACTATCTAGATAAGTTTTTAATGATTGTATGAAATTTGCATCTTGAATTTCACCCTCTTGCGTGTAATAATTAATAAGTTGAGTTGCATAATTATTATAATCAGAAATTGATAATAGTTTTTTTATAATCAATTTTCGTTCAGGAAGTGGCTGAATATAAAAGTTTGCTTGTTGATCAATATTCATATTTTCTCCCAAATTATAAAAATTTTGTAGGGTTTGATTTTGAGTAATAAAATTAATAGCAGCATTTATCATTTGCTCTAATAATGGCTTTACTATATAAAAACTTGAATCATCAAATACTTTTGTAGATTTTAATTTTTCCTCATCTAATGATGCTAATACATCTGAAAAATCTTCTGAAAAAGTAGGTGTTTCATTTAAAAAATGTTTAAAATATACATTTGAATTATTAATATAAACATCATGGAATATTTGTTCTACATTGCTAAATAATACATTAACAGAAACAGATGAAAAAACTACATCATGAGGAAAGTAATCATCATAAAAAGGTGTAATTGTAATTTTTCTTTGAACTTCCTGTTTAGTGTAAAAAAACTCGTTCTCAAATGATTCTAATGTGTAACCTGCAGGTTTTATTAGTTCTAAATGAGCTTGTAGGTCCTCTCTATTATATGTAATTTCCATATTTCTTAATTATTATCTAAATTTGTTAATCTTTTAAAATCGCTAATTTCATCACCACTATCTAAATCAGATGCCTTAATGATTGTTGGTTGTCCATCGAATTTAAAATCACCATTAGTCTTGTTGATATTAAACTTTTTTTCAAATTTTAACTTTCTATTATTATTCCTCAATTCAAAACCAGAAAAGTTATTATCATAAGCGGCATTAATTGCTCCTTTTTGATTTAATGAAGTAGCTGTAGTTTGCTTTAATTTGGTTTCAATTACTATTATATCACTTATTTTCTTTTTACCATATTGATCTGTTGTAAACTTTACAAAAACTTGATCGGCAATAAAATAATCTCCTGCGCTATTATATTTTAATTGAACGTTAGTAATTAAATCATAATCATCTAAATTTTTAGCGATTGAATTACTACTCATCCAGTTTTGCAGAGCATTATATTCTGTTGAATTTCTTACAGCAAAACGAGCACTAACAATTCCTTCAAATTTTCTTCCCAAAAAGGTTACATGTTTAAAGAAATAACTTTTTCGCCATCTTAACCAAGCAGGAGAAAACAATTCCTTTGAACTCCAAAGTCTATAAGGATCTTCTAAAATAGGTTTTAGTTGATTAATGATATCCTCTGGGTTTGCTTGTATAAGTCTTCTTACATCTTTACCTCTTTGTCCCGAATGTGCAATTTCATGAATAGCTTTCTCAACCAATTCATCACTAAAATCATCAAATTTACGTAAAAAACTTTCCGTTTGAAAATTTCCTAATGTACCATTTTTTTGCATTTTTAACCACGCATTCAAGTAACCTGTACCTGGCAATGGAGTTACTTGCGATAAAGGGCTTTGCATAAATAATCTTCTAGCTTCATCATCAAACTTTAATATTTGTGCTTTTAAACTTGGATAACTATAATACTGCGTATAACGGTTGGTTAATGTTGTATCAAAAATTATTTCTAGTGATTTAGCATCATTGACATTATGAATCCTCAAGTTTTTCCAATTATCCATCGCTTCACCACCATTCTGAATCATTTTTTGCCAAAACTCATCGGTAATGTTTGCATCCATAAAATCATCCAGAAATAAGATTCGTTGGTCTGATGTATAAGATAATAATTTAGATTCTACATTAGATCTAAAACTGGTAGGAATTTGATTTATAAAAGATTGAAAATTATCTAAACCCGCTGCATTTATTCCTTGAAACTTTTGCTTTAACTGTAAAAAGTCTCCCACATCCCAACTTGCTGGATAACCAAGGTCTTCAAGTTTTCGTGCATGTTTTTTTATCATTTTACTTGCCAAAACATCTAAACCTAAAGAACCTATTTGAATCCAAAAAAGTATCTGATCTAATTGTTTACAACGTTTAAACTCATCACTTTGTGCTGAATCATCAGGTAACTGACCATTTGGCGTATTGTCATTAATGTTTTGGTTGACTTGATTTCTATAATCGTTACAATTGTTAGTTGTATAAGTTAAGTAAATTGACACAAAACTTGAAGATATTTCTAATAAAGCTCCTATTCCTTGAGCACTAGACCAAATCCCTTTAAGAATAAATAAAGTTTCTGAAGTTTGTGTTCCTGTTCTCCATGCTCTAAATGCTCTTCCAAACTTCCCAACATGTCTTAAATGTCTTAGTTTAGAAAGGTTCCCAATTCCAGTAAAAGTTAATGCAACATCAAATGCTAAACCAATTCCTGTCCATAAATCTTCATTATCACCAAAATCATCCATATATTTTAAGTAAAATAATGGCAATAATGCGGTTACATTCTGTCCATTCTGATTTAAGTCTACTAGGGGTATTTTTATAGCTACATCGTTCTCTTTATAATCTGAAAGTGATATGGCTTGAAAGTAATTATAGGTACCCACTAATTTAGGCACTGTTGTAACCTTTTCAGTTTGATAATCATTTCCATAATTTGGAGATGTTTTTACTACCTCTTGCTTGTCTTCATAAACCTCAATTTTTCTATCAGAAAAATTGAAACTCATATTATCTGTATAAAAACCAAAAGACTTTTCGTGGTTGTAATTTAACATTACAGTATTAGATGTATATCCTAACAAGCCTAACTCTATATTGTCATAATTTGTTACATCATCTTCAAAATCATTTGTATTAAAACTAGGATTAAATTCAGAGACATACCAAAGATTAAACAATTTTAGCATTAATGCTTTTCGATTATCTTTCCCAATCCAAAGAATTTGATCATTAATTTTATCATATAAAGTCTCAAAAAGAGTTTTATTTTCATTTTTCTCTTTTAAAATTGTACTTTGCAATTTAGCTAAAAAGTAGGTTGAATCTGCTGGATCTATAGATTCAATAATCTTTAAGACAAGATTTTCTTTGTCTTCATAAATTTTGTTTTTTGCAAAACCTATTAATATGTCTATTCTCAGATCTATTGGTATAACTTGAAGAGAAGAAGGACCTAAACATTTAATAAGTAATTCTAATTTTTTATCATCATTAGTTTCATTTAGTAACAATGGTTTAATTCTATAGCAACTTGAGTAGAAATTTACTAAAGAACTATAGTACTTACTAAAAGCCTCATAATCTGGGTAATAACCATCGTTTGGTAAAATAGGCGAATAGGTATTTAAAGAAGGGTTATTTGGAAAATAATACATTGCCCATCCTTTTTTTATCTCATATAAAATTCTTAGTAAGTTAGTATCCAAATCGGCCAAAGTAAAGCCTGGCTGTTGAGTTCCAACACCATCTATTATCCCCCAATAATCAGTAAGCAATGGGAAAATTTCAATTCTAATTTGATTAATTCTTAAGGTAATTAATGTGGTAATTCTATCCATTTTTTGGATAGTATCTGTAGTGGCTATCCAACCTGAAACTCTTTCAGAAAAATTCTTTTGATAAAAATAACCTAATGCTTTTGTGTTATAATCTCTATCTGGATGTAAAAAATCGTTAATTTGACTTAATTCATAAGAAACAAAACCATTACCAATTTCATTTTTAATTGGAAAATCAATTTTCTTATTTGATTTTAAGTAATATAATTTAGGCGTATTGTCAACATTTTTAATGATTTTAAAAACAGCTTTATTCTCTTCATAAATAAAATTTGGAAGTGAAGAATTTATCGAAGTAACTGTAACTTCATCATCAATATTTGCTGGATAATTGTTTTCAAAATCTATATACTTAAAACAATAATTTTCTTTTAACTCAACAGGTGTAGGAGCAATACTTTGAGTAAATGCTGTCCCTTGTTTGTAAGCAAAATAAAGTATTGCTTTTTCTTCCAGATAATAACCATCAGGAACATAGCTTTTTCCGTTATATCTGATATTCTTAAATTCATCCGAATAGTAAAAATGATATTTTACAAAACTTGTTTCTTTTTGGAATTCAAAACTTATTAAAAATCCGTCAATATCATATATTAAATTTTGAAATATATCTTCAGGCAATTTTACAGCTAAACCATTTTTTAAAATACAAATATTATTCATTTTTATTCTTCTTTAATTGTAAAACTTATTTCTTCATTTATTACACTTTCAATTAAAATATTTTCTGAGTAACTTTTTGAAAAGAAAATTAATTCATCAATGGAATAAATAGTAATATTGTCATTCAAATTGTTAATTAAAAAATTATTATCAGAGTTTTCAGAAACAATCTTTAATGTATATTTTTTATATGAAACACCTTCTTCAGATAAATTAAAATTGCCATCATCTAAAGTTGGATGAAAATAAAGCTTAGGATTATTTAGGTTATTCAATTCAATAATGTTCAATAAAGAATTATGCTCGTCCTCTGCAATACCAAGTATCATTGTAGTTGCCAAAGAATTGTCATAAGTATGTAATACAATTCCATTTATCGTTTCACCCATATCTGTAAATTTATCAAGCTTAACAAATTCATTACTAGATAAATTGGGTAACTTTTGAGAATCATTTAAATCTTGTACTCCATAACCAGTAGCTTCTTTATTAGATGATGGAGTTGGAGAAAAATTTGAATGATTACTTAACTCATTTTCTGAAATAGATAAATAAGTAAACAAGGTTAAATCTTCAGTTTCACTTATAGCTATAGTATTTTGTGTACGTTGAGTATAAGCAATTATTAGTCCTCTGTTTTTGTCAATTGATTTCTGACTAAATAAATTAGGCTTGTAATTATGAACATGATATATTTTGTCAGCTTTTAAAAAAGAAATAGCGTTCATTAAATCAAAAATATCGTCCATAAATTTTGGAGCAAAATGAATAGGGTCAGGTATCGGAGTGGCTGGGTCACCATCATCTATTCCTAAATCTGTAAAAACAATATCTTTACCTAAATAAATCAATTGTATTATTGAAGCTATATTCTCATTATTAGCAATCGGTGAACTTACAACCACAGTTTTTGTAAAATCAGAAACAACTCCATTAACATCAGGTTCTTGTATTAGATCTTTTGATTCAATAAAATTTTCGCTGTTCGTAGAAATTATATTAGCCATTACACCATACAAGTAAGTATTTTGTCCTTTATCTGTGGTAAATTGCAAGGCTATATTTTGTTGAAAACTTGATACCACTGGTGCTGTTGTAAAGGTTTTAACAGGCCACTTTTCTGTTTCAAATGTTGTTAATGCAAGATTTGGCTCATCTGTTCCAATCTTAATATTATTCAAATTAGTACTGTCTAGTTCATAATTTTTATAAAAATTATAAGAACGTTGTCTGTTACTTTGTATGTAAAGATAGATAGTGTTTTTTGTAGCAAATGAATTTATTAAATTATAAATATCTGTTGCAGATGTAATAGGTGTTGTCAAACCAAATTTATTTATTTTTCCTCCATTAGCATGCAAACCATAAAATGCAGCAGGATCTAAAAATTGAGTAATGGTTTCTCGTATTAATTTTTCTTGGTAGTTATCTGTTGCTGTAGACACATTAATTACATTTGCTGATGCTCTAGCAAACGCAAGGTTAAATTGAAAAAGGTTTGCGTCATTTTCTATATAATAGTCTCCGTTGTTTAGCACAATGTCTAAACCTATGACTCCAGAACAACTTGCCAAATGTGTTCCTGCTGGAATCATAGGAAATTCAAAATTTTTATCTGGGTCAACTAAATTAGAATCGTCACCATCATAAGAAGCTGAAATTTTATAAAAATAACTATCTAAAAGTTGAGTCTCTAATTGAGTACTACTTGAATCAGGATAACCAACAAATTTGGCTTGAAAGACTGGAATTGGTTCATTAGGTATTTGATTATAAAAACTAGTAAATTCGTTTCTAATATGAGTTATCAAACCATTCGTGCCGGTTGGAACTACATCACCATTTGAATCAATAAATTGACTTTTAGGAAGACCTCTATAAATAAAATATTTTATAGACAATCCATTTACGGGTTGTTTATAGGGTTTCAAAATCAAGTTGACTTTTGTAGCATCACCTGTCATCGGTTGAATGAAAACTTGACCAGAACAAATACTAAATATTTTCTTGTCTACAGTTCCTAAGTCTAGTAAAGAAGTAGTTCTAAATTCATTTTCGGAAACTATGCCAAAAGCTTGGGCAGCCGTTTGCGTAAAATTGGCATCTTCTAAAAAGAAAAAAGAATTGGCATCTAATTTAGGTTGCTTATTGGTGCCACCGTTAGATGTTGTCGAATTTTGAGCTTGAGTATTGCTTATTAAATCTGGCATAAGAAATAGGAATAAATTAAAAACGATTTGTTTAAAAGACTTTCATTATCTACTATAATAAATAAGAGAGTAGTCTAAAACTTCCTATCCACCTTCTTAGACAATCGTTCCAATTTCTTATCCATATCCTCCATCAAACTCTCAATAGCACTCTCGCACATCGGTTGAATTTTATCTGGACTCATAACAGGAATTCCTCCTACCATCACAGCTTTCTTTTTGGATCCAGCCAACTCATTAAACTGAAAAATACTTTTTCCTGTCTTGTCATACAAGTCTATTTCTACGTAAGCTCTAATACTATAATACCCAAATTTTCCAACACCCGTTTTATTAAAATCAAATTTTAAATAAACAAACATTACACCATCTACTCCTAGCTCTTCAGCCATAGCAGCAACTTCACTAACAACTGGACCAGCTTGTCTAATGATTTTATATCCCTCAATGGATTCGTAGGATGACTCTAAAAAATCTTTCTTATTTTTATCATAAGTTGGTACATATTCTTTATATGTATCATTATTCAGAATTTTATCTTCATCTAAAACTTCAAATGGAAAGTTTTTTACATAACTTTCAAAAAATGCATCGTGGAACTTTTTAAGGGGTGCTTCTAAATTAAAACTTGGATCTTCACTTAACTTTGTGTTTTTTGCAATAAAGTCAGCCGAAGCATCTACTTGCGATAAATCTATAGTTTTATCTGCATAAAAAGTTACCACACCTACTTTTCTTTCTTGAGAAAAGGATACTACATTAATTAGAAATATAGCTACTACGAAAAATTTAGTTTTTAAATTCATTTTCTTCTTTTTATATTATTATGTGTTTGCATAAAAGCATTTTTTTAAGTAATAGCTTTAGTGCTTTGTAAATTTATTTTAATTTCAAATCAATAGCAATGCGTATTTATACGTAATTTTCAACCTAGTAAAATCACTTAACTACCAAAAAAAAGGTCTCAATTTGAGACCTTTTAAATTTTAATTATATGCGCTAAATGTGCCATCGGAAATAACACCAACATTTCCATTCTCATCCTCTCCAGAAAAACTAAAAGTCCCTTTGATAAACTCTTCATTCTTCTCTGTAATAACCAAAGTACCACTCATAGCTGTAAAGGTCGCATCACCAACCCATAACTCCGCATTAAACAAAGTCTCAAGATTGGTATCTGTTGGAGTTTCATCAGTAATTGGATGATTACCTATTGAAGCGTTAACTGGCATCCATAAAACAAGCCTAGTTGTGATTGAATTTGCTTCTTGCTCACCCGAAATAGCTTTCTGAAGAGAAGTAATAGTAGCTGGATTAAAATTGTACTGTTGTCCATTATAAGTGAACTTTAAGTATAGTTCATCTTGTACATCGTCATTTGATGAATCATCTTTCGAACAAGAAACAAAACTTACAGTTAACAAAACCAAGAAAAGTGAAACTAATTTTTTCATAATAATAAATAGAGTTTTAAATTTAATGGGTAAAATTAATTGCATAAGTTAAGACAAACAATACGTAATAACACGTAATTTTGACTCAAAAAAAAACCGCAAATTGCGGTTTAAAAAAACAAAAAAAATCTAAATACCGAATTATTGACAAATAGGAATTTCAAATTTTCCTTCAATAAAATTATCAGTTGAGGAAGAAGCTCCTTTTACTTTTCCAATAACTAAATTGTCAGCTATTGAAAGAATTTCAACAGTAATGCCTGAAGATAGACTAATAAAATCAGAAGAATTTGGATCATTAAAAGTTAAATATACATCGTTTGTAAAGACACCTATTTGACGCGGTGCAATTAAAGTTATAGGAAAATCTGAAAAACCTAAAGTTTCACATCCAAGATTCTGTGATGTAAAATAAAGCTCAAAACTATCAACTCCAAAAACATTGGCAAGCGCTCCTTTGCCTCCACCAATAGTAAAGTTGGAATCATATAGCTCACCACTTAATGGATTATTAGAAATACCATCTTCTTTTACTTTATCATCAGAAGAATCAGAACATGAAAGTAAAAGAGTAAATAATAAGAAAAGAAAACTAAGATTTTTTACTGCAAATTTGTTATTTATCATATTTTAAAGAAAATTAAATTATAACAACAAATTTAACAGGTAGAAAACAAACAAACAATACGTGTTAATACCTAATTCATACAAAATGGTATTTCCTATAATTCACTCAAACTAATCGCATTAGTTTTCAAAGCATATAAAATAACACCAATAAAATTTTTAGATTCCGTTTTTTCCATGATCCGCTTTCTATGTTTCTCCACAGTTCGAGCACTAATACATAAAACATCAGCGATCTCTTTACTACTTTTCTCTTGCGAAGCCATTTTTATAATTTCAATCTCTCTAGGAGTAAAATTAATATGAATACTTAAATCATCATTATAGAGTATCTTTTTTTCCCACAAAATAGCCTCTCTAATAACAGCTGCTAATTCAATATCAAAATAATAATCTTTCTCTATAACACTTTTTATAGCATTTTCTAAAAGTTCCGGAGCAGAATTTTTTGTAAAAAAACCATTAGCACCACATTCCATAATTTGATGAATAGCCTCTTTAGAAGTAAGCTGTGATATAATTAAAATCTTAATGTCTGGATTAATTGCTTTTAACCGGCTACACACCTCAAAACCATCTATAATTGGCATTTGAATATCCAGCAAAACAACATCAATCAAGGTGTCCTCAGCGGCCTTTAAAAAAGCTAATCCATCATTAGTATCATAGACAACTTCAATACCTTCAAAAGTAGAAAGCAACAAGGATAAACTTTTTCTAAAAAGTTGATGATCATCAACTAAAGCAACTTTAATCATGTTTTTTATGTATTGAGATAACAAAATGGTTTCCTTCCATAACATTTCGTTGAACAAGTTTAGCTTCAATACTAGTCAATCTAGATTGAATATTATATAATCCAGCTCCTTTGGATTGTGAAAAACTGGCCTTAAAATCAAATGGTTTTCCGTCATCTACAATTTCAAGATGAATCAAATCATGAGTTTCATATAAAAACAATTTACATTCAGTTATAGAGCCATACTTAAGCATGTTGGATGTAAATTCTTGAATGATTCGAAACAATTCATAGTTAATTGCTTTAGGGATAACTAGATTTTGCACATCAGTTTGCAAACTGAATTTTTTATCAGTTGATTTAGTTAAATTTTCAAGATATTCTCTAAGCGCAACAATTAAACCTGAACTTTCCAATAAAGGAGGCATTAAATTATACGAAATTAATCTTGCGTTTTCAATAGTTTGTGCAATAGCTTCTTTGATAGCTGTCAGCAAATCTTGTGTTTCCTTTTGAGTTATCTGCTTAGATAATAAAGTAAAATAATTTCTAACGGCACCTAAATCTCCTTGAACACTATCATGTAAATCTTTAGCTATACGTTGACGCTCTTTTTTTTCACTTTCCAAAGCTGTTTTCAAAAGCAGTTCAGCTTCCTTTTGCTTTACATTAGCTATTCTTTTCTGATAAAAAACAGCTAAAAAAAGTAGGCCAAAAGCTAAAAATAGCATCACAAATGTCCCAATCCAAAAAACTGATATTATTTCAATCTTGCTTTCCATATACCAATAATTATTAAACTGCGTAAGATTAAATTCAAAGCAATATTCAATAGCCAATAATTTTGAAAATCTGATTTATCTGAAACATAAATATAATTTGCTAACAGAAATAAAAAAACAGATCCACAATAATAGATAATTAAACCTGAAATGAAGTAAAAATTTGAATTTTCTAATAGATTATCAGTTTCAAGTTCCTCAAATATTCTTTTAAACCAAAGTATTGAAAAAAACAATATATTAATAGTTTGATATACCTTAAAAAAAGCTGAAATAGTTAAGTAATCAAAAGATATTCTATAGATAAAAGCTAGAATAGAAAAAATTATGAATATAAGTATTGAAATGATAAAAACTCTTTTAAATTTTTCATTTAATAGTTTATAAAAAAAATAGTGTATACTTAAGAAAACTAATATACCATAAATAAAAAACCAATATTCTACATTTAGCTTAAGCAGCAGTGAACCAATAAATTCATATAAACTTGCAATAAAAACTACAAAGATAAAAGGATGAAATTTTTTAATACCTCGAAGACTCTTATCAAAAACTATGAAAGAAAATGGTACTAAACCAAATAGAATTGTAAATGTTAAAATGTATATCATTTGTGGAGTAAGTTTTTAAATAAACTTACTCCACAAAGTTAATTAATTTTCCGAAAGTGAGCCCTCTAATGGACAAGTTGGTGGACAAGTAATCATTTCATCATAAATAATCCCCTGCTCTAACATATCTTTTTCATCAGTATCAACACCAACCAAAACTAAACTCATTTTTGAATTTTCATCATCATAACCATTATAGATTCGTAAACCAATGCAATTTTCTTGATTCAAAATATGATTTACATTTTCAGTCCCGATAAATGACGAAACTACTTCTCCTGGATATTTTCTATCAAAGGCGTTTATCAAAATTCTAGCTTTTTCTTCAGTAATAATACTTCCTGAGTTTTCACTTAATGCCATGCTTAAATATGTTTTAAATTTATTTTTCAAATCTAAGAGGCAATCATAAATTATAAAATAAGTATTAATACTACTTTATAATACGTATTTATACGTAATATATGAATTTTTAAAGCCAATGAGTTATCATAACGACTGATTTAACAAGAAAAAAGAATATAATAATCTCCATATTAAGTGTATTTACGTATCCAAAAATTAATTAAATAACAAGTAAAAGAATAAAGTTGGTAATTCTAAGGATAGAATTAACTTCGAGAGCTTCAGGACTACGCAATAATTTATTTAAATTAAGTATTTATACGTATTTTATTAACATTTATTAAAATATAACTTTACATATTTAATACTTAAACTAATACATTGTTATGGCTTCAAAAACAAATTTAGATACGTTATATCTTGTTAATGACAAGAACCGTAAAGTAAAACTGAATATTACTGTGGGTGATGAAGGTCAAACTTCAATGCTGACGGTTAGACTGAATAAAACAGTTTTAATTGAAGATCACGAAGGAAACCTAATAGATTGTGAAATTGGTAATAACAGTGAGCTAAATGGCAAAAAGCTTAAAATTGTAGCTACTATCTCAGATACTTCTAGGAAAACAAATGTAACCTTCTTAAACCTAAAAATAAATGGTGGTGTTTTAACTAGAAATTACCCGCTTTACAAAACGGTTGAAAATGAAGGGGATGCTGCTGATTACTACTGCAATATCGAATTTTATAAACCTTAAGATATCCAACATGAAAAAAGTAATACAATTTCTCCTAATAGTTTTATTTGTCGGTAATGCTTGGTCTCAAAACACCAACAATGAAACTGAATATGACTTATTAAAAGCTCCTGTTTCTCCTGCTTCAAATTTACTAGGTTTTGCACAAAGCGATATAAATAAACCAACAGATGTATCTGAGTTTATGGTTTCACTACAATCAGCATCTGATAGTTACACAAGTCTACCTTCAAATTATGCTGTTGATATTGCTCCTTTTTGGTTACTGAAAAGTAAAGCCTTAGGAGACATAACTACAAAAGGTCTAGAAAACTCGTATGGCAAAAATGTTATCCCTCAATCACTAGTGCTGTCTTTTGCAATCAAAAATGTGGATTCAACAACGATTAATTTTAATACAAATAGCACTTATGCTGGTTTCGGATTGAAGTTTTCAATTTATAGAGGGGATTATGATAAAACTACAAAAGAAAAACTAAGCCAAATTCAAAACTTACAAAAATTGAAACTTGACTTAATGCAAAATATTCAAGATGTTACTGAAGAAAACTTACCACTAGAAATAATTGAATTAAAAGAAAAAAGAAAGCAAATTTTTATCAACGTGGATGTTAATGATGAATCGGAAGACAATCTGGCTCTAATTGAGTTATTATCAAAAAAAGCAGCTAAAATTGATGAAGAAATTGAACAAAAAACAGCAATTCTTCTAAATGAAAATAAAACAAATAGTGAGCTTAAAACTATAGACGATAAAATAAAAACTATTGCAAGCCAATTTCAATTAACACGTGTCGGTTTTACATGGGATATTGCTGGAGGAATTGGGGGCGAATTTCATAACAAAAGTTTCAACCAAGGTAAGATTTACAATGCAGGGGTTTGGACTACACTGGGTTATACTACAGAAAAAACAGGTGCGTTTTTAGGCTTAGTCAGATACCTACACAATCCTGAAAGAATATTTGCTTTAGATAATGCAATTAATGACCAAAAAAGTGTTTCTACTTTCGACACGGGTTTTAGATATATCCTAGGGCAACCTCAAGCAAAACTTAATGCAAGTCTAGAAGCTATTTACAGAAGTTTTCTTTCTGAAAGTGAAATAGATAACTCTTGGAGACTTATGTTAAATATAGATTATGCATTGTTTAAAAATCAAAAATTAACATTCTCTTTCGGAAAAAATTATGATGGAACAACAACTAAAGACGGAAATTTAGTAGCGGCTCTGGGAATGGTTTTTGGTTTTGGAAATAAAAGATAGAGTATAAATTATTGTATCTAAAAAATAACAAATGCTTTGTTTAAATAGGATGTAAAGTAAATTTGAAAACTCAAATATTAACCTGCTTTAGTAATGAACAAGCAAAAAATAGCTAGATTTCCATGGTATGGTTTTGATAGCTGCATAAGTCATTTAAAAATAAATTATTAAAAATCTAATATTATGAAAAAACTTTTCACTTTTACTCTACTAGTCTTATTTGCTATTTCAATTAATGCACAAGAGAAAAAATCAAAATCTAAAACATACGAACAACACCGTAGTGCAAAAACAGGTCGTTATGTAAAAAAATCAGAAACTAAGAAAAGCCCAAGCACTACATATACTACCAAAAGAAAAAAAGGGTAATGTCAAACAAAGTAAATGCAAAACTCTACAAGCTCCAAGACAGTTTAATACCAATTTACGGTGATACTGAAAAACTTATTGATACAATTGTTGAATTATACAATGACAAAACGGGTCATGATTTTAAAAACATTACTTTAAGAGAAGATATAAATCAGATAGTTACCATTGATGAGGAAGAAAATAACTATTCCTATCATGCAAAATTATTTGTTTTAAATACTGAAGAAAAGACACCAGATTGGATAGATTTTGCTAATACAATAGCACAAGATGAAGCTGAACTTGAAGAATTTAAAAATAGATATTCTTCATTTCTTCTTTTTGTTTATGATGAAGAAAGCGTTTTTGCTATTTCAAAAGGCTATTATGGCCATCATCTATTAGGGGAACACATTGACATCTTTTTTGGAATGGAAATATTATCCAGACTTATTGACAAAAGCTCAACTGAGATTAGACAAATAGAAGATCGAGCTCTTTTCGGGAGTGAATTAGGCGCTCAACGTTTTTTCAGAGAAAACTACAGTCTTGCTTATGATGATGATTTTGGTAAAATTTACAAATCAATGTTGGCAGCGATAAATGAAGAAGATTTTATCAAATTAGGAATAGTGAAAAAGAGAGAAAGTACAAGACAAGTTTCTATATCTGGCAGCTCTTCTTTAGAGATTTCAACAAATTTCGATTATAAAGAATTATTAAATCGTATAACAAAGATTAAACGATTACTATTGACCGATGGTGTAGATTTTAATCAATTTTATCGGGTTCCTCCTCAAGAATTAAGCTTAATTCGAGATAATCTTGGGGAAGAAATTATTAGAATGGCATATAATAAATATTTGGCTAATGAAGAAGTTGACTTCTATCACCCAGAAATATTCGAATATTTAAGCTCATCAGTTACAGAATTTACAAATCAAGATAGCGGTACAAGTATTGAAATTGAAATGAGTTCTTCTAAAAAATTTAAAGATTTAATTGATGAGATTGGAGAGGACGTAATTGATATATCATCCGAAGAAAATTTTAGTAATAGCTTAATTAACACTTATGGTTCATACAAATTAAGTGAAGAATCTAATTTTATTAGTTCCATATCATTAAATAAATGGATTAGCGGAGAGGTAGAATATAATGGAAAAAAATATTTTAAAGTTGATTCCCAATGGTACGCATATAAAGATAGTTTAAATAAATTATTGAATGAAAGATTTAATAATACCAATTTCGAATCTTTAGCTCCAATAATAAAATTAAAAAATTGGGATCAAACTGAAAATCCAAGTGAAGGATTATTTAATGAAAGTTTTATTTCTACTCCAGGATTTATTGTTACTGATAGAACATATATGAGTTATATTGAAGTTTCTGATTTAATTAGAGTAACGGATAACGAATTATTTTTTTATCATGTAAAAAAAGGATTAGGACAAGACATGAGAGTACTTTCTAATCAGATAATCAATGCTTCGAGATATTTAAAATTTGCTATAGACGAAACGGATAATAAATCATTATCTAGTTATTTTACCTCAATAAGTAATAAACATTATGAAAGCGGCAATATTAAATACGTTAATACTGATGGAGAAGAAAACGAATTAGATTTAGACAGTTTCATTGAACTAATGAAGTCAAATAGAAAAATAAAATTTGTTTTTGTATATGCAACTAGTTCTGCTTTAACAATAAATGAGGAAATAATAAATACAGACTCAAGAATTGCAAAGTTATCTCTAATATATACATTAAGAGACATGAAAAGAACAGACTTTGAATTTTTAATCGAACGAATAAACTTAATTTAATGGCAACAACAATAGAGAGCATCGGAATTCTTCAGGCATATTTGAAAGGTGTATTAGATAGAGCAAATCATCATGCACAAGACGTCAATAGTATTGCTTTAGCTATTGCTGGAGGTATAATTTGGCGTTCTACTAACCAAATTAAAGTTTTATCTCGTCAAGGAGATATGAAAAATGTCTTATGGGTGGAAGTCAACCAAACAAGACTTTGTTTTGTATATGATCATTTAGGAGGGAATATTGATGTCAGAGAATCTAGTATTCAAGGAAAAACCATAAAGTCATTCAATAACAAAACACCATTAGAAGAAGTAAAAACTTTTTTTGAATCAATATAGTACTAAAAACACAACAATACTAATAGTGGGTCTGCAAGACAGTACAAAACTTGCTGGATATGAAAAAAGTGCAAAACACAGAAAAGCAGAAGAATTAATAGAGAAAGGATGTAAAATTAAAATTCTTTCTGAAGAAGATTTTGCAGAAATTCATAAAAATTAAATAACTAATTTTAGGACAAGCTACCTAAAAAAAAGAATGCCACACACGAAAATCTTCTCAAAAATCCATGCATGACATAACCTTATTAACAAACTTAATCCAACAATCCCTTAACGAATTAAAAATTGTGTAACATTTCCATTAACAAACAATAGAAACTTATACAAAGTAAAGACTTATTTAACTTCAAAACCATACGTATTAATACGTAAAATCACTTCTTTGATAATGATTTAAATAAATAATTACCCATATAAAATAGTAGGGTAAAAAAAAGTAGTAAAAGAGGTATTCAATTCCGGAATCACACACTACTTTATTAGATTTAAGACAATCTTTACTATAGTTTTGAGCTTTTAAAAATAATAAAAGCACCCACCAAAACTACACAAGGATGAATCCAAACCCCAACCAAATTAAAGCCATCTACCAAATGCTTTTTGAAATGGCAACCGGAAACTTATCGTTCAGAATAAGCGAAGCAAATGATAATCCTGAATTAAATAAAATAGCAAGAACCTTAAACCAATTGTCCCAAGAATTAAAAACTATAATTCTTAAGATCGGATTCATAAACCCACATTATTCGTATCAAAACTTAGTACAAAACTGTTTTCTCTTAAATGAAAATTTTGAGATTGTCAGTTTTAGTCCAACGGTCATCGATATGCTAAATTATAACCAAGAAAAACTCCATAAATTAGATTTTGAAAAAATACTCACAGCCCAATCAGTAGCAGTTTGGAAAATCTGCAAAGATGAACTTCAGCAAAATAAAGAGTACCACAGCACAACGCAATTAGTTTTCAAAGACAGTCAAAATCAACTGATTCCTGCTTTTTGCAGTGTGACCAAACTAATCCTAAGCAACAAAATTCTAGTCTCTAATGTAACTACAATACTTTTCGATATAACTTCAGATAAGGCCAACACCATTCCTAAAAAAACAGATGCCGTTATCATTCAAGAAGTCTATGAATACATCATGGCGCATTTAGAAGAGCCTTTACCTACGCTTAAAGAACTATCCAAACTATTCGGAACAAACGAATTCAAATTAAAAGATGGGTTCAGACATTTCTTTAAAACCAGTATCTATAAATTTTACACGGAAGAACGTTTGAAACAAGCTCACGTACTAATCCAACAAACAGATTTACCTCTAAAAGAAATAGCTTTCATGAGCGGATTCAATGATTACACCAACTTCTCAAAAGCATTCAAAAAACAATACCACTTCCCTCCTAGCGATTTAAAAAGAGACACAAATTTGTAGCCACACTACTTTTTGAACTAGCTTAAATCCCTTTCTAACTAACAGTATCAATTTGAAATTCAGAATTTTACGAAACTAAATAATAAAATACTGATATGAGAAGTAAAGTAAAACCTCTAATAATAGTTTTTATAAGTTACCTACTAGTTTTTTTGTTCGTTTATGCAGCAACTAGCAAAATGCTCGAATT
This sequence comes from uncultured Flavobacterium sp., assembly GCF_963922255.1. GTDB lineage: Bacteria > Bacteroidota > Bacteroidia > Flavobacteriales > Flavobacteriaceae > Flavobacterium. The sequence continues at coordinate 36,465 of NZ_CAWUIC010000004.1, read as the reverse complement.
TCAAAACTTTCAAGCACAATTGGGGCAATCTCCATTAGTAAGTGCTTACACAGGGTTTGTTTCCTATGCTGTTTTGGCAATTGAACTAGGTATAAGTGTAGTACTTGTAATACCAAAAAAACGTTTTTTAGGACTCTTAGCTTCGTTTTGTTTAATGGTTATGTTTACTACATACATAACAGTCATTCTAAACTTTTCCTCATTCATACCATGTTCTTGCGGTGGAATACTGGAAGACCTAAATTGGAAAGAACATTTAATATTTAATGGAATAATTACAATAACAGCAGCACTAGGTGTCTACCTATCAGCTACTTCTACAAGAAAGACACTGCTATATCTACTTTCACTGGGTTGTTTTAGTGCTATGCTAATAATCGGCTTATATCTAGCATCCGAGAACCCTATGCATCGTGAAAATCCATTCATCAGAAGGTTCATACAAGGTACAGCAATCAAAACAGCAGAAATCAACCTAGATAACAATTCCAAATACATTGCTGGATCGGATGAAAAAAACATCTATTTAGGAGATAATAAAGCTCCTTTACATATCATTAGATACGACTCTACTTTAAAAATTAAAAAACACCATAAAATAGAACTAGAAAGTGAAAACTTTCCATTTCAATCAGTTCAAGTAAGAGTCGCTCCACCCTATTTTTACCTAATGGATGGTACTGTGCCTGTAATCTTCAAAGGAAGCATAAAAGATTGGAAAGCGAAATTATGGATGCACAACAACAACTACTATTTCTCAAAAGCTGAAATAATAGCAGATGATAAACTGGTCTTCCGAGCTCAAGAACTTAAAACGCACAATAATATTTTAGGTACGTTCACAAAAAAAGACAGCTTAACTGTCAATTACGCACCCACAATTCTACAAAAACAACTAGATGGTTTCTTTGATACGGATGGGATAATCAATGTAGACAGAAAAAATCAAAATGTCATTTACACATATTACTACAGAAATGAATTCAGTGTGTCAGATAAGAATCTCAAACTCTTACACCGCAATAATACCATTGACACAACCACAACAGCCAAACTAAAAATTGCACACATCAAAGAAACAGGACAAAAAAAGATAGCTTCTCTTCCAGCAACGGTAAACCAAATTACAGCTTATAGCAATAATATACTATTTATAAACTCAAAAGTCATAGGACGCTACGAATCAAGGAAAATGTGGAAGGAAGCTTCAATTATCGATATGTATAACTGTGAAAATGGAGATTATATTTCAAGCCTCTATATCTATCATGCTAACAAAGCTAAAGTGAGGGAAATATTCGTCATAGAAGACAACCTCTATGCCATTATAGGGCATCAACTGCACAAATACAAACTAAACATAAAGAAACAAAATAAGCAATAGAACGAAATAAAAAACCAAACTGATCGGTGGCAGGGCTGAGACTGAAAACCTGTAGAAAAGAGTAAGTCAAAAATTATAATTTAAATTTATGTATTATGAAAACATTTTTAAAAGTGATTTTGCCTGTATTGGCATTCACATTAGCTAGTGCAGCTGCAGTAGAAACTAAAGCAACTAAAGCGGAAAAAGCAAAGAATGCAGTGTTAATCACTGGGTACATTCAAAATCCATCACCTCTAAATTGCGAACCAGTAGAGGTGGATTGTTCAATAAATTTTACTACTGCAGCCTGTATGACTTCAGAAGCTACTCCAAGACACGTCTGGGAGAAAAATGAAGCTAATGCTTGTAACGTTACACTTTACAAAGTATTAAATTAACAGCTGTAAAGAATATGCAGTTTCAATACAAAGAAACTGCATATTTTATTTTTTTAATTCTCAATTTGGCTTCATCCAAGGGGCTTTCTGACTCCCTTTCAAATAATAACCAAACCAGTCCAATATTTTATGATTTAAATCTTCCTGGTTTTTGGGATTCGTAAAAATGTGACCATCATTAGTATAAACCAACATGATATGCTCTTTATTCAACCGTCGTAAAGCAGCGTACAAAGTCTCTGACTGAGCAGGACTAACCGTTGTATCTAATTTCCCTGCCCAAGTCAAAAGTGGTGTAGTAATATGGGTAGCATTATGCAAAGGGGAATTCGCATAATAAGCACCTTGATTTTCATAAAACGGAAAACCCATACGCAATTGTTGGTTTTCATAACGCCAAGCTTCCATCCGATTATCATTATTACTAAAAGAAAAATAATTGGAGATAGGATTACCTACACTACAACCACTAACAGCTGCTGCAAATAAATCCGTTTGGGTAATAATGAAATTAGTTTCATAACCTCCAAAAGATTGTCCCATTAAACCAATTTTTTTCGCATCAGCCACACCCATCGACAGAACTTGCGTAACTGCTGCAGTTACACAATCGGTTGCTGACTTCCCAGGATTACCACTTTCATAAGCAATATCTGGTAATAATACAGCATAACCGTTACTCACAAAATTCGACACATTCAGTCCTATTCCGTTATGCAAACTGGGATTTTCATAGGTATGTACATGCTGGGAAAGGGTTTCATAAATGGAGACTATTAGAGGATAAGTAATCCCCTTTTCATAAGAAGCTGGATAAAACAAAGCTCCTTTTAAAAAATTTCCTTGACTATCTTGGTAATAAATGATTTCAGAGGTGCCCCATGGATAAGTAAAATGATGAGGATTACTTTGAACAATAAGCTGTTCATTTTTTCCTCTTTTAAAAAATAAAGCGGGTGGACGGTCAAAATCTTGCTTCACATAAATCATGGATTCATCGCTTGATGAAACAGTTAATCTACTGATAGAGCTTTCATCCATAACATAAATTTGAGCATCTTGCTTGGGATATAAGTGATAAAATCCTTTGGCTTCAGTTACCATATTCCTTGCCTCTAGCAGAACACCTTTAGAAAGGTCATAAACTTTACTAGCGGACTTAGAGTAATTAAACTGCTCCACATTTTTCACGGCTGAATTATGAAACCTAAACCGCATTTGATTTTCTTTTCCTTTAGTTAATCTTTTACGAATAGTACCGTCAGGTGAAAATGCCCAAATATCATGAGCATCATAGCACAATAACAATCCACTTGTAGTAGTCCAACCTGCCTGACCAAACAAATGCAATTCTGTGCCTTCGTCGCTTACACTATTATCCCATTCAGTCACAATTCCTACTGACAAATTGGTATGTTTCTTCGTAGCTATACTATAACACCACCAATTGCCATCCCTATAATAGGAAATAGAACGACCATCTGGAGAAAAATGCATAAAGGAATCATAACCCGAATGTTCTTTAAGGAACAAGTATTTAACTCCTGATTTTAGATGAATAAGATAGTAGTCTCTTCTCCCAAACCATTCATATTGGGGTTCATACTGAATAGGATCCGCAACCAAAGCATACTCCTGAGTACCATTGAAGGCCACCCAAGATTCCTTTTCAGTTGTTATTTGACGTACTATACTTTCTTTTGGATACCAAACAGCCAAATAATTGGGATGAAGAATTGACTCCTTCAATTTCCTTTTTCTATAAGGCAATTGGTCGGCAGCATTCCAAACCTCAACACCTTCAGATAAAGAACTGGTATCTTTAGGCACAAGCGGAGTAATACCAAAAAACACTTTTTGTCCGTCACTAGAAACGTTTAAAGCAGTAGTATAATGTGGCTGTATTTTCATGTCCTTCACAAATACTGTGTCGTTCTGTTTCAATTGCAATAATGCAGTAGAACGTAAATCATAATAATACAAGACTACCTCATCGCTAGCTGTTGCATAAAAAGTGAATGTAGAACCTCCCACTTGCCATTTAATTTTTTCTAAAAGCATTCCAGCTATGCTTATCAGGCTTTTCTGCTTCAAGGAACTTGCAAACCCTAAAGAACTAATCTTGGTATGTCCTCCTGCTTCCTGTGCATAAACCAAAGAGGTTTTCTCGTAATTCCATTGATAACTGGAAACATCTGCTATAGATTGCACAATAACTCCGTTTTTTCTAACTACTAATGTGCTTTTATTTTCAAGGGTAACCAAGTAGTGTCCATCTTCCGAAAAATCAAATTTTGATACGGCAGGAATAACAACTTCGCGAGCATATTGCAAATTAAAAAGCACCAAACTACCTTGCCTTTCAAAAGCAAAATAATCCTCCCCCACAAACCTCCCTCCTATCAAATCAGCAAAAACAAATTTTTGCATCGTAGTGGTGTGAACCACAAAAGTGGTATCAATACTATTCTCATAAGAAAACCGATAACTTACCCAATTCCCTTCTTCAGATAGTTGCTCATTTCCCATAGTACTCCAAAGCTTGTAATCAGCCTCACTAAGTTGCTTTTGGGGTAGCTCCTGCCCCATTACGGGACAGGGAACTAACACAAATAAGAGGAGTGTAACCACTCCATAAAATACAGTCAAAAAAGAAGTTCTCATTAATAGCCTGGATTTTGAGTTAAATTCGGATTGATTAATAATTCGTTTTCAGGCAAAGGCCAATATTGATCAGTACTATTCCAACCTGACTTAGTTAATGGCAATACGGCATCAAGGCTGCCGGTTCGCTTCAAATCAATAAAACGATGACCAAATTCTGTGAATAATTCATGCTGACGCTCCTCTAATACAGCATCAACTAGGGCTACAGCCGTTAAGGCCGTTGTATTAGGTAATCCGGCTAATTGCCTTATTTTGTTTAAATCTTCCTTGGCACTACTCAACTCTCCTTGTCTAGCTCTAGCTTCTGCTCTAATTAAGTACTGTTCACTTAAACGCAGAACAATAGAATATTCTTGGGAAGGTGTTGTGTTCGTTTTTCGTTTATACTTGTGTGCATGATACCAAGTGCTTGTACCATTGGTAACGGCAGCAATCCAATGTGTTTTTCGTAAGTCGTTTGGTTCAAAGGATGTATATAAAGTAGTACTTAATCCAACGGTAGTAGGCGGTCCTGTCTGAAAAATAAACAGAGCTCCTTCATTGGTATTGTTTCCTGTTAGCTTCGGTGAAAATTGCCAAATAGTAGCAGTACTGTTTTTAAGAAATACCGCATCAATATCGTCCTCCCAAACATACAAGGCATTATTAATAACAGCCGATGCTGCATTAGCAGCTTCTACCCATCGTTCATCATACAAATAAATACGAGCCAACAAAGCGGAAGCAGCCGAACGGTTGGGTCTAACTCGTTCAGCCGAAATATAGGCGTCAGGCAAGAGTGTTACAGCTGTTTCCAAGTCACTAATTATGTGTTCGTAAACATCTGATATGGGCATACGACTTTGAACACTATTTAAAGTATAGTCAGTGGTCTTAATATAGGGAATCGCTCCATAAACACTAACCAAATAGGAATGTACTAAAGCTCTAACAAATAGAGCCTCACCAATAAACTGATTCTTTTCTGCAGTTGTCAAACCAGTGGAGTTCTGACAACCTTCTATAACGGCGTTGGCAGAATAAATCTGATGATAGCTGGTATTCCAAAACTGAGAAAGCAGTGGACTTGTAGATAAAAGAGCATTGCTATACATGGGGAAAAAATTGGCATCATTAGCACCATAATAAACAAGTTCGTCTGTATACATGCCCAACGTAGCACTAGAGCCACTAGTACTACCATATAATAAGCCACCATCTCTTAGTTTGGAATAAATATCAACCATAGCCGCGTTGGCTGTACTTTTATCAGCGAAAACAGTGCTTCCTGTCAACTGAAAATAAGGTTCTTCTACAGTCACAAAATCATCACAGCCCAATAAGGTAATAAGGGCAAATACTAGTAGTATTTTATTTTTTAAATTTTTCATGTCTTATCAAGTTAGATTAAAAAGTTAGTTTCATACCTACAGTAAAAACCTTTAAGGGCGGCAAAATATTGGTAACCTTGGTTTCAGGATCTCCTTCCTTAAATTTGGTAAAAGTCAATAGGTTTTGACCTTGGGCATACAGTTGACAACCAATTGTAGTGCTAGAAGGTAAAGGCAAAGTATAGGTCAGTGAGATATTCTTTAAGCGAATGTAAGAAGCATCGCGGATAGCTCCATCGCTCAGCACATAGCGTGAATAAGCAGTGGTTAAAGCACTGTTACCTCCTGCTGTAAAAGGTTGCAAAGTTGCATCATCAAGCACACTAGCCAATTGATTTACCGCTATACCGGGTACTCCTGATAGGGATGTAAATGTTTGTTGCTTTACAAACTGAAACAAAAAGTCCAATTGCAATTGCTTATAAGTAAACTGATTTTGAAACCCTCCAAAATATTTCGGAGTCAAGTCTCCTACTATTTTTCGGTCTCCTGCTGCATTAATCACACCATCTCCATTAACATCTTCAAATTCATAAGCTCCTGTAGTGGCATTCATTCCCGTATAATGATAGAGTTTTATAATAGTAGTGGGCTCTCCTACTACATACAAATTAGCATAAGTAGAGGTTTCAAGTCCCGGATATGAAAGTAATCTGTTGCGATTAACAGATAAATTAAAACTAGTCAACCATTCAAAATGCTTACGCTTAAAATTCAGGGTACGCAAAGTAAACTCCAAACCACTATTCTCCACTGTGGCATCAAGATTGCCATTCAAAGAAGCAAATCCTGTCGTCCCCGGCAACGGAATACCAACCAACTGATTAGACGAACGATTGCGATAATAAGCTCCTGTCAAAAACAAACGGTCATTAAAGAATCCTGTTTCTAGGGCTACCTCCATTTTCTCACTCTGCTCCCACCCAAAAGCTGGATTATACAAACGGATCGGTTTCAAACCATTTGTGCCTTGATAATTGACTCCAGAAGAAGAATAAGTGTCCAAATACTGATAATCTCCTATTTGATCATTACCAGTAGTTCCAAAACTAGCACGCAATTTTCCAAAACTCAATACCTTACTGCCCACCAAGAAATCTTCTTTTGAAAACAACCAAGCAACTCCCACAGCACCAAACGTAGCAAACTGCTTACCTGGACCAAATCGACTAGAGCCATCACGACGACCAGTCAAATTAACGATATAGCGGTCATCCCATGTGTAATTCAATCGAGCAAAAAAAGCTTGGTAGGTATAGACAGTTTCATCACTTAGCGGTACAGTTTTCAAAGTAGCCGAAGCCAAATCATCCAATAAACTATTACTAGCAAACCCAAACCCATTCACATACAAACGATTGGTTTTCTGTTGCTGAAAAGTAGTTCCTGCTAAAGCTTCAAACTTACTTTTCCCCATGGTTCCCTTCCAATGCAGTTGAGGTTCAGCAATCCAAGAGTTACGGGTAGTCAAATTGGTATATAAAGAAGATATTTCACTTCCCACTCCATAGGCAGGATTGTAAATGGTAGAGGGTTGTGCATTCGTTTCTTTGTTAGTCAAATCAGTATAGCCAAAGCTACTTTTGAGTGCTGTATTTTTAAAAAGCGTATACGATAATAAAGTATTTACTACTAAATCCTTGGTTCGCGAACGAAAACGTGACTGCAAAGGAGCCAATGGATTATCCCAAGTGCTATTCTCCCAATTCAAATTACCCTCTTCATCATAAATAGCGGGTGCATTGGGAGCCAATGTTCTAGAAACAGCTGTTAAATTTACTGGAGGTTGCTTGTTATTTTGTACACTATAAGTCCCTGAAAAATTCAAGTTGAATTTATCATCAAGCGACTTATGATTCATGCTAAAATGAGCAGCTCCTTTTTTATAGGTAAAATCCCCAGGAAAAACGGTGGTTTCATCCCTATAAGTACCGCTTAACAAGTACTGTGTTTGAGTACTCCCTCCCGCTACAGTAGCCTGCACGTTATTAATAGTGGCTGTGCCTCCAATAAACTCTTTTTGCCAATCAGTATAACGATCTCTGTCCCATGTACCGTTTACATCATAGGCTGTCGCTGGAAAAGTAGTAACACCATCGTTAGCATAAGCCTGTTCTCGCATAGCTAAATACTGTTCCGTATCCATCAATTTCGGCAAACGCGTGACTGTTCCAAAACTCGTGGAACTATTTAAAGTAAAAGACGTAGTACCCGCTTTTCCTTTTTTAGTAGTAATTAGCACTACTCCATTAGCTCCTCGGGAACCATAAATAGCGGTAGCATCAGCATCCTTCAATACCTCTATACTTTCAATGTCAGATGGATTAATAGAATTAAGTGGACTGGTCAAACTAGGTGAAAAACCTGAAGTGGAAGTAGCACCTGTAGTTTCAGAAGAATACGGCACACCATTAATAATATATAACGGCTCATTCCCATCAGCTCGCAAACTATTTTGTCCTCTAATTCGGATGGAAAATGCCCCACCCGGCAAACCACTATCTTGTCGAATATCAACCCCTGCCATCCTACCCTGCAAAGCAGCCAACACATTAGTAACAGGTTGCTTTTCAATAGCATCAGCCGTAACACGCACTATACTACCCGTACGTTCTTTTTCTTTTACATTGTAATAACCTGCATTAACAATAACTTCTTGCAGTTGCGTAGTATCTTCTTGCAACACCACATTAAAAACAGTTTGATTGCCTACAGCCACTTCCACTGTTTTATACCCCACAAACGAAAATACTAAATTATCAGTGGGTAAAACAGTAAGACTATAATTCCCTGATGCATCAGATAGCGTACCTTGTGCTTTATCTTTAACTAGAATAGTAACACCAGCTAAGGCACCAGAGGCATCAGAAGTAGTTCCCGTAACGGTTTTGGTTTGTGTATAACCCACTGTTAAACAAAAAAATAAAAAAATAGAAAACAATTTGGGCAAAGGTAAAGCAGCCCAAAGCGGAAAGAGTGAAATTTTATTCATACTTTTGGTTTGGTTAAATGAAACATTGGTTTTGTTTGTCTAGACTTCCTAACGAGTTGGCCGACGAGGTAGGAAGTCATTTTTTTTATGCTAAATACACGTTTAATAAATCCTCATAAAATAGATATAAAAAATTGTAGCTACTAAAGGATTTTCTTTTTTTCAATCAGCAATTGAAGTTAAAACAGCTAATCACTATTTACTAATCACTAATCACTATTTCTCCATAAGCAATATTTTAAAAATTAAATAAGTATAAACTGTAAACTGTAAACTGCAAACTAATCCCTTTTCACTTTTCATTAATTACTAATCACTAGTTACTAATTACTAGTCACTAATTACTAATCACTAATCACTATTCACTCAAATTTTCACCCTGAGCGCAGTCCAAGGGCACACAACATCATCAAAAACGAAAATTCCTTGCAATAAACAATATAAAGCTAATCACTAGTTACTAATTACTAATCACTAACTACTATTCCCTGCCAACTGACAACCGACAACAGACAACCGAAAAAAAACTGAGCTTGGCAAAAAAAAGGCATGGAACTCAGCTTATTGCCTTAGAGGTACTGGTATACCGAGGAACAATAAGTGAGCCCACGCCAATAGACGTGAGCATCTGACTTATCATTTCGTTCCTTTTAAAATTACCAGTTTTCTAAGACGAAATTCAAAGCGAATGCTTCAATATTTTGATTTGAAGAATCGCAAATATATTAATTCAAGTACAAACATAAGTAAAAAAATTTTAATATGGTATATGTACCATTGATAATTTATTAAAATTAGTTGCTCTTTGTAATACAAAAATATAAAACGTTTTGACTAAAATTGAGCAATATATAATTGAAGAGATAAAAACTATGCGAAAAAAGCATGGTCTAACACAATTAGAGCTCTCTCAAAAATTAGATATGAGCGATAGTTTTATTTCGCATGTTGAAGCTCCTTCGAAACGAGCAAAATATAATATTAATCATTTAAATATGATTGCTCAAATATTTGATTGCTCACCAAAAGATTTTTGGCCTGAAAAACCACTGTAAGAAATTTTCATTTCTTAAGAAAAAAATTTCAATTCCATATTTTTTCGTTCTGCTTAAAATTTTAATGTATAAATAGTAAATTACGTATTTATACGCAATCAAATGTTTTAAAATTTAACCTAAATTAGCATCAAAATAAAATATTAGTTTTAAGATTATTAATACGTTATAAGCAATTATTTTGAACCTATAATATTTAGAACAATGGATTTATATACACTTGAAGAAGCCAAAGAATTAATTAAATATTATTCGGAAAAACTTATTGGAAAGCCAATAGTTCCAGATATGCAATCAAACGTGATAAGGTTTGATTTTGTTGAATACGAAAATGGAAAATTTAGAGTTAACTGTGTAGGGAGTGATTATGGAATAATAAGACCAATCCACGAAATCTCTAGTGTTGCTAAATACTATAATTTACCTACACCAAAAGAAATATTAGAGAACGCAAAATAAATTGATATGGGTTGGGGTTGGTTAAATAAAATTGTAGTTAAAATTGCAGCTGAAGTTCACAAAACAAAAATTGACGAATTTGAAAAACGTCTACTAGAAATTGAACAAAAACAACAAGTTATTCTGAAGTCTATTGAAAATAATCAAAAAGCAATAAACAAGCTAGACAATAGAATATACAAAGCAAACATTGAATCAGCCACAGCAGTTGGTGCTATAAACGCTGTCATTTCAAGAGCAAACGGAAATAATTTATTAACCCAAAGAGAAAACGATAATGCATAATCAAAATATACATGAAGTAGAGTTACTTTCTCAGAAAATTGAAAAGAATACCGCAACTCTTGAAGATTATAAAAGATATGAAAATCTATTACTCAACGGAGGATTTACTCATGATTACATTTTTTCTAATCTAAACCGAGCAGGATTTTGGAGTTGGGAAGAATTTATTGCAGCTAGACAAAAGAAAGAAAAAGACAAAGATACAGAAGCTAATATAGTTGGAGGATTAATTGGTATTGGTTTAGGATTACTTTTATTAGGTATGTGGGAAGGTAAAAAAAAATAACTACCTATAAGTGCGGTTACAAGTAATGGCTAGGTCAGGAATATCCCAAAAATTCTCCGAATTTTCTAAAATTAGTCTATATTGATTTGGCTTGGTTAAGTATTCAATTCACAAATCAAACATTGTACTATTTGCTTTATAGTATTTTATAGTTCAATTTATCCACAGTCAAGTTTTATCTAAGAGGAAAAAATGGAGTGATAAAATATAAATTTAACATCTAACTATTAATTAGCAAACTTTGTGGTGCTTCAAATTGAAATTAAGACTAATTTTATAAAGTATATAAATAAACTTAAAAAGTAAAACACAAAGTACTTTAATATGTAATTTTCATACTAAAAACAAACTAAGTAGACAGCTTACCATGAAACCAAAAAGAAGAAGATCGTTATAATCTACAATGGAAAGGACTTTCAGATACTATTTTTCAGCCTTAGTATGTTTAGTTTTCTCCCCAGATAAATTTTTCATTCTAAAATGGTACCAGGTACTATTTGGTGTATTCTTTCTAATAATAACTTTTACTATGCTGGCCCTCTCCCATTAGAAATCATTCTATTTTTTTAATAGTATATAAATAGCCGTAAACAAACGACCATTAGTTCAAAAAACTTCCAAATAAACAACATCAAACCTATTAATTACGTATTTTTACGTAATCAAATGTTTTGATTTTATGCTAACTTAGCATTTATAAATTAAACTATTGCGACTATCCTGCTAAATCGACATAATAGTAGTATGGATTTTGCGAGTACAGACAAGTTGTAGTGCATAACCAAAAACCGAAAAAAAATGTTTGACGGAAAAAATTCAAAGAAAATAGAATACCTAGAGGACGAAAGAAGAAAACTCTGGGAAAGACTTTCTGAACTAGAAAAACAAGTTGCAGAAAAACCGTCAGATATAGAAAAAGAAGCTAGACAAGCATCAAAAAAAGCAGCTGAATACAGAAACAAAGCTGAAGAAAGGTTTAATCAAGCAAGCGAGATTCATTCAAAATTAGTTAATATCGAAACTGAAATTGAAGAAAAATTAAGTGATATTAAGTCTAACCACACAAAATCAATTGAAATCAGCAATGATTTGTTAGAAAACAGTACGAATTTATCCAATCTTGTAACTAGAATAAGTGAAGTTCTTGAAGAACACCCAGAAATTGAGGAAGAAATTGACAAATTAGATGAACTAATATTGAAAATTGAGGAAAATTCCAGTAAAGCTAATACAACATATAAAGGGATTTTAACAAAAAAAACGGAAATAGATGAACTTCACAGAGAAATTCTTGGTTATGAAGATGAAGACGAAGATGGAGAAATAATTACTGTAGAAGGACTAAAAAAAGAACTAGAAACATCTTACAATCAACTAACAGAAATATCTGAAAACTTAGAGGGAAATCTTGAAAGTCTTAAAGTGACAAGTAAAGGACAATATGACGACTTCATTAAGATAAATCAAGATAGTTTAGATAGCATTAAATCAAATTCAAAAAAAGAATATGATAAAATTAATAAACAAATAGAATCATTACTTCCCAATGCTTTAACTGCTGGATTAAGTTCTGCTTTTATCACCAAAAAAGGAGAAGAAGAATTATTGTATAATGAATACAAAAAAAGCTTTAACAATGGAATTTTATACATTTCATTATCTGCGTTATTACCAATTGGAATAAGCATTTTTTACCTTTTATCAGGAGCAACTTTAACTGAAACAATTGAAAGAGCACCTAAAATAATGTTAGCTTTTCTTCCTCTTTACATTCCTTTAATTTGGACAACTATTTCTGCAAATAAAAAAGTGAACTTATCAAAAAGGTTAATAGAAGAATACTCTCACAAACAAGTATTAAGTATGACAATTGAGGGACTTTCTAAACAAATAGAAAACATTGAAGATGCTGAAATGTCAGAGGAATTAAGAATAAAACTTCTAAATACTTTCTTAAATGTTACAAGTGAAAACCCTGGTAAATTAATTTTAAACTATCAAAAATCTGATAATCCAATATTAAACTTTTTTGACCGAGATAAGAAAAAGGACAAAACAATAGTTGAGACATTAAAAGACAGTACAAAAGATATTATTGAAAAAGCAGCAGACGAAATTGAAGAAGGAATTGTGAATAATGGAAAATAGTTAAAGATAAAAAATTACGCACTACAACAATGGCTATAAGTAATTGCTTGTTCTCGCCTACTTCTGAAAATCCTCGCGGATTTTCAGTTTGGTGTGTACTTGCAAAGTTAAGTGCTAAACCACGCAACTACTCATAGCCGAGACCGTTGTGCTTCATGCTGAAAAACACCGATAATAAATGAATGATGATTATAAAGAAGAGTTTTTATTAAGACTCAAAAAAAGTGAATTATATAAAGCTCTTAAAGAGAATTGTTCAGAAAAAGACTCGAATGTAATAACGATAGTTGAGGATTGTACATCCTATGCATTTCAAAGGACAAAAACCATTGTTAGGCATATGGGAGAATTTACTCTTCATGATGGTGACCATTTATTTAGAGTTTTAAATCTAATGGAAAGGTTAATAACCAAGGAATCAATTAATGAACTCTCTAGCCCTGAATTACTTCTTTTAATTATCAGTGCTTTTTTTCATGATATAGGAATGGCTCCTAACGAAAAGGAAGTCTTAGCTTGGAAAAAAGTTTGGGACATTGAACCAGAAATTGAAGATAGTGAGCAAAGTACATTTAATGACTTTAAAAGGTTCTATAATTCTCGACCAGAGGATGAAAAAAGATTAAATGATTTGATAGTCAAAGGAAATTACTCACAGGCTGATATAATAAAATCATATTTGATTACGGAATACATACGGCAAACACATGCTGAAAGAGCGAGAGATATTATTGAACAAGATTGGTCGGAAAAAATTGTTTTTAGAGATACAGATTTAACTGTTGAATTGGCTCAAATATGTTATAGTCATAATGAAGATGCACTATCATTATTAGATTTAGACAAAAACTTGCTTTGTGGTTCGGGAATATACGCATGTTTGCCATTTGTAGGAATAATTCTTAGACTCGCTGACATATTAGATTTTGATGGTAAACGAACTCCCTCAATATTATTTTCACATTTATATGTGAGAAATCCAATATCAATCAATGAGTGGAATAAACATCGAGCAATTGAAGCATGGGACATTAGTCCAGACTTAATTCAGTTTAGTGCCAAATGTACACATCCTGTTATAGAATCTTCGATTCATGAATTTTGTTCAATGATCGACCATGAACTTAGTTTAGCAAACAATATAATTTCAACACTAAACGAATTTCACAATTCAATAGACCGAGATTTACAAATTAAACTACCACTCAAAGTAAACAGGGATAAAATAAGAACTAAAATAGATATAAAAAACAAACCTATTTATATCTATATGGATACTAAATTCTCTTTGAGCAAAACTCAAGTTATAGAGCTACTCATGGGAACAAAGCTCTATGGAAATCCCGAAGTCGCTTTACGAGAACTATTACAAAACTCAATTGATGCATGTCTACTACGTAAGGCACAAGAAGCAAAATGGGGCAATTTATATGAGCCTAAAATTTTCGTGAAATATTACACGGAAAAAGGAGAAGACATCCTAGAAGTAATCGATAATGGAACAGGGATGGACAAATATATTATTAATAATTATTACTCCAAAATTGGCTCGTCTTTTTACAAGTCAAAAGACTTCTACAATTTGAAAGCTGAATCTAAAGCGGAATTTTCCCCTACATCGAGATTTGGTATTGGTATTCTTTCATCTTTTATGATTTCAGATGTGCTAATTGTTGATACTAAAAGAGTATATGGTCCTCATAAATCTAGCGACCCCCTTAATATAACTGTCGAAGGTCAAGAAAGTATTTTTTGGATAAAATCAGGAAAGCGGGAAACACCAGGAACTACTACTAAATTAATTCTTAGAAAAAGTCATAACCCTTGGGAAAGAATGACTGAAAATGAATTTATTGAAAATGTTGAAAATGTAATTCCGAACCCACCTTTTGAAATAAATATTGAAACTCAATCACACAATAAAAAAAGAGATGAAAATAGTTTTAAAGAAATTACCTCCTATTCTTTAAAGGATAATTCTTGGCAAGAAAATGAGAACATTAAATATATAGAAATTCCAATTGACAGAAAAGATATTGGCTTAATAGGCTCAGCTACTGTAGCTATCTTGGAAAGTCATAATAAGCCAGTGGAAAGATTAGAATTAAACTCTAGAGACATAGAGGTTGAAGGAGAAATTTACACATTAGAAAGAGAACTCAAAATTGACCTAAACTCAATAAAAGAATCATCCAAATCAATAACAATTAGTGATGATGGTGATATAAGAACAGATGATTCATATAACACATTGGCAAGTTCTAAGTCAAAAATTTCATTGCATGGTATTGAAATACCGTCAAGTTTATTTCCAGAACGTTGGAGAATGAAAAATAACCAAGTTAAAATCAATTGGCCTTTTCCTCTAATACTTGTTATTGACGTTTGCGGTATGCGGGATTTGGATTTAAACTCTCCAAGAACAGAAATAATTGTTAGTGAAAAATGGACAGACTTTGAAGAACAACTAGCGACTCTAATTTGTGAAAAAATTAAAGAATCTGTGGAAACAGATTATTGGAATAACTTATTTAAGATATTCAATTTTTCGAAAAGTAGCGATAGCTTCAAAAGAGCTTTAGAAAAATTAAAATAGAAGCACAAAAGCACAACAGTGTATATTAAGTAATAGCGGTTTAAATGATAAAACGAAGGTAAAAATATAAAATAAAAGTTAGTGCAAAACCGAAAGGTTTGTGAGTAGAAATCCGCTACTACTCATACACGTCATCATTGCGCTAAATGTGACAAATCTATGGAAAAAGAAAGATACTATACAGAAAATGAAGGTCCAATTGCTGAAATCGAAATGATAGCTCTTAAAAAAGCTGTTGAATTGAGTAAAGAAATTGAAGGAATCCAACAAATTACAATTTTAATCCATACAAAAAGGAATACAGGTTATATAGAAAGAACTATTGGAGAAAAATATTTAAAAGATTTATTCAACGGTACTGTATCTGCTTACTCAAAGGGACCGAAATTAAAAATTGAAACTTTACGAACTTATGACAAAGCTTATGGTTCGCAGAAAAAAAATAGTATCCTTCTTGCGTTTGGACTTGATTCAAAAGAATTATTTAAGTATGACGATAACCCAAGTATAAAAGGCATGGTTGCTCATCAATGGATGAAAACTGGAGTTACTGAATGGGCACAAGCTTGGAATGCTACTGAATTAACTTCTAACCAAAAAGCTGAACCAACTGACTTACCTGACGTGGTAGTTCAGGAAGCTTTAAATGAACTTAGTAAAGTCATAAACCCTAGTACTGGAATTACTCATTCCATGGATAATGATAGATGTAAAACTTACTTAAGAGCTCTGAACAAATATGATTACGAATTAAACCCAGTTAAAGTAAAATCATATTTGATTAAAAATTTGAACTGGGATAATAGACACGCGGAAGACTTAATAAAACTAATTGAGAAATTAAACTCAGGAAGTTTTTTCAAGGGCGGTGAAAAAACAGGTCTTCAAAATCATATTAAAAGATGGAAATCAAGAATATAAACATTAAGCACAAAAAAGTATAACCACAATTACGGTGGATTCGACTACGTGCGAATCTAGCGCGAATTTCTAAAACTTATGCTTAATTCTAACAGCATCAACTAAATACCGTAACTCAGTTATACCAACCGTTAAAAGTTTGACTTCTTTTATTTTATCAATTATTAGGTATTTAGATGTAATCTAATGTTTTGATTTTATATTATCTTAGCATTAGTGAATTAATCTATTGAGACTATCCTGTCAAATTGGTATAAAAGTAGTATGGATGTCGCGAGTATAAACAAGTTAGCTGCAAGTAACCCCGAAAATTATGTGGAAAGAATACGAAATAAAATTATTTGACTTACTAAAACAAACTTATCCAGAATGTGAAATAGAATTTGATGATTCTGTTTTTGGAATATATAGTAAAGTTGAAAGACAAATTGACTTTGCAGTAAGAGGTAATTTAGCAGGTAAAAGAATATTAGGAATTGTAGATTGTAAATATTACAACAAAAAAATACACGTAAAAACTGTTGAAAGTTTTATTGGAATGATGCAAGACGTTAATGCAAATTTTGGTCTCATAATAACTAACCAAGGATATTCACAAGCTGCAAAAAATAGAGTGAAATATTCTAACTTAAAACTTGATGTTTTAAAATTCAATGAATTAAATGAAATTGAACTTACAGTAGATTATTTCTTTAATCAGAATATTAAAAGATTACAACTTTCAAAATCAGAATTTTTTCGTAGAAATAAGCAAAATACAGAATATTTTGATGAAATAAAATCGAACTATAAAAAACGTATAATTTGCTATAAAGAAGAATATGCTAATACTGAATATTATGCTTTTAAAAAACTTCTCGAAAATTCCGTAAG
Source organism: uncultured Flavobacterium sp. (assembly GCF_963922255.1). Lineage (GTDB taxonomy): Bacteria > Bacteroidota > Bacteroidia > Flavobacteriales > Flavobacteriaceae > Flavobacterium. The sequence goes on along the minus strand of NZ_CAWUIC010000004.1, from coordinate 19,049 downwards.
AACCTTGCGTGATTTTGAGCAAATTGATGATATCAAATTATTTATTCCTGCAAATAAAAATGATGAGTCAACAAATTGCATTAACAAAAAAATTCTGTATTCTTGTAATATAAATAGATTTGAAATTGAAAAATTTCTAAATACAAATATTAATCATTTAAGAGATGAAATTATTAATTGGAGAAATGATTTTTTAGGAATTTTAACAAAAGAAATAATTCTAAAATTTGCAAAGACTTTTATTAATGAAGAAGAATATAATAATTACGAAGATATTTCCTGCAGATAACAGCGGTAACCGTTGCACAACCCCTAATTTTTCAAAATAATTTAAAAATTCATAAATTTTAAACCTCTTTAAAAGCTATCTCAAGAAGGTTCTTTTTAGGTAAGGTCTAACTTTGATAAATTACGTATTTACACGTAAATATTTGATATAAAATTACACTATATTAGCTACCAATAAAATCAACTTTATTATGACTATCCTGCCAATATGGTATAAAACTAGTAGGAAAGTAGCGAGTATAAACTAGTTGTGCGTCATTGTACGGAAAATCGAAAACACTAACAAGAAACTTAATTCATACATATTATGAATAAAATTGAAATTAATTTTGAAAATTGCTATGGTATAAAAAAATTAAATGAAGAATTAAATTTTACAAATACAAATAAAGTAAATGCAATTTATGCCAAAAACGGATTAATGAAAACTTCGTTCACAAAAGTTTTTAAAAAGATTCAAGATGGTAAAGAAAATGAAGTTGGTGATGAAATTTTTAATAACGAAAAAGTTGAGAAAGAAATAAAAATTGATGGTGAGTTAATAAAGAAAGAAGAAATTTTTGTTATTAATTCTTTTGAATCTCAATATGAATCATCAAGTATTTCATCTTTATTGGTTAATGACGAAATAAAAGATAAATTAGAAGATATTTTAATCTTAAAAAACAATTTATTAAAAAAACTAGAGGATAAATCAGGTTTAAAAATTTCCAAAATTGTATTAGGAAAAAAAGTGTTTGAATTAGAAAATCAAATTATAAAAGATTTTAAGTTAAGTGAAAAAAGTTTTCTTAACAATCTAAATAAATTTAAGAGCAACTCGAATAATTTAATATTTCAAAATGTTTCATATTTAGATATTTTTGATTCAAGTGTTATAAATAAAATTGAAAAAAAAGAATTCCAATCAAAAATCTCTGACTATTTAAAAAAGACTGATGAAGTTTATAAAAAATATTCATTTTTTGAAAAAGGAGTTTTTTCACTTTCAAAACTAAAAAACGTAAATGATTCTTTAAAGAAGAATAGTTTTTTTGTAAAAAACAATAAAATACAGCTAGGTAATGAAGATAGTATTGATGATATAATTGAATTTGATAAAAAACTAAAAATAATTGAAGATGAATTAAAGGAAAGTAAAGAATTTCAAGCTATTGAAAAAGGCTTGTCAGATGTAAAAGGTTCAAAATTAAAAGATGTTTTAGAATCAAATGTTCATTTAATTGAAGAATTAAAGATAAGCAACCTTGAAAAATTAAAAAATAAAATTTGGTATTCATATTTTGAAAGTGAATCTGAACAATTATATGAGTTATCAGAAAAATTCAATAATTTAAAATCAGATATTGAAAGTATAAATGTGCTTGAAACTGATTGGCAAGATGCAATTAATATTTTTAACGATAGGTTTTCTTTACCTTTTAAAATGGAAATTGAAAATTTAAATAGTTGCATAATTGGAGAAAGTCTTCCGAAAGTTATATTCAAATTCTGTTCAAAATATGACACAAACGAATGTCAAGATAATGATTGGGTTAAATTAAGTAGAGAAGAACTTGAATCGAAAAATACTTTAAGCCAAGGTGAAAAAAGGTCATTATATCTGTTAAATATAATTTTTGATGTTCAAAAAAGAATAAAAGAAGATTCAAAAACTTTATTTATAATTGATGATATTGCTGATTCATTTGACTATAAAAACAAATATGCAATCATCGAATATTTAAATGACATATCAAAAAACAATAATTTTTATTTAATAATTTTATCTCATAATTTCGACTTTTACAGAACGGTTTGTTCTAGATTAAATCTAGATAGAAATAAAAGATTTCACGCTGTTAAAAAAGAAAATGAAATAGTTTTAAATAAAGAACATTATCAAGATAATCCTTTTATTACTTGGAAGAAAAATTTATCAAGTGGTTCTGTATATACTGCAATAGATTGTAGAAAACATATAATTTCATTAATTCCATTTATCAGAAATATAATCGAATATGGCGTCGATTATAATATCTTAACAGAATACAAGAATGATTATATGTTTTTAACAAATTTGCTTCATAACAAAAGTCAGTCAAAAGATGTAAAAGTTAAAGAGTTAAAAGAAATTTTTAAAAAATATCTAGATAGATTTAATTTTGATATCTCAATTTCTGAAAATGAAAATGTTTATGATATAGTCATCGATTTAGCTAAAAACCATATTGATAACGAAGACTTTAAATTAGAAAACAAAATAATTTTAGCTGTAGCAATTAGATTAAAAGCTGAAGAGTTTATGAAAAATAAAATAAAATTGAATTCTTCAGCGACATTCGATTGGATTAAAAAAGGGAATATCTACAATGGTAATTCTGACGCTTTTTTGGAATTTGTAGAATTAGAAAAAAATCAAACTAGAACATTATATGATGGTTTTAAACAAATTGGCAATGCTAACGAAATAAAAATTATAGAGACTGTTAATATTATGACTCCAGAAAACATACATCTTAATTCATTTATGTATGAACCAATTTTAGATATGGATATTTATGAATTAAAAAGTTTATATCTTAAAGTAAATAATTTATATAATTAAAAAACAACGAACGCACAACAGCCGTTTCATGAAATTGCGGGGTTTGGGATTTATCAGAATTGGTATTTTTTGAAACTAAATTTTGTCTATATTTGTAATCAAAAGTGTTGAAAATCCGCAACTTCGTGAAGCGTCAAAACGTTGAATATTGAATTGATTATTTCCTGTTTTAACGTTGTTATAAACATCCATAAATGAGTGTTCAATTCCTGAATTACATACTATAAAATTTGTAACTAAAGCTAAAATCCCATACTTTTATTACAATAGCTTTAAAGCAAAGTTATATGTCGTACTAATTTCGTTCATCAGATGAAAACAAAAAAAAGATCTTTTATATCATAAGCAGAAAGAACCTTTCGCTATTATTTTTCGGCTTTAGTATGCTTAGTCTTCTCCCCTGATAAGTTTTTTATTCTCAAATGGTACCAGGTACTATTTGGTGTAATCTTTATAATAATAACTTTTACTATGCTAGCACTAAGCCGCTAAGGCAATACCAAAAAAATCTACTTCAAAAAACTGCAACAACAAACAAAAAAATAAAAATTATCTCCTTTGAATTTAAAATTACGTATTTATACGTAATCAAATATGTCAAATTTAACATAAATTAGCCTCAATAAAAAACTATATAATTGCGACTATCCTGTTAAATAGGTATAAAACTAGCACTAGAGTTGCGGATGTATCCTAGTTACCTGCAAGCTGAAAAAAAGCCAACGCTCGGTCAAGCACATTTGGTTTTTGCCAACGCTCAATTCCAACGCTGAAAAACCAAAAGAGCTTGCCCTTTCCCAACCCACGACAAGATAATGAATAATTACACTGCATTATAGTGAACTTTTACTATCTTTGACACTGAAAAAATAAATTAGGTTTCAATGAACCGAATTAAGGAAGTTCTAAAAGACAAAGGAATATCACAGACTTGGCTTGCCAAACAGACAGGTAAAAGTTATACCACAATTAACGAGTATGCTCGAAATGTGAGACAACCTAGTTTAGAAGACTTATACCAAATTGCTGAAATTCTAAAAGTTTCAGCAAAGGACTTACTAATCGACAAAAAGGATTAAAAAATGTCAGAAGAATTAAAAGCAAACAACTATACAAAAAAAGGAAATCCTTTTGGTATTTATGAGTCCTACACGATAGGTGCTACAAACCTTAACGAACTAAAAAAATATAAAATAGTTCCAAACAACGACTACAAAAATTATGGAAAACGAAAACCAGATGGAGTAATCGTTGACCGTAGAAATAAAGATGAAGTCCGAGTTATTGCAATCGTTGAGTACAAAGACCCTTCAGATTTTGACACAGAAGAAAAAAAACTCAAGGCATTTCGACAATGTAATAACTATTGTCAAGTTGTAGGTGCTGCATTTGGTATTGCGACCGACACACGAGAATATTTCTATATCAATCCAAATGCTAATGAAGAATTAGCAACAGAAACCTATGAAGACGATTTTGGAACAAAAAGGTCATACAGTCTAATTCAAAATGAAGATGGTTACAATTTAAGCCACAACCTTGTAAAAGACTTATCTGACACAACAGAACTGAATAAAAGTTTAGCTCTTTTTGACAGACTATTAAAAGAAATAAATTCTGCCAACAGCAAATTAATTATTGAGCGAAAGTTAAACCCAAATAACCTCGCAAAAAACGTATGGCAATCAATTTGGTTAGCAAGTGGAGAAAACCCTGACTTATGTTTATCTACGTTCGTAGAAATATTCATTTTTAGGTATTTAAGCGATTTAAAGATTCTAGAAAAGAATAGTGATGGCGTTCCTGTCGATTTCGATTCAGTTAAAAAGTCGGGAAAAGATGTTTGCTTGAAATATTACTTTAATAATGTTCGTGGGCACATTAAAGCACTGTTCCCCGAAAGTGAACTAGACAACACTTCTATTATCAATGGTTTTATTCTAGATGCAAGAATCAAAGAACATAATCATTTATTCTTCAATATTTTAACTAGTTTTTCCAATTTCCTAACTAATGAAAAAGGAGAAGAAATTAAACTTGTTAATATTGACCCAGAGTTCAAATCAAGACTTTATGAAGACTTCTTAAAAAGAAGTATAAGTCAAAAAAATTGGGGACAATACTTTACGCCACGTAATGTTGTTAAAGCAATAATTGAGGTTTCGGGCATTGAAAAACTAGGTAAAGATGCTGTGGTAGGCGACCCAGCCTGTGGTGTTGGAGGTTTCTTATTAGAACCCCTACTTACTAAAATAACAAACGCTTTTTCTGTTAAAGATGGTAATCTAAATTCTTCTTTAAATTTCAAAGGTGAAGATAGAGACCCAAAAGTTATCATAATGGCTAAAGCCAATATGATAATTTACCTTTCAGAAGTATTAAGAGATAACCCAACACTAACCAAAAATTTTGCAAAAACAATCAATGAAGTTTTTAAATCCTTCCATACTTCAATTTTAGGTTCGTTATCGACTACTAAAAAGAATGTTTACGACTTAGTAATGACAAATCCACCTTACGTTACGAAAGGAATTGTTAATTACAAAGAAGCTATAAAAAATGATGGAGAGTTAAAAGACTATTACTATGTAAACGGAATGGGTGTTGAATGTTTTTTCATTGAAAAAATAATCAATGAACTTAAACCAAATGGTAAAGCTTTCATTGTTATTCCAGACGGTTTATTAAACCGAGTAAATGACCATAAAATCCGTGAGTTTATTAAAAAGCATTGCATTATAGATGGTATTATTTCTCTTCCAATTGGGACTTTCTACTCAACCCAAAAGAAAACCTACATATTAGCTGTAACCAAGAAAGAATCAACAGACATTCAACAAACTGATAAAATATTCGGTTATGTAGTAACAACAATTGGAGAATCACTTGATGTTTATAGAACACCTATTGATGATAATGATTTAAAGGATTTTGTAAGACAATTTAAATATTTCAAACTTGATAAAAGCTTATTTGAACCTTTAACAATTAATTGTAAAACTTTTGATATTGACAAGTTTGACCCTAAAACTAATTGGTGTATAGATAGATTTTGGGATAAACAATCTAAAATTGATTTGGGTATTGAAGAAGAAATCAATATCGTTGACATTGATGAATATCACAACCAAGTAAGCAGAGTTACTAGTGAGATTCAAGAATTGAATAAAGCTTTGGGTAATATTGATAAAGCCATTGCTTCTTTGAATCCTGAAACTAAATCTTTCACTTTAAACGACCTTTTTTACATTAAACAAGGTGATGCTTATTATACACTAAAACGAATCAAAGAAAATGCTTGGGAAGGGAACATTCCCGTTTATTCTTCGAATACAAAAAATGATGGGATTTTAGCTCACATTTTAAAAGACCAAATAAAGGAAAAAGATAAGTTTTATGATTATTCATTGACTTGGGCTATAGATGGAATGGCAGGTCAACTGTTCTTGAGAAATGAAGAAAATAAATTAAACCTTAAAGAAGATAAGTATCTATTTACAGTTAATAATCACTGTGGTGTTATAATACCTAAAGAGAAGATTGACTTTTTCTTTGAACGTTACTTTTCTGACAGAGCAAATGAAAACTACAAAAATCAATTTTTTAAGGAATTAGAAATTGGATTTGACAACATTACTAGTAAAGACGATATTGAAGAAAGAGATAAAGCGTTTTTAAAGTTTTACAACTCATTGTTCTATGACTGTCCAAATGAAAAATCAAAACTTGAAAAGTTTAAAGATTTTAAAATCAAAGAGGATTTAGTAGATGATAAGGACGTTACAATCCTTGAGAAGAACTCTAAGCTAACTTCTGACAACATAGAATTAATAGTAAATTCAGGCATAAAATCAATAATTCTTAATCCGATTCAAGCCACAAAAAAAGATGAACTAAAAGAAGTTCTAAAAGAATTCAAAAAGTATTCAACGTGCTTTACTGAAGAAACCTCAAAAATATTTTTTAAGGAAATATTACCATTAGTAACTAAATACTATACAAATAGGATTGAAATAGACCTTCGATATGTTATGAAAAACGTACAGCCTTTGTTCTTTCAAAGGACAAGAGCTTACGGTAATAAAAAATTGGGAACAGGTCAAATAATAGATATAGAAATTGCAGTTCCAATAGACAAAGATGAAAATTTCGATTTATTGACTATGGAGAAAATATCAAAAGAACAGGATAAACTTTTAAATATTAAAAAAGAGATAATAATGAAATACAGCGAATTGGGTGAAATGGAAGTTGTGATTCAATAATGCCAACGCTTAAAGCCATACACATTTGCAATTCGCACCAGCCAACGCTGCAACCAAAAATTGCAAAAGAGTATGTCTTTGCCAACGCTGAAAGACGAATGAAAAAATAAAGCCAGCAGGTAACAATGTATATAAAAAATAGGCGAAACAGTAGTAAATTCAAGGGTTTTGGCTCGTGTCAAACTTTGTGCTTAACCGAAAGTTTAGTGCTTCGAAATCGCCTACTTTTCATATACTAACCGTAGGCAATCATTTAAAAAACAACCGAAAAAGTAATAACAAATGGGAGAATTAATACTACCTGATAGATTTAAACATATTGAAAAAGTTGATAATTTTCTTGAAGGTTGGGAAAACGTAAAACTAGCAATACGACCAGAATATCGGCTTGAAGCAAGTTTAGAAAAGACAAGAATAGCAATTGAATCTGGTCTTAATGATGCTGCAATAAATTATGTTTGGAACTTGGCAATGTTTGACATACAAAAAAAGATTGTTGCTTATGGGATTGAATACTTTTCAAGCGCAATTAATTGGGATGGAAAACCACTACAAACTATTGAGGATTTAAGAGAAGTCAAAGATTATCAACTAATTACTGGAGCATTTGGATTAGGAATAATCCCTAATGAAGCTCATTTTTTTTTACAGCAATGTAGAGAAATCAGAAATAATTTTAGCACTGCCCATTTTCCAATGGGAGAAATCGACAAATTTGAAACATACAATTTTATTAAAAATTGTATCAAATATGTATTGACATTTGATATGCCTGCTCGTGGACTTCAAATAAAAGATTTGATTGAAAGCTTAACTTTAGAAAGATTAGAAAGTGTCGAAGAAATAAATGCAATTATTGAAAGTCAATCAGAAAAGATTCACGGACCAATAATTCACAATTTATTTGCCAATTTTATTAAACAAGATTGTGACCCAAATTTAAAATACAATATTCGTCAAATTGGACCAAATTTATGGGAATTAGTTTCAGATGATATTCGGAGTAATATTGCTTCAAAATTCTCTTCGTTAAGAGACATAAAAGGAAAAGATGCTGCGAGTGAGGCTCTGGAATTTCTTAAACTTGTAAATGGCGTTGAATATATTCCAGAGTCATTTAAAGAAATAATATTTAAAAAACACTCACAAGCGTTACTCGATGCTCATTATGGGTGGGATAATTTTCATCACGAACCAGCTTATGCTAGAGATTTGGCTAGTTTAGGTCAAAATGTTCCATTATCTTCTATTTACACTTATGTTAAAGCGATAATGGTTTCTTTTCTTGGAAACGGTTATGGCATCGCAAGAGGAGCTCAACAATATAACGTGCAAATGATTTCCGACTTATCGCAAACAGGAATTAGGACTTTATTTAAGCTATTAGAAAGTGATATTGATATTTCAAGAAAACTATCTAATTCCGCTGCTGTGAATAGATTATATGGAATTTTAGATTTGATCAAAGACAAGACTATGCTTCCAAAACAAAAAGAATTATTTGATTTTATAACTAACAGTAAAGCTATCAAAGTTAGAGGACATTTTGAATCTAACTATTGGAGACTTGCAAAAAAATAACGGTTGCCAATAATGGCTATAAGTAATTACTTGTTCTATCCTACTTCTGAAAATCCTCGCGGATTTTCAGTTTGGGGTGTACTTGCAAAGTTAACCGCTAAACCACGCAACTACTCATAGCCGAGAACGTTACCAGTAAGTTAACAAACACTCGAACTGAATTGAAAAAAAAAGAAATAATCGAATTGACAAACTTTGTAACCGAAAATGGTTGGGATATTTTTATAGATATTTCCAATCTGATAATTAGTCTAATAACATTACTAATTGCATTTAAAATCTTTAACCGATTTTCTTTTAAACCAAAAGTGCTTGACAAACAGTTTGAAACTGTCTCAGAATTGATAAATGTTCTACAGAATTGGACAATTTCCATAAATACAAAAGGAATTGAAGAACCAAAAGAAAATTATTTTAGTAGAGGTTGGCGGACAAAATTTTTTGAGTTTAAGACATTAAAAGAAAGTGAAAATCATAAAGAGTTATTTTTTGAGGAAAAACTACTTTTCACACACGAATGGTACGAACAAAATCCATTACTTGGGTTAGATATAAATCCTTTTATGCCAAAAGAAATTGCTGACAAAATTGCGAATTTCAAAATTTGGCTACCGACAAGAGCAAATGCTGATAATTTTGAAAAAGTTACTTATATAGATTTAGATAAATTTGACACATCAGTAAAAAGATATTCTGATTTAGGATTAATATGTAATCCAAGAGAACTTTGTTTTCAGAATTTTGAAACTTTTTACAAAATGTGTAAAGAATTAATTGAGGAAATAGAAAAATGGTTGAAAAAATATGATGCCACTAATTTAAATCTGAAATAAAACCTACAGGTAACACTTTATATAATTTATTGCTAGTTCTAGCCTTCTTACGAAAGTCCTCACGGATTTTAGTTTGGTAAGTACTTGCAAAGTAAAGCGTTTAACAACGATACTACTCATAGCTGAGACAATTAGTTGCAAGCATAAGGACCATCTAAGTAAAACAAAATGACCGAAAAAATTATAAATATCATAGACGACAGTAGCTCCACTTTGGATGATGCTAAAGATGACTATAAGTTGCTTGCTGAAAAACTTGAAATAGACATTACTTATCATTATTCGCCAAGACTTATCCAAGACGAAATAATAAAAAGATTTAAAGCCAACATAGATAGAAGTGCAGACACAACAAACAAGAACATTTCTATTATTCAACTAAAAATTGTTGCTCAAAATTTAGTTTACAGGTATCTGCTCTTTGACGAGCCAACTCTTGACTATCTAAATATCTTGCAAAATCTTTTTGCAATTAAAGACGCAAGTATTCAGAAGATTCCATCATTTGAAGAAACTGACATTTGGAAAATAATCATCTCAAACGTAAAAGATTACAAGTTAGTCTCTGATCTTTCATTCGACATTAAACCCGAAAGGATTCGAGAGGAGTATCCTCAAGAATATGACAGAGTGATACAGTTAAAAACACTAATTTCAGAAGGTTGCAAAGTTACCATAGAAAATGAAAGCCTCGAAATTAAAGATATTGAACTTGCAATCAACAAACTTGACAGCATTGTAAAAGAAATCGGTGGAATTACATTAGCAAGAAGTATTTTTCATTTACTCACCCAAAACAATTACTCGACATACTTTGAAAGGTATCATTTGACAAGACAAGGTAATGGATTAGGAATGCACAAAAGTCCACAAATACCAATAGGTTACTTGCTAAACCTTTGTGTAAAATATCCGTATGAAATCCAAACGCTAAGAAATATAGACAAAGAGTTAAGACAAATTCAAGATTTATCTATCGCAATTGTTACAAGCTACTACAATGTTGAGCATTACAATCAGTGGACACATTTTTTTCAAACTGGAGAAACAATAATAAAATTTTGCACCGAAATAGCACTTTGGGATTCTATTTACTCTCTGATTCAAATCCGTCCAAAACTTTCATTACAAATAATAGAAGAATTATATCAAGAAATTGATGAAGCAACTTTTTCTAAAGTGGTTGGGGTTAGTAAAACTGAATACTTTACCGTTCTGAATGAAATTTTTAAAATTTCTAATGACAGAAATGGTGTTGTTACTATTTACGTATCTGCTATTAAGAAAAAATTAAAAGAGTTTGAGGAACAACTAATTAAAAAAGTTCTTGATATTAATTCCCATAACACACAAGCCAACGCAGAATATCTTTTACCATCAGACATTACGAAAGTAGATTTTCAATTCAATTCTCTAATAAAATTGAGCGATACGAAATATATCCTAATGGACAAGTCGTGGTGTGCTCCCTCTCTTTTTGAATCATTAGCCACGGTTTTTAGAGCGGCAAAAGTGAAAAAATTTGACAGCAGCATAGGTTACGCGCTAGAAAAACTAATTTACAAATGGCTAAATGAACACGGCATAACTTATTCTCATGGTACTTATTCAGTTGATACCATTGAGGGCGAATGCGACCTTTTAATTGAAGCAGAAGACGCGATAATCTTAATCGAGTTTAAAAAGAAAGTATTAACAAGAAAAGCAAAATCAGGAATTGACATTGACCTACTTATTGATTTATCAGACAGTATTTTATCTTCTCAAATACAAGCAGGTAGAACCGAAATAATTTTAAGAGAAAATGGTGAAATTACTTTGACAAACCAAAAATCAAATTCCTCTAAGAAAATTTATTGGAATAACAGAGCAATAGAGAGAATATCATTAACGCAATTAGACTTTGGCGGCTTTCACGACAAGACAATAATAAATCAGTTTTTTAACGCTTTACTTACCCATTCATATGTAACATATTCAGAGGAAAAAAGTATATTGAAGAAGTTCGAGGAGTTAAAAGAAAAACAAACAATTTGGAGTAAACAATTCACCAAATTAAAAGCCCTTGACAAAGCATTTAATCATTTCCCATATTTTGGCTCAAGTTTCATGAATTTAGGACAACTTCTGGAAACAATAAATCTATCAAAGGACAATGATTCATTCTATGAGAAATTAAAAACGAATAAATATGTTACATTTGGAACACTTGACTTTTATAGAGAATTTGAAATGAAGTTAAATTTGGAAAATAATGCCAGCCACTAACAGCCGTAACCATTGCACAACACCTAATTTTTCAAAATAATTTAAAAATTCATAAAATTTTGACCTCTTTAAAAGCTATCTAAAGAAGTTTCTTTTTAGGTAAGGTCTAACTTTGATAAATTACGTATTTATACGTAATCAATTAATTCAAATTTAACCTAAATTAGCTTCGATATAAAACAATATAATTGCGACTATCCTGCTAAATAGGTATAAAACAAGTATCAGAGTTTCGGGTATAAACTACTTGGCATTAATTTGAAACAATTTCAGTCCACTACATACAAATAAATTAATTAAAATATCAAAAAATGAAAACTACATTTATCATCATTCTTTTTTTATCAATTTCGTCATGTATTTATGCGCAAGAAATAAAACTCAAGAAAGAAACTATCTATATTGACGGAAAAGCTGTTTTGAGTTATGAAAAAAAATCTTATGGAAATGAATTAGTTATATATGAATTGAATACAAAAAATGAACTAATTACAGATGTCTATAACCCGACTAGTAATTATCAAAAAATATTCTTTATTAAACAAAAAAAAAGTATGGAAATGAGGCCAAAATATTGGAATAAATCTCTAATAAAATGGTTTATAGAACAAGATATTTTAGATGTAAACGGTAATTTAAATGAGGAAAAAGTGGATATATTTATTGAAAAATTTGACGAAAAAATTACAGAAAGAACCATAATTAAGGATTAAACTATTGCCAAGAATGGCTTTAAGTAATTGCTTGTTCTCACCTATTTCTGAAAATCCGTGAGGATTTTCAGCTTGGTGTGTACTTGCAAATTTAAGTGCTAAACCACACAACTACTAATAGCCGAGACCGTCAGGTAGCATTTAAAAAATAAACTCAAAAAAAACAATGAGCGGATTTAGATTATATAGCTTAGTCATTGAAAACAGGCAGATAGAAACTGAAAAAATAATTCTAACAAATGAGCAATCGATTAATTCTGATAATTATTTCACTTTAATAATCGGAAACAATGGAACTGGAAAAAGTCGAATTTTAAGTGAAATCGCTAGATATTTTACAAGAGAAACACGTAGTCAAAAACAGGTTCATTTATTCAGAGAATTTTACTTTGAATACAATAAACTACCATCAAAAATTATAGCATTAACTAATAGTATATCTGACAAATTTCCTGTTGATGAAAGTTTTAGACCAACTCGCGATTCTCAATCAGATTTAAGACATAGAGATTTTAAATATAATTATTTAGGAACAAGAAATAGAATTAATAGTTTTTCTAATAAAGCTTTAATGAATAGAGCATTAGAAATTGTTTTTGAGAGCTATTCGGAATTTGATATTTCAAGAAATTATCGCCACATCTTTGATTATTTAAACTATGAACCGATTATAAAGCTTAATTATAGATTTACAACTTCTTTTTTCGAAAACCACAAAGGTCACTTAACTCCTAAAATTCTAATAGCTAATATTGAAGAGATTAATATTAATAGATTTTCATATAGAAGTGAAAGTGTGATAAATGAAGTCAAAGAAAGAGCTGAAGATATCTGTGATTTCGTAAATAATAAAATTAACTTTAGCGAGAGAGAAAACGAGTTGACAATAAATTTTTCGGAAAAAAATATAACTCGAATATATAATGACAACTCAATCTACAGTGATAATGTTTATGCTTATGACATTTTAAATATTCTTAGAAAAATTGGATTCATTAGAAGTTTTGAAATTCAAGTATTTAAAAAGGGAGGAATGCCTTTTAATTTTAGAGAAGCTAGCTCAGGAGAGGCTAGTATACTTTCGACATTACTTTCTTTAATTCCTTTATTAAAAAACGACAGCCTAATTTTAATTGATGAACCTGAAATAAGCTTGCATCCACTATGGCAATCAAGATATCTAGATTTAATCAACAAAATTTTACAAAGTGTTAATGGTTGTCATATTATAATTGCATCACACTCACCTTTTTTGGCGTCTGACTTAAACCCTATTAATTCTAGTGTGATTACTTTAAAGAATAAAAAAGGATTTATTTTTTCTGAAATGATTTCAAAATCTACTTATGGGTGGTCGTCTGAAGATATTTTGCTAAATGTTTTTGAAATGCCTTCAACTAGAAACTTTCATTTATATGAAAATGTTTCAAAAGCACTAGCCCTTTTAGCTAACGAAAAAAGATCAAATAATGAACTACTTAAAATTCAAAATAGATTAAGAGAATTCTACCCATCATTACGTGAAGAAGACCCTATGAAATCAGTTATTAAAGCAATATTCGAAGCTAATTTTAATGAGTAGTAGAATTTTAATTCCATATAGTCTTACAGCAGGTGAAGCTACAGTAATTGATAATAATTTCAATACACATTCTGATTGGAATAAAGGAGTTTTTGATTCAATAAAAAAGAATATTATCAATCATTTAAGAGCTCAGCAGAATAATACTTGTTGCTATTGTAAGTACCCATTAGGTTTTGATATAAAACAAGTAGATATTGAACATATAATTCCAAAATCTGAATATGAGCAATTCACATTTGAAACTAGGAATTTAGCCTTAAGCTGTCCTGCTTGTAATACTAAAAAAAGTACCAAACCTGTTTTATATAATGCTGTTGTGAATTATCCAACTAATGGAGCAAATTTTATAATAATACATGCTCATTATGACAATTATACAAATCATATTGATATAATAAATAATTGTGTTTTTGTCGCAAAATCTACAAAAGGAAGTGAAACAATTACTTTCTGTGAACTCTTTAGACTGAGTACTGTGGAACAAAGAGCAAAGGCTTATCAAAATATTAGTCCTACTGTTATGCAGCAATTAATCAATGAATTAAAAAATGGAAATCAAAAAGAGAAAGAATACCTTATTAATACGATAAAAGAAGCAATACGCTAAAAAAACGTTGTATAGAAAAGACTATATACAATTGAGTCAAAAATTAATAAGCTAAAAACAAAGGTTGATATTAATCCGAAAGTTAGTACCTAAAAACCTACACTTTTCGCAGGTGAGACCGTTTCTATAAATAAACAATAAAAATGAAGTATGCTTTAGTCAATTTACAGAGAAAAGAAGCTGAACCAAAAGAGATAGGAATTTGTATTTGCTGTGGGAATAACGTACGCGCATATTGTGGAAAACTGCGAGTCAATCATTGGAAACATATAAACTTACTTGAATGTGATACATGGTATGAAAGAGAAACTGAATGGCATAGAGAATGGAAAAACAATTTTTATGATTTTCAACAAGAATTTATTAAATATGATAATATAACTGGTGAAAAACATATTGCAGATATATATATTAAGTCAAAAAATTTGGTAATTGAATTTCAACATTCTCCAATTACAATTGATGAAATATTATCTCGTGAAAGGTTTTACAAAAAAATGGTTTGGGTAATAGATTTAAAAAAATATTTAAAAAACATTATTCTATTTGAAAATATAGCTGAAGAATTTGCAGAAAATGTAGAATATCCTTGGGCTGTAAATCAAGATGCAAAATATAGAAGATTAAAAAAAGAAGGAAAACTTGATGAAGCAGAAAAACTAAGAAAAGATAATAGTGGTTGGTATTACTTACAGAGTTTTGAGCAAAAATATGCTCAATACAGCTATAAAGAAAATTACTTTTTAATGGTTTGGAAATATCAACATAAAAGATGGGATAAAACAGCAATGCCTATGTTTTTCGATTTAGATGATATATATATATATTTGTGTATAGATTCTGTTAAAATTTCAAATGCATTTATTGTAAAAAGGTTTTTGAAAGAAGAATTTATACGGCATTACAAATCTTGAATAAAGTAATATAATGAAATGGTTAGTAAAAAACATTAAAGCTTAGTAAATTTATTGAAGTTCCAACAGAATTTTCAATACATTCTAAAAGTAATTTTGTATCTGTAATCATATCAAAAAAATTAAATAACTGAAAAAATTGTTTTTTATCAAATTTTATAATAATGCACAATTATCAATTAACAGTACCACACGAATTCGAGGCTTTTCATTTAGGTATTGAGTTAACCATTATGAATATACAAGATAGTACACATCCGATATTTACAACAACAGAAACAAAGGATGCGATAATTTACCTTATTCCTTTTGATGAAGAAGACAGTATGTATGCTTTCGATAAAGAAATAAGGCTTAGTATGCCTTTTCTTTTTAAATCTTAATTTTGCTCCTCTAGTAACGTTTTGAGCTTAAAATCAACAAAAAAGTAATGTGAAGTTCCCGAATTACATACTATAAAATTTGCAAGTATAGCAGTAACCCTATACTTTTACCAAAATAACTTCAATCCAAAGTTATATGTTGTACTAAATTTGTTTATCAGGTGAAAGCAAAAAACAGCTCTTTTATATCAAAAGCAGAAAGAACCTTCAGATACTATTTTTCAACCTTAGTGCGTTTAGTCTTCTCTCCTAATAAATTTTTCATCCTAAAATGGTATCAGGTCCTATTTGGTGTTATCTTTCCAATAATAACTTTCACCATTCTGGCATTAAGCCGCTAAGGCAATACCAAAAAAATCTACTTCAAAAATATGCAACTACAAACAATCAAATATAAAGTTTGAAATTGTAATTAGTAATCAAATAAAAAATTATCTCCTTTTTATTTAAAATTACGTATTTATACGTAATCAATTAATTCAAATTAAAACTAAATTAGCATCAATAAAACAGTATATAATTGAGACTATCCTGCAAAATTGTTGTAATAGTAGTATTAGAGTTGTGGATATAGACTTGTTATAGAAAACTTTAAAGAAACGACATTGCAAGAAATAAATTTTCGACATATAGCAACTCAAATCGGGGATTCACTAAAATACTCGACATCGGTTAATGAAATTGATCGACTTGGACAATCTATTTTAAGGGTAAATAAAGAGAACTTTCCTAACTCCTCAATAACATCAGTTAGAGCACAATCATTATTTAATTGGGTTCTCTCATTAGCAAAGACACCTTTAGACAATACAGAAAGGGCAAAACGACTTATTAATTTTTGCCTTGAACTGACACCAGAAGAACAGAAGAAAACAACAATTGAATTTTTAGAAAAAAATCACTGTCCATATAACCTGCTCCATAAAGACAATCTTGACGAATTTTTAAAGAGAAATTTTCATTCTGAAGTGACAAAGCATTCTCAAAGACTTTTTGCACAAGGAAATTATTTTCACGCAGTTTTTGAAAGTGCAAAAGCATACAACAAAGACGTAAAAACAAAATCACAAAGCGATAAAGATGGACAACCACTTATGCTGAATGTTTGGGGTTGTGACAATGGTGTTTTGAAAGCAACCACTTGTCAATCGCAAACTGACAAAGACTTCCAAGATGGTATTAAATTTATTTCAGGAGGCTTAATGAGTGCTATACGAAATCCGACAGCTCACGAACCAGCAATTACTTGGCCTATTGACAAACAGGACTGTTTGGATATTTTAAGTTTAATTTCCTTTCTCTATCGACAACTTGATAAAGCCGTTTATTATAAACCCTAAAACCAATCAGTATGGAATTTTTACTTGAATTAAGATTTGAAGATATTGGATATAATGCAATAATTCATTTTATGACATCCTTCACAGCAAATGATGAAAATGAAGCAAAACATTTTTATACGGAACTAATTTCAGCATTTAACAGACGTGGTGTAGTACTATTCCCTTCAACATACATTAGGATTGATAATAACCCTGAACTTCGAGAAAGAACTTATGAATACCATCAATTTTATCTGTCAAGAGCGACAGCGAAAATTCAGATTGAACAATTTCATTTAGAAAACCCAGACCAAGACAAATCTCTTTGGGACAATTTAGTCGAAAAGTTTTTTGCAGGAGAAAATTCGACAGCTAACATCGGTAGACAATATAATATTCCTGTTAGGGTTGTTGACAAACATACTCGAAATCCAATTGGCGGTGAATTTTACTATTTTTCAGTTGAGCAATTGATACCAAAACAGTAAAAAAAGCTGTCTATAAAAACACCTACCCAAAAGTGGCGGTTCAGTGATTAAATCAAGCTTTGTGCTCCTATCAAAGTTTGTTCTTGGTTGATAGTGAAGTGCTTCGAAATCGCCTCCTTCGGGTAGCTGCAAACCGTTAGCTACAATTTGACAGAACAAGAAAATTTATGATTAAATATTTGACATTTGGAATATCAATTTCCTTTATATCTTGGATTGTAGGAATGATTTTGAATAGTATGCTCGTGAAAACAGAATATTACGAAAAATTGTCAAATCTGAACTTTATTGCGAGTAAGAACACGAATAAAAAAATCGGAATTGGATATTTTAAATGGGTTGTGAAAAATACCTTTTTCAAGTTTTTTAATCAGAAAATAAAACTTGAAAACAAAAAAGTGGAATTGACTGAAATACGAAAAGAAATGACTCTTGCGGAAATAAGCCATCTGATTGGATTTATTTTCGTCACTTTTTTTGCTGTTTATAAAAGTTTTACTCACAACTTATTATTCGCACTGATAATAATGGTCGTAAATAATTTAATGAATTTATATCCTTCATTATTACAGCAAGAAAACAAAAGACGAATTGACAAACTGATAAAAAGACAAATAAAAACTGTAGCTAACACCGTATAAAATTAATGGCTAGTTCTCGCCTACTTACAAAACTCCTCGCAGACTTTCTATCTGCGATTTATTTGCTAACTTTAGTGCTTAAAACACGTAACTAACCTTATACAAACACTTCAGTAGCAACACTTGTAAAACAATACGCAAATGGCATCTAAAAATCAAGAGAAAATAGAAGAACTTTACTCCTATCTAAAAACTAATTTTGAAACAAAAGGTTTTGGTTTAAGAGATGGCTATATATATTCTGGTTTTAGTAGAAAAATTCATTTTGAGCTTTTTGTTGATTATTTAAAAATAGGTCTGAAATATCCTATTCCTAATATTTCGGAAAAGAAATTTAATTCTTTAAATCAATGTGTTTCTGAAATTAATAGTGATTTTATTCATAGAACATATAATACAGTTCCAAAAAACAAATACCATGTTTGGGAGATAGATGTTAGTAATTTGTCATATAATGAAATTGGCAAATTAATAATTGCATTGGAAGCTTATACAAAATAAAAGCCGCTGCTAACAGCAGTTCCTATGTAAAGCACCATAAAGTTATTAACAACTTTGAGTAGGGGTTATATTT